>NZ_JAKUGD010000001.1:0-824373 GCF_022663775.1 Bacillus cereus group sp. BfR-BA-01350
TCCTTGAACGCCTTGAGGTCCAGTAGCCCCCGTAGCGCCAGTAGCGCCAGCTGGTCCTTGAACGCCTTGAGGTCCTTGAGCCCCCGTAGCGCCAGTAGCGCCTGCTGGACCATGAACACCTGGAGGTCCTTGAGCACCAGTAGCGCCGGTAGCCCCTGCTGGCCCTTGAACACCTTGAGGTCCTTGAGCACCAGTAGCGCCTGTTGCGCCTTGAGGTCCTTGAGGTCCAGTAGCACCAGTAGCGCCTGCCGGTCCTTGAGCACCAGTAGCACCAGTAGCGCCTGCTGGTCCTTGAATGCCTTGAGGTCCTTGAGCACCAGTAGCGCCGGTAGCGCCTGCTGGTCCTTGAACGCCTTGAGGTCCTTGAGCCCCCGTAGCGCCGGTAGCCCCTGCTGGTCCTTGAACACCTTGAGGCCCAGTAGCCCCCGTAGCCCCTGCTGGCCCTTGAATACCTTGAGGCCCTTGAGGTCCAGTAGCGCCTTGAACACCTGCCGGTCCTTGAGGTCCTTGAGGTCCTTGAGGTCCAGTAGCACCTTGAGCCCCCGCTGGTCCTTGAGGCCCAGTAGCACCGGTAGCACCCGCCGGTCCTTGAGGCCCAGTAGCGCCGGTAGCGCCGGTAGCACCGGTAGCACCAGTAGCGCCTCCACCTCCAAGACAACCTGATCCGTATTGAACTAGGATAGCTTGGATCTCTGTTATGAGTTTAACTAGTTTGTCGGTCGTACAACAATCTACTTTGAATAACTTAGCGATATATAATAAATAATTAAGCAGGCTTTGTAGTTCAACGTACAACGCTCCGCATGAGAAAGGTGTTGTTCTTAAAATAGTTAATAGATTAGCAATGATAGAATTTCCAATTTGTTTTTGTGCTGGAGATAAATCTAAGCAATTGAGAAATTTTTGTAAGTTATTTAGGGCAGCGATTAAGTTATCGATATTATTTTGAGAAGGGTTTTGAAAAACAGCTTGAATAGCTTGGCCAAGAGCTTGAAGAAGTCTAACAAATTCTGTAAGTTCGGACTTAGAGATGTTAATATGACTACAAGCTCTGACTTCGCAACAGTCATTACCATAAAATACTTTTCCTTTATTTTTATTGTTCATCTTTTCATTCCTTTCTTTCATAGAATCAATAGTCATTACTATATATTAAAATGAAATTTATACTAAATCCGTGATGGACAAACTACCATTTCTAAAAAAATAAGAAATTGGCCCGCTTGGCAAACAAATAAGTAAGATATAGAGAAGGTTTCATATAATGTAAAGAAGAAAAGTTCAACATAAAAAACTGCATGTCGATTGTTAAGGGATTTAACAATTGACATGCAGTTCGTGGATTGGATTTTATTTGTCTTGATTTAATCTTTCAAGGGCTGTTTTAGGTAAGATTGGAATTGAAATAGTAAAAGTAGTACCATCTTCATTACTAGTCATTTTTAATGTACCGTTATGATTTTGAATAATTTTTTTCGTTACTGCCAAGCCGAGTCCTGTACCGGAATCTTTTGTTGAGAAGAATGGATCAAAGATATATTCTTGAATCGCTGATGGAATACCAGTCCCATTATCAGTGAAAGTAATACGAACAAAATTATCTAGGCGGTAACTAGTAATTTGGATAGAAAGTTTTTTTTCCCCTTGAGCATCGACAGCGTTCTGGAATAAGTTTAAAAAAACTTGCACAAGTTCATGACGATCAATATGAACTAAAATATCATCTAATTCGGTAGAAAAATTATAATTAATTGAAATGTTATGTAAAAAGACTTCGCTAGCTAGTAACTGTTGAATATACTCACGTAAAAATGTATTAATTGGAAAGGGTTCTCTTGTAAATTCACGTGTTTTTGAAATAGATAAAAATTTTGTAATGATACTATTTGCGCGATCTAATTCAGGAATAAGTAAGTTTTTAAATAGTTCTTTATTAGATGGAGAAACAGTTTCTTGTAAAAATTGTAAATAACCTCGTACGGTTGTAAGAGGATTACGGACTTCATGTGCAATACCAGCTGCGATTCGCCCTGCTAACGAAAATTTTTCTGCATCACGTTCTGTGTTTAAATAATGAAAGACACTAATAACTCTAAAAATTTCTCCGTTATAATCACGAATAATTCGGTTATTTAAAATACCATAGTTTTTGTCTAAAACTTCTTCATTATATATTTCTGTGCCTGTTCTTAATGTTTCAAGAGCTTTAATTTTTTCTTCAGGTAATTTTAGTAATTGTTGAATTGGCTTTCCGATTATATCATTTCGTACTACACCAAAATCATCTGCCGCAGCCTGATTACATAAAGTTATATTTCCTTTATTATCAACAAAGGTTACATGATGTGAAAAAGCATCAAAAATATGAACAAAGTATGTTTCAAGTTGTTTAAATAAAAATAATGAATCGCAAGTAAGCTGAAAATCAGCCTCTTTATTCTCTTTTTGTATGTTTTGAATAGAATGAGTTGATCTCGTTTTCTTTATTTGTAAACCAATCTGTGGATTTTTATATGTAAAATGATGTGGTAATTGATTCACAAGTTCTTCATAAAAACGTACTTTATTTTCTAATTCTTCTATTCGTTTTTCATGAGACACAATATCATCTTTTGGAAGCATAAATAAATAACCCCTCAATTTAAAAATTCTTCCATCTAGTATATCATATTTTTATACGGATACTCTTAAAGAAGGGACTACTTAATGAAATTGATTGGTCGAAGTGTTCAGGAAGTGAGTAGAATGGATAGTAGGTGAAGTTGAAAAGGGAGGAATATATTTGCTTTTCATTGGAGTAACAGGGTGGGGAGATCATGATTCTTTATATATAGACCCCTATGAAAATAGAAATAAATTACGAACATATAGTGAGTATTTCCCTATAGTAGAAGTGGATAGTTCATTTTATGCGATGCAACCTGCACGAAACTATACAAAATGGGCAATGGAAACACCGAAAGATTTTTCTTTTATCGTCAAAGCATATCAAGGAATGACAGGACATATGAAAGGTGAAGTTCCTTTTTCTACGTTCGATGAGATGTTTGATGTATATAAACAATCTATTCTTCCTTTAATTGAAGCGGGTAAATTAAAAACGATTTTATTTCAATATCCACCATGGTTTGATTGTAAAAAGAAAAATGTAGATTTTCTTCGATATACGAAAGAAAAAATGGAAGGTTTGCCGTGTGCAATAGAATTTCGAAATCAAACATGGTTTTATCCAGAAATGAGAGATAAGACGTTACAGTTTCTAGAGCAAGAAAAATGGATTCATACAATTTGTGATGAGCCACAGGCAGGGATGGGTTCAGTACCACTCGTATTAGAAGTAACGAATGCAGAGATGGTGTTAATACGTTTTCATGGCCGAAATGTTCATGGCTGGCTTGATAAAGGGGAAAATTGGAGAGCGGTTCGTTGCTTATATCGCTACAACAATAAAGAATTAGAAGAATGGGTAGAAAGACTAGAACAATTAAAAAAGAAGACAAAGGACATATACGTATTATTTAACAATAATTCAGGCGGAGATGCAGCTGATAATGCGAAACAGCTTATGAAAATGATGAACATTACATATGGTGAGCCAAAGCCTGAGCAATTAAATTTGTTTGAGTGATAATAAACAAGAAAGGCACTGTACAAACAGGGGGAATGTACAGTGCCTTTCTATATGAAAAAGAGGGGTAACAATGTTACTGAGCGTTTGGTTGATTCATCAATTGTTGGCTTCGTAATAAATGATAATGGTTATCATTATCATTGTCAATGGTTTTCCTGAAAATAAATAAAAAATTTTTTATGGGATAGTAACGATAGGGAGATCCCTAATAGGAGTTTGGCTAAAGTAAAGAATTGTTTCGAGGTAGATTTCCTGCAAACCCCTGATAAAGTGAAACTTTAATCAGGGGGGGGGTTGTTCATCCCCCCACTGATTATCAGCCCTCACCAATCGGGCTTTTACGGGCAGCCCGACCTCCATCTAACTTCTTTGCTTCCGCTGAATTTTGAGGTGGGGGTCTTACTGCCCGTTAATGCGGGATAAAGTATAAAAAAAGAACAGCAATTAATGCTGTTCTTTGCTAGTGATGAATTGTTGTAAATCAAAAGGAGTTATCGCTTGGATAAATTCTTTTGAGATAAGTGTTTGAACAAGAGTACTCTCAGAAATAGAAGCACCTGTTTTCTTTTCATAAGCTTGTTTCAATAAATCAAGTTTTTCAGCCGTTTCTTTCGGTAATTCAATTGTTAAAGTGTTCATAATTTCTCCCCCTTACTATTAGAGTACCACTACAATATAGGAGAGACAAGAAAAGAGAATGTGAAACATAAAAAAGGTTACCATTTATAAATGGTAACCTTTTTTATGTATAAGAGTTATTAAGCAATACCGATATACTTTAAAGTTTTTGATGGAGTACTATGATCAAAGAAGTGTTGTAAAAATGCGATATCAACACCTGATTTGTATGCGCAATATCCCCAAGTTTTTCGAAGTGTATGTGAGCTAATCCCTTCTAATCCAACTTCTTTTGCAGCTTTGTTTAAAATGTACCACGCATGTTGTCTCGTAATAGATTTTGTTCCTTTTTGAGACTTTAACAATGGTTCATTACGTTTCCAAGTTTTACGTTCTTTCATGTAGTCTTCGATCGCGTGCTGTAAGTCTTCATTTACAGCAAACCATTTATGTTTCTTTACTTTTTCATTGTAAAATAAAATGGAATGGCGAACATTTTCGTTTTCATCGATTACATCACTAACTTTTAATTGTAAGATTTCACTTACTTTTAAGCCAGAATTTACAGCTAATACGAATAATAAGCCATCACGTTTCGAAGATTGTAAAAGTATATTTTTGATAGTTTCTAATTGTTTTTCGTTTTGAATAGGTTGTCCTGCTTGTTTCATTTCACGCACTCTCCTCTTTTATATGTGTAAAGGAAAGGATTAACTTGTTCTTACTATAAAGGGAGAGTGTGAATTTCATGTGAACTCCTAGTGAAATTAAGACAAATTATTTGACTTCTTTTACTTTTTGTAAATTAAAGTAGAATACAACACTATTAGTCGTATTATATACACCGTACTCGGCATGGTGTAGGTCTAAAATATTTTTAACAATAGATAATCCAAGACCAGTACCACCAGTATGACGGCTACGCGATGCATCTAAACGGTAGAAACGATCCCAAATTTTTTCAAGACTGTCTTCTGGAATAGGGTTTCCTGTGTTTTCTATTTCAACTTTTACTGTATCTTCCATTTCTATAACGGAGACTTGTATTTTTTCTCCATCTGGCGTATAGCGAATTGCATTGCTAAGTAAGTTCACAACGACTTGCTCAATACGACTACGGTTCGCTTGAACAAATATAGAAGAGTCTCCATCTATGTTCACTTGTAAATGCTTTTCTTCCATGCTAAATAATAACTTTGTATAGACTTGTTGAATTAATTCACCGATCGAGAATGTCGTCATATCTAGTTTGTACGTACCTGACTCTAATTTTGCTAATTCTAACATTTCAACAATAAGTCTGTTCATGTTTTCGGTTTCTTCTAAAATAACATCTGTGTAATACGTCGTATCTTTACTAACGCCATCTTTAATTCCTTCTGCGAAACTTCTAATTACACTAAGTGGTGTTTTTAATTCGTGCGATACACCAGAAATGAATTCTTTTCGCGTTTTCTCTAATTGACGTTCACGTTCAATATCTTGTTGTAATTTTGTATTGGCAACATTTAATCGATCGATTCGGTCTTTTAAGTTTACAGATAACGTATTAATACTACCGGAAAGCCCGCCAATCTCATCGTCTGCTGTTACAGGTAACTTCTCGCTAAAATCAAAATTGGCCATTTTCTTTGTAACGCGATTCATTTTAATTAATGGCTTCACAATGATTTTTGAGTAGTAGAAGGATAATAAAATAATTACGAGAAATACGATGATTAAGGCATAGACATAATAATCCTTTAAAACGAGCATCGCTTCATTAACAGGTTGTAAAGATGCTATCGCAAAAGCGTATTCTGTAATTTTTTCATTTTCCACAATAGGTTTTACAAAGATGCTATTTTTTATATTCTCTCCACCATCTATTATATAAGTGTTCAATTGGTGCGGGTTAGCAGTGCCATTTCTAATAATGTCTGCAAAATATTGAACGGCTTGTAATGTTTCAAAATCATTTGCAAGGCGAACCTCGGCTTTTGACGGAAGCTGTAATTTAGATACAATACCAGTAAACTCAATTTGAGTCACAGTTTTGGATCGGCTTGTAAGTCTATTTTTAGTAGAATTGCCATTAATGGATTGAAAATCTGAATTGAAACGTTCGTTTTGCCATCGATTATAATTTGTTGTCAATTCTAGTGGGGTTATTGTTTTCCCTCGTAGCAAACCGACGACGTTTATCATGCCATCTTTTTTCAATCCTAAGTTTTCAAATTTCTTATATTCTTCGGGCGTTAAAAGATTATTGAGTGGAATGAAATATGTTTCATTATTTTTAGGATTAATGACATCAATGTAGTAATTGTTATCACTTTTAATAATGCCCTCAGAATTTAAAAATTGCATATCAGCATTTGTTTTATCATGAAATTCTTGTTTTAGTTTTCTAATTTCCTCAGGATCTTTATCACTTTTTTCATAATTAGCTACGAATTTTTCAAAAGCTGTTTGGACGGTTTTTACTTTTTTATTAATATAAAATTTCTCTAAAAATAGAGATTGTCCTAAGAAAAAAAGGAGGAATATGATTGTAAATAATGTCGATGTTAATAAGAATAGTTTAAAGACGATACTTCTGTTTTTCACTGCGTCACCTCTTGTGAGAAATACTGTAAATGATTTCTTAATTATAACAAACGTTACAAAAAAGTAGAGGAGAAAATCTGTCTCTTCTGAAAGTAGTTTTTAATAAAAAGTCACATAAAAAGAACTCGACAGACGTATGACGAGTTCTTTAATGTATTATTGTTGAATTGCTGCATCTAAAGCGATTTCAATCATTTCGTTAAATGTAGTTTGACGCTCTTCAGATGTTGTTTCTTCACCAGTGAAGATGTGATCACTTACTGTTAAGACAGATAATGCATTTACACCGTATTTCGCTGCTAATGTGTAAAGCGCAGTTGTTTCCATTTCTACTGCTAGTACACCGTAATCCCCAAGCTTTTTCACCATGTCCATGCTCTCACGGTAAAATACATCTGCTGTTAAAACGTTACCAACACGAACGTGTAGGCCTTTTTCAGTTCCAGCATCGTAAGCTTTCTTTAGAAGGTCGAAGTTTGCAGCTGGTGCAAAATCAAATCCTGGGAATGTTAAACGGTTCATATTAGAATCCGTACAAGCTGTCATTGCAATAATAACGTCACGTACTTTTACGTCTTTTTGAATAGCACCGCAAGTTCCAACGCGAATTAAATTTTTAACTCCGTAGCTTTGGATTAATTCGTTTACATAAATAGAAATAGAAGGAACACCCATACCTGTACCTTGCACAGATACACGTTTTCCTTTATAAGTTCCAGTGAATCCTAACATTCCACGAACGTTATTATAGCAAGTAACGTCCTCTAGAAATGTTTCAGCAATATATTTTGCACGCAATGGATCACCAGGTAATAGAATAGATTCAGCGATTTCGCCTTGTTTTGCTTCAATATGTACACTCATGAAAAGTCCTCCTTATAATGTATTGATAGAAATCAATATCATTTGCATTATACACTATGAATCCTTTCAATTAAAATCTTTTTTATCCTTTGTAATATGTGCAAAACAGAAGGATTTCATAAATCATAATCTAGAATATATATGAAAGAAGTTTTGTATGAATAGAGACTATAAAAATGGTAGGTGATGTTTTGAAAAATCTTGTCATTGGACTTGTTGCTTTGTTATTTGTTGTAGTAGGCGGATTTTACATAAAAAAGTATCAGGAAACTACAGAGACTGTAGGTGATGTTCAGGAAGTAAAATGGGATGTGTCAAATGGAAAAGGAAATGAGAAAGCAGATATTGTGTTTCAATTATTAAATAATAAAAATAGCGAAGTACGTGGTGTGAATGATCAAATTCGGGCAGTTATTGTAGACGGACAATTAAAACATGTACAACAAATGAAACCTGCATTCGTAGGAAATGGATCATATAAGGTATCTTCTAAAATAGCGAAAGATGAAGGCTATACAATATTTTTATATGAAGACAAAAATAAGTCTGTGCAATCATTTGCGAAGAAAGATTTTGGGAAGGAAATAGAGGAGAAAAATAAGAAAAAAGTAAAGTTTCCAATCGATAGTGTACTTACAAAAAAAATAGGGGAGTATGAAGTTTCTCTTTTATTTGGTGCACTGCATCCGAATGAACCAGTGACGTTAACATTTCAATTTCAAGCGAAAAAGGGTGAGAAATTGAAATTACATGCAGAGAGAGGAGAAGTGGAGGCGCTCTATATCGTGGACGAAACGAGAGAAAACTTTTTATATGCAATTCCTGTTGATACAGATGAGCAATTACAATATCGCATTACATTTCCTGCTGAAGGAACGTACAAAATATGGGGAGATTTCTATATAAATGGTAAGAAATATGAAAAAGAATTTATTGTACAAGTTCAAAAAAGAAAAAACAGCTAACTATTTAGCTGTTTTTTCTTTTTCCTATTAATTTTGTTACAGAGAGCATTGTAATTGGTAAAGAATGATTCTTTCTAAATGCTAAATATTTACCGCTCCATGTTGGTTTATATTTTTCTTTAAAATGTCGTAACCCGCTGAAACTATATGTGTAACGAACATTATTAAAGATGGCAGCAGCAACCCGTTCAGACCAGAAAGATTGTGTCGATAAACCTACATTTGAAAGTGGTGCCATACCAATATTAAAGGAGTGGTATTCATTTTCTTTTGCCCACTGGAATAGGTGGATGAAAATTGCATCCATAATGCCGCTAGGCGCATCTGGATAATAGCGCATTAAATCAACAGACAATGATCCGTTTTGATATACGGGCATAAATGTCGTGAATGCAATGATTTTTCCATCTGCATCAGATAATGTAGCGATAGGAGCACGGCTAATATATTCACGATCAAAGTATCCGAGTGAGAAACTTTTCTCTTTTTTTCCACCGAGCCACGCATCTGAAACTTTTTTTAATTCTTCAAATAGTTCATCTGAGAACGGCGGCTGGTGAATAGAGAATGTATAGCCTTCTCGTTCAAAACGGTTGAAAGTCGCTCGCATACCGGCACGTTTTTTTCCTGTTATTGTAAATGTATTCAAATCAACGACAGCTTCTTCACCAAGCTTAAAGAAGTTGTAACCAAAATCATGATATAAACTCATCCATTTACTTTCGATTTGGTAGAATACACAAATGTATCCAAATCGGTCAGCTTCAGCTAAAAACTCTTGTAACACAGTACGGTAGGAGGAAGGATCTCCAATTGGATCACCTAGCACAACAAGACGTTTTCCAGTTATAGAGAAGAGAAGGAGCGCTTTCCCATCACTACTAAAGAAGAATTGTTTATCGCCTAAGAAACCTAAATGACTAAGTACATTTCCACCATGTTCATCTAAAAAGTTTTGTAATCTTTTATCATTAGCTGGTTGCCCGGGAAATTCATTTCTATAACGATTAGCAATGAGTGAGCCAATCAGTAAAAATGTAGGAACGAAAAAGGTAGCTGCTAATGCACTTCGTTTTACTTGCGTAATATTACGAACGACAAAATCAGGTTTAAAAGCTTCTTTTGCACCTGCAAATAAAATACCTAAGTTTTTATATAAATATAAAGTTATAAGTAAGAATATAAAAACTTTTACGATATCAGAAAGTGAGACTTCCATTTTCTCGCGTACAAATCTTTTACGAAGCATATATAATACAGCGAGTACAATTAATAAAATAAACGTTTCTTCAATATCAATCCCTTTTAGCGTATTAAAGATAGCTGCTCCGATTAAAGAAATAATCGTCATATAGTAAGAACGCTTTGTTCCATAATATATGCCTCGTGAAAGGATCAGGAGGAGAATACCGAATGTTAGTGATAAGCTAAAAGAAAATTGAATAAGATGTTTTGGAGCTAGAATATGTAAGGCGTGTGCTCTGTTTATACTTGTCGGTAGAATGGTCGATAAAATAACCATTAATCCAGCAAATACTGTTAAAGCAGCAGAGGCCCACGAACCTAGTTTTCCTAGAAAATCACGCTGCAAAGTCCATATAACACCAGTTGTTTCTAATGCAGGCGCAATAAAAGGTTTGTCTTCAAACTTTTTAATGGCCACGCCTGTCATTTCAAAAGCTGCAAAAATAAGACCAAGGCAGAATGGTAAAATGTAATAGACGAGGCGATATAATAACATAGCAGGTAGTAATACACCTGTATCAATGCCATACTGTCCGAGCCCAGTTAAAAAGACAAGATCAAATGAACCAAGTCCACCAGGTACAAGACTAACAACACCAGCTAATGCAGCAATTACATACACACCTAAAAACTTTTGAAATTCGATATCAATGCCAAATAATATTAGTATGACATACATAACGATACCAGCAGATACCCACTCAACTAATGAAACTAATGAGTATAAAACAGTTGGATTTTTCTCTTCTTCTCCTTCATCTTGTCCTTCGGTTTGCTTTGGTTTTCTATTTTTTAGTTTAGAAAAGCCAATGTATATAGGGACGAAAAGGGCGAAGAAGATAAGAACAGGCCATAGCCACGGTTTTTCATGCAAAATAAAACTTGTGTCTAATATTCCAATAAGACCGAGGAACGAAAGAATAGCGAGTCCGTTAATAAAAGCGGTTGTCATCCAGGCGATACTTTTAATAAGTTTGCCATTTTCTTTTATGTATGGACGATAAAGCATTGTTCGTACACCTGCTCCAACGAGACCACCAAATCCAATAAATCCATTTAAAGTATTAGCAATCCATGAGATACGAAAAATCTTTTGGACAGGTATATCAGCTTTTAAATAACGAAGCATAACATAGTCATAAAAGAACATTGTTGATACGGCAAATGCACCAAGTGTAATTGCTAAAAAGACTCCTCCGGTTGGAATGTTTTTAATTGTATTAATTGCTTCTAAAAAAGAAATGCCTGCTAATTCTTTTTTTGCTTGAAAGAATACAATTGTTAATACAACAAATGGGAAGATAATTTTCCCGATTTGTAAGAAACGTTTCCATGAAAACGACATAAATACAACTCTCCTTGTATAAGAAAACTGAGACAATAATATTATTATGACAAACTTCAAGAAAAATAAAAAGGTAAATTCCTGTATAAGGAAGCTATTTTTTATAAGGGTTATATTTAAAAGAGTATTTCGTTTGTCAGAAAATTAAGTTAAAATAAGTTGAAAGAAGGAAGAGAGGGGAATTAGATGATTATAATAGGTTATGCAGGGTATGAGCTAGAGAAAGCAAAACCTAATACGTCAGAAGATTTTTTTAATAGATCTGAAGTGACATATATATTAAATGATAAAGAAAGAACCTTTTCTGTTTTATATGTTCGGTATTTTGAAGAAGTTTTACAAGAAATTACTCCTTTTGAAGGAAATCCAGTATGTAAAGTAGAAAATCAAGACATATATTTGCGGGATATTGTAGCGATATGTTGTTTACTGAAAGAGAATGAGCTTCGTATGCAAAAACGTTTGTATTTAAATAATATAGAAGAATTCCAACAATATTTTGATGAGGAAATAGTGGTGAAAGTACAAGAAATATTGGCTGAATTACATAAAAATAAAAGAGTAGAAATAGCGTGAAATGGCAAAGGAGAGGGAAAAATGTCTAATCTAATGGTGGAAAATCAAACAGAACAAGTTTCTATGTTTTTAGAAGATGTTATTCATTTGATAACCAATTATGTAAATTATCATACGTTGCCTTCTTTATTAGAAGAGACACCGGCAGGAAACGAACAATATTATAAAGGGTTATTAGCGTCAATAAGACGTCTTCTCGTTTTTTGTGAAGAAGGGCATGATGCATGTTTTGTTTTGTTAAATAGCCAGCCATTTCGAAAGACAGCAGCTGAAAAGATTTTATATAAAATTTATCATCAAGTAATTGCAGAGTTTTTTTCACCAAAGAGTGATCATTGGTATGAAAATAGTCGGTCTGCTTATACAGGGAAAAACTCCATCGTTTTTCAACAAACACCACCTGCATCTGTAGAGGAAGTAATGAAGAGCTTAGAGGGGAAATTCCAATTGATGCGTGAAGAATTAGAATATTATGAGACGGATTATCAAACAAAGATGTTACACAAATATTAACTGCGAAAAAGAAGCTGAGGGGACTTAGCTTCTTTTCCTTTTGTACAGTTATATAAGAGATTTCCTTTGAATATATTTAAGGGGATAGCATTAAGGAGGTGTAACATGAGTCAGCAAGGTGTATTCACAGATTACTTTCATGAAGTAGAAAGCTGGTGTGAAAGTGTTCTTCACGTATTAGATAGCCGTGCAATGGAAGTGTATGATGTCCATATGCTTGCTTATAAAATTCAAACGTTATTAGACCGTATGAAAGAGCATGAGTATGATACAGATGCAGAGTTTATGTATGAAATAAGTGATGATGTAGAACATATTCAGCATCATTTGCAGGAAGTATTCGTGCAGGGGGAAGAGGAATATGAACTATGTGAAAGAGGGGATAGTGAACGAGCTGTTCCAATTGGAGGGCATACACTCCCACCACTACCTTATCCATATAATGCGTTAGAACCGTATATTTCTAGAGAAATTATGATGTTACACCATGATAAACATCATCGTAGTTACGTGGAAGGATTAAATAAGGCAGAGAAGATGATGGAAGAAGCGAGAAAAACAAATCAATTTGATTTAATTAAGCATTGGGAAAGAGAAGCTGCTTTTCATGGATCAGGTCATTACTTGCACACAATATTTTGGAATAACATGAAAAAAGGTGGCGGCGGAAGTCCAAGAGGGGCTCTTTCACACCGGATTGAACAAGATTTTGGAAGTTTCTTGCGTTTTCAAAAACATTTTACAGAAGCAGCCTCTAAAGTGGAAGGTTCAGGATGGGCAATTCTCGTTTGGGTTCCCCGATCGGGAAGATTAGAAATTTTACAGAGTACACTTCATCAATTATTTACACAATGGGATACGATACCGCTCCTTGTACTAGACGTGTGGGAACATGCGTATTATTTACAATACCAAAATCGAAAAGATGAATATATTAAAAATTGGTGGAATGTTGTAAATTGGCCGGATGTAGAAAAAAGATTTGAAAGTGCAAAACAAATAGAATGGACACCTTATTAGACGCAGGTTCTCTGCGTCTTTTTTATTGGAAGGAGAGGGAGATTTCGTTCATATTTTAAAAGGCCAAGCATACACTTGTACAAAAAGTGCCAAAAGGACGTGGGGGGAAATATGAGACGAATTTGTGTAATCATTACGCTTCTTATTATGTACGCAAGCGTTATACCAATTCCTACATATGCAAAGATGAACAGCAATGTCAGTGCTCGTAATGCTGTATTAATGGAACAACATTCTGGACGTGTATTATACGGAAAAGCAGAACATGAGCCGCAAAAAATTGCTAGTATAACAAAAATTATGACAGCCTTATTAGCTGCTGAATCAGGAAAGATGAAAGAAAGGGTATTAGTAAGTAATGAAGCGGTCAGGGTCGAAGGATCTGCAATTTATTTAAAGCCTGGGCAAAAAGTGAAGCTAGAGGATTTAGTATACGGACTTATGCTTAGATCTGGTAATGACGCAGCACAAGTAATTGCTGAAAATGTAGGAGGGAGTATAGAAGGGTTCGTATATTTAATGAATGAAAAGGCGAAACAGATTGGAATGAAAGATACTCACTTTTCAAACCCACATGGTTTGGATGGAGATGGATCTCATTATTCGTCGGCCTATGACATGGCACTTTTAACGAGATATGCAATGGGGAACGAGACTTTTAAGAAAATTTTTGGAACAAAAACGTATAAATCAGATTCGTGGGATTATCCGTGGAAAAACAAACATAAACTTGTGACGTCGTATTATGAATTTGCAACAGGGGGAAAAACAGGTTTTACGAAGAAAGCAGGAAGAACGCTTGTTACAACAGCATCAAAAGATGGACTAGATCTAATTGTCGTAACTTTGAGCGCTTCTAGCGATTGGGATGATCATATGAATTTATTTGATAAAGGTTTTGACCGTTTCGAACAAACAAAAGTTTTAGGACAAGGAGCACTTGCTGAAATAACCGAAAAGAAATACGCCAATCATGTTTACACGAAAAATAGTTTTTCAGTACCTTTAACTGAAGAGGAAAAAAAGAGCGTAGTATTAAAAGTTGAACTAGATAAAAGTGCAAAGCTTGTGGATGGAGTAAAGGTTGGAAAGACAGACATTTATGTTGGCAATGAGAAAGTTGGAGAACGGAATTTATTTTATAGTAAACGAAAGTTAGTAGCTACAACGGGAATGTACTGGAATAATGTGAAAGAAATTTTTTCTTACATGATAGGTGTTGGGAACGATGGTTAATCTCGTATGGGTAGCGATGGCTGTCATTGGGATTGTGTATGCGATGATAAATGGAACGATGGAAGCAATAAATAAAGCTGTATTTGATGGAGCAAAAGACGCAGTAACAATTTGTATAGGACTGATTAGTGTTTTAGTATTTTGGCTCGGCTTAATGAAAATTGCAGAGGAAGCTGGGTTGTTAAAAAAGTTAGTGGCACTTTTTATGCCGATAGTAAAAAGGTTGTTTCCAGAAATACCGAAGGATCATCCGTCAATGGGATTTATTTTATCAAATATGATGGCAAATTTTTTTGGATTAGGTAATGCAGCGACCCCTCTTGGCATTAAAGCGATGGAACAATTGAAAGAGTTAAATGGAGGGAAGGATTCGGCGAGTCGTTCTATGGTAACGTTTTTAGCATTAAATACATCAGCGATTACTTTAATTCCTACGACCGTCATTTCGATTCGAATGACGTATGAATCAGCAAATCCCACCGAAATCGTTGGGGTAACATTCATTGCACAAGTACTCTCTATGATCGGAGCGATTTGGATTGACCGCTATTTTTACCGAAGAAGGAGTAGGAAGGGGCGGAAAAAATGAGCATTGTCAATACGATATCATTATGGGTAATTCCTTGTGTCATTGGTTTTATCCTTTTATATGGAACGATAAAGAAAGTTCCGACGTATGAATCGTTCGTTGAGGGAGGAAAAGAAGGGATTCAAATTGCAATTTCCATTTTACCGTTTATGGTTGGAATGCTCGTATCTATTTCTATATTTCGAGCTTCAGGTGCATTAGATGCAATGATATCAGTGATGAAGCCGATGTTAGATTTAATTCATGTCCCAGCAGAAATTGTTCCACTAGCACTTATACGTCCTATTTCGGGCTCTGCTGGTTTAAGTATTACGACCGATTTAATTGCGACGTATGGACCAGACTCGTTCATTGGGCGATTGGCTTCTACGATGCAAGGGAGTACAGATACGACTTTTTATATTTTAACAGTATACTTCGGAGCTGTTGGAATTAGAAAAATGGGAGATGCATTAAAAGTAGGACTTTTTGCCGATTTAATCGGAATTATTTGTTCGATTGTGTTTGTTTCTTTAATGTTTAAGTAATACTATTCATTTTTTATGCTATTTCGCTTATAATACGTATACGACCACTATTAAGGTGTTGCTTAATAGTGGTTTTTTTATGCGGTATTTTTGACAAAATAATGAACTTTTATTGTGAGCAATATGAAAAATATGGACAATAATAAAAGGTAAAAACATGGTTTGACCTTTATATGTTTATTATCATCGCTATGTTGTTTAAGTAAGATGGAGCGAAAAGCCGTCAAGTGTATGCGGTTGCCAAGTCTTTCTAATGTAAGGTAAGATAAATTCGAGGTGAAAAAAAGAAATGGAACGATTACAAAAAGTGATTGCGCAAGCAGGTATTGCATCGAGAAGAAAGGCTGAGGAATTAATTCAGCAAGGAAAAGTGAAAGTTAACGGAAAAATAGTGAAGGAGTTAGGAACGAAAGTAACTCCTCAAGATAAAGTAGAAGTAAATAACATCCCTCTTGAAAAAGAAGAACCTGTTTATTTTTTACTATATAAACCAACTGGCGTAATTTCAAGTGTATCAGATGATAAAGGAAGAAGTGTTGTAACAGACTTTTTCCCAGAAATTACACAACGTTTATTCCCAATCGGACGTTTAGATTATGATACGTCTGGCGTATTATTAATGACAAACGATGGGGACTTCGCAAACGTATTAATGCACCCTAGATATAAAGTTGAAAAAACATATGTTGCAAAAATAAAAGGGCCTCTAACAGGTGAAAAAATCCGCATGTTAGAACGTGGTGTGACGTTAGAAGACGGAAAAACAGCACCAGCGCGTGTGAAGATTATTTCTTGGGACAAGCGTAAAGAAATGGCGATTGTACAACTAACAATTCATGAAGGACGTAACCGTCAAGTACGTCGTATGTTTGAAGCTTTAGACTGTAAAGTAGTGAAACTAAAGCGTGAACGCTACGCCTTTTTAGAAGTGGGTAGCTTGCGACCTGGTGATGCAAGAGAATTGACACCACATGAGGTGAAACAATTACGTGCATTGGCTTCCACAAAGCCTCGCTAATCGATATTGTGAAACTTTCACCAGTGGAATGTTCCGCTGGTGATTTATTAAAAAATACATATATTCATCACTCGTCGAAGAGAGGGGAAACAATATGAAGAAAAATCGCTTATTATTTCGCGTTATCATTCTGCTCATTTTAAGCGGTGCTGTAGGATTTACACTTTATCAAGGATTCTTTGCTGATAAAGAGAAAATGCAAATTGGAAAAGAAGCGCCTAACTTTGTTGTGACGGATTTAGAAGGAAAGAAAATTGAACTAAAAGATTTAAAGGGAAAAGGTGTATTTTTAAATTTTTGGGGTACGTGGTGTAAACCTTGTGAGAAAGAAATGCCTTATATGAATGAACTATACCCAAAGTATAAAGAAAAAGGCGTTGAAATTATTGCGTTAGATGCAGATGAGACGGACATCGCAGTAAAGAATTTTGTGAACCAATACGGTTTGAAATTCCCAGTTGCCATTGATAAAGGACAAAAAATTATAGGAACATACGGAGTAGGACCATTACCAACAAGCTTCTTGATTGATAAAGATGGAAAAGTAGTGGAGCAAATTATAGGTGAACAAACGAAAGAACAGTTAGAAGGATATTTAAAGAAAATTACTCCGTAATAAAGAAAGCCTTTACATAAGAGGTGCGTGTCTATAGTGCCTCTGGTTTAAAAATTCTGAGTATTGCGGTAACTTGAGGTTAGAATATACAATAGTACATATAGATACAGGGGCGGTGAGAGTGTTGAAAGAAATTAAATGTGAATGTGGACATGTGAATCCGATAGGAACCGTTTTTTGTGAAGCTTGTGGGAAACCATTTGAAAGCAATGAAAATATAAAACTATTGGATATGCGCTATGAGGGGAGTGCTCGGAGATCTCTCACGCAAACAAAAACGATAGTCGATAAAATTTGGAGCTTTTTTTCTTCTGTAAAAGTGGGTGTATGGCTAATTGTAATCACTTTAGCGGCATCGGCGATAGGAACTATTTTTCCGCAAGAAATGTACATAACTCCAGGAATTGCACCAGCTGAATATTATAAACAAGAATATGGGTTTTTAGGACAATTATACTATCAATTAGGATTTAATAATTTATACGGTTCATGGTGGTATATGATTTTGATTGCTTCTATCGGTATTTCACTTGTGATATGTAGTTTAGACCGCGTTATTCCACTTTATAAAGCTTTAAAAAAACAAGGGGTTAAAAGACATCCTAGCTTTTTAAAGAGACAAAGATTATACGGCACTGGTGCACCGCAAGATGGTGACCTGGAAAGAGTGCAAAAGAATTTAAAGAAAGTGAACTATAATGTGAAAGTGGAAGACGGAAACATTTTAGCGGAAAAGGGACGTTTCTCACGTTGGGGTCCATATGTAAATCATATCGGTCTTATCATCTTTTTATTCGGTGCGATGCTTCGTTTTTTACCAAGTATGTACGTAGACGAAGCGCTTTGGTTACGTGATGGTGAAACGAAAGAAATACCAGGAACGGATGGGCAATACTATTTAAAAAATGAGAAGTTTATAAAGGAAGTTTATGATAAAAGTAAGGATAAAGAAGTTTTTGATGAAGCAATTGACCGTGTAGGCGATAAAATGATTGCGAAAAACTTCCAAACGAATGCCATATTGTATAAAGCAATAGGTGAAAATATAGCAGGAGAAAAACCGAAATTAGAAAAAGTAAAAGAAGCGGAAATTCGAGTGAATGAACCGTTGAAATTTGATCAATTTGCAGTGTATCAAGTGGATTACAAAGAAAGTGAATTTAAAAGTATGTCCTTTAACTTGCAAAATAAAGAAAATAATCAAAAATGGGGACCGATTAAAGTCGATTTAACGAATCCTATAGAAAAATATGATTTAGGAAATGGTTATTCTTTAGAACTATTAAACTATTTCCCAGATTTTTATTTTGATGAGAATGGAAGACCAAATACAAAAACGAAATTACCAAACAATCCAGCATTCGTATTTAAAATGTTTACACCTGAAACACCAGATGGTGAAGTGAGTTTTGTTGGTATACAGCAAAATATAGAAGCTGATGGGAATAACAAATATAAAATGTCCTTTGCAGGTGTGGAAATGCAAAATGCAACAGCACTTACTGTAAGGAAAGATTTAACGCTTTGGATTCTCGGTATTGGAGGATTTATATTTATGGTTGGTGTGATTCAAGGTATGTATTGGAATCATCGCCGTATTTGGATACAACGCGTTAATGATGAATGGTGGATTGCAGGACATACGAATAAAAATTGGTTCGGTTTAAAGAAAGATATTGAAAGAGTACTAGAAGGTACAGCAATTCCGCAACCAAATGATAAAGTAGTCGATAAAAAAATTAGTTAAGGTGGGGAAATGATATGGTGCAAATAAGTAGTAACTTTCTCTTTACCGCATTTATTTTATATTTAATTGCAACTCTATTTTTCGGGGGAGCAATTAAAGAAAAGGGTCATAAATGGGCAAATGTAGGAATAACGATTACAATTTTAGGGTTTATTGCACAAACAGTTTATTTTGTAACAAGGTGGATCGCATCAGGTCATGCGCCAGTAAGTAACTTTTTTGAATTTGGTACGTTTTTCGGTATGATGCTTGTAGGAGCATTTATTGTTATGTATTTTATGTACCGCGTAAGTATAATTGGGCTCTTTGCATTACCAGTTGCGCTTTTATTAATTGCCTACGCGAGTATGTTTCCGAGGGAAATATCACCGCTTATTCCATCTTTAAAAAGTAATTGGTTACATATTCACGTGACGACTGCAGCAGCAGGACAAGCAATCTTAGCGATTAGTTTTATTACGGGCGTTATGTATCTATTGAAAAATGTAGATCAATCAACGAGAAGCAAACGTACATTTTGGTTAGAAACGGTCGTGTTCACGCTTGTTTGTACAGTTGGGTTTATTGGAGTGACAACGGTATTTTCTAGTATGAAATATGAAGCGAAGTTTCAATGGGTTGATAAAAATGAACAACAAGTGGAAATGAAGTACAATCTTCCGGCTTTAGTAGCGCCGCATGAAGGGAAGTTGCTGACAGAAAATAAATTAGAGCCGACAGTTGAAGTTCCAGCGATTGTAAATGCGAAAAAATTAAATACTGTTATTTGGTCAGTGTTAGTTGGAACGTTACTGTATATCGTATTAAGGCTAATTTTACGTAAAAGAGTATCAGCGGCACTTCAGCCGTTAGTGAAAAATACGAACAGCGATTTGTTAGATGAAATTGGATATCGTTCTATTGCAATTGGATTCCCAGTTTTCACGTTAGGTGCATTAATTTTCGCCATGATTTGGGCTCAAATAGCATGGACACGCTTTTGGGGATGGGATCCGAAAGAGGTTTGGGCGCTTATTACTTGGCTCTTTTATGCTGCGGTATTACATTTACGTTTATCAAAAGGATGGCACGGAGAGAAGTCAGCGTGGTTAGCGGTAATTGGTTTTGCAATCATTATGTTTAACTTTATTGTAGTAAACTTAATTATCGCGGGTTTACATTCATACGCATAGAGAAATAAAATAGGAGAGTGTATGTCACTTTCCTATTTTATTTTTGTCAACTTTTCTTCTTTTTTGAGAAAAACATGACAAAGTAGCAGTTGATTTTGTAAAATGATGTCGAGGACATTATATACTGTTCAAAAAAAATACATAGTTTTGGAAAAAAATTGAACAAACTTTATTATTCTTGTGAAGCATAGTATGGAAAGTGAAACATTTAGAGGATTGCTTAAATAAACGAGAATAGCGCAACATAATAGTATAGAAGGGTAGGTGTGAACCGTTGTGGTAAAAGTACGCAACGGGTAGAAATGGAAAATGAATCAAGAATTTTAATTGTAGACGATGAGGATCGTATTCGTCGTTTGTTGAAAATGTATTTAGAAAGAGAACAATACACAATTGAAGAAGCAGACAATGGTGATACAGCTTTAGAAATGGCGTTGCAAAATGATTATGATTTAATCCTATTAGATCTTATGATGCCTGGTAAAGATGGTATTGAAGTATGTAAAGGGGTTCGTGAGAAGAAAGCAACGCCAATTATTATGTTGACAGCAAAAGGTGAAGAAGTAAATCGAGTACAAGGATTTGAGGTAGGAACTGATGATTATATTGTGAAACCATTTAGCCCACGTGAAGTAGTGCTTCGAGTGAAAGCGGTCTTACGCCGTTCTGTACCAACAACATTCTTTACACAAGATACAACGACAAAAGATGTTACTGTGTTCCCTCATTTAACAATTGATAATGATGCACACCGTGTTACAGCAGATGGGAATGAAGTGAATTTAACCCCGAAAGAGTACGAATTACTATTATTCTTAGCGAAAGCGCCTGATAAGGTATTTGATCGTGAGCAATTGTTAAAAGAAGTATGGCAATATGAATTCTTCGGAGATTTACGTACAGTTGATACGCATGTAAAGCGTTTACGTGAGAAGTTAAGCAAAAAATCACCAGATGCTGCGAAGATGATTGTTACCGTTTGGGGCGTAGGTTACAAGTTTGAGGTTGTGAACGACTGATGCTTTGGAGAAGTGTAGTAGGGAAGTTATGGATGACCATATTACTTCTCGTTTCGTTCGTGCTTGGATTTGTTGCGATTTTACTTTCACAGTTTTTTAGAACATATTATGTAGATATGAGTGAAGCTAGGCTTCAAAAAGTTGCAACAAGTGTTTCAGAGTTAATTGAAGAAGGTGCCGATGTAAAAACGATTGAGAATATCGCGTACAAATTCTCTGACCCACTTTCAAGGATCATTATTGTAGAAGATGGTAAAGAAATATCTTCTTCACCGAAACAAGAAGGATTAGTCACTCTTACAATGGATGATTTGAAAGAAGATAAAGAATTAGCGGCTGTTTTTACAGACAAAAAAGAAATTAAAAATAACATTAGAAAAGCCTCTAATAGTAGAAAGAATAAAAATACTGAAAATGATATTATGATTGTCGGAAAACCAGTGCAGTCAAAAAATGAAAGTGCAGTGTTTGTATACGAATCTTTACAAGTACCGATACAAGGTATGGAAAGAACGACTGATTTTATATTCTTATCAGCAGGGATTGCGATTATATTAACAACTTTCTTTGCATTCTTCTTATCTACTCGAATTACAGCGCCACTTCGTAAAATGCGTGAGGTTGCTTTTGAGGTGTCGCGTGGGAAGTTTGATGCGAAAGCTCCTATGGTATCTCAGGACGAGATTGGTGAGCTTGCAACAGCCTTAAATCAAATGGGGAAACAGTTGAAGTTTAATATGAATGCCCTGCAGCAAGAGAAAGAGCAGTTAGCTAGTATTTTAAGTAGTATGGCAGATGGGGTTATTACATTAAATCAAGAGGGTGAAGTCGTTGTAATCAATCCGCCGGCTGAACATTTCTTACAAGTTTGGCAAGAAGAAAAAGAGATAGAGCTCAGTAAAAAACTACCTTCTGAACTTGTTGAACTATTCCATCTCGTTGTAGAAAGCGAACAACAACAAGTGGTTGAAATTAATTTACAAAAAGGTAACTATGTAGTTCTTATGACGCCGCTTTACAATCAAACGAAAATTCGCGGGGCTGTAGCTGTATTGCGTGATATGACGGAAGAACGCCGTCTTGAGAAGATGCGTCAAGACTTTATTGCGAACGTATCACATGAACTTCGTACACCGATGGTCATGCTTCAAGGGTATAGTGAAGCAATTTTAGATGATATTGTACAAACGAAAGAAGAAATTAATGAGTTTGTTCAAATCATTTATGATGAATCCGTTCGTTTAGGTAAACTTGTAAATGAATTATTAGATTTAGCGCGCATGGAAAGTGGTAATGTAGAGTTACATATAGGTGAAGTTGATATTCATCCTTTTGTTGAAAAAATAGGTCGTAAATTCCAAGGGATTGCGAAGGATAAAGAAGTCGCGTTAACAGTTGATTTCAAAGATCAAATTGAGCAGTACCCGTTTGATGCAGATCGTATGGAACAAGTATTGACGAATTTAATTGATAACGCAATACGTCATACGAACGCAGGCGGACATGTAACGCTTGTAATTGATACGAAAAATAATGGTCTTATTTTTGAAGTGCAAGATTCAGGCGCCGGTATTCCAGAAGAAGATATTCCATTTTTATTTGATCGTTTCTATAAAGCTGATAAAGCAAGAACACGTGGAAAAAAAGGTGGAACAGGACTCGGGCTTGCGATTGCAAAAAATATTGTGCAAGGCCATGATGGGAAAATTGCTGTTTCAAGTGTTGTTGGAGAGGGAACTACATTCTCTGTCTATTTACCGAATCGTATAATTTAGATATTTGTTTTTAAAGTTGATAATGAATAAAGTTCTACTGTTTTTTATTTTTTTGTAAAATCAATTAAATAAATAATAGTAGAACTTTTTTTCTAACTTAGTCGAATGAAGAATAATGAGAGGGGTGTCGTAAAGCGATGAAATTATATACAAAAACAGGAGATAAAGGAACAACAAGTGTAATAGGTGGCAGAGTGGATAAAGATAATATCCGAGTGGAAGCATATGGCACGATAGATGAGGCGAATTCTCATATTGGATATGCGATGACGAAACTACAAGGCGGGGTTTTCGGAGATATTTACAATGAACTTGAAACGATTCAACATGAACTATTTGATTGCGGGGGAGACTTGGCGATAGTAGGTGAGAAAATTCCTTATAAAGTAAAAATTGAAATGGTCGAAAACTTAGAAAGTAGGATTGATTCGTATATAGAAGAAGCACCGCCGCTAGAACGTTTTATTTTACCAGGTGGAAGCGAGTCGGCAGCTGCTATTCATATTGCACGTACAGTTGTAAGGCGAGCAGAACGATGTATCGTGTCCCTGCAAAAAGAAGGAGAAATAAATGAAGTTGTTCTAAAGTATGTCAATAGATTATCTGACTATTTATTTGCAGTAGCTAGAGTAATAAACGCTCGATTACAAGTAAAAGATGTAGAGTATAATCGCAGTGCAATCGTTTTTCGTGATAAGAAAGAGAAGGAAGTGGAGTGATTCACTTTCTTTTTTTGTATACTTTTTTCTGTAATATACCAAAATAGAGAAGGTATGGTCGTAATTAGAAAACGGAGGATGTATATGAAAGCTTTAAAATACGGCGTCATGTTATTGACAGTACTGTTTTTATCTCAATTACATGTGTACGCAGAGGGAAATCAATGGGCATGGCCTGTTGAAGGACAGATAAGTGATTATTTTGGGACAAGGCACGGAAAACACTACGGTATAGATATAGCGGCACCGATCGGCACGCCTGTGTCAGCTATTCAAGAAGGGAAGGTAACAAAGTCTTATTATTCAAGTAGTTATGGAAACGTTATATTTATTAAACATGGAGAATATGAGGCTGTGTATGCACATTTAAATAAGAGATATGTAGTTCAAGGGGATTATATTTCAAAGGGAGAAATAATTGGAGAAGTAGGAAATACAGGAGAATCCCGAGGTGCACACTTACATTTAGAAGTTCATCAAGGAAAATGGACGATGGCAAAAAAGAATGCGATGAATCCATTGCTTGTTTTACATGAACAAAGAAATGAAACAGTTTCTTCATCGTTATACGTTGTCCAAAAAGGTGATACTCTAGTTAGCATTGCACGGAAATTTAGAATGTCCGTTAAGGAAATTCAAGAAAAAAATGGGTTGCAACAAGAGCTCATTTATCCAAATCAACAATTATATGTAAAGTAAAAAAAGAGCTAGTTACTAGCTCTTTTTTACCAAAAAATAAAGACACATATAAATCCAGAAATAGCTAAGTAGCTATATAAGTAAAATACTTTCGCTCTTGTTTTTTCGTTTGTTCGAAATAGTACAATAGTCGGTTCAATTAAACCAATTGTCAAACAAAGTAAACCAAGAAGCATACAACCGATTGAAATAGAGTACAGGGCGATTTGTGGTCCTTGAAATGGAATCATCCATTTTAATAAAAATGCAATGAGTGCAGTATAGCAAATGCTGCCGATGTATTTATTCAATGGTGCATTAGAACGGAAACCAGGAAGCTTTTTTAAGAAAGAGCGGGAAACAACTTCAGTTTGTAAAGATGTATGCTCTTCGATTATTTTTTGAGCTTCTTTTCCTTTTTGGAAAAGGGATAATATCCAGTTTCGCTCACCTTGGAAAATAAATTGTGAAGTTGTCAAATAATGATCAACCTTCACTTTATTCCAATTCTTCCATGGATGGCGCTCACATAATTTTAATTTACTTTCTGTCTTTTTATCATACTGATAAATACTGATGCCATCTTCATCGAAAGCAGCATAGTATGTCTCACTTGAGAATGTGCCTAAATCAATTGGACAGTAGAAAAGTAATTCTTTTTTTAAGTAAAAGTATTCTTTCCTTAAGTTTTTTTTCATTGTTTCTCGAATAGAGTGTCTCTTTTCTTTCTTCATGACATTTCCTCCATAATCCAGAAAATGTTCTTATCTTAACAATTCAACATCTTATCACTTTTAATTATATATGACTAGGGGATTCATAGGAGAAATGCCGAATACTAAAAAATATGGGGTGTATTGTAAAATATAATGTATGATTTTGGTTATGTAAAATTAATAACTTATTTTTAATAAGTTACACTTTTTTTGTTCACAATACGATCATGTTGTTGTATAATGAAGTGGAAAATAGAATATCGGTCTATCTTCGGGGCAGGGTGAAAATCCCGACCGGCGGTGATGAACTATATGTGATTTTGTTCTAAGCCCGCGAGCCGTTAAGGCAGGATTTGGTGTGATTCCAAAGCCGACAGTACAGTCTGGATGGGAGAAGATGGAGGTTCAAGCGTTCAAAAAAGATAAGTATTTGAACGTCTGTTTGATGTGCCTTAAATTCTCCCTTTGTGTAAAACACAAAGGGTTTTTTCGTTCTATGAAAAAGTAGGCATAGCAGAACCTTTCCACTTTCCATGAGATGATCGATGGAAAAGGAGAGAGAAAGATGAAACAAAAAAACAGTGTAGTGCAGATGGTGAGTGTAGCGATGCTAAGTAGTATTGCATATTTACTGATGATGTTGGATTTCCCATTCCCAGGGCTTCCGCCATTTTTAAAAATTGATTTTAGTGATGTACCAGCTCTAATTGCTGCAATTATTTTCGGACCAGTTGCAGGGATAATTGTAGAAGCGATAAAGAATATTTTACATTACGGGATTCAAGGGAGTTTAACGGGAGTACCAGTTGGAGAAATTGCTAACTTTATTGCAGGATGTTTATTTATTGGACCAGCAGCTTTCTTATTTAGGAAGTATCGTACTGTTAAGAGTTTAACGACAGGATTAATGCTAGGGACAATTACAATGGCTCTTATTATGAGCGTATTAAATTACATCATCATATTCCCAGCTTACACTTGGTTTTTAAATTCACCAGCTATGTCTAGCGAAGCGATAAAAACAACGGTTGTAACGGCAATCTTACCATTTAATTTGATTAAAGGAATTGTTGTGACAATTGTATTTGTAGCGTTATTCTCACGCCTGAAAGTATGGGTGTTTGCAAAAATGAAAAATGCATAAAATATAAAATAAAACCATTAGTAGTATGTAACTACTAATGGTTTTTTAATAAGGAGAATGAAAATAGAAAACAAAAAATACCCCTCAAAGGAATGAGGGGTATTTTTTGAAGTTAATAAAAGACTATTCGAATTTTAAAGCATCGCCGTCGAATGATTCGTCAGCAACTTTAATTGAGTCAGTTGGACAACCTTCGAATGCATCCATCATATCTTCAAGTAATACATCTGGAATTTCAACGATACCTTGGTTATCGTCTAATGTTACGAATGCAATACCTTCATCATCATAGTCATAAATGTCTGGTGCAGCAGCGCCACAAGCACCACATGCGATACAAGTATCTTTATCAACGATTGTATATTTTGCCATCTTTTTTCCCTCCTGATAATATGTATGTGAAAAGCTCGCCATAAAAATTATAACCTTATTGTAAAACGGTTTTTAAAACTTTTCAACATAAAATTATAATGATAATCCTTATCAATTAGAGTGTCAACTAATTTCTGCATTATGTCATAAGATTTTCAAAATACGTAAATGTTATTTCGTTTGGTACAATAGAATATATACAAGTACATATTGCCAATATGATAAGTTTAATGAGTAACTAAGTTAGATTGAAAGGTGGAAGCGGTAATGCAACTACAATATACTGTATTGTATTGTTTAAAACAATTGAATGGTGAAAGGACCGTTTCTTCTATTTATTATTTATTAAAGGGAAAACGTTCTTCGCAAACGTTACAAGATGGAAATATGTTCCGAATTTCTTTTTTGTTTGGAATATATAAATCGCTAAATAGAGCTGAATATGATCGTGAAGTTGCAAAGTTGTTGCAAGCAGATTTGATTCAAGAGATACATGAAAATACATATTTGTTAACACCTAAAGGTAAAATGCAGTTACATACATGGGAGGAAGGGTATGCTTTTCCAGCGCATTTACATGGTTTGCACTATGGTGAATTAGGTGAAACATTTTGGAAAAGATTATCCTTAATTATTCAAACTATATCTAATTTACAACAGAATAATACGAAGTTTATTCCTATTCAACAAGATACAGAAATAATGGTTTGGGTGAAACGCTTTTTAACAGGTATGCCGTATAGGCGTAGTGAATTGGCAAAAGGATTATGGAAAGAAATATATACTCTTTTAAGGAAATGTGATGTGGTAGAAGCAACGATTGTAACATATAGATTAACAGGATATGAACGTATCGGTTGTACATTGCAGCAGTTAGCAGAAATTACGAGACGAGATGTTTTCAGGGTGTACTTTTTATTTTGGGGTACAATTCATTTCCTTATACAAGAAGTTCGCGATTATGAAAATGAATTTCCGTTATTATCTGAGATTATCTCTTATCCAAATGAGAGAGCTGAATTATTTAGTTTATCAACGAAAAAAACATATAATTTTTGGAGGCAAGGGCGCTCATTAGAAGAAATAGCGACAATTAGAAATCTAAAGGTTGCAACGATAGAAGATCATTTTGTTGAAATTGCTTTGCGAGAAAGAGATTTTTCAATTGAAATGTTTATGGAAAAAGACAAAATAGATAAAGTAACAGAAGTAATTGATGCATTACAAACACGTAAGCTGCGTGAGTTGAAACAAGCGGTTGGAGAGGATATCTCTTATTTTGAAGTTCGTCTTGTATTGGCGCGGATGGAGGGTATAAATGAAACTTGAGGAATATTTATATAGGTGGTTTGGATATTCTGAATTTCGTCCAGGTCAAAAAGGAGTCATTACAGATTTATTGGAAGGAAAAGATGTTATAGCGATGCTTCCGACCGGAAGAGGGAAGTCTATGTGCTATCAACTTCCAGGGCTTATGCAAGAAGGGACAGTACTTGTTGTATCACCATTATTATCTTTGATGGAAGATCAGGTTACACAATTAAAATATGTTGTGAAAAACCGAGTGATAGCATTTAATAGTTTTCGGACATTACAGGAAAAAAGAGAAGCGATGAAAAGATTAGCTTCTTATAAATTTATTTTTGTATCACCAGAGATGTTGCAGTCGGAATTGTTAATAAGAGAATTGAAGAAAGTTCATATTTCATTATTTGTTGTGGATGAAGCTCATTGTATTTCGCAATGGGGTTATGATTTTAGACCAGATTATAAAAAACTAAATGTAGTTATTAAGAATATCGGGTCTCCTACGGTGCTAGCATTAACTGCAACAGCGACGAAAGATGTACTCCGAGATATAGCAGAGAGTTTGAATTTGGAGAATGTGACGCAGCATGTATACTCTATTGATCGTCCAAATATAGCAATGGAAGTACAATTTGTAGAGACGATAGAAGAGAAGAAAGAGGCGCTTTTGGACCAGGTGATGTATTTACAAGGGCCGGGGATTGTATATTGTTCAAGCAGAGCGTGGACAGAACGTTTAACGGAATATTTAAGAGGAAAAGGCGTTACTGGTGTCGCTTTCTATCATGGTGGTATGGAACATGAAGAGCGTATGTTAATTCAACAGCAGTTTATGAATGACCAATTGCAGCTTGTAATATGTACAAGTGCTTTTGGTATGGGAGTAAATAAATCGAACACGAGATATATTATTCATTTTCACTATCCGACTAATATAGCTTCTTATTTACAAGAAATCGGAAGAGCTGGAAGAGATGGTGAACCAAGTATAGCTATTTTACTATGCAGTCCGTTAGATCACGATTTACCAATTTCAATAATTGAAGATGAATTGCCAAGCCAGTCGCAAATACAATTTTTATTTTCTTTACTACAGGAAAGAATGTTTCAAACGAAAGAATTACCAATAGAAGAGGTAGAAGAAATTTGTTATAATGCAGCAAGATTTAATGAACAATATTGGCGTTTCATCCGCTATCATCTTGAACAGCTTGGAATCATACAACAACGAAAACTAATATTAGAGAGCTTGTCAGATGAAATTATGAACAGATTAATAGCTGAAGTAGAAATCAGGTTACGTAATAAATATAGTGAGCTAGAAAACATGAAATCATGGATACAAGTGAAAGGATGTAGACGTGAATATTTATTGCAACAGTTCGGTTACAGAAAAGAGGGCGAGTTAAAGAATTGCTGCGACTATTGTCATATTACAAAAACAGATTATAAAAAAAGACAAGCGCAACAATCGGATTTCGACTATAATTGGGAAACAGAGTTACAAAAGCTTTTCGGTCTAGAAAAGATGGGGGAATGATGAACATTCAAAGGCATAATATTGAAGATATGAGTCCGAAAGAAATAAGGCTGAATCTGTATATCACACAGTTCATTATTATTGGTATCGGTTGTTTACTAGCATATATACTATTCCGAGATATCAAATCGGTGTATAGTCTGTGGAAATGGGAACCGGTGTCTATACTTATAATAGGTGGCTTGTTAGCAATTGGTATTGTGTTATTAGATTATGTTGCAATGCGGGTGTTTCCAGAGTCTTGGTTTGATGATGGTGGTATTAACGATAGGATGTTTCAAGGGATGTCAGTTATGCATCTACTCGTTATTACGTTCATTATCGGCTTTGCAGAAGAATTTTTATTTAGAGGTGTAGTGCAGACGCACTTTGGAATTGTAATAGCGAGTTTTGTATTTGCAGTGTTACATATTCGGTATATAAAAAAGCCATTTTTGTTTTGTTTCGTCTGTTTCATTAGTTTTGTCTTTGGTTACGTATTTGAATGGACAGGAAATTTGTTTATAACAATCTTTGCACACTTTCTTGTTGATTTTATAATGGGACTCCAATTAAGAAAATAAATGGAAGGTGGTGGTGAACAACATGAGGAAACGAATTCCTGATTTTGAAGAGGAATTAGAAGTTGAGCGAGTGGAAGAAAAAGAAGGTTTACCGCCGCGTAGTGAAATTCATAGAAATAAAGAAAAAAAACAAAAGTTTAAAATGAATCATATTTTCGTTCGAGTTTTAACATTTCTATTCATATTACTACCAATTAGCATCTTATGGTATACAGATAAATATATTCAGGTGAAAAGTGATAGTAATAACGCTGGAAAAAGTGCATTTGAGGTTATTTTTTTTGATTCAGCTAAATCTGGGTCCGAGGCATCATCTGAGAAAGTCGTCACGCATACGGTGAAAGAGGGAGAAACTTTAGAAAGTATAGCGAAGCAATATTTTTCAGATGAAACTGGGATCGAAGTGATTAAAAAGTATAATGATTTAAAAAAAGATGAAGTGAATGTAGGTCAAGAATTAAAAATTCCGATAAAAGATAAGTCCACAAAGCGAGAAAGTTAGTAAAATACTTACTATAAAAACTGAGGATTATCTTTATGAGGAGGGGAGTAAAAATATATGATATGGATTATCTTATTAAGTACTCTCGTTTGTATTGGTATTATAATGCTTCTTGTAATGTATACAGAAGCAATGCGTAATACGGTGCTAGAACATACTTTAATATTTGAAGAATTTCCGAAAAGTTTTCAAAAAGTAAATGTATTTTTTATATCTGATATTCATAGAAGGGTCATTTCGAATTCGTTAATTGAACAAGTAAAAGGAAGAGTTGATCTTGTAATTATTGGTGGTGATTTAGCGGAAAAAGGTGTCCCTTTATCGAAAATCTCTGCAAATATACAAAAGCTAAGAGCGATAGCTCCTGTATATTTTGTATGGGGAAATAATGATTATGAAATTGAATATCATGAATTAGATGCTTTGTTATTAGAAAATAATGTGAAAGTTTTAGATAATACAAGAGTTGTATTTGAGTCTGAATTAGGAGAGAAAATTTGTTTGCTCGGTGTAGATGATGTTGGTTTGGAACGTGATCGTTTAGATTTAGCGTTGGCTGATTGTAAAGAAGATGGTTTTCGTATATTAATTAGCCACAACCCTGATATAATAAATAAAATGTCTGGAAAAGAACAAATTTCACTTGTGCTAAGTGGACATACACATGGAGGGCAGATTCGATTATTCCCATCTAAAAAATATTTAAAAGGTGGCGTATATAAGCATTCAAATATAACTCTTTTTGTTAGTAATGGGTATGGAACAACGTTGATTCCACTTCGCTTCCGAGCACCTGCTCAAACACATATTATTACGTTATGCGGAGGGAAATGATGCCAACTCTAAACGGAAAATATAACATAAAAGCTGTTTCAAAAATAATTGGAGTTCAACCAAGTACGCTTCGTGCATGGGAAAGAAGATATCAAATGATTGCCCCAAAGCGGAATCATGCGGGGCATCGATTATATACAGAAGAGCATATTCAAATTTTGAAATGGTTAATGGACAAGGTTTCTTCCGGCATGATGATTGGACAAGCAGTTCAATTATTAGAAGGGAATCGTTTGCAGAATAGTGTTCAAAATGAAATACATTACGATAGAGAAGTTGTTTTAGTGGACGATTTACTACAAGCTTTGTTAAAATTTGATGAAATTACAACTTCTGCATTGTTAAACGAGGCTTTTAGTATTTATGCAACAGAAAAAGTTATCGCAAGTATTGTTCTTCAAGTGTCAAATAAATTGTTAACGTTAAAAAATAATAATGAAGTTACAATGGTGCAATTCCAATATGTCGTATCATTTTTACAAACGCGTCTAGGGATGGTATATCATAATGCATCATCGTTTTCTTCTATACACAAAGTTGTTGTGTTAGAAAGTAATATGTTGAAAGGGTTTGTTTTCTCAACGTATTTACGATTAAAAGGATATGAGGTGATATATATTAGGGCAAGCTTAGCGGAAGATAGTATTACGTTAGCTGTTGAGCAAATAAGACCTAAATATGTAGTAATCTCTTTTGATGACGGACGAGAACTGAAGAACGCAACGAGCTACTTGAGTTTGTTGCAAGAAAAAAGTGAAAACCTTTCTGTTGGGGTTATAGGAGAAATAGGTGCTGGAGATCAGTTGAACATTCAAACAAGCCTAATTGGTGATACGAAAGAAGAATGGGATGATTGGTTAAAAATGTTAGAATAGTTGTTCGAAAAGAACCATCTATTTTCTATTTCATATAATAAAAATTATATTCATTGGTTGCGTAGGGAGGGTATGAGATGAGGCTGGAACGATTAAATTACAATAAGATAAAAATTTTCTTAACATTTGATGATTTATCTGAACGAGGATTAACGAAAGAAGATTTGTGGAGAAATGCACCGAAAGTACAGCAATTATTTCGTGATATGATGCAAGAAGCAAATAAAGAATTGGGATTTGAAGCGGATGGCCCGATTGCAGTTGAAGTATTTTCTCTACAAGCGCAAGGAATGGTCGTAATTGTAACGAAAGAACATCAAGAAGCGGATACAGATGATGAGTTCCGTGACGAATTTATTGAAATGCAAGTGACTCTAGATGAAAGCGAGCATATCCTTTATGAGTTTGCTACACTAGATGACGTAATTAACCTGTCGAATCGTTTATATAACCTTGATGTAACTGGCGGAAAATTATATACGTGGGATGGGCGTTTCTATCTTTGGATGGAAGAAGAGGAGCAAATACAATTACTGAAGGCAGATTTTATAGCTATTTTAGCGGAATATGGTAATCCGTCTACAGCAACTATTTATCGTCTAATGGAGTATGGTAAAGAATTAATGGCTTCTCAAGCAATTGAACAAATACACAATTACTTTGTGAAAAAACAAAACCTTAGCTAATATAACATAGCTAAGGTTTTGTTTTTTATTTTACTTAAATGTATCTTTTTAAAGTGCTGTGTTTAAGTGAAATAAAAAATATTTAAATATTTAAGTATTTTACTTTTCTAAAAGCAATAAAAGGACTATAATAATAGCGAAAACGCTTGCAAAAGAAAATACTTTGTATATATTTGTTAGCGTTTTCTATTGCATTCCAAATTTAACGGTGTATACTAGGCAATGAAGGTTTACTAAACAAGTGAAATTACAGGGGGTTTACTTACTATGGTAGCCGAAAAGGGAACTCAAACAAAAACACAACAACAAAGGGAACAACATTTTGAACTATTGAATTCAACACAAATTGTTATTAGTGAAGCGTTAGAAAAATTGGGTTATCCAAACGAAGTATATGAATTATTAAAAGAGCCAATTCGTATGATGACAGTGAAAATACCAGTTCGTATGGATGACGGGACTGTTAAAATATTTACAGGATATCGTGCGCAACATAATGATGCTGTTGGTCCAACGAAAGGTGGAATTCGCTTCCATCCGAATGTAACAGAAAATGAAGTGAAAGCACTTTCAATTTGGATGAGTTTAAAATGTGGTATTGTTGATTTACCATATGGCGGAGGTAAAGGTGGAATTATCTGTGACCCGCGTGAAATGTCATTCCGTGAGTTAGAAAGATTAAGCCGCGGTTATGTACGAGCAATTAGCCAAATCGTAGGACCGACGAAAGATATTCCAGCTCCAGATGTATTCACAAACTCTCAAATTATGGCATGGATGATGGATGAGTATAGCCGTATTGACGAATTTAATTCACCAGGATTTATTACAGGTAAGCCACTTGTATTAGGTGGATCACATGGACGTGAAACAGCAACAGCGAAAGGTGTTACAATTTGTATTCGCGAAGCTGCAAAAAAACGCGACATTGATATTAAAGGTGCACGCGTTGTTGTTCAAGGATTCGGTAATGCTGGTAGCTTCTTAGCTAAATTTATGCATGATGCAGGTGCGAAAGTTATTGCGATCTCAGATGCTTACGGCGCATTACATGATCCAAACGGATTAGATATTGATTATTTATTAGACCGTCGTGATAGCTTCGGTACAGTAACAAAACTATTTAATAATACAATTTCAAACAAAGAATTGTTAGAACTTGATTGCGACATTTTAGTTCCAGCTGCAATTGAGAACCAAATTACAGAAGAAAATGCTAATGATATTAAAGCAAAAATCGTTGTTGAAGCTGCAAATGGTCCAACAACATTAGAAGCAACTAAAATTTTAACAGATCGCGGAATTTTACTTGTTCCAGACGTATTAGCAAGTGCTGGTGGGGTAACAGTATCTTACTTTGAGTGGGTACAAAATAACCAAGGTTACTACTGGACTGAAGAAGAAGTAGAACAACGTTTAGAAAAAGTAATGGTAAGATCGTTTGATTCTATTTATGAAACAGCACAAGTTCGTAAAGTGAACATGCGTTTAGCGGCGTATATGGTCGGTGTTCGTAAAATGGCTGAAGCAAGTCGCTTTAGAGGTTGGGTATAATATTATATTGTGAGAAAACGTGATTCCTTTCGAGGGGATCACGTTTTTTTGTTGAAGTATTAGAGTGAGGTGTTGTGTATGGAAAATAAAATGATGGAACGAGTAGAACAATTAGAAGAAAAGGTTAAGAGGTTAGAGGGAGAACTTGCAAGAACGACGAAAGCCAAAAAGACAAGTATTGTTCGGGTGTTCGGGGAAGGGCTACTGTTTTTAATATTTGGTGCGGTTGTAGTAGGGCCAATTATCGCCTTTGTAATCACGATTCTTACTGGATTTGCCGAAAAATAAAATAAAAACAAAAAGAACGCTTGTTCTATACGAACAAACGTGCTATAATCTCCTTAGATAAACAAAACGGAAATGATTTTAAGGAGAGATAAATGATGAAAATGACAGTAGACCAAAGATTTATGATGCCAGCGGATGTTGTAGAACGAGTGGAAGTGTTAAGAAACAAACAAAGTAAGCGCGGCACATTATTACAATCAGTAAATAAATTTTTCGGTTTAGATACGAAAGAAGATTGTGTTTGGTTTTACGGTTTTTATGGAGTTGCTGTAAGTATTTTATTATTTATGGTGTTCACATCAAATATTTTCGATTTTCTCTTCGCGTAAGAAATATGCTATAAGGACATTGCTACCGAATACATATATAAAGAAGTAAGGTAATCTTCTGAAGCGGGAGTTGGTAGTAATGGCGATGTTTCCTATAGAGCGTAACTATATTGGATATGGAAGTTCACGACCGGGTATTCCTCTTTCTAAAGTAAGGTTTATTGTAAGCCATGATACGGGGAATCCTGGTAGCAATGCGATTGGGAATCGGGATTATTTTAATGAAATACAGCCGAAAGCTTCGGCACATACATTTATAGATGATAAAACAATATTGGAAATTATTCCTATAAATGAAGTTGCCTACCATGTTCGATATGGTGTGCCGACAGATAATGACTTATATGGGTATGATGCTAATAAGGCTGCCATTGGAGTGGAGCTTTGTTATGGTGGTGATGTTAACTTTTGGGAAGCATATACCCGTTTTACGTGGTATCATGCGTATTTATGTCAAAACTTCGGCTTGAATCCGAAAAAAGATATCGTATCACATAAAACACTTGACCCAGCTAGAAAGATTGATCCTGAAAATGTATTAGGGAAACAAGGTATTAAATTTCAGCAGTTTTTAGCAGATGTCTATCGGATGTACGTTTCGTTTAGATGACAAATATATGAAAAATGAATACAATAAAGATAGGTGCCTACTGCTGTAAGTAGGTTTTTTCTTGTTTTTATAAATAGTGTATTGGTAGAAGACTAGGAGTGAACCGAGTATGCAGAAAGAAACAGCTATTATAATTGGAGGCGGTCCGTGCGGATTAGCAGCAGCAATTTCGTTGCAAAAGGTAGGGATAAATCCGTTAGTAATTGAAAAAGGAAACATTGTAAATGCGATTTATAATTATCCAACTCATCAAACATTTTTCTCCTCTAGTGAAAAATTAGAAATTGGTGATGTAGCTTTTATTACAGAAAATCGTAAGCCTGTTCGAAATCAAGCGCTTGCGTATTATCGTGAAGTAGTAAAGCGTAAATCTGTACGTGTAAATGCTTTTGAACGAGTGGAGAAAGTTCAAAAAGATGGAGAAGTTTTTCAGGTTGAAACGACAAAGCGTGATGGAAGTAAAGAAATATATATAGCGAAATATATTGTTGTAGCAACTGGATATTATGACAATCCAAATTATATGAACGTTCCAGGTGAAGAATTGAAGAAGGTAGCTCACTATTTTAAAGAAGGACATCCTTATTTTGATCGAGATGTAGTAGTTATAGGTGGGAAAAACTCGAGTGTAGATGCCGCGTTAGAGCTTGTTAAAGCTGGTGCGCGTGTAACGGTATTATATCGCGGAAGTGAGTATTCACCAAGCATAAAACCGTGGATTTTGCCAGAGTTTGAGGCGTTAGTCCGAAATGGTACAATTCACATGCATTTCGGGGCTCATGTGAAAGAAATTACTGAACATACATTAACGTATACGGTTGATGGCGAGACAACTACAATCCAAAATGATTTTGTATTTGCGATGACTGGTTATCATCCAGATCATAGCTTCTTAACAAAGATGGGTGTTCGGATTGATGAAGCGACAGGACGTCCAATTTATGCAGAGGATACGATGGAAACGAACGCTGCAAATATTTTCATTGCAGGTGTAATTGCCGCTGGAAATAATGCAAATGAAATATTTATTGAGAACGGTCGATTTCATGGAGATGCAATTGCGCAAACCATCGCAACAAGAGAAATGTAAAAAGAAGCTGTCGAAATAAACTTCGACAGCTTCTTTTTTTAATCATGCATAAACATGTTTTGGATTGTTTCATGAGAAGTTGTATTCTCTAATGCAACTAATAATTTAATACGTGCTTTTTGAGCGTTTAAACCGTATGTGAATACAATACCCATATCTTTTAATTGCTTGCCGCCACCTTCATATGAATATACATCTTGAACGATGCCGTTGAAACAGCGAGAAACTAATACGACGGGAATTCCTTTGTTTATTAATCGTTCTAGACTAGGAAGTGTTCTTGGAGGTAAATTACCTTGTCCAAGTGCTTCAATAACAATCCCGTCTACTGGAAGATTTTCAATTGCTGCTAACAATGTATCGTCCATACCAGCGTACGCTTTTAGAACGACTACATTTTTAGAAATTTTATTTACTGAATATGTTTCGTGATGTACTAAAGCATGGTGGAATACAACGCCGCGCTTTGTTACCATACCAATTGGTCCATACTGTGGACTTTGGAATGTTGCTACATTGCTTGTATGTGTTTTCGTTACGTTTGTAGCGCAATGAATTTCGTCGTTTAATACGACTAAAACACCTTTTTCTGCGGCTTCACTACTGCTAGCGACTTTTACAGCTGATAAGAAGTTATATAGACCATCAGCACCTAATTCATTGCTAGATCGCATTGCACCTGTTACAACGATCGGAATAGTTGCTTGTACTGTTAAATCTAAGAAATAGGCTGTTTCTTCTAATGTATCCGTACCATGCGTAATGACTACGCCATGAATGTTGTCTTGTTTTACTCTTTCATCAATGATGACTTGTAATTGTAACATTTCGCTTGGTGTCATATGAGGAGATGGTAGATGGAACACATCTTCAACGATTAAATCAACATCGCCTTCTAAATCAGGAATGAATTTTAAAAGAGGATTTTTTTCACCTGGTTGTACGACCCCAGTTTCTTTATCTTCCTCCATTGCAATTGTTCCACCTGTGTGTAAAACTAGGATTCTTTTCAATGCTTATACCCCTTTCAAGTAAAAAATACATTTAGAACATAACATGTTTTGAGTAAATTCGACAATGGAAATGTATAAAAGTATGCCTCGAAAATGACAATAAAATGAACTGCTATATGTACGATGTATAAAATAACAAAATGAAATGTAAAAATATAGTATAAGAGGGAGCAATTACGGTGAAAAAGATGGAGAGAATTTTTATTCGTATATTAATAATACAATTTATTTGTCTTTGTGTTGTACAATTATTATTTATACATAAATCATCGGTGAAATATTTATCTAAAATTGTTTATTATGAAGGTGTTATGGTAAAAAACAAAACGAAAATCTTACAGGTGAATAGGTAGTTTTCATTTTCTTCTATGAAGGATTATGCTACAATAATTGAGGATTTAATGACGTGAAGCAAATGAGAAGAAGCAGGAGAATACCTGCTTTTCGTTTTGTTTTATAAGCGAAAAAATGAGGTGTTACGATGGATAAAAGAATTTCAATTGCTATAGATGGTCCAGCAGCTGCTGGAAAAAGTACAGTTGCGAAAGTTGTAGCGAAGAAGCTTTCTTACGTTTATATTGATACAGGCGCAATGTATCGTACGATTACATACGCAGCCCTTGAGCAAAAAGTGGATATTGAAAATGAAGAGCAGCTAATGGAAGTTGTAAAGAATGTGAAAATCGAGTTTCAGCAAGGAGAAAATACACAACTTGTATTTTTAAATGGACAAGATGTTTCGGAAGTCATTCGTACACCTGAGGTGACGAATCGAGTATCGATTGTGGCAAAACATCGCCTTGTTCGTGAAGAAATGGTACGTCGTCAACAAGAGTTAGCGGAAAAAGGCGGCGTTGTAATGGATGGTCGTGATATTGGTACACATGTGTTACCAGATGCTGAAGTGAAGATCTTTATGCTTGCTTCTGTTGAAGAAAGAGCAGAAAGAAGACATTTAGAAAATATGAATAAAGGTTTCGATTCTAATTTAGAGCAGTTAAAAGAAGAAATTGCTCAGCGTGATAAATTAGATTCAGAACGCGAAGTTTCTCCTCTAAAAAAAGCTGATGATGCATTGGAATTAGATACAACTTCTTTATCAATTGAAGAAGTTGTCCAAAAAATTATGGGTATTGTTTCGGGAGTGTTTGCGAAATAAAGAAAGGGGGTAGCCTCTTTCTTTTTTGTTTATATAAAAATGTAAAGGATACGTGAATTGTGAGTCTCTTTCCTTGACAAATGACCGGATTTATAAGAAGTTAGTTAAAGAGGAATAAAACTGTCAGAATATATTCGCTATTATATTTCAAAACATACTTTCTTCAACATGATTTTGCTGTATACTATTTATATAGGTTTAATATATTTTCTAGTGAAATGTATGAAGCTTACGTATGTGATGATAAATTCTTAAACATGCAAATGAAAACAATTGTTTTCATTTCGTATATACATAAAAAATGCTTTGTCAATTCTGTAGGGAGGTATTTCCATGGTAGAGAAAATGAATGAAGAAGTTATGGATTCAAAAGAATTACAAGTTGGTGACGTTGTTACAGGTTCTGTAACGAAAGTTGAAGAGAAACAAGTGCTTGTAAATGTTGGATACAAAACAGATGGCGTAATTCCAATTAGTGAATTAGCTAACGTTCATATTGAAAAAGCAAGCGATGTTGTAGAATTAGATCAAACACTAGAATTAAAGGTTATTAAATTAGAAGAGAATGATCTTGTATTATCTAAACGTGCTGTTGATGCAGAAAAAGCATGGGTAGAATTACAAGAGAAATTTAATTCTGGTCATGTATTTGATGTTACCGTAAAAGATATCGTGAATGGTGGATTAGTTGTGGACCTTGGTGTTCGTGGTTTTATCCCGGCTTCACTTGTAGAAGTACATTATGTAGAAGATTTTACTGACTATAAAGGCAAAACGTTAGCCGTGAAAATTGTTGAATTAGACCGTGAAAAAAATCGTGTAATCCTTTCACATAAAGCGGTAGTAGAATTAGAACTAGATTCTAAGAAGAAAGAAGCGATTTCTTCATTAAAAGAAGGAGACGTTGTTGAAGGAACAGTGCAACGACTAACTGACTTCGGCGCTTTCGTTAACGTTGGGGGCGTGGACGGTTTAGTTCATATTTCACAAATTTCGCACGAACGTGTAGAGCAACCTTCTGAAGTATTAGAGCAAGGTCAAAAGGTAAAAGTAAAGGTATTATCTGTTGATGCTGACACACAACGTATTTCTTTATCAATTAAAGCAGCTCAACCGGGACCTTGGGAAAATGTTGGTGGCGAAGTAAAAGCTGGAGATATTCGTGAAGGAGTAGTAAAGCGTCTTGTTACATTCGGTGCATTCGTTGAAATTTTACCGGGCGTTGAAGGTCTTGTGCATGTATCTCAAATTGCAAATCGTCATGTGAAGAATCCAAATGAAGTATTGGAAATGGGACAAGAAGTAAAAGTGAAAGTGCTTGAAGTGCATGTAGCAGAGAAACGTATTTCTTTAAGTATAAAAGAAGCGCTTGAGGAAAATAATGTAACTGAAGATTATAGTCAGTATGAACCGAATGCTGATTCTGCTACTTTCCAATTAAGTGACATTATTGGTGAACAACTGAAAAAATTAAAAAAATAAAGAGGGGTACAAGTGGTAAGGGCAAAACGTAAATTAGATCATATTGAATACGCTCTTTCTACTGGTCAGTCTCGTACGCATGGCTTTCATGATATTGATTTTGTGCATCAAAGCTTGCCAAATTCAAATTATGACACAATAACATGTGAAACAAAAATCGGCGAACTTTCACTAAGTTCGCCGATTTTTATCAATGCGATGACTGGTGGTGGAGGAGAGAAAACGTTACATATTAATGAGCAATTAGCATATGTAGCGAAACATCATAACCTTGCTATGGCTGTAGGTTCGCAAATGGCGGCGTTAAAAGATGAAAGTGAGGCAGCTTCTTATAAGATTATTAGAAAGGTAAATTCAAATGGTATTTTCTTTGCTAATTTAGGTAGTGAGGCAACTGTTGAACAGGCAGAGCGTGCTGTTGATATGGTTGAAGCGAATGCATTGCAAATTCATTTAAATGTCATACAAGAGTTAACGATGCCAGAAGGAGACCGTGACTTTACTGGTGTACTTCAGCGTATTGAGAAAATTGTTTTAAATAGTAAAGTTCCTGTCATTGTAAAAGAAGTTGGATTTGGGATGAGTAAGGAAACAATGCAACAGTTAGCGAGCATAGGTGTAACGGCAATTGATATTGGCGGACAAGGTGGTACGAATTTTGCTGCTGTTGAAAATGAAAGAAGACAGCGAATGCTTTCTTATTTTAATAACTGGGGCATACAAACAGCTACCTCGATTATTGAAGCAACCTCTACAAATAATAACCTCTCTTTTATTGCATCTGGGGGTATACAAACAGCGCTTGACGTAGCGAAAGCAATCGCATTAGGGGCGAATACAACTGCATTCGCTGGCTATTTTTTACGCATTTTAATGCAAGATGGTATCGAGAAGTTAGTGGATGAAATTGATCTATTACATGCAGACTTGAAATTTATTATGACAGCTCTCGGTGCAAAGACGATAGAAGAGTTACAGTCCGTACCTCTTGTTATAAAGGGCGAAACGTATCATTGGTTAACGCAGCGTGGCATTGATACGACGCATTATAGTAGAAGATAAAAAATCAACCGTTTGGTTGGTTTTTTTTGTATTCTTTTCTTTTTTTAAAATTATAGCGCGGGAAGGGAGCTATTGTTACGTATAATCCTAAAAATGGAAAAAATAGACGTTTTATATTATAATTTAACGATATACAGATGTTTTTGTAGAAGTTTCTTTTGAAGAAGGGGTTATAAAAATGAGGAAATGTAGAAAGTGTACTACTGAATTATTGGAAGAGGCTAGTTTTTGCCATGTTTGTGGAGAGAAATATGGCAAAAGTAAGAAAATATTAATCTCTATTATAAGTCTCATTGCTATTGGGACAATTAGCATAGGTAGTTATTGGTACTATAATAGTTATTCTAATAAGAAGGTTACATCTGCTGAAAAAAGAAATGTAAAACCGAATAATGAAGAAATCAAAAATGAAAAGGTTACTATTTCGGAGAATACGGTAAAGGAAGATTTGATCACGTATGCTAAACTTATTGAAAGTGGTGCAAATGAAAAGGAAAGTGTTGCTGAGGGATTAAAGACGTACTTCGTGGATGCGAATCAAGATGAAGCGTATAAAGATGTAATCGCTTATATAAAATTGTGTAAAGAGAGAAAAGATTTTAAATCAGTAGCACTAGACGTTAAGATAGATGCTATGAAAAAGGATAACGATGAACAAAATGAATTAACTTATTCAATGACATATAAAACGAATTATACGAATGGAAAACCAGAACGCGTGCAAACGTTTCAATATAAGTGGTTGATGATCAAACAAAATAATAGATTGCAATTTAAGAGTCAAAAGAAGCAAGAAAAAACTTACGATAATTTAGGGAATACGGATGTTAATAAAAAAGGAGAAAATGTATCTTCAGATAGTAAAAATACAATAGGACGTATTACGTATAATAGTGATGATGTTAATATCCATGCGCGGAATATAAGAGAAGATACGGCGATTTCTGGATATAATCAAAAAGTAGAAATTTCATTAACTTCAAATGTGCGAGATGGGGGTTCTAGTTCAACGACAGCACAATTGACAATTAAAACGGAGAATATTGCAATCTCAATTGGGAATAAATTGTATAGGAATCCGATAGTAAATGCAGGAAGTGGGATGGAAGCGTTAATATTGCCAAGGGAATTAGGACAAGACAAGAATAATCCATCAGAAGATTCATATGTAAATTATTATTTCGATATACCAAATGATGTGGATTTAAGTACAGCTGAAGTAGTCTTACTTTCTGATCAAGGAAACATCATAGGAAGCAGAAAAGTTAAAAACGAACGAGAAAATATTGCTGATGTGAAGAAGGAAGTGGAGCGAAAGTTAAAAGAATTAGGGGAGACGAATTATGTACGTGTAGAAGTAAATAGTAAAGATTCTTCTCTTCAAACGTATTATGTTATTACATATTCTAAAAAACCAACAGGTATAGTTACGATTGATGCCACGTCAAGTGATCGGATCTATAATGCTAAAACAAAAGAATTATATTATGAGTAGAAAATATGAAAGAATTATGTAAAAGACGGTTTCGTACAATATCGAAACCGTCTTTTTGTATTCATTAGTGCTGATTCTGTTTTCGAGCTTGCTCAGGTGTATCAAGTCCAGTTGCACCCGGATATTGTAGTGATTGGTCACGATCAGATTCAACGCGGCGAGATTCTCTTAGTTTTCGTTCTTGACGATCTTTACCCATAATGAATAGCACCTCCTTATTAAAAGTGTTGCTGTTATCGGAAAAAACTATGCGTGAAGAAAGTGGATTAACTTTCATAAAAAGTTCCCATAATGGAAAACATAGGAGGTGAAATCATGGAAGGGAGTACTTTTTATTTTGTAGCTTGGATAGGGTGGATTGTTGTAACTTTCTTTATGAAAAAGGACTCTATTCGGTGGAAGATAAGCGCCTGTATATTGATTTTTATTATTTGCTCTCCGTTACATGTAACGATTGCTTCATTCACGGTATCAGTAAATGCACTTTTACTTTCTGGTATAGCTTTTATAGGACTCACGCTCTATTCTATTTGGAAAAAAATATATAGCTTACTTTCGGCACTTATTATTGCAATGTTATATACAAGTTTTCATTTGTTAGAAGTATATGATCCAATTTGGATTGTGGTGGACAGGTTGTTTTTGTTAAGTAGTGCTCTTGTATATGCATCCGTTTTATTACATGAGGATCGCATATTACGACTATGTTCTCTTTATATAGGAATGTTACAGGGAGAATTGTTTGTGACAATTATTTTTCGGAAACTGCATTTTCCTTACGATTACGGTAGTTTAGCGTTTTTTGATATCGTTGCTGTTTCTACATTATTCATGGCAATTTTATTTTGGATTGCGAAAGTCTCCGTACACATGGAACAGTTTAAGAGGAAAACACGTAAAAGAAAGGCGAGGGTAATACATGATTGAATATACACCGGCCATTTTATGCGGCGTAATAGCAGGGACAGTAACGAGAGTGCTCATGCTTCGGACAGATACGCGGCAATATCCGACGAGGCTCCATGGGAAAATTATTCACATTGCGATGGGATTAATTGCAGCGGCTTTAGGAGCAATCGCGATTCCATCCATTTTGAAAAAAGATTTTTCTGCCATTACGTTTCTTACGTTAGCAGCGACACAGTTTCGTGATGTGCGTAACATGGAAAGGAATACACTTCAACAATTAGATGGATATGAGCTTGTACCGCGTGGGAATACATATATTGAAGGAATTGCATTAGTTTTTGAAAGTCGCAACTATTTGGCGATGTTAACGTCGTTTGCAACGACGTTTGCGTATATAGGATTTCGTTCATGGATTGCCGGAGTAATTATGGCCATAATCGCATTTTTTATCGCGAAAACATTAATGTCTGGTAAGAGGTTACATGATCTTGTTGATATCGAGCATGTTCCACTTCGTTTTGAAGGAGCGGGGCTATATATTGATAATATTTACATTATGAATATTGGATTGCCAGCAAGACAAGAGGAAATTATGAAGTATGGAATGGGTTTTATTTTAAGGCCAAAATCAATTGATGCGATGGTGACAATCTCAAACTTAGGGCAACGCCAGGCTATTTTACATGATGTTTCTGTTGCTTTAGGGATTTATAGAGATTCTGGTACGCCGGCACTTGCGCCGCTAGCAAAGCGTGATTTAGAGGATGGCAGGGTTGGAATCTTTGTCTTACCACAAGATCAAGATGTGGAGAAAGCGATAGGTGTCATAGGGAACGTGCCGACGTTAGAAAGTGCTGTTCATATGTCATCGGAAGCCCCGAAAGGAAGGGGAGATAAGAGATGATGTTAGAAAGTGTAATTCTTGCAGTTATTACAACGACTCCGGAGAAATTTGCTGGTGGTGCCCCTCTGTTTACTTGTGAATCGACAGAGGAGTTAGAATTTGTTGCAAATAATTTAGAGGCAATTCTAGATGGCATTGCGCATCGCTTACAAGAGAATGTATATATTATTGTGAAACATTAGCAACGTGTGTTATAATGTGAGGTGTTTTGATACGCTGAGAAATATTCTGGAATGCAAATCCCTTCTTGCACAAAGAAGGGTTTTTTACATAATAAACAGAAGCAAGTTGAAAGGATGAAAGTATATGCCGAAACCAGTAATAGCAATAGTAGGCCGCCCGAACGTAGGGAAATCTACTATTTTCAATAGAATTGTTGGAGAGAGAGTTTCAATTGTAGAAGATATTCCAGGTGTAACGCGCGATCGTATTTACAGCGCTGGAGAATGGTTAAATCATGAATTTAACATTATTGATACAGGTGGAATTGATATTGGAGACGAGCCATTTTTGACACAAATTCGTCAACAAGCTGAAGTAGCGATTGATGAAGCGGATGTTATCATTTTTATGACAAATGGTCGTGACGGTGTAACAGCAGCTGATGAAGAAGTTGCGAAAATATTATATCGTTCAAATAAACCAGTTGTACTTGCAGTAAATAAAGTGGACAATCCGGAAATGCGCAGTGACATTTATGATTTCTATGCATTAGGATTTGGTGAGCCATTCCCAATTTCAGGTACACACGGATTAGGATTAGGTGACTTATTAGACGAAGCTGCACAGCATTTTCCAAAGATTGAAGAAGACGGATATGATGAAGATACAATTCGTTTCTCTTTAATTGGACGTCCAAACGTAGGGAAATCATCACTTGTAAATGCTCTTCTTGGTCAAGAGCGTGTAATTGTTAGTAATGTAGCAGGAACAACTCGTGATGCGGTCGATACACCATATAGTAAAGATGGGAAAGATTATGTAATTATCGATACAGCTGGTATGCGTAAAAAAGGGAAAGTGTATGAAAGTACAGAAAAGTATAGTGTACTTCGTGCACTAAGAGCGATTGAACGTTCTGACGTTGTTTTAGTCGTTTTAGACGGTGAAGAAGGAATTATTGAACAAGATAAAAAAATCGCTGGATACGCTCATGATTCAGGGCGAGCTGTCGTGATCGTTGTAAACAAATGGGACGCAGTGAAAAAAGACGAGAAAACAATGAAAGCATTTGAAGAAAACATCCGTGCTCATTTCCAATTTTTAGAGTACGCACCGATTGTATTCTTATCTGCAAAAACGAGAAAACGTACACAAACGCTAATACCGGTTATCGATCAGGTAAATGAAAGCCATAGTATCCGTATTCAAACGAACGTATTAAATGATGTAATTATGGATGCGGTAGCGATGAATCCAACGCCAACGCATAATGGTAGTCGTCTGAAGATTTTCTATGCAACACAAGTTGCGGTAAAACCACCAACATTTGTTGTGTTTGTAAACGATCCAGAACTATTGCACTTCTCATATGAGCGCTTCTTAAAGAATCGTTTACGTGAATCATTCGGCTTTGTAGGAACACCGATTCACATTATCGCTAGAGCAAGAGACTAATGGAGAGGATGTGATTTTATGACAAAAATCACAGTAGTTGGAGCAGGTAGCTGGGGAACAGCGTTAGCGATGGTATTAGCTGACAATGGGCATGATGTACGTATTTGGGGAAATCGTTCTGAACTTATGGATGAGATTAATACAAAACATGAGAATAGTCGATATCTCCCAGGAATTACATTGCCAAGCACAATCGTAGCCTACTCTTCTTTAGAAGAAGCATTAGTAGATGTAAATGTAGTACTTCTTGTAGTACCAACGAAAGCGTATAGAGAAGTACTGCAAGATATGAAGAAATATGTGGCAGGTCCGACTACTTGGATTCATGCAAGTAAAGGAATTGAACCTGGTACGTCAAAACGTATTTCGGAAGTGATTGAGGAAGAAATTCCAGAGGACTTGATTAAAGATGTTGTTGTACTGTCTGGACCGAGTCATGCTGAAGAAGTAGGGTTGCGTCAAGCGACAACTGTTACGTCTGCAGCAAAGCGTATGGAAGCGGCTGAGGAAGTACAAGATTTGTTTATGAATAGTTACTTCCGTGTATACACAAATCCAGATATCGTTGGAGTTGAACTTGGTGGTGCGTTAAAAAATATTATCGCATTAGCTGCTGGGATAACTGATGGCCTTGGATTAGGTGATAATGCGAAAGCGGCATTAATGACACGTGGTTTAACGGAGATTGCTCGTTTAGGAAGAAAAATGGGCGGAAATCCGTTAACGTTTGCTGGACTAACTGGTATGGGTGACTTAATTGTAACTTGTACAAGTGTTCATAGCCGAAATTGGCGTGCTGGAAATATGCTTGGAAAAGGACACTCTTTAGAAGAAGTGTTAGAAAGTATGGGTATGGTTGTCGAAGGTGTAAGAACAACGAAAGCTGCTCATGAATTGGCAGAAAAAATGGAAGTAGAAATGCCGATTACAGCTGCTTTATATGATGTGCTATTCAATGGGAATAATGTAAAAGATGCAGTAGGCTCATTAATGGGGCGTGTTCGAAAACACGAAGTGGAAGCTATACCTGACTTACTTTAAAGAAAAGCGACAGAAGTACATTTGTACTTCTGTCGCTTTTTATTTTTTTGGGTCTTTTCACCATTTTTTTATTTTTGCATAGGATGAAGAGTAACTTGAGGAGAGGGTGAAAAGAATGGATAACAACATTTTTAATAACATTGAAAAAGAAGCGAAAGTGAATAAAGAAGATATTTTTAAATTAGCATCATCGGTACAAAATGCGAATTTACGTGATGAGACTGTACTTCGTCAATTGATTCATCAAGTGGCTCTTATGGCAGGACGTGAAGTGCCGAAAGAACAAGAGGATCAAATTGTTAAAGCAATTATTAACAATAATATGCCGACAGATTTTGGCTCGTTAAGCAAAATGTTTAAAAAATAAAATATGAGAAACAAAGAGTTTGTAGAGTGCATATGATAGCCATGAAAGTATGGGAATAGAGCTGTTTTGGGCATATTTGGTCAACCGAAGCGAGAGATATGCTCGCTTCGGTTTTATTTTTATCTAGACTGGTGGAAAATGCTGAAAAACCTATTGATTAAAACTACATATTCTCGATTTGTAGTAAAATGTTCTTTTTTGTATTTGTTTAAAGATTTTAATTTGTTAAAATAGTATAAAAATAGATTAATAAAAAGGGGTGTGTATATGTCGGAAGGGCTTATAAAAATGTGGTTTGCTTTAGGAGCAATTGGATTTATGTTTTTTGCAGTAAGTTTTATTTTACTAAGCAGATATAAAATAAAGAATAAAGTTTTGAAAGGGATTACAGCATTGGTAGCGTACACCCTCATGATTGTGTCAGGAATTGTTATTTTTCTTGTTGTATTTAGTGGTCCTGTACAGCAGTAAAGGGCATGGTACGGAGTAAGTTATATTAGTATGAAAAGGTGATTACTAGTGAAAAAAGTCCATATTATTTTAATATTTTGTTGTATGAGCATTTTAACAGGGTGTCTGTATCCAAAAGAAAATATGAAACAAAATGCTGTTCCTTATGAAGATCAGCTACAAGTCGTTCAAAAAGCTGTTGTGACATTTAAGGAGCAAAATGATGGGATATTGCCAATTAAGACGCGGGATATGAATACGCCTATTTATCAAAAATATCCAATCGATTTTCAAAAGGTTTCTCCGCGTTACATACAAGAAGCACCAGGGAATGCCTATGAAAGCGGAGGAGTATATCAATACGTATTAATAGACGTTGAAACAAACCCAACAGTAAAGTTAATTGATGTTAGGATGGCTGAACAAATTCAGGAATTATCATTAAAGCTTAGGATGTATCGAGATGAACATCAATATCCACCTTTTAAAAAGGTAATTTCAGATGGTGTGTATGAATTAGATTTCAAAAAACTTGGATATAAAGATGTACCGCAAGTGACAAGTCCGTATTCTGGTAAAGGCCTTCCTTTTGTAATTAATGAGAAGGGAGAAATTTATGTTGATTATAGAATCGACTTATATGAAGCGTTGAAAAAAAATGAAGGGCAATTTAAGGAGGGGGAAGATATTCGAAATATACTTTCGAAAGATTCTCCGTTTGTACCTGCGTATTCTTTACCGTATACGGTAAAGAATGGAGAACCAATTTTTTTAAAATCATAAGTCATGAACCTTTCTTTTAGTGAATAAGTTCTAGAAGAAAGGTTTTTTATGTTACACAACTTGCGATGCAAACAAAAGGTATTTTTTAATAGTCATATGAAATTGGACAAAATTATATGATATATTGTCCGAACTTCTAGAATACCATTATATTATATCAGATATTATAGGCAACGTTAGAGAAGGTATTAGTTGACTATAAACGTGGAATTATTCCCAAAAATATTGAGGGAGGGAATCACTTGGAAAAGGTAGATATTTTTAAAGATATTGCGGAACGCACAGGCGGTGATATTTATTTTGGAGTTGTAGGAGCTGTTCGAACAGGGAAATCAACATTCATTAAAAAATTTATGGAACTTGTAGTTATTCCTAATATTGAAAATGAGTCTGACCGTCAAAGGGCGCAGGATGAACTACCTCAAAGTGCTGCTGGCCGTACAATTATGACGACGGAACCGAAATTTGTTCCAAACCAAGCGGTTTCTATTGAAGTAGATGAAGGTCTTGAAGTGAATATTCGATTAGTAGATTGCGTCGGATATACGGTTCCAGGAGCAAAAGGCTATGAAGATGAGAATGGCCCACGCATGATTAATACTCCTTGGTATGAAGAGCCTATTCCATTCCATGAAGCTGCAGAAATTGGAACACGTAAAGTAATTCAAGAACATTCAACAATTGGTGTTGTAATTACAACAGATGGAACGATTGGTGAAATTCCAAGAAGAGATTATATAGAGGCAGAAGAACGCGTCGTAAATGAGCTAAAAGAAGTCGGAAAACCTTTCATTATGATCATTAACACTGTACAGCCGTATCATCCAGATACAGAGCAATTGCGCCAAAGCTTATCTGAAGAATATGATATCCCAGTCATTGCGATGAGTGTTGAAAGTTTAAGAGAAACAGATGTATACAATGTACTTCGAGAGGCGTTATTTGAGTTCCCTGTTTTAGAAGTGAATGTGAACCTTCCGAGCTGGGTAATGGTGCTAAATGAAGGGCATTGGTTACGCCAAAGTTATCAAGAAGCCGTTCAAGAGACTGTGAAGGATATAAAACGTCTTCGTGATGTAGACCGTGTCGTATGGCAGTTTAGTCAGTATGAATTTATTGATCGAGCGAGCCTAGCTGGCATTGATATGGGGCAAGGCGTAGCAGAGATTGATTTATATGCACCAGATGAATTATATGATCAAATTTTAAAAGAAGTAGTAGGAGTAGAAATTCGAGGGAAAGATCATTTATTGAAGCTTATGCTCGATTTATCTCATGCGAAAATAGAATACGATCAAGTGGCGGATGCTCTGCGTATGGTCAAACAAACAGGATATGGTGTAGCGGCGCCTGCGTTAGCTGACATGAGCTTAGATGAACCAGAAATTATTCGTCACGGTTCAAGATTTGGTGTGAAATTAAAAGCTGTAGCTCCATCTATTCATATGATTAAAGTAGATGTGGAGTCTACGTTTGAGCCAATCATTGGTACGGAAAAACAAAGTGAAGAACTAGTTCGTTACTTAATGCAAGATTTTGAAGATGATCCATTATCAATTTGGAATTCTGATATATTTGGACGTTCACTGAGTTCTATTGTTCGGGAAGGCATTCAAGCGAAACTATCTTTAATGCCAGAAAATGCGAGATATAAATTAAAAGAAACGCTAGAAAGAATTATTAATGAAGGATCTGGCGGATTAATTGCGATTATATTATAAGAAAAAATCCCTCTCATCGTAGAGGGATTTTTTAATTTTCGCATATAAAATAGGAAAATAAACAGCTATTATCTAATATATTGTTGTAAATTGTCAAGTTTCATCAGATTTTCACATTTTAAGAGTAACAATTTCCTTAAAAATATTGAATTATAAAGGAGAATCGTATAATATAGGCGTTGATAATGATTTATCTACATCTTTGTAGTATAGAATTTGCAAAAATTGCCTACAAATGAAAGTAAGACTCATTTTATGATCATTATACAGTCTTATCTTTGGGAGGAGGTGAATGGCATGAACAAGACAGATTTAATCAATGCTGTTGCAGAAGCAAGTTCCCTTTCTAAAAAGGACGCAACAAAAGCAGTAGACGCTGTTTTTGATTCTATCTTAGAAGCTTTAAAACAAGGTGATAAAGTACAACTGATCGGATTCGGTAACTTCGAAGTTCGTGAGCGTGCGGCTCGTAAAGGTCGTAACCCACAAACAGGTGAGGAGATTGAAATCGCTGCAAGTAAAGTACCTGCATTCAAACCTGGTAAAGCGTTAAAAGATGCGGTTAAATAATCCTTACATATTAACAGGGAAGAAGAGTTTCCTTTTTGGAAACTCTTCTTTTTGCTTTTAAAAACATAAATATGCTAGAATGTGTTCGTATCACTTTTAGGTTTTCGGGAGGGCTAGCGGATGGCAAAAGTTAATTTAGAACAAATTGAACATGCAGTACGCCTTATTTTAGAGGCAATTGGAGATGACCCTAATCGAGAGGGAGTACTTGATACACCAAAGCGTGTTGCAAAAATGTACGCAGAAGTGTTCTCAGGTATGCATGAAGATCCGAAAGAACATTTACACAAAGTGTTCGGAGAAGATCATGAGGAGCTTGTACTAGTAAAAGATATACCGTTTTATTCGATGTGTGAGCATCATTTAGTTCCATTCTATGGAGTTGCTCACGTTGCATATATTCCGCAAGGCGGAAAAGTGACAGGGTTAAGTAAATTAGCTCGTACTGTAGATACAATTGCACGTCGTCCACAACTGCAAGAACGTATTACATCAACAGTAGCGAACTCTATTATGGAAGTACTAGAGCCGCATGGTGTAATGGTAGTAGTAGAAGCAGAACATATGTGTATGACGATGCGCGGTGTGAAAAAGCCAGGTGCAAAAACAGTAACAACAGCAGTACGTGGTGTGCTAGAAAATGATGCTGCAGCACGTAGTGAAATTTTATCTTTTATTAAAACGAAGTAAAGAAAAGTGGGAAACTGCTTTTCTTTTTTTTTTTTTTTTGTAAATAAATGATATAGTTTTAGCGAGGCACAGTGAGAATAGAAAGATTACTTAAAAGAATAGAAGAGGTTATGTAGTTCGGTAGAAGTTTGGAAAGAGTAGCCAAGTTTTGGTTATAGAAAATAGAGTGTATGTGTTATAATAAGTTTTATGAATTAGAAAACAAGGGTGATTTTTGTGTGTGACATCTACGGAGGGTATGCGGGTATAAGAGAGAAATTGATGGTGAAATTACGCCATCCTTATTTTATAAACTATATTGAAGAACCATTTATTGATGAAGAGAAAATCGCATTGTTATATGGTGCTTTAAAAGGTGCAAATTTACATATAGAACAAATTGAGCATTATGTAGTGACGATTATGCTTGTGCAAATTGCGCTTGATACACATGAAAGAGTATCAAATAAAGCAGGGGAAGAAGCGAATGAATCGCATAAGCGTCGCCAGTTAACAGTGCTTGCTGGTGATTACTATAGCGGGTTATATTATTACTTATTGTCTATGAATCGTGATATTGTTTTAATTCGTGCGCTTGCTGAAGGAATTAAAGAAATTAATGAACACAAAATAATGTTATATCAAAAAGCGCATAAAACGGTGGATGACATAATGGAGAGTGTAGTAATGATTGAGTCTGCACTGTTGCAAAAAACATGTGATCATTTTCATTTAGCGCATTGGAAGCCGTTTATAACATATGTACTAGGGAAAAATCGTCTCCAAAAAGAATGTGAACTACATGTTAATAAACAACATTCACCTGTTTTTCAAGCTGTTCAAGGGATTGTGAACGATAAAGCAGATGCAGAAACAGTTATGAATGGATGGATGATGAAACTTAGGAAGAAAGAAAATCAATTTTTAGAAAATCACACAGATATAAGCGAAATAAACTCTGTGTTAAGAGATACATCGAAGACATAAGCAATTTTACATTGGAAGAAGGTACGAGCATGCAACAATCAAAAGAAGAAAGAGTACATGATGTATTTGAGAAAATCTCTGATAAATACGATGTGATGAATTCTGTAATTAGTTTTCAAAGACATAAAGCGTGGCGCAAAGAGACGATGCGCATTATGGATGTAAAACCAGGTAGTAAAGCGCTTGATGTATGTTGCGGAACAGCGGACTGGACAATTGCGCTAGCTGGAGCGGTGGGTGAACAGGGCAAGGTTGTTGGTTTAGACTTCAGCGAAAATATGTTATCTGTTGGTAAGCAAAAGGTAGAGGCGTTACAATTAAAACAAGTAGAACTTCTGCACGGGAATGCAATGGAACTTCCATTTGAAGATAACACGTTTGATTATGTAACGATTGGATTTGGTTTACGTAATGTACCGGATTATATGCACGTATTAAAAGAAATGACGCGTGTAGTAAAGCCAGGTGGAAAAGTAATTTGTTTAGAAACATCTCAACCAACAATGATTGGTTTTCGACAAGGTTATATTTTATACTTTAAATATATCATGCCGTTATTTGGAAAGTTATTTGCGAAAAGTTATAAAGAATATTCATGGCTACAAGAATCTGCTAGTACATTCCCAGGTATGAAAGAATTGGCTAATATGTTCGAAAAAGCTGGACTTGAACGTGTGCAAGTGAAGCCATTTACTTTTGGGGTAGCAGCGATGCATTTAGGCATGAAACCAGAATCAAAATAGAAAAAAGAAGTTTTAGGTTAAGGTGAACAATATGAAGTTACAACTTATGTACTCTTTTTTACGATCGGATATTAATGTGATAGAAAAAGAATTAAAAAAGACAGTTGCTTCTGAACAGCCATTAGTAGAAGAGGCGGCATTACAACTTATTGAAGCTGGTGGGAAGCGAATTCGTCCTGTATTTGTGTTGCTTGCGGGGAAATTTGGAGATTATAAGTTAGATGCAATTAAGCATGTAGCTGTTGCGTTAGAACTTATTCATATGGCTTCTCTTGTTCACGATGATGTTATTGATGCTGCGTTTTTACGACGTGGCAGTGCAACTGTGAATGCGAAATGGGGAGATCGTATTGCAATGTATACAGGGGACTATTTATTCGCTAAGTCTCTTGAATGTATAACGAATATTGAAATTCCAGAGGCGCATCAGGCGCTATCGCATACCATTTTAGAAGTTTGTAAAGGTGAAATCGAACAAATTAAAGATAAGTATAACTATGACCAAAATTTAAGAACATATTTAAGAAGAATAAAGCGAAAAACCGCTTTATTAATTGCTGCAAGTTGCCAACTAGGAGCGATTGCTGCTGGCGCTAATCGTGATACGGTAAGCCGTCTGTTTTGGTATGGCTATTTTGTAGGGATGTCGTATCAAATTATTGATGACATTTTAGACTTCGTTTCTACAGAAGAGAAACTTGGAAAACCTGCTGGGGGCGATTTATTGCAAGGAAACATTACGCTTCCTGCCTTATATGCTATGGAAGATCCAATCCTTTGTAAGAAAATCAGATCTGTACATGAAAATACAACAGCGGACGAAATGAAAGAAATTATTGAAGCTGTAAAGAATAGTGCTGCTATTGATAAAGCATTTGCGTTTAGTGAACGTTATTTACATAAAGCATTAGAAATGATAAAACCACTCCCACGTGGACAAGCAAAGTATGCATTACAAAATGTAGCAAAGTATATTGGAAAACGAAAATTTTAGTGTTTTTTCTAAAAAATAAAATAATCTCTCTATTTCAAAACTATTGCACAATTGTGATAAGGGTGTTAATATGTGTGTGGGGATATACAATTACATACATAATTCAGAAGTGGAGAGATTTTTTATGGAAAAAACATTTCTAATGGTTAAACCAGACGGTGTACAACGTGCCTTCATTGGGGAAATTGTAGCTCGTTTTGAGAAGAAGGGCTTTCAATTAGTTGGTGCAAAATTAATGCAAGTCACTCCAGAAATCGCTGGACAACACTATGCTGAGCACACAGAAAAACCTTTCTTTGGTGAATTAGTAGACTTTATTACATCTGGTCCTGTATTCGCAATGGTATGGCAAGGTGAAGGTGTAGTAGATACAGCTCGTAACATGATGGGTAAAACAAGACCACATGAAGCAGCTCCTGGAACAATTCGTGGAGATTTCGGTGTAACTGTTGCCAAAAATATTATCCATGGTTCTGATTCGTTAGAAAGTGCAGAGCGCGAGATTGCTATTTTCTTTAAGGAAGAAGAATTAGTTGACTACTCAAAATTAATGAATGAATGGATTTACTAATTATTTTGAAATAATTTGTAAACGCTTTAATCACTGTGATAATAGTAGAAAGTGCAAGGAGAATAGGGGTATTCTTCTTGCACTTTTTTTATTTCTATTAGTTACGAAGTTAGAGCTGTTATGATATATTGATATGTAAAGTAAAGGCCTATCGGAGAATAAGCGAATGGCTGATGTATGAATAACTCTTTCATATTTTTAGAGTAATGAAAGATAAAATTATTGCTTAATATAGCGAGATAAATACATATACGAAAAGAGGAATAACGTATGCGATATATTACAGCTGGTGAATCTCATGGTCCACAACTTACAACGATTATAGAAGGTGTTCCAGCCGGACTACCATTAGTAGCGAATGATATAAATGAAGAGTTAGCTAGAAGGCAAAAGGGATATGGGCGTGGTAGACGCATGCAAATTGAAACAGATCAAGTGCAAATTGTAAGTGGTGTTAGACATGGAGAGACATTAGGTTCTCCAATTGCACTTGTTGTTGAAAACCGTGATTTTGCACATTGGACAAAAATTATGGGTGCAGAGCCGTTAACGGAACAAGAAGAAAAAGAAATGAAAAGGAAAGTAACAAAACCAAGACCTGGACATGCTGATTTAAATGGTGCGATTAAATATGGTCATAGAGATATGAGAAATGTACTGGAACGCTCTTCGGCACGCGAAACGACAGTACGTGTTGCTGCTGGTGCGGTTGCAAAAAAAGTGTTAGCGGAACTTGGTATTGCAGTAGCAGGCCATGTAATTGAAATTGGCGGTGTACAGGCTAAAGAGACTACGTATCGTTCAATTGAAGAATTAAAAAGTATTACAGAAGCATCACCTGTACGCTGTTTAGATGAAGAAGCTGGTAATCAAATGATAAAAGCAATTGATGATGCGAAATCAAATGGTGATTCAATCGGTGGCATCGTGGAAGTAATTGTGGAAGGAATGCCAATTGGAGTAGGCAGCTATGTGCATTATGATCGAAAACTAGATGCAAAATTAGCAGCCGCAATAATGAGCATTAATGCCTTTAAAGGGGTCGAGATTGGAATTGGTTTTGAAGCAGCACATAGACCGGGTAGCGAAGTTCATGATGAAATTTTGTGGGATGAAGAGCATGGATATACAAGAAGAACAAATAACGCGGGTGGTTTAGAAGGCGGTATGACGACTGGAATGCCAATTGTTGTGCGCGGAGTGATGAAACCGATACCTACACTATATAAACCTCTTCAAAGTGTCGATATTGATACGAAAGAGCCTTTTACAGCAAGTATTGAACGTTCAGATAGTTGTGCTGTTCCAGCAGCTAGTGTCGTTGCGGAAGCGGTTGTAGCTTGGGAATTAGCGACAGCTTTAATAGAACAATTCGGATTAGATCGTATGGACCTTATTCGTGAAAATATTGAGAAACATAATGAATATGCGAGGGGATTTTAATGGAAAACATACATATTCAAACGAAATCAAAAGAATATGATGTACATGTAGGAAAAGAATCGTTGTCACATTTGACAACAATCGTTCAAAACATGCAGCCATCTGTATCAAACATTATGATTATTTCAGATGAGGCTGTTGCACCTTTACATTTACAGACAGTTGTAGATGCGTTGCAAATAGATCAAAAAGTATTTTCATTCGTTGTACCGAGTGGTGAAAAAGAGAAGTCCTTTGAAAATTTCTATGCGGCTCATACGTCAGCTCTTGAAAATAAATTAGATAGAAATTCTTTAATTATCGCACTTGGAGGCGGGATGATTGGAGACTTAGCTGGTTTTGTTGCTGCGTCATTTATGCGTGGAATTCGCTTTGTTCAAGTTCCGACGACTTTATTAGCTCACGATAGCGCAGTAGGTGGGAAAGTAGCAATCAATCATCCGTTAGGTAAAAATATGATAGGTGCATTCCATCAACCAGAAGCAGTTGTATATCATACGCCGTTTTTACAGTCTCTTCCTGAAAAAGAGTGGCGCTCAGGTTATGCAGAAGTGATAAAACATGCTCTAATTGGTGATGTAAAGCTATATCATTGGCTAAAAGAAGAAGTGCAAACATTAGCAGATCTTCGTGATGAGAAATTAATCCACATATTAACGAAGGCGATTCCTGTAAAGGCAAACATTGTAGCGCAAGATGAAACAGAAAAAGGCGTACGTGCACATTTAAACTTTGGACATACGTTAGGCCATGCTCTAGAAAAAGAACTAGGATATGGAAATATTACTCACGGTGACGGAGTGGCGGTTGGAATGTTATTTGCTATATTCTTAAGTGAGCAAGTGTACAAGGTTAATCTTGCTTATGAAGAGATGAAGCAGTGGTTTTTAAATTACGGTTATCCAAAAATGCCACGTGATTTGAATGTGGAACGCCTCGTCGGGTTGATGAAACAAGATAAGAAAGCGAATGCTGGAGCAATTCATATGGTACTTATGCAGGAATATGGGGTAGTGAATGTCGTATCTATTCCAGATGAGACTGTTCATATTGCGTTAGAGGCATTTCAAAAGGATATGGTTGAAAAATAAATGATAAAGAGTAGCCATGAAGTGCTTATTTTGAGGTGTTTTCGTAATAGTGACGGTTAGGATAAAAGATTACAGTAAAGGGCTAAAATTGTATTGTAATCGAATTCAATAAAATGACTGGGGGAAGAAAAATGAGAGTGAAAGAGCAATTGTTAACTTTGAGAGCATATGTACCTGGGAAAAATATTGAAGAAGTAAAAAGGGAATATGGGTTATCGAAAATTGTGAAATTGGCATCGAACGAAAATCCGTTCGGTTGCTCAGCACGCGTAACAGAAGCATTAACTTCTTTAGCGAGTCAATACGCTCTTTATCCAGATGGACATGCCTTTGAACTTCGGACACAAGTAGCAAAACATTTAGGTGTTAAAGCGGAACAACTGTTATTTGGTAGTGGATTAGATGAAGTTATTCAAATGATTAGTCGTGCGTTACTACACGAAGGAACAAATGTTGTAATGGCGAATCCAACATTCTCGCAATACCATCACCATGCTGTTATTGAAGGAGCAGAAGTTCGTGAAGTATCACTTAAAGATGGCATTCACGATTTAGATGCGATGTTACAGCAAGTAGATGGTCAAACGAAGATTGTATGGATTTGTAACCCGAATAATCCGACAGGTACATATGTAGAAAAACAAAAATTACTTTCATTTTTAGAATCAGTTCCTAAGTCAGCGCTTGTTATTATGGACGAAGCATATTATGAATATGCGGGAGCAGAAGACTATCCGCAAACATTACCACTTCTTGAAAAGTATGAAAATCTTATGGTATTACGTACGTTTTCAAAAGCATATGGTCTAGCTGCTTTCCGTATCGGATATGCAGTTGGTAATACGGAGTTAATCGGGCAGTTAGAAGTAGCGAGGTTACCATTTAATACATCGACTGTAGCGCAATCTGTAGCACTTGCTGCATTAGAAGATCAAGCATTTTTACAAGAATGTGTGAAAAAGAATGAAGAAGGATTACATCAATATTACGCATTTTGTAAGGAATATAACGTATTCTATTATCCATCTCAAACAAATTTCATTTTCTTAAAACTCGGTATTACTGGTAATGAAGCTTTCGAACGATTAATGAAAAAAGGATATATTGTTCGTTCTGGTGCTGCATTTGGTATCGATGATGGCATTCGTATTACTGTCGGTTTGAAAGAAGAAAATGATGAAATTATAGAGTTACTGAAAGAACTTGTAAATGAGCAAGTACAGAAAGAGGAAACATATTCTTAAGAGATTGTGAAGGCTCCTATTAGAGGAGTCTTTTTTATCGCATTAAAAAAATTGAAGTTTAGTAATTAAGTTGTTCTGTAAATCACGATTTGTATGGCTCGATAATTAGTGGGAGAAGTTATTTGCACGGTCATAAAAGAAAGCGGTACAATAGAAGAAGATAAGAAGGTATCGGTATCATATCCGAACCTTTGAACAATTAACTACTCTGTAAGAAGAAGCATGCTCATTCTAAAGGTTGCGTTCTAACAATGAGTTGCTTATGATAAAGTGAAACTTTAATCAGTGGGGGGATGTTTATCCCCCGCTGATTATTAGTTGAACCAATCGGGCTTTTACGGGCAGTTGCCCCCAAAACTAACTTCTTTGCCCTAGCTGAATTTTGAGGTGGGGTCTTACTGCCCGTTAATAGCGGGGTAAATGAACAGAAAAGAATATTTTTTAGAATTAAAGGAGACGTTTATGCAAAAGTTTGAACAAGCTGTTTCATATATTGAAAATGGTGAAGCGGAAAAAGGATTACAATTATTAAAAGAACAATTAAAAATTGCGAATGATGAAGAGAAGTATGATATCGCTCGCTATTATCATACACTTGGATTTACGGATGAAGCGTTAGCTATTACAGAAGACTTACGTTTATTGTATCCAGAGGAAAGTGAATTCACTGTATTTTTAGCAGAATTATATATTGATCTAGACAAAGAAGATGAAGCGATTGAAGTGCTTCATGATATTCCAGAAAATGATGATTTATATGTTCAATCATTATTACTAGTTGCGGATTTATTCCAAATGCAAGGTTTTGATGATGTAGCAGAACAAAAACTATTAAAGGCGAAAGAAATGATGCCTGACGAGCCTGTTATTACGTTTGGATTAGCAGAGTTATATAGTAGTAAAGGTGAAGAACAAAAGGCAATTACTTATTATGAGTCGCTATTAGCGGAGCATAAAGTAATGGGTGGTGTTGTCATTGCCTTACGCCTTGGAGAAACGTTAAGTGCTATTGGAAATTGGGAAGAGGCGATTTCTTACTACGAAGCAGGTTTAGAGGAACAAAAAGATATTCACTCATTATTTGGATATGCATTCACGTTATACCAAGGTGAAGAATACCAAAGAGCAATTGGTGCTTGGCAAGAACTGAAAGAATTAGATCCTGAGTATGCATCGCTTTACATGTATTTAGCGAAAAGCTATGAAAAAGAAGGGATGCTTCAAGAAAGCTATGAAACACTTCATGAAGGAATTAAAGTAGATGAGCTTTCTGTACCATTTTATGTAGAATTAGCGAACATTGCGGCGAAATTAGGGAAAATTGCGGAAGCAGAGGAAGTGCTTCAAAAAGCGCTTGAGTTAGATCCAGGACATTTAGGTGCAACATTAAAATATGCATATATCTTAAAGGAACAAGAAAAGTATGAAGAGCTAATTGCTGTTGTAGAGCGTGCTATCGATAGCGGAGAACCAGATACACAACTACTTTGGGATCTTGCATTTGCAAAAAAACAATTAGAAATGTATTCGGATGCATTAAAACACTATGAAAGTGCATATACTTCTTTTAAGAATCATCCAGACTTCTTGGAAGAGTACGGTTATTTCTTATTGGAAGAAGGTATGCGAAAAGAGGCGAAAGAAGTATTTACTCAGTTAATACAACTAGACCCGACACAAATTCATATTGAAGAATTGTTATATAATTTAGAGGATTTTTCATAAGTTGGAAGGAAACTGAATGCCGCTTCTTGAATCTAAAAAGAAAAGAGAAAGACAGAGGAGGGACTTAATTGCTATGAATACCCCTGTTTCTGTAAACGAGAAGAAGGATTTTGTAAAATGGTTTTTAAATAATTACCAACTGAAACAGCGTGAATGTGTATGGATTTTGAATTATTTAATGAGTCACGACCAATTGATGCATAAAGTCCACTTCGTAGAGCATGCAAAATATTGTCCGCGTGGCTTAGTAATGTCCGCGAATTGTGTAAAAGATACACCGTTTCACTTTTTTAAACAAAATGTTATGACAACAGATGCTGAAAAATCGTTTCATGATATTCGTTTAAATCGAGATGAGGATATTTATATTCAACTCAATTTTAAATCATCGTTTCAAAATGCCAACTATGTAGCTGTATTAGAAGAAAACCCGTATTTACCAAAGCACATTGAAGTAAATGAAAAAGATCGTTTACTTGCAGAAAGATTTTTAGAAGAAAGTGTATTTTCTTTTAGAAGAGAACGTCTTCTAAAGCAAATTGATGAAGCGCTGGATAAGCAAGATAAGGAAGCGTTTCATAGGTTAACAGCGGAGTTAAAGATGTTATAGAATTCATTTGGATTCATAAAATTTTACAAATTTCAGACTTTTTAAGAAAAACTACCTTAATATAGGTAGTTTTTCTTTTTTTACCTCTTTTAGTATGGTTTAATATATATAAAGTGAAAGTTCTGTCATTTATAGGTGGGGGAGGGAAGACATTTGAAATGGATTGTAAAAGATGTGGAGCAGTTTGAGCAAGCAAGAGAATATGTAGATACGGGTGTTATACCACTTTTATCAATTTCAGCAGCAAAAGAAATGAAAACGGTAGTAGAACAAGGGGAATTTATCGAATTGTTGAGTATGGAGCTAGAAAGAGAATATAAAGGAAGAGTGCTTTTACTACCTGCATTTACGTATTTAGTAGAAAGTCAAAAAAACGAAAAAGGTCGTTTGCAAGAATGGACAAATCATTTGAAAAAGCAAGGTTTTAAGCATATTAATTATGTTACAAGTGATTTTTCATGGAAAGAAGATATGCAAGAATTGCAGGGAGATTTATTTTGGTTTCCTTCATTAGCGTTAGAACAATTTAGTGATCAAGCGAAAAGAGAAGTGATTCATGCACATATAAAAAATATAATGGTAATGTTAGAAGAAAAATGGGGAAAACAATAATAAACAGAAAGTTCTTATTATTATGAGTAGTATGATATTGACCTGTGCATGAGCGTATTATATCATGATAGTGTCCTAGTTTTTATTTTTTATATAATTTATCACGAGGGGACAATTTCTGATAGAGGGGGGAAATTTTCGTGAGCGAGAAAGAACATCGTGTGTCAAGAAGACAGTTTTTAAATTACACTCTTACAGGGGTAGGAGGCTTTATGGCGGCGGGTATTTTAATGCCGATGACGCGATTTGCGCTTGATCCGGTGTTAAGAAAAGAAGCGGGAACGGATATGGTTGCTGTTGCACAAGTAAAGGATATTACAACAGAGCCGAAACGTTTCGACTTTAAGGTGAAGCAGGTTGATGGTTGGTACAAGTCCGAAGAGCCAAAATCAGCTTGGGTTCATAAAGATGAAAGCGGAGACATTGTTGCGTTCTCTCCAGTATGTAAACATTTAGGATGTACAGTGAACTGGAATTCGGATAAATCACATCCGAATCAATTCTTTTGTCCATGTCACGGGGGTCGTTATACAAAAGACGGGATGAACATTAAAGGCACGCCGCCCCTTGCACCACTTGATGTATACGAATCTAAAGTGAAAGACGGGACGCTGTATTTAGGTAAAGCGAAGCCAAGAGGGGGTGCAAAGTAGATGCTAAATAAAATTTATGATTGGGTAGATGAAAGGTTAGATATTACACCAATATGGCGTGATATCGCTGATCATGAAGTACCTGAGCATGTAAACCCGGCACATCACTTCTCTGCATTCGTTTATTGTTTTGGAGGACTTACCTTTTTCGTTACTGTAATTCAAATTTTATCTGGAATGTTTTTGACGATGTATTATGTGCCTGATATTAAAAATGCTTGGGAATCAGTTTATTATTTACAAAATGAGGTTGCGTACGGACAAATTGTTCGTGGTATGCATCACTGGGGTGCTAGTCTCGTCATTGTAATGATGTTTTTACATACACTTAGGGTTTTCTTCCAGGGTGCGTATAAAAAGCCTCGTGAGTTAAACTGGATTGTTGGTGTTCTTATTTTCTTTGTCATGTTAGGTCTTGGTTTTACCGGATATTTATTACCGTGGGATATGAAAGCGTTATTTGCTACGAAAGTAGGGATTCAAATTGCAGAGCAAACGCCGCTCATTGGTCCTTACATTAAAACATTACTCGCTGGTCATTCCGAAATTGTTGGCGCTCAAACATTAACTCGCTTCTTTGCTATTCACGTCTTCTTCTTACCAGCAGCACTTCTAGGTTTAATGGCCTTCCACTTCATCATGATTCGCAAACAAGGTATTTCCGGTCCGCTATAAGAGATTGCTAAATTAAAGGGGAAAGAACTAAAGGAGGGAGATTATGCATCGCGGCAAAGGGATGAAGTTTGTAGGAGATTCTCGGGTACCAGTAGCTCGGAAACCAAATATTCCAAAAGACTATTCGGAATACCCAGGGAAAACAGAAGCATTTTGGCCGAACTTCTTGTTAAAAGAATGGATGGTTGGTGCAGTTTTTTTAATCGGTTATTTATGTTTAACAGTGGCGCATCCGTCACCGCTTGAAAGAATGGCGGATCCAACTGATGCTGGGTATATACCACTTCCAGATTGGTATTTCTTATTCTTGTATCAGTTATTAAAGTATTCTTATGCTTCTGGCTCATTTACTGTAATTGGAGCGTTCATTATGCCAGGGATTGCGTTTGGCGCATTACTGTTAGCTCCATTTCTTGATCGAGGCCCAGAAAGACGCCCATTGAAGCGTCCTGTAGCAACGGGATTTATGCTTTTAGCAGTTGCATCGATTATCTTTTTAACTTGGGAATCTGTAGCACACCACGACTGGGAAGCTGCAAAAAAACAAGGAGCAATTGTAAAAACAGCACCAGTTGATAAAAATGATGACGGTTATAAATTAATGCAAAAAAATACTTGTTTAACATGTCACGGTGACAATTTACAGGGCGGCGCAGCAGCACCAGCACTGCAAAATTTAACTTTGAAGCCAGAAGAAATTGCTAAAATTGCGAAAGAGGGAAAAGGTTCCATGCCTAAAGGTGTATTTAAAGGTACAGATGAGGAACTGAAGAAGCTTTCGGAATTCGTTGCAAAGTATAATAAAAAATAATAAAAAGCTGACTACAAAAAAATTGTAGTCAGCTTTTTATTTTGATGAAAGAAAGTTTACTATATAATAGAGTAGAGTTTGATGAAAGAATGAAAGGTGTTGGACATACAGCTTGGTTTACTTGCATGCAATGTTAAGGCAACGCTCTGTATTATTATTTTTATTAGTTGTTAACATATTAGGTACAATATACGGATTTATATGGTATGGAAATCAATTAAAAGAAACTTTACCTATATTTTGGCCGTTTGTACCCGATAGTCCTATGGCGAGTCTCTTTTTTGTCTTTGTTTTAATCGCTTTTTTAATAAAGAGAAATTGGGGATTAATAGAGGCGCTAGCGATTGTTACTTTAATAAAATATGGTATATGGGCTGTTGTTGTAAATGGGGTTATGATCTATGTAAAAGGTCCTATTGGCCTTATCGGGTATATGTTAATGCTTTCGCATTTTGCGATGGCGGTACAAGCAGTGCTATATGCACCGTTTTACCGTATAAAAAAATGGCATTTTGCGGTAGCCGCTATATGGACATTACATAATGATGCAATTGATTATTTGTTCTGGCAAATGCCGAGATACGGAATTATGCATTTGTTTGTAGGAGAAATTGGTTATTTTACGTTCTGGTTAAGCATTGCTGTGCTTTGTATGACATATTATTATTGCTTACGTGAGAATCGAAAACAGTTTTCTTTATAATCGTTAGAACATTAGGGGGAGAAAATGAAGAAAAATACGAGTGGTACAAAAATATTGGATCGATTGATTACGATAATTGTTTCATATAGCATAGCATTTTCTATATTTGCACTCGCAACAACGGCGGTTGTATATGGAAAATGGCTATATTATTTTGAAATTGATTTTTTAAACATTCCAGATTTAGCAGATATGACGAAGGATGATATTAAAAGAAATTATGATGTGCTTATCACATATTTATCTCCGTTTTATGACGGTGCATTACAGTTGCCCACATTAGATATGTCTACAAATGGCCGTATTCATTTTGTAGATGTTAAAAATATTTTAGTAAAGATACAATATGTAATGTATGCGACAATTATAATTGCAATAGTAGGCGGCATGTATTTATTAAAAAAGAAAAATGAAAAGTTTTTACTGCATGGATCGATTGTAACAATTATCTTTCCGATTGCGCTTGTGTTACCAATTGCTATTAATTTTGAAAAGAGTTTTGTATTATTCCATAAGCTTTTATTCAGTAATGATTATTGGATGTTTGATATTGAAACGGATCCGATTATATTAATGTTACCAGAAGAGTTTTTTATGCATGCAGCGTGTGCTATTTTATTATTTATTTTATGTGGTAGCATAATTTGTTATAGCTTGTATAAATATTTCGTAAAAAAGAAAAGGATTTCAAAAGAAAAATTCTCTGTTTAAAGAGAATTTTTTTGTTTGTAAAACGATAATATATTTTTCGGTCCAGTTCTGTTCTATTCTTGTCCACATTAACATATTTTGTACTAGTAGTTATAGGGGGGACCGTGATGAAGAGAACATTAATTGGACTGATTGCATTTCTAATTATCATGTTTCCGTTACGTATATATGCTGAGGAGTGGAGTGAACTAACAGGGTTGTTAGATGACTCATTACAATTAGTGAAGCGTAATGAAGATGAAAAAGCAGTACAAGTACTGCAACATTTCTCGGAGCAGTTTGTAATAAAGGGGAATGAAAAGAAGCAGGAAGTAACGCCAGATCAAGTTAGAGTTATTTCTTTAGCTTACGACAAGGCGAAACAATCTCTCGCGGAAGAAGATGTAAGGAAACAAGTTAAAATTGATAATGTGTTAGCCCTGCAGCTCGCTGTCGATGCGCAAGTATCGAAATATCAACCACTTTGGATGGAAAGAGAAGGAAAAGTAATGGATGCCTTTTCTCAAATGGAAAAAGCGATGAAAAAAGAAGATACGGGACAGTTTCAACAAACGTTAAACACATTTTTACATGAATTTAATATTATTTATCCAAGCTTAATGATAGCCCTGCCAGAAAACGAAGTGCAGCGTGTAAATGCCCATTTATCTTATTTGGATGAATTTCGTAACGTTATGTTAAAAACGAAAGGTGGACAAATGCAATTAGGAATCATTAAAGGGGATTTGCAAAAAATATTTCACACAGTAAAAAAAGATGAAATTGCACCCTCTCTCATTTGGTTTATGACAATTACTGGAGGTCTTATTTTATTCACATTAACTTATGTTGGGTGGAGAAAGTATAAAGGAGAGAGAGAAAAAAGAAAAAGTAATGTACATTCTAAGAATAGATAATGTAATAAATAAAGATTCGGATTGTAAGGTTTATTCATTGACAATGGTGGCAGAAGAAAATAGAATGAGAAGTACTATAATTAAAACTTCAATGGAGGTTCATGATGTTTTATTTAATTTACTTCGCGATCATTTTGATCATACCGTTGTATGCACAGTCAAAAGTACGTAGTGCCTATAGCAAGTATTCACAAGTTTATTCAACATCAGGTATGACAGGAGCAGAAGTGGCTCGGAAAATCTTAGATGAAAATGGATTATACAACGTAGCTGTAGAAGAAACACCAGGTCATTTATCAGACCATTATGATCCAACTGCCAAAACAGTTCGATTATCAACAGATAACTATTACGGTCATTCAGTTGCTGGTACAGCAGTTGCAGCACACGAAGTAGGACACGCAATTCAAGATGCAAAAGACTATAACTTTATGCGTATTCGTCATTCGTTAGTGCCAGTTGCGAACTTTGGATCGAATATTTCTTGGATATTTATTATGATCGGTATTTTTGCATCGATGGCCAACATGATATTTTTAGGTATCATTTTAATGGCAGCAGGTGTTGTGTTCCAACTTGTTACATTACCAGTTGAGTTTGATGCATCAAAGCGTGCTATGCAACAAATTGAAGCGTTAGGTATCGTATCAACAGATGAATATGGGCAAGCTCGTAAAGTATTAAATGCGGCAGCATTAACATATGTAGCAGCTGCAGCCGTAGCGGTATTTGAATTATTACGTCTCGTATTAATTTATACTGGTATGCAGCGTAGCGATGACTAAAGACTATCAATTTTGATAGTCTTTTTTGTTTTGTGGATTGAATTATATAATGTATTGCAAATAGAAATAATAGAAGTAATGCGGAAAGGCGGTGGGGGAAATGCAATATCCAGGCCATTTAGTAAAACAGGTGAAAGAGCGTAGTGCTCCTTATCAATTAGAAGGTTTTTTAAGTGGACAAGGCCCTGAAAATCCGAAATTTATGTTGTTAGGAGAAGCGCCTGGTGAAACAGAAATTCATAATGGGATTCCGTTTAGCGGGAGAGCGGGAAAACAATTAATGGGTTTTTTAGAACGTATTCACGTTACAAGGGAAGAAGTATATATTACGAGTGCTGTTCGGAGTAGACCTTATAAGTGGCGAGAGAAAAAAGAACGAAATGGTTCTATTATACAAAAAAAGTATAATAGAACGCCAAATCAAGGAGAAATAGTTGCCCATGCACCTTTGTTAGATTATGAATTAGAGAAACTAAATCCGAAGCTAATTGTCACGCTTGGCAATATCGGTCTTCAGCGTTTAACAGGAAAAGGTAAAAAAATCACAGATGTACACGGGCAATTATTAAAACAGCCCATTCGAAAATTAAAGGATATGCAAAGTGCAGAATTTACATGGTCAGAGAAAGAATATCATATTTTTCCGACCTTCCATCCTGCTTCCATTTTTTATAATCGGGGCTTATTGGAGCTTATTTATGAGGATTTAGAGAAACTTAAGCAATACGTAATAAAAAACTAGAAAAGCTTTTTAGCTTTTCTAGTTGTGTTTATGTATGTAATGGGTTTTTATTTTCATCCAACGTAAAACCTTCACCAACTACATCATGTACGTCACTTACTGCAACAAATGCATGAGGATCTACAGAAGTAATAATATTTTTTAATTTCACGATTTCATTTTTAGCCACAACGCAATACAATACGTTCCGTTCTACTTTTGTATACGATCCAACAGCTTTTAAAAAGGTCGCTCCGCGCTCCATCTCAGATAAAATTTTAGCAGCAATTTCATCGTTTTTATCGGAGATAATAGTTGCTCCTTTTGCTGCATAGGCTCCTTCTTGCATAAAATCAATGACTTTCGCCCCGATAAAAACAGCAACTAACGTATACATACCCTCGCGATATGATAAATAGGTAAGGATAGAGACGATAATGACGATAGCATCAAACATAAACATCGTTTTCCCCATACTCCAGCCAACATATTTATGAGCGAGTCTCGCAATAATATCTACACCGCCAGTAGTTCCGCCGTATTTAAATATGATCCCGAGACCGATACCAATAAATGCCCCAGCAAATAAAGCTGCGAGTGTCATATCATTTTGTAAGTTTAAATGTAAGTTGAGAACTTCGTAACGCTGAAAAATCCATAGAAATAAAGATACGCTAAATGTGCCGATTAGTGTATATATAAATGTCGTTCTTCCAAGTAACTTCCAACCAATAAAAAATATAGGGATATTTAAAATTAAGTTTGAATAAGAAGGGTCAAACTTAAATAGAAAATACAATAATAGTGTAATACCAGTAAATCCACCTTCTGCAAGGTGATTTTCAATATTGATATTCACAATACCGAAAGAAAAAATAGCGGAACCGATTAAAATGAAAATGATATTTCGAATCTTCAAATTTGATGTCATATAGAAATCCCCCTAATTATGTAAATGGCATTGCTCCGCTGAAACGGTAAAACATAATGATAAGTAATTTCTAATTGCTAGTGAAAATAGTGAAGGCTATAAAAATCGATTGGTTCTGGTTGATTTTTTGCCAAAAACGCAAAAGAAAGTTTCACTTTATTATAATCTTTCCCAAAAAGGGTCGCAAATAGGTGTTTGGCGGGGAATAATATTTGTCAAATCGCGATGAATTGGCTAACATGAAAGAGGAAGGATTAGAGGTGAATTGTATGGAAGCGAAAACGATGAAGGATATGCAGAAAGAAGTTGATGCATATATTGGTCAGTTTAAAGAAGGTTATTTCAGTCCACTTGCAATGATGGCTCGTTTAACGGAAGAAATGGGGGAGCTTGCAAGAGAGGTGAATCATTATTATGGTGAGAAACCGAAGAAAACAACTGAAAAAGAACGTAGTATTGAAGAAGAGCTTGGAGATGTATTATTTGTTATGATTTGTATGGCAAATAGTTTAAATATTGATTTAGAAACAGCACATAACATTGTAATGAATAAATTTAATACTCGCGATAAAGATCGCTGGACACGTATTGATGAGGGAGAGAAAGAATAATGAAAGAAATTAAAGTAATTATCGCTGGACCAAGAGGACGTATGGGACATGAAGCAGTTCTTCTTATGGAAAGAACGGAACATTTTAATTTAGTAGCAGCAGTGGATTATAAGCATGGTGGAGAGAAAATCTCTGATTTACCGGGAATGCCAGCGCTAGATACACCTATTTACGCAGATTTACATACTTGTTTAGAGGAAGTAGAAGCAGATGTGTTGTTAGATTTAACAACGCCAGAAGTTGGGAAACAACACGTTACACTAGCAGTTGAGCGTGGACTTCGTTCTGTTATTGGTACAACTGGATTTACAGAAGAAGAGCTAAAACAATTAACCGAGACTGCGAAAGAAAAAGCAGTAGGAACAATTATCGCTCCAAACTTTGCAATTGGTGCGGTTCTTATGATGAAATTCTCACAAATGGCAGCGAAATACTTCCAAGATGTTGAAGTAATTGAATTGCATCATGATCAAAAACTAGATGCACCATCTGGTACAGCGGTAAAAACAGTAGAATTGATTCGTCAAAATCGTGAATCAAAGCAGCAAGGTCATCCAAATGAAGTAGAGCAACTAGAAGGGGCTCGTGGTGCAAACGTAGACGGCATTCACATTCATAGTGTACGTTTACCAGGACTTATTGCACACCAAGAAGTAATGTTTGGTGGAGACGGACAAATGTTAACAGTTCGTCATGATTCATTCAATCGTGCATCATTTATGTCTGGTGTAAAACTATCAATTGAGACAGTAATGAATCTAGATCATCTTGTGTACGGTTTAGAAAATATTATCGACTAAAGGGGAGACAACGGATGAAAATTGCCTTAATCGCACATGACAAAAAGAAAAATGACATGGTTTCGTTTGCATACGCATATAAACCAATTTTTGAACAACATGAATTATTTGCAACAGGAACGACAGGGCTTCGTATTATGGAAGCGACCGGTTTAGTTGTAACAAGATATCAATCTGGTCCTCTTGGTGGCGATCAAGAAATTGGTGCAATGATTGCGAAAAATGATTTAGACATGGTAATTTTCTTCCGCGATCCATTAACAGCACAGCCGCATGAACCGGATGTGAATGCATTGCTTCGTTTATGTGATGTATATGCAATTCCACTTGCAACGAATATGGCAAGTGCTGAAATGTTAATGCACGCATTAGAGCGAGGAGATTTAGATTACCGCAAGTTAAGAAAATGAGGGGAACAATTATGAGTGGATTACATATATTAGCGTTTGGTGCCCATGCCGATGATGTTGAAATCGGCATGGCGGGTACCATTGCTAAATATACGAAGCAAGGGTATGAAGTAGGTATTTGTGATTTAACAGAAGCTGATCTTTCTTCTAACGGAACGATAGAGTTAAGAAAAGAAGAAGCAAAGGCGGCAGCTCGTATAATGGGAGTAAAAACGAGACTAAATTTAGCGATGCCAGACCGTGGTTTGTATATGAAAGAAGAGTATATACGTGAAATTGTAAAGGTAATTCGTACATATAAACCAAAACTAGTTTTTGCGCCGTATTATGAAGATCGTCATCCAGATCACGCAAATTGTGCAAAACTTGTGGAAGAAGCTATTTTTTCAGCGGGAATTCGCAAATATATGCCAGAGGTTCCACCACATCGTGTGGAGTCTTTTTATCATTATATGATTAATGGTTTTCATAAACCGAATTTTTGTATAGATATTAGTGAATACGTATCGAAAAAAGTGGAAGCATTAGAAGCGTATGAAAGTCAGTTTTCAACAGGGAGTGATGGTGTGAAAACGCCGTTAACAGAAGGTTACGTTGAAACTGTAGTCGCCCGTGAGAAAATGTTTGGAAAAGAAGTTGGAGTTTTATATGCCGAAGGGTTTATGAGTAAGAAACCGGTTTTATTACATGCTGATTTAATAGGGGGATGTAAATGAAATTAAAAATAGGTATTACATGTTATCCTTCTGTAGGTGGTTCTGGAGTTGTTGGAACAGAATTAGGAAAGCAATTAGCGGAACGCGGGCATGAAATTCATTTTATTACATCGGGTTTACCATTCCGGTTAAATAAAGTGTATCCAAACATTTATTTTCATGAAGTGACAGTAAATCAATACTCTGTATTTCAATATCCACCATACGATTTAGCGTTAGCGAGTAAAATGGCAGAGGTTGCACAAAGAGAAAACCTAGACATTTTACATGTGCATTACGCAATACCGCATGCCATTTGTGCTTATTTAGCAAAACAAATGATTGGAGAGCGTATTAAAATTGTTACAACCTTGCATGGAACAGATATTACTGTGTTAGGATCCGACCCTTCGCTAAATAATTTAATTCGTTTTGGTATTGAGCAATCTGATGTTGTGACGGCTGTCTCGCATTCATTAATTAACGAAACGCATGAGCTTGTAAAACCAAATAAAGACATTCAAACGGTATATAACTTTATAGACGAACGTGTATATTTCAAACGTGATATGACCCAATTAAAGAAAGAATACGGTATAAGTGAGAGTGAAAAGATACTCATTCACATTTCAAACTTCCGTAAAGTGAAACGTGTGCAAGATGTTGTGCAGGCATTTGCTAAAATTGTTACAGAAGTAGATGCGAAGTTGCTTCTTGTTGGAGATGGACCAGAATTTTGCACGATTTTACAGTTGGTGAAAAATTTACATATTGAAGATCGCGTCTTATTCTTAGGGAAGCAAGATAATGTTGCAGAACTACTTGCGATGAGTGATTTAATGTTGCTTTTATCAGAGAAGGAGAGTTTTGGTCTTGTTTTATTAGAAGCGATGGCGTGTGGTGTACCTTGTATCGGAACAAGGGTTGGAGGTATTCCAGAAGTCATTCAACATGGTGATACAGGATATTTATGTGAAGTTGGCGATACAACAGGAGTGGCAGATCAAGCCATTCAGCTATTAAAGGATGAAGAACTTCACCGTAATATGGGAGAGCGAGCAAGAGAAAGTGTTTACGAGCAGTTTCGCTCTGAAAAAATCGTCTCACAATATGAAACGATTTACTATGATGTACTAAGGGATGACAAAAATGGAAAGATTTAAAAAAGCTAGTTCTATTATTGAGACTTTAAAGCAACAAGGGCATGAGGCTTACTTTGTCGGTGGAAGCGTAAGAGACCTTATTATCGATAGGCCGATTGGAGATATTGATATTGCGACATCTGCTTTACCAGAAGAAGTGATGGCTATATTTCCAAGACATGTTCCTGTTGGTCTTGAACATGGAACTGTAATTGTAGTAGAAAATGGTGAGCCTTATGAGGTAACCACTTTTCGAACAGAGAGTGAATATGAAGACTTTCGAAGACCTAGTAGTGTTCAATTTGTTCGTTCATTAGAAGAGGATTTAAAACGTCGTGATTTCACAATGAATGCAATTGCAATGACAGAAGAAGGAAAAATGGTCGATTTATTTGCTGGACAGGAAGCGATTCAAAAGAGAGAAATTGTGACAGTGGGAAATGCTGCGGATCGGTTTCAAGAAGATGCCCTGCGAATGATGCGTGGTATTCGGTTCGTAAGTACGTTAGGTTTTTCTTTAGAGACGAAAACGAAGCAAGCAATTGAAACATATGGACATTTGCTGGAACATATAGCAATTGAGAGAATTACAGTGGAGTTTGAAAAACTGTTAACTGGCACATATTGTGTGAAGGCTCTCAAACAATTAGTAGAAACGAAACTATTTTCTCATCTACCATATTTACAGATGTCAGAAGAGAAATTGTTAAAAGCTACGCAGTATAAATGGGATTCTTTTGAAGCAGACATTGAGGCGTGGGCGTTTTTCTTATACTGTATCGGGGAAGAACATCCAGCTGTCTTTTTACGTCAATGGAAGTTTTCGAATAAAAAAATAAAAGATATCGTCGCAGTTTTATTAACAATCCGTAAGAGAAAGGAGAAGGATTGGGATACAGTTCTTCTTTATAAAACGGGAATTCATATAGCTGAAATGGCAGAAAGAGTATATGAAGCGATGATTGAAAGCTATGATCATACAGCTGTTAACCGGGTACAAACGTTGTTTCAAGCATTGCCAATTAAGAGTCGACAAGAGATGAATGTGACTGGGAATGATTTGTTAAACTGGGCAAGTAAAAAGCCAGGTCCGTGGGTTGCTGAAATGATTCAAAAAATTGAAGAAGCAATTGTACAAGGAAACGTAGTAAATGAGAAAGAGTGTATAAGGGAGTGGCTGCAAGAATGCAATCTACTATAAGAAAGCAGTTATTGCAAGTTTTTTCGGAAGCGGATGGCGAGTTTGTATCTGGTCAAACGATTAGTGATAAACTTGGTTGCTCAAGAACTGCTGTGTGGAAACATATGGAGGACCTTCGGAATGAGGGATATGAACTTGAAGCTGTGCGTCGATTAGGTTATCGAATTGCAAGTAAGCCAGACAAAGTGACTGCGAATGAAATACAGTTAGGGTTACAAACGAAACATATTGGTAGAACAGTGTATTTTGAAGAGTCCGTTGAATCGACGCAACATATTGCAGCAAAGCTTGCTTATGAAGGTGCAGAAGAAGGAACAATTGTTGTGGCAGAAGAACAAACAGCAGGTAGAGGTCGTTTAAGCAGAAAATGGCATTCACCAAAAGGAACAGGAATTTGGATGAGTATTATTTTACGTCCATCAATCCCGGTTCAACATGCACCACAACTTACTTTGTTAGCCGCTGTTAGCGTTGCGCAAGCAATTGAAAAGTGCACAGGTGTAAACGTAGGAATAAAATGGCCGAATGATATTTTAATTCAAGGGAAAAAGGCTGTAGGAATATTAACAGAAATGCAAGCTGATCCTGATAAAATTAATGCTGTCATTATGGGTATTGGTATTAATGCGAATCAAAAGCAAGAACATTTTGATGAGGAAATTCAGCATATTGCTACTTCTTTAGCGATTGAATCTGGTAAGCCAATTGTTCGTGCGGAGCTTATGCAACAAATCTTTTTACAACTAGAAAAATTATATGAAGAGTATTTACAAAATGGTTTCTCTGTCATTAAAATTCTTTGGGAAAGTTACGCTGTGAGTATCGGGAAAGAAATTAACGCTCGAACGATGAGAGAGACGATTACGGGTGTAGCAAAAGGAATTACAGAGGATGGTGTATTGCTCCTAGAAGACCATGAAGGAAAAGTACATCACATTCATTCTGCGGATATCGAAATTAAGTAAAAGAAGTTCCTCTTTTGGAACTTCTTTTTTATTTCAATATTAATAAAATCTTTTAATATTTAAGTTTTATTTTAAAAGATCGTCCAGTTGAGTTTGCTTCTTATTTGACGATTACTTTACCTTCCATTCCTTTGAGGAGATGGTATCGACATATTAATTCATATGTACCGGCACTGTTAGGTTTCACGGTAATGTTTTTTTCTTTTCCTGACTCGACGACGACGTCAATACCGAGTTTTTTGATTGTAAAGGTATGCTCACTCTTACCTTTATTTTTCAACAGTAAAGTTGTTGATTCGTTAATTGGAATCGTGATGACGTTTGGATTAAAGTAATCATCGTTTAGCTCAACTTCAATCACTTTCGCTGACGCAATAGGTTGTGCCAAGTCGTTAACTGAGGCAAATACATTGAGGGAATTTAAAGTTGTTATTACCACAAGCATCACAAGAAAACCGATGAATCGAAATAACCATTTGTTTATAGACATTCGCAATTCTCCTTTTGTAAGTATATCTCCTCAATTAACCTGCATCATTATTTTATGAGTTATACCATGTATTTAAAAAGTTTATCTTTCTATGATTGAATCGTTTACTTATAAATTTCACATACCGTAATAAGAATAAAAATTATTTTTTCAAAAAAATGTAGTAATTCCTTTTTAGAGTTTGCTATAATTAGTTCGAATATGGGCAGTATCAGAGCGAACTGCACCATGATTCGATGCAATACAAAAAATAATAACTTGGATTCTGCCTTGATCCAATAACGGACTGGGACAGAGGGATGAATAATGCCGACTAACACACAACCCTTCTGCCCTTTTATGGCCAGAGGGGTTTTTTATATGATTTCGGCCATCTCCTCTCTCCTGTATAAAGGAGGAGTAGTTTTTGAAAACAAAAACAGATTTTTTGAAAATGAAAGAGCAAGGTGAGCCGATTACAATGCTAACGGCGTATGATTATCCATCTGCTAAGTTAGCAGAAGAAGCGGAAGTTGATATGATTTTAGTTGGAGATTCCCTTGGGATGGTTGTGCTCGGCTATGATTCAACAGTACCTGTAACAGTAGAGGATATGATTCATCATACGAAAGCTGTACGCCGAGGAGCGAAAGAGACGTTTATTGTAACTGATATGCCATTTATGTCGTATCATGTGTCGCCTCAAGATACGATGGTGAATGCACGCCGCATCGTTCAAGAGAGTGGTGCTCATGCACTGAAGGTAGAAGGTGCAGGAGAAGTGATATCAACTATTCATTACTTGACGAGTGCGGGAATTCCTGTCGTGGCACACTTAGGATTAACTCCTCAATCTGTAGGAGTGTTAGGTGGCTATAAAGTACAAGGAAAAGATGCTGAAAGTGCAAAAAAATTAATAGAAGATGCGAAGAGATGTGAGGAAGCTGGTGCGATAGCACTTGTATTAGAATGTGTGCCAATGCAGCTAGCAGAATTTATTTCGAAGCAACTAACAATTCCAACGATTGGAATTGGAGCAGGACAAAAAGTGGATGGGCAAGTACTCGTTTATCATGATCTTATCTCATATGGCGTAAATCGTGTTCCGAAATTTGTGAAGCAATATACGTCTGTTCAAGAGGAGATTGTGCGAGGGATTTCACAATACGTAACTGAAGTAAAGACAGGTCAATTTCCGGAAGAAAAACATTCATTCACAATGAAAGAGGAAGAATGTTTAGCGTTATACGGAGGAAAACAATAATGAAAATCATAAATACAGTGCAAGAGATGCAGCAAATTACAAACGAACTACGTACAAGTGGAAAAAGTATTGGTTTTGTCCCAACGATGGGTTATTTACATGAAGGTCATGCGACTTTATTGCGTAAGGCAAGAGAAGAAAATGAAATTGTAGTTTTAAGCGTGTTTGTTAATCCGCTACAGTTTGGACCAAATGAAGATTTAGATCGATACCCTCGTGATATTGATAGAGATGAAAATGTAGCAAAAGAAAACGGTGTAGATTATTTATTTTATCCGAGCGTAGAAGAAATGTATCCAGCAGAACAAACGACAACAGTAGAAGTTGTGAAGCGTACCGATGTGTTATGCGGAAAACAAAGACCTGGTCATTTCGCTGGTGTTGCGATTGTACTAATGAAACTATTTAATATTACATTGCCAACACGTGCTTATTTCGGTATGAAAGATGCACAGCAAGTTGCTGTCATTGAAGGATTTGTCGCTGATTTTAATATTCCGGTTACAATCGTACCGGTGGATATTGTAAGGGAAGAAGATGGATTAGCCAAAAGTTCTCGTAACGTGTATTTATCACAAGAAGAGCGTGAAGAGGCTCCTCATTTATACCGCAGTCTATGTATAGCGAAAGAAAGAATTGAGACAGGAGAACGTAATGCAGAAATCATTACAACTCTTGTGAAAGAGTATATTGAGACGTATACGAAAGGCACTGTAGATTATGCTGATTTATATGCGTATCCTTCACTACAAGTAGTGGATAAAATTGAAGGACGAATCATTTTAGCAATTGCAGTTAAATTTGAGAATGTACGATTAATTGATAATATAACAGTAACGGTTAAATAAGGGGGAGCAACTATGTTTCGCACAATGATGAGAGCGAAGTTACATCGCGCAACAGTAACAGAAGCAAATTTAAATTATGTAGGTAGTATTACAATTGATGAAGATTTAATGGATGCAGTAAATATTGTAGAAAACGAAAAAGTCCAAATTGTAAATAATAATAATGGTGCTCGCTTAGAGACATATGTTATTAAAGGAGAACGTGGTAGCGGTGTTGTTTGTTTGAATGGTGCAGCTGCAAGGCTTGTACAGCCAGGAGATAAAGTTATTATTATTTGCTACGGTCTAGTGGCAGAAGAAAATATTCATAAACAAGAGCCGAAAATTGCAGTATTAGACGATGATAATCAAATTATTGAAATGTTAGGTGCTGAAAAAGCGGGTACGATATTATAAGTAAGAAGGCTATCTCTATTATGGAGATAGCCTTTTTTGTGCATCTTTTCATTAAGATGAGATAAAACGTGGTATAGTAACATTATATAATTTTCTGTTTGATAGGTAAGAAATTGAGGTGTTACATATATGAGTAAGCGTTATGTCGTTGTGGATTTAGAGACGACAGGGAACTCCTGGAAGGATGGGAAAGATAAAATTACCCAAATTGCAGCTGTTGTAGTGGAAGATGGAGAGATATTAGAGATTTTTTCATCTTTTATTAATCCGAAGAGAGAGATTCCGCCATTTATTACAGAGTTAACAGGGATTGATGAGAGTATGGTTAAGCAAGCCCCGTTATTTGAAGATGTAGCCCCGATGGTTGTTGAGCTATTACAAGGTGCAGCTTTCGTTGCACATAACGTTCACTTTGATTGGAATTTTTTAACGGAAGAATTAAGGCAGGCTGGATATACAGAAATACATTGTCCAAAAGTTGATACAGTTGAGTTGGCGCAAATTCTTTTGCCAACGGCTGATAGTTATAAATTACGTGATTTAGCTAAACAACACGAATTAGAGCATGATCAACCGCATCGTGCGGATAGTGATGCTCTTGCAACAGCGGAATTGTTTTTACAATTTTTAAATGAAATTGAGAAGTTACCCCTTGTCACCTTGCAATCGCTTTATGAATTGAGTGATGTGTTTCAAAGTGATATAGCGGATGTGCTTTCTGAAAATATTTTAAAGAAAATGATGCATGGTAAAAAAGGAGCAGAGGGATATGAAGTGTATCGAAATATTGCACTTCGAAAACGGAATTATTCTTTAAACTTAAGTGAAACATGTGCATTTAAATTTGATGCTTTCTTGCATAAGACAATTGATAAACTTGAGTCGAATATGCCAAAGTTTGAAAAAAGAGAAAGCCAACAGAGTATGATGAAGGAAATATATACAGCGCTAAGAGATTCTAGGTTTTCACTAATTGAAGCAGGAACAGGAACAGGAAAGACTCTTGCATATTTGCTTCCAAGTATTTATTTTGCAAAGAAAAAAGAAGAACCTGTCATCATAAGTACCCAAACTGTACAACTGCAGCAACAAATACTAGAAAAAGAAATTCCATTATTACAGAAAATAATGCCATTTTCATTTGAAGTAGCTCTTCTGAAAGGAAGAAAGCATTATCTTTGTCTACATAAATTTGAATATGCTTTGCAAGAAGAAGAGAAGAATTATGATATGGCGCTCACGAAGGCAAAAATTTTAGTGTGGTTATTGCAAACGGAAACGGGCGATCGTGATGAATTAAATATTCCTGAGGGCGGAAAGTTACTTTGGAACCGGATTTGTAGTGATGTACATAGTCCGGGTGGGATGCAAAGCAACTGGTTTAGTCGTTGTTTTTATCAACGAGCAAAGAATAGAGCATTATTTGCAGATATCGTTATTACAAATCATGCGTTATTATTTCAAGATTTTTCAAGTGAAGAACCACTGTTTGCTTCATGTGAACATATTATTTTTGATGAGGCTCATCATATCGAGGAAGCAGCGAGTAGAACACTAGGTGAACAGTTCTCCTGTATGTATTTCCAGCTAGTTTTATCTCGTCTTGGTACGCTAGAAACAGATGATGTACTTTCTAAAGTATATAAGATGATGAAAAAATCAGAGCAAGCCTCCCGTTCTACTTTCCGCATGGTAAGTCATAGTTTGAAGGAATTGAAATTTGATGCGGATGAGCTATTCCAAATGTTACGTGCATTCATCTTTAAACAAACAAAGCAGGAACAAGGGATTAGCAATATGCCACTCATTTATCGATATAACACGGAAGTAGAGAAAGGTAAGTTATGGGATAGTATTACCGAGTTAACAAATCGCTTTGTATATGATGTAAGAAAATTACTCTCTACACTTGAGAAGCAAGTTGATATATTGCAAAGTAAATTAGAATGGGAAATGCATGTTGTTACAGGTGAATTTATGCATTTAATTGAGTTGTTGAGAAAGATGGCGCAATCTTTACAAGTACTCATTTTAGAAAAAAATTCATATGTGACATGGATGGAAACTGAAACGAAGGGAACCATTCATTCAACTGTTTTATATGGGCAACCTGTTCATATTGGTGAAAGATTTGCTGATGAATTTTTAACAGAGAAAAAGAGTGTTATTTTCACATCAGCAACGCTAACAGTAAACGATTCATTTGACTATATAAAAGAAGAGCTAGGCTTACATGATTTTGCTCCAAATACATTACAGGTCCCATCACCATTCCATTTTGAAGAACAGATGAAATTAATGGTTTCAACGGATGTGCCCTTTATTAAGCAAGCGAGTAATGAAGAATATATTGAATCTGTGTCGGCTCATATTGCAAAAATAGCGAAAGCTACAGAAGGTAGAATGCTTGTTTTGTTCACTTCGTATGAAATGTTGAAAGAAGCGTATACGAATTTGAAAAATGATGAGGAATTAGAAGGCTATTTATTATTAACGCAAAGTGTGAATAATAAGAGCAGAAGTCGTCTCATTCGTAAGTTTCAAGAGTTCGATAAATCAATTTTATTAGGAACAAGTAGTTTTTGGGAAGGGATAGATATACCTGGAGATGCCCTTAGTTGTCTTGTTATTGTTCGCCTTCCCTTTACGCCTCCTCATCAACCGATGATGGAAGCAAAAGGAGAGTGGTTAAAAAATCAAGGAGAGGACGTATTCGCTAAGTTAGCACTCCCGCAAGCAATACTGCGTTTCAAACAAGGATTTGGTCGTCTTATTAGAACAAGTACAGATACCGGAACGGTGTTTGTATTAGATCGTCGTTTGACAAGCGCTTCCTATGGAAAACGTTTTTTACAATCAATTCCAACTGTTCCGCTTTATGAAGGCCCTCTAGAAGAATTGTTAGAACAATTAAAGGAACGGCCAATTGAATAAAATTGGAAGGAAAAACACGCCTGAAGTGCATGGAAACTTCAGGCGTAAAAAATGTGGGTAGGAGGAATTTTATTTTTCTTACTTCTTGTATACAAAATGTATTGGTTTTCGACTTGAAACCTTTTTTTGCTGTACATGTCCTGCTATAATAGATGGGTGATGAAGCAGGGGTTGTAAAGAATGTACTCTTATTGTAACCGCATTGCGTTCTTCTATAATTAGAAATTTTTGTGTAACGGAGGAGTTTTTTCATGGATAAGAAAATCGAAGTCCTATCAACGACGCGTATTCAATATTCGTCTGACTTGTATAAAATCGTTGATAGTTTGAATCGTACGTTAAAAGAGCAGGACCTCATGTTCGGATTAGCATTAGACGAAAAAGATAAAGAAACAGCTGTATTTACGATTTACAGAACGTAGTGATACAATGAAAAAGTGGATCTTTGCAATCGTTATCGTAATCGTTGCTAGCGGAATATATGGGGCGTATGTTTATAATAAAGCAATGGAAAAGAAAATCCCTAAAGAGGCAAAATCTGTAGAAATTGCAAAAGAAAAAGCAAAGCTTGTAAAAGTAAAATCTGTGGATTATTATAACGGAGAATCTTCATATACTGTCGTACAAGGTACAGATGAAAAAGGAGAACAACTTATCGTTTGGGTGCCTGAGAAAAAAGGGGAAACTATAGTAAGGAAAAAGAGTGAAGGTATTTCTGAAAAAGAGGCTTTACAAAGAACGATTGAACAAGTCGGAGATGACAGTAAAGAGCACAAAAGTAAGCCTAAAGAAATTTTAAAAATAAAATTAGGCTTTGAAAACAATATACCATTATGGGAAGTTACATATATTGATGATGAAAATCGTTATAGTTATTACTATCTTGCATTTAAAGATGGGCAGTTTTTACGACGATACAGCATTGAAAAATAGATGTAGGGGGAACTACAAATGAAATTAGCAAAGCGAGTAGCTGCTTTAACACCATCTGCAACTTTAGAAATTACAGCAAAGGCACAAGCATTAAAAGCAGAAGGTCATGATGTAATTGGATTAGGGGCAGGAGAACCTGACTTTAATACGCCAGAACATATTATGGATGCTGCACATAAAGCGATGTTAGAAGGACATACGAAGTATACACCAACAGGTGGGTTACAAGCGTTAAAACAAGAAATTGTGAAGAAGTTTACTCGCGATCAAGGAATTACGTATGATCCGTCTGAAATTATTGTATGTAACGGCGCAAAGCATGCATTATATACATTATTCCAAGTGCTACTTGATGAAGGTGATGAAGTTATCATCCCTACGCCATACTGGGTAAGTTATCCGGAACAAGTAAAGCTTGCTGGTGGTAAGCCAGTTTATGTAGAAGGCCTTGAAGATAATGAATACAAAATTACAGCGAAGCAGCTGCGTGAGGCAATTACAGAGAAAACGAAAGCAGTTATTATTAATTCACCGAGCAATCCAACAGGAATGATTTACAGCAAAGAAGAATTACAACAGCTTGGAGAAGTATGTTTAGAACACAATATTTTAATCGTTTCAGATGAAATTTATGAGAAATTAATTTATGGTGGAGCAGAATATACTTCGGTTGCCCAGCTTTCTAATGCATTAAAAGAACAAACACTTATTATTAATGGTGTATCTAAATCTCATTCTATGACAGGATGGCGTATTGGATATGCAGCAGGAAATAAGCAGCTTATTAAAGCGATGACGAACTTAGCGAGTCATAGTACGTCAAACCCTACTTCAATCGCTCAATACGGCGCAATCGCGGCATATGCAGGCTCACAAGAACCTGTGGAAACAATGCGTCAAGCATTTGAAGAGAGATTAAACATTATTTATGATAAATTAATTCAAATCCCTGGTTTTACTTGCATTAAACCACAAGGTGCATTTTACTTATTCCCTAATGTAAAAGAAGCAGTAGCTTTATCAGGATACGAAACTGTTGATGATTGGGCAAAAGCTCTATTAGAAGAGGAAAAAGTAGCTCTTGTACCAGGTACAGGATTTGGTGCTCCAAATAACGTTCGTTTATCATATGCGACATCTCTTGAACAAGTGGAGAAAGCATTAGAACGTATTCACACGTTTATGAAAAGTAAAGTGCAAGCTTAATTGTATATTTTATTAATGTAATACAAAAACCTTCCTACATAATAGGGAGGTTTTTTTGACGAATTGTGGCAAAAAGAAATAGCGAAAGGTGTGTTATACTAGAGAGCGAGGTGTTTGGTGATGAAAAAGAAAATGATGTTACAGTGGTTTGAGCAGGGAAGCATTGCAATTCCAAAATTACTTATGATGCATTATAAAAAATTAGGGTTAAATGAAACGGAATTTATGGTTGTACTTCATGTACATACATTTTTAGAATCGGGCAATTCGTTTCCGACTCCGTCAGAGATTTCAGAACGGATGACGATTACCGAAATGAAATGTATGGAAGTAATTCAGGCATTGATTCAAAAAGGTTTTTTATCACTAGAAGGTGGACAAAAATCAGAAGCGATGATGTGTGAAAGTTATTCTTTACAACCGCTATGGGAAAAAATATTGCATTTCTTAATGAATGAATCAATAGAGGAAGAACAAAAAGAAATAAAGCAATTGCAAGTAAATTTATATACAGTATTTGAAAAAGAATTTGGAAGACCACTTTCTCCATTTGAATGTGAAACGTTGGGAATGTGGGAAGATCAAGATCAACATCATCCGAATTTAATTCAAGCGGCCCTCAGGGAAGCTGTAATGAGTGGTAAGCTTAATTTCCGATATATTGATCGTATTTTATTTGAATGGAAAAAGAATGGTATTAAAACAGTAGATCAAGCCCAAAACCAAGGACGGAAATTTAGAGCAAATCAACAACGAACGCAGCAAACGACAAAACAAGAGACGAAATTTACTGGAAAAGTGCCTTTTTATAATTGGTTGGAGCAGTAATGTAGGAGGAAGTATATGTTAAATAAAACGCAAATTCGCTATTGTTTAGACACAATGGCGGATATGTACCCAGAAGCACATTGTGAATTAATTCATGATAATCCGTTTGAACTAGTAATAGCGGTAGCATTATCTGCACAATGTACAGATGCACTTGTAAATAAAGTGACGAAAAATTTATTTCAAAAATATAAAACACCAGAAGATTATTTAAGTGTTTCGCTAGAAGAATTACAACAAGATATACGTTCTATTGGTTTGTATAGAAATAAAGCAAAAAACATTCAAAAATTGTGCAGAATGTTATTAGATGATTACAATGGGGAAGTGCCGAAAGATCGAGATGAGCTTACGAAGTTACCAGGTGTAGGTCGGAAAACAGCAAACGTAGTTGTTTCGGTAGCGTTTGGTATTCCGGCAATTGCTGTTGATACGCATGTAGAGAGAGTGAGTAAACGGTTAGCGATTTGTAGATGGAAAGATTCGGTGTTAGAAGTAGAAAAGACATTAATGAAGAAAATTCCGATGGATGAATGGAGCGTTACACATCACCGTATGATTTTCTTTGGACGTTATCACTGTAAAGCGCAGCGACCACAATGTGAAGAGTGCCCTTTACTAGAAGTATGCCGAGAAGGAAAAAAGCGAATGAAGGGGAAATAAAGGATGGAGCGAGTGATAGAAATACCGAAAGAATTTCGATGCTTACCATTTTTTAAAGAAAGTATAAATTCGATTGTATATTATACAGAACAGTCTTTTGAAGAAACAATACAAAATACTTATTTTATATATGATATGGAAAGACAATATGAGCCGTGGAATGAAATTGAAAATAGTATTCCAGTACTATTGAATGTATGGAAAAGTAAGCATGAAGACATTGCGACACTATTTCGAAACAGAAATAAGCAAGAAGCTGAAGGCCCAATGATTCTTTTTGCAGCGCATTTGTTATCAATTGTATATTGGCTAAACGAGCAACCTGTTCATTGTTTGAACAAAATGGCAGATTACACGAGTAAGTTGGAAGTACAACCAGTTAATTTTATAGAGCGATATTCGTTCATTATAAAGAAACCGAATAATTATCATTCTTATATTCAGTTAGCGCAGTTGTACATTGAAATAGAAAAGCTATATGTAAAGAAAATAATAACAAAAAAGAAGTCCTATTCTCGTTAAGAGAAAGGACTTCTTTTTTTGTATTAAGACTCTGTTGTAACAACATTTCCGTCTGCGTGTGGTGTATCTTCGCCGGTATTTTGTTGTTGTTCTTGTTGTTTCTTAGCTTCTTCTTCAGCTTTTTTTCTAGCTTCCTCTTCAGCTTTCTTTTGAGCCTCTTCTTGCTGTTTACGTTGTTGTTCTTGTTGTTTCTTAGCTTCTTCTTCAGCTTTTTTTCTAGCTTCCTCTTCAGCTTTCTTTTGAGCTTCTTCTTGCTGTTTAAGCTGCTGCTCTTGTTGTTTCTTAGTTTCTTCTTCAGCTTTTTTCTTAGCTTCTTCTTGTTTTAGTTTATCTTCATTAGCCTTTTTCTGAGCTTCCTCATCGGCTTTTTTCTTAGCTTCTTCTTCAGCCTTCTTCTTAGCAGCCTCATCTTCAGCTTTCTTCGCGTCTGGAGTTCCTCCAGGCGCAGTGAAGGATGCACCAACGGCCGGGCTTGTTCCAGTACCTTTTTTCGCTACTACAGAGAAGCTATAAGTAACACCTGGTTTAATACCACCAAGAGTAGCTGTCGTACCTTTTATTGATAAACTACCGCTTGAACCGTCAGTCGCTTTATAGCTTGCGGCATACGCATCAACTTCTGCTGGTCCAGACCAGTTTAGTGTAACTGTGCTAGCGCCATCGAAAGTGACATTAAGACCACTAGGTGCATCTACTTTAATTTGTTTAACCGCATCTTTCTTAGCACCTTTTACGTACAATTCACCATTTAATTCTTGTACGGAAGAAGGACGTTCGAAGCGTGATTTATTTGTAGCGAATTTGCTCATCATTACTTGGAACATTTGTTGCGCAATTCTAGTAGAGCGATCGCCAATGTAATTTTCTGGACCATCTTTTTCGTAACCAGTCCAAACAGCCATTGTATATTGCGGTGAATATCCAGCGAACCAGCTATCTCTGTTTGCATCAGCTGGAATACCATATTTTTTAATTACGTCTGCATCAAAGTTTTGAGTTCCTGTTTTACCTGCTACATCTATACCTGGAACGTATGCTGTTGGACCCGTACCACCAGAACCAGGTTTTACTACGTCACGAAGAACGTCAGTCACCATGTAAGCTGTGTAGTCTTGCATCGCACGTTGTTCTTTCGGTTTAAAACTTTTCTTTTTCCCATCTGGGAAGGTAACTTCTTTTACGAAGTGCGGTTTATTGTAGTTCCCACCGTTACCAAAGGCTGCATATGCCCCCGCTAATTGTAATGGAGAACTATCGTTACTACCAATTGCTGTTGATTCATATGTTTTACCGTCTTTAAATGTCATACCTAAACCTTCAGCAAACGCTTGTGACTTAGGAAGACCAACCGCTTGAGCTGTCTTTAAAGCGGGAATGTTTAATGATTTTTTCAAAGCTTCACGTAGTGAAACGTCACCTTTGTAACTATTTGTTGCATTTCGTATTTTTTTACCATCGGAATACGTATATTCTGAGTCATTTAATTGATGGTATGTAGACCATTGTAAATTCTCAATTGCTGGACCGTAGTCGAAAATTGGTTTCATTGTTGAACCAACTTGGCGTTTTAAATCAGTGGCCATATTATGACCTTTGAAAGTAGACTTACTTTCTTTACGCCCAGCTCCAATTGCTCGAACTTCTCCAGATTGTGTATCCATAAATACGAATGATCCTTGGAATTGATCGTTCGGATACTTAATAAGATTGCCATCCATAATTTTATCAGCATAATCTTGAGCATCTTGATCAAGTGTTGTATGAATCGTTAAACCATCTGAACCAATATTTACATCAGGATATTCTTTTTCAACTTCTTTTACAACCGCATCTAAAAATGCTTGATACTTCATCTCAGTTATTTCTGAAGACGGTTGAAGACCCTCTGTTACTGGAATCTTAACTGCATTATTCATTTCTTCTTTTGTTATATAACCATGTCGATTCATTAATGACAATACGACATTACGACGATTTGTTGCTCGTTCAACATTTTCCTTTTTGGTTGGATCATAAATGTTTGGACCTTGGGGTAAACCAGCGAGCATAGCAGCTTCATGTAACTGTAAGTCTTTTAAATCTTTTCCATAATATTTTTGCGCTGCTGTCGCAATACCATATGAACGGTTACCTAAATTAATCTTATTTAAGTACATTTCTAAAATCTCATGTTTAGAGTATTGTTGCTCTAATTTGTAAGATAGGTACCATTCTTGTACTTTTCTCTTTGCAGTTTTGTCCATCGTTAGAAAATAGTTTTTGACTACTTGTTGTGTAATCGTACTACCACCTTGAGATCCGAAACCTCCAGTGACATTTTCCATAACTGCTTTTGTAGTTCGTTTAAAATCAATACCATTATGATCATAGAAACGTGAGTCCTCAGTTGCAAGGAATGCATTTTCAACTACTTTTGGAATTTGATCATACGTAACGTGGGTTCGTTTTTCAGCACCGTATTCATAGAAAAAGTTCCCATCTTTATCAAGAAACTTTGTTGATAAAGGATTGACGAGTTTTGATTTGTCTAATTTTGGAGCATCCTTCACCATAACAAAGAAAGCGGAAACGCCAGCTACAAGACCAACGATACCAAGAAGTAGACAACCTATAAGGAATTTTTTAAAAAAGGAGCCTTTTTTCTTTGGTTTTTTCTCTGTATTTGTTTCTTGCTTTTGATTTTTTACATGATTTCGTTCTGTACGAGAACGATAATTATCTGACATTATACTTTCTCCTACCTTTCATTCTCTCCCCAAAAGTCGAAAAAAGAGCCTTAGTGATGACTCTATCACGAAAAATAAACCGTGTCTAGTACACGGATATAATCAATCCGAGGGTGATAACCGCATGATAATAAAGATCCATGCTCTTCTATTTCTTCTTTCGTAATCGATTTTCTTCCACCTGTATTTTGACGATGCCAAAATGCAATAATATGTTTTGCATCTAATAAATAAAGTTCATCAAAAAGTGTAAATTTAATAATAACAAATGCAATTCCATTATGAGCGATTACTTGCTTCATATGCTCAATTTGATGAAGGTGGAAGTTTTGAAGTGGAAAACTCGTTTTATTTTTTGTTTCTTTCGCTTCAAAATCGATGTATTTCCCTTTATATACACCGTTGTAATCTGTTGTAGAAGGTTGTTTAAAATACGCTTCTTTTACCACTGCAGCACTTCGAGCGGGGTAATCTACTTTTACAATTTGAAGAGGTGTAGGTTTTTTATGTACGCATGCAATATTATGGGTTAAGTAATATTCATTCGTTTCATTCAATTCCTCTTCAAGGGACATACCTCTGTTACTATAAGTATGTTTTTTAATTGGTGTTTTATGAGGTTGTGAAGCTTGATTGTACCGTTTTCCATTTGGGTAACGAATGGTCATAGTGTGTCCACTCCCAACTTGCTAAGAATTACTTACAAAGGTGATTATAACAAAAAATGAAAAAAGATGTGACCTTTTTGAAGAAAGGTATGATGACTTATTCATGTTTACATGGAATGATTATGAAAAAATTAAACAATATCGTAAAAATACGGTCTGTACAGAGAAAGAAAAAACAATGGTTTACAACATGAAGAGGGAAATAGAAATAGCTAATATGGACAACATTTCTCGAACGCAGTGTTATCAAGAATATTATGTAAGAAATAGTGAAATTAGGTGGTCTTTTTTAGCGAGTATGGTCTCGAGAAATGCGGGGTGGAATATGACTGATTTACAAGGGAGGTATTATGCTACTGTTTTACCTCAAACAGTAAAAAAACATTTGTTTTTGACTTATGAAGAAGCGAATTGGATTATTTTTTTAGATGCATTTCCTCAGCTGTTGTTATACGAAGAAAGTAAGAGGAGGCAGATCCCACTATTCCATTTGTTACAATATTTTAACGTATCCATTTTTATGGAAAAAGAATGGATATATTTTTGGGAGAAAAAAGATATAAATAGACTTATGACAGCGCTTATTATAAATGAACAAAATAAAATTCAAAAACCAGTTATTGAGAATGCATACTTTAAAAAACATGTATTCCATACAGCCCTTTTTAAATTACAAGAAATGCTTCATATTAGTGCCGTTATATTCCCAACCGTTGAAGGGAAGGTGTATGGTTTTTCAGTTTATCAATTTGAAACGTTACAGAAGCGTATAGAACTAGGAAAGAAATTAGCAGCGTTACTGTTCCATCCGAATTACAAAAGTTTATTCCATAGATTTGCATCGCAAACGATACACACAGGATCAAGAGCAGATTATGAATGTTATGTAAGTGAAGCTAGAAAATCTTGTACACCAGCTCTTAGAGAAGTTTATCCTGCTGTTGCACATGATGAAATAAGTATGAGAGATTGGTTTTGTAGAGATACGGAAATAAATGAGCTATTTTTACGAGAAGAGTATAGGGGTGAAGTTGATATAACAGAATGGTATAAAAGAAAGAGGGAGCAAATCTATATTGCTTCCACCGTAAATCGTTTTGTTAAAAGGATAGATGAGTTCGTGATATAATAAAAAAGAAGTCCCGTCTTCATTTATGAAGACGGGACTTCTTAATGTGAAGTAATCCTACTATGCGTGTTAAACATTTAATCTCAAAACGTAATGAATATAAGAGATTAAAGAAGTTTCACTTTATGTAGCAGGGAAGTTTGGACCATCTAATTTTGGATTGCCAGTTTCGGGTTTATTTTGTTTATTTTGTTTTTTCTTTTTTTCGTTTTTGTTCTTTGCCATTTTCATGCACCTCCTTTTTGTATTGTTACCATTTCTATAAATGACATACAAAATGATTTCTTTGACGAATAACAACTAGTTTTGTCATGTGGGCAGGAGTGAAGAATCATTCGGCGAAATTACATGACAAAGGAAAAGCAAAGAAGGAGGCGTTTTGTATATGGCGATGGTTCAGAAGGAAGATGTAATGAAAACAATGGATCAAATGTTAAGTTCTCTCGATTTGCTGGAAATGAATATAGGGATTAGAATGAATCATGCATTAAAGGATAAGAGTGAAAAAATATGCAACAAGATAGAAATAACAGAAATGCATATTGAGCATATGGAAAATAAATTAGTGCATCACGAAGAAAAAGGGAATTGGGTGAAGGCATTTCAAAACGTCGTAGTGAGTGCATAATAAGGTGGGAATAAAATGAAGTATGAAGCATTAATACAGTCTTCGGAAAAACTTATGCAACATAATAATGAAGCAAATGTGAAAAAAAGAGAAATGATTGAATACGATTTTTATAAGGATATGAAACCGTTTGTAGATATGGTAGATGAGGAATTAAAAGTGTGGAAAGAATTAGCTTATGAATGGATTAAGGAAGAAAAACCGAAGTATATACATGTACAGCAAATTGATCAAGTGTACGATAATTTACAAACAAATGTGTTGCAATGCTTTGTAAATAAAGGTAAAGGTAAGCGATTCTTTGAAACGCATCAAGCCATTTCGTATACTTTGCAAAATATAATTGAGCAATGTAAGTAACAAGAGGGGAAACCCTCTTGTTTTTTATGCTTCTGTCACTGTTGTAGGTTTTGTTGCCCCGTTTATTTCTAGTTCTTTTATTACTGTTCGGTAATCTGAAATACATATTTTCCCTTCGAGATACCAATGTCTCGCAAAGTCTAACAATTCATTTACATTCTCTGTGTAATACCCCTTTTTTTGAGAAAACGCTTGTTTTAAATCCCCTAATACCATGTTGATTCCTCCCCCATGAGAATCTTCTTCTTTTTTATCATAGCATGGAAGGGTTTTCTTTTATAATTTTTTAAAAATTTAAACTTCCGACAAAAATAGACAGATACTCCGTCACACAAATTATTTTACAAGTACATATTATATATGTAGAAACTTATGTGAAGGAGGAGAGAATGCATGTTTCAACAATCTAACGTATATCAGCAATCTAATCCATATGCACAGCAAAATATGTACCAATATAATACGGATACATATTTACGTTATAATATGTATCCTTTCGAGCCTCATTATGGAAATCAAAATTATTACCAGCCATTTGAAGTATCGTTTATGAATCAACCGCAGCAACCTTATATGAACCAACAACCGCAACCTTATATGAATTCACAATACTATATGCCACCACCATCTCCCTATGGCAATCAACAAGCGATGTTTTATCCACCAAAACAACCGTATCCGACACAAAATAAACAAAAGCAACAGCAGCAACCAAGTCAATTTTCTAGTTTTGTTTCCCAATTTAAAAATTCAGATGGTAACTATGATGTAAATAAAATGATGAATACAGCTGGACAAATGATGAATGCGATGAATCAAGTGACAGGTATTGTAAAGCAAGTGGGAGGCTTTTTTGGTAAGTAATGTCGAAGGTTTGTCTATAAAAAGCATTGGATAGAAAATCAAGGACTAGACAAATTTCCTTAGAATAAATGGGTATATATAACAAGCGGCTTCCCCTCTTTTCTCATACTGTAAAGTGTAATCAGATTTTTTTTATGAGAGAGGAGAGAAAAACTATGCATCATTGTCATCCTTGCTTTGGAGGGCATAAGCCTACAGGACCTATTTGTACAACTGCTCCTGTCATTCATCCGACGAAACAATGCGTAACACACTCTTTTTCAACAACGGTGGTGCCACACATTTTCCCGACACATACAACACATGTACATCATCAACAAATTAAAAACCAAAACTTCTTCCCGCAAACAAATTCAAATGTAAATGTTGTGGACCCAATCGACCCAGGATTCGGCGGATGTGGACCATGTGGCCATGGTCATCATCATCACCACCACGGTCATCAAATATCTCCATTCGGACCAGGACCGAATGTATCACCGTTTGGACCAGGACCAAATGTATCACCGTTTTTACCAAATAATGTATCACCAGTAGGTCCGAATATTGGACCAAACGTTGGTGGAATATTTAAAAAGTAAATGATATGTTAGAACTAGCGAAATGCTAGTTCTTTTTTTGTAATTGGAGTGTTGATATGAAAGTTATTGCAGTAACAGGCTATAAGCCATTTGAACTTGGAATATTTAAAAATGATCATCCAGGAGTAGAATGTATAAAAAAGGCGCTGCGTCGTAAATTAACTGCTTTTGTAGAAGATGGTTTAGAGTGGGTTATAATAAGTGGCCAGTTAGGTGTAGAATTATGGGCTGCTGAAGTTGTTTTTGAAATACAAGTAGAATATCCAGATTTAAAATTAGCGGTATTTACTCCATTTTTAGAACAAGAAGAAGGTTGGAAGGAAGATAACCGTGAATATTACGAATTTATTCTCTCTCAAGCAGACCATGTTGATAGTATCACAAAACGGAAGTACGAAAGCCCAGAGCAATTTAAATTAAAAAATCAATTTTTTATTGAAAAAAGTGATGCACTTTTAGCTGTATATGATGAAGAAAAACCAGGGAGTCCTAAATATATTGTAGAAGCGGCAAAGAAAAAAGGAGAAATAGAAAATTATCACAGTTATTTCATTCTTTTTTCCGATTTACAAGATATAATAGAAGAGGAACAGTGGAATAATGCTGAGTAATATGTAATATAGTACTCGTATATATGATTGACAAAAAGCATTGTTTCTGAAAAAATTTAGTTAATGAAAGTTTTGGCAAAAATTTGAGGTGAAGAAAATGATTTCGGATAAAATTAAATTAACGGCAAAAGATATTTTAGAAAAAGAATTTAAAACAGGTATGAGAGGTTATCAACAAGAAGAAGTAGACAAGTTTCTTGATATGATCATTAAAGATTACGAAGCTTTTCACAAGGAATTTGAGCAATTAAAGCAACAAAATGCTCGTTTAAAGCGTGAACTAGAAGAACAAAAGCTAGCAGCAACGCAAGTTCCACAACAACCAGTTGTACAAACACCAGTTGCACAACCAGTATATAACAACACGAATACGGACATTTTAAAACGTCTATCGAATTTAGAAAAAGCTGTATTTGGAAGTAAGTTATACGAATAATTTCTGGTGATAAAAAGGTTAAAGCATTTTACATAGAAAAAAACATTGCAAAATCTTTTTGTTTCCACTATACTAATGGATGTCATAACGTTTGGGTAATCGCTGCAACGCCAACGTTGTAGAGGAAAGTCCATGCTCGCACGGCCTGAGATGGCTGTAGTGTTCGTGCCTAGCCAATTCATAAGCTAGGGTATTCTGGCTGTAAGGCTGGTTTAACGGCAGGGAAAAAACCTAAGTCCTTTCGGATATGGTTTGACTACCTTTAAAGTGCCACAGTGACGAAGTCCTTGAAGAAATGATAGGAGTGGAACGAGGTAAACCCCACGAGCGAGAAACCCAAATAATGGTAGGGGAATCTTTTCCAAGGAAATGAACGATGGGAAAGGACAGGTTGTATAACCTGTAGATAGATGATTGCCACCGGAGTACGAGGCGTGGGCCGTTTGCAGTACAAAGGAACAGAACATGGCTTACAGAACGTTATGAACCAACTATGAAATAACTCAGCTCTCCTTTGTTAGAGGAGGGCTTTTTATTTGTATGAAGTTATAAATTATGAGTTAAAATGGTTAATGAGAAAATTCTTCGTAAAATGTAATAATTAATAGGATAAATGGCTATTAATTATTGTTTGAATATACATAAGAGGTGAATGCAAATGGGAAAAGTTACTTTAATCGCAACAGCGGCAATGGGTATTGAAGCTTTAGTTGCCCGAGAAGTTCGTGATCTAGGTTATGAATGCCAAGTAGAAAACAGCAAAGTAACATTTGAAGCAGATGAAAAGGCGATTTGTCGCACGAATTTATGGTTACGTACTGCGGACCGTGTGAAAATTAAAGTTGGCGAATTTAAAGCGACAACATTTGATGAGCTGTTTGAGAAAACGAAAGCATTAAACTGGGGAGATTATATTCCAGAGAACGGTGAGTTCCCTGTTATCGGTAAATCTTTAAAATCTGAGTTATTCAGTGTTTCGGATTGCCAGCGTATCGTTAAAAAGGCTGTCGTTGAAAAATTAAAAACAACATATAAACGTACAACTTGGTTTGAAGAAGATGGCCCGTTATTCCGTATTGAGATTGCAATGCTCAAGGATATTGCAACATTAACAATCGATGCGAGCGGTGTTGGACTTCATAAACGTGGATATCGTGTGGATCAAGGGGAAGCTCCTTTAAAAGAAACATTAGCTGCGTCTTTAATTAAATTAACAAACTGGAAGCCAGATCGTCCTTTCGTGGATCCTTTCTGCGGATCAGGTACAATTCCGATTGAAGCAGCATTAATTGGACAAAATATCGCACCAGGTTTTAACCGTGGTTTTGCATCGGATGAGTGGGGCTGGGTTGGTAAACAAAACTGGCGTGAAGCTCGTCAAGAAGCAGAAGATTTAGCGAACTATGATCAACCATTGCAAATCATTGGATCAGATATTGATCATCGTATGATCCGTGTTGCTCAAGATAATGCAGAAGAAGTCGGTTTAGGCGATTTAATTACATTTAAACAAATGCAAGTAAAAGATTTCACAACAAAAGAGGATTATGGCTATGTTGTAACGAATCCTCCATACGGAGAACGTTTAAGTGAAAAAGCACTTGTTGAACAACTATATAAAGAAATGGGACAAGTATTCCGTCCATTAGACACATGGTCGGCATATGTATTAACAAGTTACGAAGCATTTGAAAAGTGCTACGGAAAAGATGCATCGAAGAAACGTAAACTGTTTAACGGATTTATTCGTACAGATTACTACCAATACTTCGGAAAACGTCCACCTCGTAATTCATAGTATAAAACTCCTCCAGCGCGCATATACTGGCTATTATGTAATGCGTAAAGGAGGAACTAATATGGATAGTTTCCAATTATCAATGATTCAAAAGGCTATTCACCGTACGTATGATGAGATCGGAAAAGAACTGGATAGCCAAGGTGTGATTGTAGATGAAATACAAAAAGCACAAGAAGAATATTTGTCAGCTCTTTCACATGAAACAGCGATTGATAAACGGTATTTAAAGTCATTAATATAGAAGAAAATTTTCCTTTTTCGAAAGGAAAATTTTTTTTCGTGTATTTCTATGTATTGCAACAGGGGAAAGTGGCTGCACACATATGAGTAGCAGTTGCTATATCTTTTATAGAAAAACTTTTTGGTTGGAGGCTAAGGATGTTTACTGAGAAGAGATTACCATTTGAAGTAGGGAAACAAGACAATTTTTATGATAAGTTGAATGAGTGGATTGGAGATGTGTTTTACGACATCCTTCCGGAAAAAGGCTTTGAAGAGCGTGATGAACAAATTTTTATGGCGTTTCAATTAGAGCGTGCTTTTCAAGAAAAGAAAGTTATGTTCGCAGAAGCTGGTGTAGGAACCGGGAAAACAATTGTATATCTTCTATATGCAATTTGTTATGCACGTTATACTGGAAAGCCAGCGATTATCGCTTGTGCAGATGAAACGTTAATTGAGCAGCTTGTGAAAGAAGAAGGGGACATTGCTAAATTATCTGAGGCATTAGGCTTAGCGGTAGATGTAAGACTTGCGAAATCAATGGATAATTATTTATGTTTACGTAAACTTGAAGATGTTATGAGTGGACGAGCTCCAGAAGTAATTGAAGATGTGTACTACGAATTACCGCAGTTTGTATTTGACCATGGTACGATGCAAAACTTTACTCACTATGGTGACCGAAAAGAATTTCCGCTTTTAAATGACGAGGAATGGTCAAAAGTAAATTGGGATTACTTCCAAGATTGCTTCACTTGTGATTCTCGACATCGTTGCGGGCAAACTCTATCACGTGAACATTATCGTAAAGCAGCAGATTTAATTATTTGTTCTCAAGATTTCTATATGGATCATATTTGGACGTACGATGCTCGTAAGCGTGAAGGACAAATTCCATTATTACCAGAAAGTAGTTGTGTTGTATTTGATGAAGGACATCTTGTAGAATATGCAGCTCAAAAAGCTTTAACATATCGTTTAAAGCAAACGATGATGGAGCAACTTTTAACGAGATTATTACAAAATGATATTCGCGAGGAATTTGCGCATTTAGTAGAAGAAACAATTTGGCAAACAGAGCGATTCTTTGATGTGTTACAAGAGAATAAAAAAGAAATTGCTGGTTCTGATCGTTTAGAAATTACTGTGACAGAAAAAGTAACGGCTGAAGCGAAGCGACTTTATGCGAAAATTGGTGAAGTCGGTGATGCATTAGTATTTGAAAGTGAAATGCATACAGTAAACACGTATGATTTAAATATCGTTGATGAACATTTAGATGTATTAGAGCATTCACTTCGTCTGTTTATGCACGAGAAAAATGTAATTACATGGGGTGAAGAAGGTGATGGAGCCTTCACGTTAGTAATTATGCCGCGTGCAGTTGAAGAAGTATTACAAGAGAAAGTATTCTCGAAGAAAATCCCGTATATTTTCTCTTCTGCTACATTATCTAACAACGATTCATTCGCATTTACAGCAAATAGCCTAGGGGTAAAAGATTACTTATCATTCTCAGTTGCCTCACCGTTTGATTATGAGGAGCAAATGGCAGTAAACTTACTATCTCATACGAAAGAAAATGAATGGGAAAGAAAGTGTCAATATACACTTGAAAATATACAAAAAACAAATGGACGTACACTTGTATTATTCCGTACAACGCAAGAACTTGCGGCGTTTAAAGAGTATGTAGGTAAAGAACAAATGTCAGTTCCGTTCCTATATGAAGGGGACCAAGAAATTAGTCAGCTTGTTTCTCGTTTCCAAAACGAAGAAGAGACTGTACTTTGTGCCGTTCATTTATGGGAAGGTTTAGATATTCCTGGTTCATCATTATCACATGTTATTATTTGGTCATTACCATTCCCTCCAAACGATCCTGTGTTTGAAGCGAAGCGTAAACATGTGAATGATCCATTCTGGGATGTAGATGTACCATATATGATTTTACGTCTTCGTCAAGGGATTGGCCGTTTAATTCGTACGAGCGAAGATAAAGGTGCTATATCAATCTTCTTATCTGATACAGAAGATGAGAAAGTGGTAGAAGCAGTGAAAAACGTACTACCAGTAGAAGGTAAAGAATTATAAGGAGAAAGCTTGGCGCTTGCCAAGCTTTTTTTCTATTATAAAAGGAATTTAGATTTTCATGTCGAATTAAGTTTGAGGTAGAAAAAGGAGGTTTTTATATAATGACAGTAGCTACATATGAAGTAGAAAAACAATTTTTAACATATGTGAAGAAGATACAAAATTACGGAGAAGCATTAAGCTTAATGTTTTGGGACTTGAGAACAGGGGCGCCTAAAAAAGGTGTAGACCAGCGTTCAGAAGTAATTGGCATGCTTTCATCAGAAGTGTTTGCTATGTCGACTTCAGATGAAATGGGAAATTATTTAACAGAGCTTGAAGATTTAATACGTGAAGACAAGCTTTCTGAAACGACGAAGAAAATGGTAGAAGAGTGCCGTAAAGAATATGATAGAAATAAGAAAATTCCACAAGCGGAATATGAAGCGTATGTGAAATTAGAAGCGAAAGCAGAAAGTGTGTGGGAAGAAGCTCGCGAAAAATCTGATTTCGAAATGTTCCGTCCGTATTTAGAAAAAATCGTTGAATTTAAAAAGAAATTTATTACATATTGGGGTTATGAAACATATAAATATAATACATTATTAGATATGTATGAGCCGGGCATTACGGTAGAAGTGTTAGACCACGTATTTGGTCAACTTCGTGAGCGTATCGTACCGCTCGTAAAAGAAATATCGGATTCGCAAAAGAGATTAAAGACAAGTGCTTTATCAGAACATTTTTCAAAAGAAAAACAAAAAAACTTTACATTAGAGCTATTAAAGCAATTAAATTATGACTTTGAAGCAGGTCGTCTTGATGAAACGGTACATCCATTTGAGATCACATTAAATAGAGGGGATGTTCGTATTACGACACGCTATGACGAAAAAGATTTCCGTATGGCTGTGTTTGGCACAATTCATGAATGTGGTCATGCTGTATATGAACAAAATATTGCAGAGAAATTTGAAGGTACACCGCTATGTAGTGGAACATCTATGGGTATTCATGAGTCACAATCATTATTCTTTGAGAACTTTATCGGTCGTAATAAATCATTCTGGAAGAAAAATTATGATTTATTAAAAGAGTATAGCGATGGTCAATTCAATGATATATCAGTAGATGAGTTTTATGATGCAATAAATGAATCGAAGCCTTCATTTATTCGCATAGAAGCAGATGAGCTTACATATCCGCTTCACGTTATGGTTCGTTATGAACTTGAGAAAGAGTTATTTGATGGCACATTACAAGTGAAGGATTTACCAGCGGCTTGGAACGATAAAATGGAAGCATATTTAGGAATTCGTCCGGCTAACGATGCACAAGGCGTATTACAAGATGTTCACTGGGCTGGTGGTTCATTTGGATACTTCCCATCTTATGCGCTTGGTTATATGTATGCAGCGCAATTTAAGCAAAGAATGGTAAAAGACATTCCGAATTTTGATGCATTATTAGAAGAAGGAAACGTAACGCCAATTCGTGAATGGTTAACAGAAAACATTCACCAATACGGTAAAACGAAAAAGCCACTTGAAATTTTAGAAGATGTAACAGGTGAAGGATTGAATGCAAATTACTTAGCAGATTATTTAGAAGCGAAGTATAGAGAGATTTACGAGTTATAAAAAAGGGCTGCTTACTTGCAGCTCTTTTTTTTAAGGGGATAGAAAAATGGAGTATACTTATACAGTAATGACGCAAGAAGAAGCAGAAGAAATTGCATACAACTGGCATTATGAAGGGAAATATTCCTTTTACGATATAGAGGCAGATGAAGAAGATTTAGCTGAATTTTTACATGATGAGAGTAGAGGGGATCATACATTTTCTGTGAAGGAAAATGGCACTCTCATTGGTTATTTTACTGTTTGTAAAATAACTGATGGGACGGTTGATATAGGTCTTGGAATGAGACCTAATATAACTGGGAATGGATTTGGTTTACAGTTCATAAATGCTATACTAGCTTTTAGTAAAGAAAAATATGGATGTAATTATATAACACTATCAGTAGCTACATTTAATAAAAGAGCGATTAAAGTGTATAAAAGGGCAGGGTTTGAAGCAGTTGGAACGTTTATACAGAAGACGAATGGTAGTTATTTTGAATTTTTGAAAATGAATTATATATGTGAAAATGATTAAAAAAACAGAAGAATCTCCTTCTGTTTTTTTATGCAGAAATAAATCTTACTATTTGTAATTGGAAGTTTTGTAATTTTGGAAGAGGATGTGTATGATTGAAGTTTAATGGTAAATAGCAAGTTTAGTAAGGAGAGACAGCATGATTACAATTAAAACGAAAAATGAAATAGATTTAATGCATGAATCTGGAAAGTTACTTGCTTCATGTCATAGAGAAATTGCGAAGATAATGAAACCAGGTATTACAACAAAAGAAATTAATACGTTTGTGGAAGCGTATTTAGAAAAACATGGTGCAACGTCTGAGCAGAAAGGGTACAACGGATATCCATATGCGATATGTGCATCTGTAAACGATGAAATGTGTCATGCATTTCCGGCCGATGTTCCTTTGACTGAGGGTGATATTGTAACAATTGACATGGTAGTAAACTTAAATGGTGGTCTTTCAGATTCTGCTTGGACGTATAGAATTGGAAAAGTTTCTGATGAAGCAGAAAAGTTATTACTAGTAGCTGAGAATGCTTTGTATAAAGGCATTGAGCAGGCGATAATCGGTAATCATGTAGGAGATATTGGTTATGCGATTGAAAGTTATGTAGCTGCTGAAGGTTTTTCTGTCGCAAGAGACTTTACGGGACATGGAATCGGTAAAGAAATTCATGAAGAACCAGCAATTTTTCATTTTGGGAAGCAAGGACAAGGGCCTGAGTTACAAGAAGGAATGGTAATTACAATTGAGCCAATTGTCAATGTAGGTATGCGATATTCGAAAGTAGATTTAAATGGATGGACCGCGAGAACGATGGACGGGAAATTATCAGCTCAATATGAGCATACAATTGCGATTACAGAAGATGGACCAATCATTTTAACGAAGTTATAATTGGGAATGAAAGAGTTTACAAAACTCGAACGAAAATGATGTTTTTATAAAATTTGTACGTGTTTTATGAATAAAAGCTTTTCAAAGTATAAAAAGTGCGTTATAATCCTTCTATAAAATAAATAGTTAGCTACACTCATATAATCGCGGGGATATGGCCTGCAAGTTTCTACCGAAGTACCGTAAATACTTTGACTATGAGTGAGGACGAATATATTTGCTTGTTTAGCATTCTTTTTTGCGAAACTCCAAAAGCGCGTCTCTCACTTGTAACGAGTGGTGGCGGCTTTTGGAGTTTTTTTATTGCATAAGAGGGGGAACAAACATGAAAGTATTACAAGAAAAGATTTTGAACGAAGGAAAGGTTTTATCTGGTGATGTATTAAAGGTAGATGCATTTTTAAATCATCAAATTGATCCATTACTTATGCAAGAAATCGGAAAAGAATTTGCTAAACGTTTTAAAGAAGAGAACATTACAAAAATCGTGACGATTGAATCTTCAGGTATTGCACCAGCAGTTATGGCTGCATTAGAGCTTGGTGTAAAAGTAATCTTTGCTAGAAAGCGTAAATCGTTAACGTTACAAGATAATATGTATGTTGCAAGCGTATATTCATTTACAAAACAAGAGACGAATGAAATTTCATTATCTCGAAATCATATCGATGAAAGTGATCGCGTTTTAATTATTGATGACTTTTTAGCGAACGGTCAGGCTGCTTTAGGTTTAATGAGTTTAGTTGAGCAAGCTGGAGCAAGTATTGCTGGACTTGGTATTGTTATTGAAAAAGCATTTCAAGATGGAGGAAAGAAGCTTCGTGAACAAGGAATTCGTGTTGAGTCACTAGCAGAAATTGCATCACTTGATAATAACGCAGTTACATTTGTACAGCAAGAAACTGCGGAGGTGAAATAAACGATGAAGCAACATCCAATTAAAATCGCATCGCTTGGTATGCAGCATATGCTTGCTATGTATGCTGGCGCAATTATCGTTCCGCTTATTGTCGGCGGCGGCCTAGGTTTAAATCAAAAAGAGTTAACATATTTAGTCTCAATTGATTTATTAATGTGCGGCGTTGCGACAATTTTACAAGCATTATCAAATCGCTTTTTCGGTATTGGGCTCCCAGTTGTACTAGGTTGTACATTTACAGCCGTTGGGCCGATGATTGCAATCGGAAAACAATACGGCGTGTCTTCTATTTATGGAGCAATTATTGCTGCGGGGTTATTCGTTGTTATTTTTGCGAAATTATTTGGAAAGCTTGTAAAGCTGTTTCCACCTGTTGTAACAGGATCTGTCGTTACCGTAATTGGAGTTACACTTGTTCCAGCAGCAATTAATGATATGGCTGGAGGAGTAGGAAGTAAGGATTTCGGTAGTCTTGAAAATTTAGCATTAGCATTTGGTGTGTTACTATTTATTATCATTATGTATCGTTTCTTTGACGGATTTATTCGTTCAATCTCTATTTTACTAGGTCTATTGTTTGGTACAATCGTTGCAGCATTTATGGGGAAAGTAAGCTTGCAAGCGGTTGGAGAAGCGGATTGGTTCCATGGTATCCAGCCATTTTATTTCGGTACACCAACGTTTGAATTAACGCCAATTATTACGATGATTCTCGTTGCTTGCGTAGGGATTGTAGAAGCAACAGGTGTTTACTTTGCATTATCTGATATTTGCAATAAAAAGATTGGTGAAAAAGAATTAACAAAAGGGTATCGTGCAGAAGGATTAGCGATGGTGTTAGGTGGTATTTTCAACGCCTTTCCGTATACAACATACTCTCAAAACGTAGGGCTTGTTCAATTAACTGGAGTAAGAAATCGCGTGATTATTTACACTTGTGGTGGTATGTTAATCGCTCTTGGATTCATTCCAAAAATCGCAGCCATTACAACAATTATTCCGAAATCGGTACTTGGCGGTGCGATGTTAGCGATGTTCGGTATGGTAATGGCATATGGTATTAAAATGTTAAGCAGTGTTGATTTTGGAAGACAAGAAAACTTATTAATCGTTGCATGTTCTGTCGGAATCGGACTAGGAGTTACTGTCGTTCCTACATTATTCTCACAACTTCCAGAAAGTATTCGTATTTTAACAGATAACGGAATCGTACTTGGAAGTGCGTCAGCAGTCCTTTTAAATATCGTATTTAATATGGTGCCACAGCGTAAAGTGAAAGTAAAGGATGAACCAGTTCCGATACAAAGTGCGGTAAGAGAAGCATAAAAAAGCAAGGTCTCACTATGAGACCTTGCTTTTCTTTTTAAGTGGCATCATCTTTCCGTACGTACCAAGGCGCCATATATACTCAAGTGGCCCGTATTGGTAACGTGACAGCCACCAGCGGCTAATAAAGATTTGCAGCGTGTAGAAACCGATGCAAAATAGTGGTCCTACCCATAATGGAGCAAGATAATCATTTTTGAACAATATTCCGAATACAAGCAACGTAACAATTGTATGCGAGATATAATTTGTTAATGCCATTCGACCAACGTACTGGAACGGACGTAATATCTTTTGCCATTTTTCTTTTTGTAATAAACGCATGAGTGTGAAAATGTAGAATATGAATAATGTCTTTCCGCTTATCATCGTAATACCCATAAGTGAAAATGGTGTGTATGGTTGATTGTTCATAAAGAAGTAAACCATAATAAACCACATCGGTAATGTTAAAACAAACATAATAATTTGCCATTTCTTTAGTTTTGGATCTAATTCTTTCGCACGGCGGAAAATATCTTTTTTACCGGCATATAATCCGAGTAAAAACAATCCTAGTGTTTCAGGAAGCATAATAAGACTGTTACTTATTGCTTCAGAGTAGAAAGAATAGAATCGGTCTGTGATTTGTAAGCCCCAGTTTTCTAACGGCATAATTGCTGTGGCAAGGCCTAATTCCTCTACTGGCACGATTAACATGACAAGAGAACCTAATAATGTGAACAATTGCATGAAACTTAATAGTACAATTGACCATATTAAAATAGTACGTGGCTTTCTTTTGTAAAATAAAAATAAGAAAAACCCGGTAATTGCATAAGTATGTAAAATGTCTCCGTCCCATAAAAGAACGTAATGTAAGAAACCAAATAATAATAAAATAAGTAAGCGACGAACAAATAAAGTTTTTGGTCGATCTGTTTTCGCTTCAGCACGAGTCATAAAAATGTAAAATCCTAGGCCGAATAAAAACGAAAAGATAGTATAAAACTTTGTTTGAATAAACATATCGTAAAATAGACGGATATAGCTATCTAGCCCCTCGTAAACTCCTGTAATATCACGTGAGTCAATCCCGGCGATAACAGGCCAGTTCACAAGAAAAATACCAAGTACAGCTATTCCTCTAATAATATCGATGGAGTGTATCCTCTCGCCTTGTGAAATGTTTTGTGTCATTATTTTCCTCCTTGTTAAGTAATTCCCTTTTATTATACAAAATGTAAGATGGAGGGTATAGGGTGGATTTCCATTTTTTTTAACTATTAAGTTATGTAAGATGAGATATAATAAGAGTGCACAACAAGTTTTACCTTTTTTCAAAACAGGCAGTGAAGCTCCTTCTTATAAGGGGCTTTCTTTATGAAAAAGTGTTGATAATGATTCTCTTTAATGATAAAATGTATTCAAAAGTGATAATCATTATCAAAAAAGGTTGGTGCATGAGTATGGTATATGCATTAGTAGCAGGTACAGTCGCTGTATATGCAGTTATTGCAAAGTATGTTTTAAATGGAGTAGGAACAGCAAAATGAGTGATATTACATAAAATCCCTTTCATTTGTAAAAAGAATGAAAGGGATTTTTTATTTTTAATGAGAATATGCTGAAAATTTAGTATGATAGTAAAGTGAAAAGGTAATCAATGAGTAGGTGCATTTCTCACTGGTTATTAGCTTGCAAATAGCATATACATCTTGGATAAAGGGGAACAAGGGGATGACAAACATAGTACAGACAAACGGTATGAAAAAGCTTGTTTGTTTTTATGAAGAGTGGCAAAAACACGGCGATGCAGAGAATAGTTTAAAGTTGTTTGAAGTAATTCAAAAATATAAACGAGAGCAGCTTATGATAGCATTCTGCGGTCACTTCTCAGCAGGGAAATCAACGATGATGAATCATCTATATAAAGCGCAGTTGTTACCGACAAGTCCAATTCCAACAAGCGCTAACGTCGTTAAAATTGAAAAGGGATTTGATCGTGTTGTTGTAACGATTAAATCTGGAGAGCAGTACGAATATGACGGTGCATATTCAGCAGAAGAATTAAAACAAATTTGTAAAGATGGCGATGAGGTAATTGGTGTTCATATTTATCGGAATGATGCGCCAATTCCTGAAGGTGTTATGTTAGTTGATACACCAGGGATTGATTCAACAGATGATGCCCATCAACTAGCGACAGAATCAACGCTGCATCTAGCAGACGTAATTTTTTATATGATGGATTATAATCACGTCCAATCGGAAGTGAATTTACAATTTGTTAAAGAATTGAAACAACGTAATAAAACGGTTTATCTCGTTGTAAATCAAATAGATAAACATAAAGAAAATGAATTATCGTTTGCAGATTATAGCGATAGTGTAAAACAATCATTCTCTAACTGGGATATTGAAGTAGATGGAGTTTATTATACATCATTACGAATGATGAACCATCCACATAATGAAATTGAAAACCTAGAAACGTTAATTACTTCTATTATGAAAGAAAAGGAGCAGTATGTAAGAGATGGAATGGTGCGAGAAACAGAATATTTAATGGGGGAACATTTCTCGTTTATTCTTTCTGAAAATGAAAAAGCTCTTTTGAAATATGAGGAAGAGTTAGCATCACCGCTTTCCATTTCAGAAATAGTTGAAAAGAAAGAAGAATTAACGGAAATGAAACATCGCGAGGCTAATAAAGAGTCTCAAATGAGAAATGAATTTATAAAAGGCTTACAAGCTATATTAGATAACGCGTATTTAATGCCATTTGAAATGAGAGAATTGGCAAATGCGTACTTAGAAACGAAATTAACAAAATTTAAAGTTGGTTTGCTATTTGCGAAAGGAAAGACTGAGCAAGAAAAACAGAGACGTTTAGATGCTTTTTATGCTGCTTTGCAAAAGACTGTCGAAACGCAACTTGATTTTCATGTGAAAGAATTTATTGTTGCCTTCTTAAAAGAAGAAGGGTTGTTTACAGAAGAGATTGGGAAAGACATATATGCTTTAGAAATTGCTTTTGGACCAGAAATGTTAGCGGAAGTAATTAAACAAGGTGCAGGTTTCACAGGTGATTACTTACTTCTTTATACAGCGGATGTAGCGAATGAATTAAAGAAACGTTATTTTACAAAAGCACAGCAAATTTTTGATAAAAGTGCAGTCATTTTAAAGCAAAAGGTAAAAGAAGCAGTTGATCGTATTGAAGAAGAGATTGAAACATATACGATGTTGCAAACGGCAAAAGAAACGAAATTGCAATACAGTAACAATTTGGAGACATATGAAAGTTATTTACAAAATGTTTGGCATGAGCGTGTTGCTACACCAGAAGGGCTGCAAATAGAAGAGATATTGCAAAGTAAAAAACAAATTGTTAGTGAGAAATTCACACTACAAGAGCAGGAAATTGTAAATGATAACGTAGCGGCTCGTGAGGAAGAGATAAAAGGAACGGCAGCTTTAAATATTCAGCGTATATTAGAGAAAGTGAAGAAAGCTGAAACGATATTAGAACCATTGCCAGCGCTAAAACATGTACAGCAAGAGGTAATAGAAAAAAGGCGCCGTGTGGAAACGAAACAATTTACAGTAGCGTTATTCGGAGCTTTTAGTGCTGGGAAATCATCATTTGCCAATGCATTGCTTGGTGAGAAAGTACTTCCAGTGTCACCAAATCCGACGACGGCAACGATTAATCAAATTTTGCCAGTTACAGAGGAAAAACCACACGGAACAGTAATGGTTCAATTTAAATCAAAGCAAGCCTTATTAGAAGATATGAAAGCTGTTTATAAGCTGTTTCATTATGAGATTACTACGTTAGATGAAGCGTTAGCACAGATTGATAAAGTTATGAAATACCCTTCACCAACTGGGAAGCAAAAAACAACATTTAGCTTTTTACGAGCAGTACAAAAAGGGTATGATACAGTTTCTGTACATTTAGGTGAGAAAGTACAAGTTACATTAGAAGAGTTTTCTGATTATGTAGCGAATGAAGAAAAATCTTGTTTTGTTGAGTACATGGAGCTTTATTATGATTGTGCATTAACAAGGCAAGGAGTAGCGCTTGTAGATACACCTGGAGCGGATTCTATTAACGCCCGCCATACAGACGTTGCGTTCCAGTATATTAAAAACGCAGATGCTATTTTGTTTGTCACGTATTATAATCACGTGTTCTCTCGTGCTGACCGTGAATTTTTAATTCAGCTTGGTCGTGTAAAGGATACTTTTGCTCTTGATAAAATGTTCTTCTTAATTAATGCGGCCGATTTAGCAGAGTCTGAAGAAGAACTTGAAATGGTAAAAGGTTATATCGCAGACCAGCTACTACAATACGGTATTAGAAATCCACGTTTATTTGCAATTTCAAGTTTATGTGCGCTTGAAGAGAAACAAGGAAAAAATATTGAGAAAGAGAAGTACGGTATTTTACAAAACTCTGGGATTGCTAAGTTCGAGGAATCATTTACATCCTTTATGATGAGAGATTTAATGCTCGTATCTGTTCATGCTTTATATGGTGCATTGCAAGGGGCAGATCAGCTGTTAGTAAATATGATAAATGGTGCAAAGCAGGGGAATGAAGAGAAAGAGAAGCAAACGAAAAAATATGAAGCAGAGCGTGATCAACTACTTCATATTATTTCATCATATAGTGTGCTTGCTGAAGAACAGGCGATGCAAAATGAAGTGAAAGAATTGCTTTATTACGTGCAACAACGTCTATTCCTACGCTATAACGATGTGTTTACTGAATTTATTAATCCAGCATCGCTTCGAACGGATGGAAATGTGAAAGTGCAGTTGCAGCAGTGTGTTATGGAATTAGTAGCATTTATTCAGCATGATTTATTACAAGAAATGCGTGCGACATCATTACGCCTTGAAAGATGGATAGATGAAGCGATGAAGCGTGCAAAGAATGAAATTGTGGTGAACTGTAAAGTAGAAAATGAATCAATTTCTATGAATGGAACAGTGGAATATGAATATAAAGATATTACACATAAAGAACCGTTTCCTTCAGTTGAAATAAAAGATTTCAAAAAAGCATTGGCACACTTTAAAAACGAGAAAAGCTTTTTTGAAAAGAATGACAAAGCCTTTATGCAAGAAGACGCTAAATCTGTATTAGAACCTCTCGTATCAAACTATGTAGCTGATGAAAAAGATTTATTTGTTCATCATTATAAGCAAGAGTGGGATTTGAAATGGAACTTATTCCAAAAAGTGATGCAGCAAGATGTGATGAATTATTATGAAAGTGTATTATTTGCATTGGCTGAAACGATTGATGTATCACTATATGAACAAAGTAAAGAACAATTGCAAAAGCAATTAGTAGAGATTGAAAAAGAAATGTATGTGATGTAGTCGTTATGAGAAAAAGATTCGTTCGATTTTCTTTTGTAGTACCGTATCTAAAGATTTGACAAATCCAGCAAATTCATCGGTAGAAATCATATGAGTAAGAACGAGTCGTCTGCCGTCTGGTGTTTCACCGCATAAGACGAACGAAGAAAATTCATATGTTTTATTTTCTACTACTAATTTTGGATAGGAATACGTGTCGCTCTTCTTCTTCTTTCCATCAATAGAGATGACGTTGCATTTTTTCTCATTGTTGTCCATGGTGAATCCCTCCTTTCTATTACTTATGGTAGACAAGGAGGGTTTAGAACAATAGAGAAGGGGGAATTTTTTATGACTGTTGTAATAGAACGTATTTCAAAAGAAGCTATACCGAAGTCTTTATTACTACTTGCTGATCCAAGTGAACAGCAAATTGGTGCATATGTACAAAGAGGATTAACATACGTAGCTAAGCAAGAGGATAATGTAATCGGTATATATGTAATTTTGGAAACAAGGCCGAAGACGATGGAAATTATGAATATTGCGGTTGTAGAGCATTTGCAAGGAAAAGGGATTGGAAAGAAGCTAATAAGTCATGCTATAGAAACTGCTAAAGGATATGGTATGTCAAAACTTGAAGTTGGTACAGGCAATTCTAGTGTTTCACAACTTGCTTTCTATCAAAAATGTGGATTTCGTATTTTTTCTATTGATTTTGATTACTTTTCGAAGCATTATGAAGAAGAGATTATTGAAAATGGGATTGTATGCCGTGATATGATTCGGCTTTCAATGGAATTAAATCAGAACGTATAACTTATTTAGGGGGAAGAGAAGATGGAAGTACATAAAGCAATTACAGCACATTCTCGTAAACAAAATGAAAGTGTAAAAGCATGTTTACAATTAGATGCGCAGCGTGAAGCAGCTATTGAAGCAGCCGTATCTCTTGCGTCAAATGGGAAAGAATTTTCGGTTGATGTCATTAATGTTGTAACGAAGCAAATTAATGCTCTTGCAAAAAATGGTGTTACACTAGAGCGTAAATATGTTACAAAAGAAATGGTTATGGAGTATGTAAGTCGTTTGAAAGAGAAAGAAGGTCGTTAAAGATGTTAGTTACAGTCGAATGGTTACGTGAGCATATAGAAGATGAGAACGTCCGTATAATCGATTGTCGTTTTGATTTAGCGAATCCTAATTGGGGTAGAGAAAAGTATGAGGAGGAACATATTCCTCATGCATTATATTTTGATTTGAATGTAGATTTATCAAGTCCTATAACAGAACATGGTGGTCGCCACCCGTTACCAAATATTGAGGAGTTTGCAGACAAGCTGTCGCGAGCTGGTATTGATGAACATACGACAGTGATTACATATGACAGTGAAGCGGGTGCAAATGCTTCTCGTCTTTGGTGGTTATTAAACTATGTAGGACATGAGAAAGTATATATATTAGATGGTGGATTTCCAGCATGGAAAGAGAATGGACTACCGGTAACAACAGAAATTTCTGTTGCTAAACGAAAAGCATTCAAAGCAAATGTACAAAATCATATGCTTGTAACGATGGAAACGGTGAGAGAGAATATCTATGCAGGTGCAGATGTTACGTTAATTGATTCTAGAGAGCCAAAACGTTATGCTGGTGTAGAGGAACTTGTTGATCCGAAAGCAGGACACATTCCAACAGCAGTAAATTATTTTTGGAAGGATGGAATGCTGCAATCAGGACAATTTAAGAATGAAGCTCAGCAACAAGAACGATTCCAAAACCTTTCGAAAGATAAGGAAACAATTGTATATTGTGGTTCTGGTGTTACAGCATGTCCAAATATCGTTGCATTGAAATTAGCTGGATTCCAAAATGTTAAATTGTATGCAGGTAGCTGGAGTGATTGGATTTCTTATCCAGAAAATCAAATTGCAAAAGAAGAAGATTAATCACTTGCATGCAAAAATAATTTGTATTAAAATAAGGTCACAAGCAAGAGATTGCTCGAAAAACTTTGTATTTTACACATTGGAAACAATGTGATAATATAACGACAAGTAAATAATACATCCTGCGGTGTGCGTAACTTATTTATGTCTAAAACCGATGTTAGTTATACGGAAGCTCAATATTTAGCGACCATCATCAAGCCTTCCTTGTGGAGGAAGATGTACGGTAACTGTGAGGGCATCCACCTGCGAGTAGCGGGTTTTTGGACATTTACGAGGAGCGGCACGTGCGGGGGTCTTATTTCAACTAACATTATATAAAATTCCTACGGTGTACGTAGCTTATGCATGTCTTAAACCAATAAGTTTAATATGGAAGTTCAATATTTAAATGTAGCTAACATGCCATCTTTTTAAGAAGGAAGTTACAAACATTTGTGAGAGCATCCACCTGTGAGAGCAGGTTTATGGACATCTAGAGAGAACGGCATATGTGGGGCTATATAAAAACCTTACGTTTTATACGTAAGGTTTTTTTGTTGTATACATATATCCATGTTATCTTGATTCACCTGTGAAGTTTCCGTAATAAATATAGCACTTTCTGTCTTCATCAATCTCTCTTGAATCTAAAGCAAACTCCATATGCTTGCCGTCTTGCTGAATATATATAATATCTGAATGAAGAGATGGTAAAATTTCTTCATAGTTCCATACATCTTTACTTTCAATCAAGTTGGAACTTGTATCCTTTAGCTCTCTAATTTCAAAACCGATGTGGAAGTAAGTAGGATCTGAAGGATCGTTAGAGAAAGTTTCTTGTTGAATATATATAACTGCTGTTCCGTCTGGATCTACTGAGGTTGCAGTGACAACATATGTATTTTTATCTTTTATAAAATATTCACAAGTCATGCGTGCAATGATTTCAGAATTAGAAATATTTGCATAGTTCCATAAAGCTGGATACCCTTTCGTTTCATCATTAAGTCGGTATTCTAAGCGCATTTCATCACTCTTCTTCCTTTTTCTTCTACTTTATCATGCCATCCTATATAATAGGAATAGAATTTAAAAAGGGGAGTGCGAAGGTGACAAAAACGAAATGGTTAGTAGGTGGTGTCGTAACGTCTTTAATGACTGGCACCTTATTTGGCTGCGCACAAGATCTTCCCCCAAAACCGAATGATAAAAGTTGTGCAGATTGGGATTGGGATGATGAACTTGGGGTATGGCAGTGTGATGATAGTAGTTCAGGATATCGTGGGCATTATTTCTATGGCGGGAGATACTATCAAAATAAATCCACTTTCAAAAATTCATCGGCGTTTAAATCTTATCAATCGTCTGCGGAATTTAAAGGTGGAATTGGAAGCGGTTCAAAGGGAGGATTTGGGGGCTAACATATGTCGCAATACATAAGGGATCGAAAAGAGTTTTATTCAAAATATCAGGATTTCTGGTCGGATTTATATGAATGTGAGTATAGTTTGTTTCATGTTTTTCCTATAACAAATGAGACTATGAAACAATTACAAGTTGCAACTGAACGAATGGGGAAAATATTTTTTAAGACTGCTAGACTTTTGCGTAATTTAAGTGACGAACAGCTTCTTGAACTTGGATTTCCCCCCGCAAGCTTATCGTTCATTAGAATGAAAGGATTATATCCTGAATCTGTTATTTCACGATTTGATTTCGTTTTAACAGGCGATAACCAAATGAAAATGCTTGAGTTTAATAGTGATACACCTACCTTTATTATGGAATGCTTTCAAATGAATGGGGAAGTTTGTAAAAAGCTAGGTTATGATGATCCAAACTTAGGCCAAGAGCGATTGCTATCCTCTGGTGTTACAAAAGCTGTAATGGAAGCGACAAAGGGAATAGACAACCCAAATGTTGTTTTTACAGCGCATCATGAACATATTGAGGATTGGAATACGACTATGTATTTAAGTCAGTTATGCCATGTTGAAAATAAAGTAGTGCCAATGTCAGAACTTAGAATTACAAAAGATGCTTTAGTGGATAGGGATGGAGTGCAAATTGATGTTTTATATCGCCAAACATATCCGATAGAAGATTTAATTGAGGATCAAGATCCTGAAACAGGAGATTTGGTAGGTGTGGAGTTGTTGCAACTTGTAAAAGCCGGAAAGCTTTTTATCATCAATCCTTTGTCAGCATTTTTACTTCAGCCAAAATCAGTTCAGTGTCTTATTTGGGGATTAGCAGAAGAAGAGGTCTTTTATACAAATGAGGAACGGCAGTGGATTAAAGAATATATGTTACCTACATATTTAGAACCAGATTTATTTTTAGGAAAAGGTTCTTTCGTTCAAAAACCTTCATTTGGTAGAGAGGGAGACACGATTACCATTCGTGATAAGGACGAAAATATTATGATTCAAAATGCACACCAAACGTATAAAGCGTCACTGCCGATATTTCAAAAGTATACAGAACTTCCAGTCGTATCTTTGGAAACAGAGAAAGGGATGGAGAAACTGTCATATGTGTTTGGTTCGTTTTTAATTGCAGGAAAAGCAAGTAGTATCGGTATTCGTGCTGGTGAAAAAATTACGGGGAATGAATCGTACTATTTACCAGTAGGTATAAAAAAGGAGGAAGTATATGATTAATTTTTTATTATATTTGGCAGTAACACTTGGTCTTTTATGCATAGGTCTTTTCCTGATGGAAGTGACAACGAAAGTAAAAGAATTTAAGTTAATGGCCCAAGGGAATAAGGCAGTAAGCTATGTACTTGGAGGGCGATTACTTGGGTTAGCTATTGTTTTATATTCAACAGCAGCTAATTCCATTTCACTTCTTGATATGGTTTCGTGGGGAGCGGTTGGGATTTTGGCTCAAATTATCGTCTTTTATTTAGCTGAGTGGCTTACACCACGCTTTAATATAAATAAAAGTCTTGAAGAAGATAATCAAGCGGTCGGTCTTTTTCTTATGTTTTTATCGCTTTCAATTGGGATTGTAATTGCTGGTTGTATAACTTATTAAAAGCCTTACGTTTAAACGTAAGGTTTTTATTTTTACTAATTTTGAAATGTGTGCTTTATTCATTTGATGCGTCGAAAGAGAAATAATATGTATATGAGAGGGAGTTGTTGTAATAAGGAAAAGATTCCATTCAAAGTGTTGACATCTATTTTAAATAAGAGTAACATTTTCTATGTAATAAAAATAAGTCTCTGTTAGGTGAGGCTCCTGTATAGAGAAATGCTACTGCCCAAAAATGTCGAGAGACGCCAATGGGTCAACAGGAATGATCGAATTAAGGTTTTTCTTAACGTAGCTGGTAATGTACCTATGCTATACAGTGCTAAAACTCGGCGAGGGAGAGGTCCGTAGATTTCTAATTGTATTAGGAATCGTTTATTTGTGTATGTCATGGCCTTTACTCTTTTCAGAGTAAAGGTCTTTTTGTTACAAAGCTATGCGTAATTTCATAGTATAAACTATAAAATGAAACGAGGAGGTGAGGAGCATGTCAAATTCTGACTCGGTTCCGTTACCCATATACTTCAAATCAAAAATATATGATGTAGGCAGGAAACGACTTGTTCCTCCCTTTATATTTATCATCATGTAGCGTTTATATGTATGTTTAAGCGCTAGACACTTTCACAGGAAAGTGGATAAATTGAGAAACAAAGCGTTTCTTCCTATGTTGTAAAGGAGGAGACGATAATATGTTATATGCAAACAAAACTGTGGGTAACACGTCATATAAATTAAGTAAAAAATCAATGAAAGAACAAACATTGCTTCAAAAAAATAAAGATTTATTAATTGAAATCGCAACGAGAGATGTAAAATCTGTATTTGCGTATTTTAAAACAACAAGAGACGGATTATCTATGAAAGAGGCACAAAAACGCATTCAAGTATACGGCCGAAATGAATTAACTTCAAAAAGAGCTCGTATTGCGGAAGTGATGATGAAGCTAAGTGAAATGATCCCAGGTTTTTCAAAACAACATGTGCGTGATGGATTACAATGTGAGAAGATTACTGTGTCTCGAGTAGAATGTTCTAGTGTAACAGGTGTAAACGGTGAATTAAAAATGATGAATTTGCCAGTACAAGAGCTTGTTCCTGGAGATATGATTTTCCTTTCAGAAGGTGATACAGTACCAGCAGATGTACGTATTATTTATGCAAATGATTTATTAGTAAATGAATCTGTGCTAACAGGAAACGATGCGAATATTGAGAAATTTGAAAGCTGCTATCATCTTGAACGCAAACGATTTATTCCTTTGAAAAGAATGAAAGACTATAACCCACTTGAACTTGAAAATGTATGTTTCAAAGGGACGTATATTGTTAGTGGAAATGCAAAAGCTGTAGTAGTTTCAACTGGGAAAAATACGTATACAGGGATTCTTCATACTTGTTGTAGTAAAACGTCTTAATGTGTAAATGATGCGAAATATACAAAAACAATGTATAATAGACAAAGTTGAAAAACGTAGAATGGTAATCTATTTATATAACCTTACGTGATGACGTGGGGTTATTATTTTTTTTGGTAGGAGAGGAATTATGAAAAAAGTATTATTAGTTGATGGTATGGCACTATTATTTCGTGCTTTTTATGCAACAAGTGTCTACGGGCAGTTTATGAAACGACAAGATGGTACCCCTACAAACGGGATTCATGGTTATATGAAACATTTATTAACGGCAATGCAAGCAATTGAACCGACTCATATCGTAACATGCTGGGATATGGGTAGTACGACATTTAGAACAGAATCGTTCTCAAATTATAAAGCGAATCGTGCAGCGCCGCCTGAAGAATTAATTCCGCAATTTGATTTAGTACAAGAAATGACTGCGAAATTATCCGTGCCAGTCATCGGTATGAAAGGGTATGAAGCGGATGATTGTATCGGTACGCTTGCGAAACAATATTGTAATGAAGCGGAAGTTTATATTTTAACAGGTGATACGGATTTACTTCAGCTTGTTGATAAGAATGTTACAGTTATGCTTCTGCGCAAAGGAATTGGAAATTACGAGTATTATACACCAGAGAAAATTATGGAAGAAAAAGGTGTAGAACCGTGGCAAATCGTGCATGCGAAAGCTTTCATGGGAGATACGAGCGATAATTACCCAGGTGTAAAAGGTATCGGTGAAAAAACAGCGTATAAGCTTATTCAAGAACATGGTACAGTAGCAACTGTACTAGAAAATGTGGCATCATTAACGAAAGCGCAACGTACGAAGATCGAAAGTGATTTAGAGAATTTAAATATTTCATTACAATTAGCGCAAATTCATTGTGAAGTTCCTATTTCATGTTCGCTAGAAGAAGGATTACACACAATGGATGAAGAAAAACTACGATTCGTTTGTGAAGAAATGAATTGGGGAAGACCTGAAATATTAATCAATATGTTGTAAATACTCGGAAGACCGATTAAAAGTAAAATGAATCGGTCTTTCTTTTTTTGTTCACAAAGTTGTCAGAAAATAAACGGAATTTTCATGTGAAGTTCAAATGGAATTCACAACAATCAATTATTATAAGACAAACAGATAAATACTTATCTTTTATATAAACCATCCCCCAAGGAGGACAATGAAAATGAGAAAAAAAGTGAGAAAATCTTTTAAACAATTATTAATTGAAAATAAACAATCACTATTAAATAATAAAGAAAATATGAAAGAAATTGAGGAACGAATTGAGAAACGACATGTAGCATATAGTGCTACTAGCAATTGAGTATTATTATTTTGTTCATAAAAAAGCGTGCAGATTGGAAAGTATCCAAGCTGCACGCTTTTAATTTTATCTATTAACGCCACCATATCCAAGTCCAAAAGTAGTTTCGTATATTTCGAGGAGTAATGCGTACAAAACGTTCACCATCAAAGAAACAATTTAAATTTGGAAGTGTTTCATCTTGGTTTTCTGGAACAAAGGTGACGATGTTTTCGTTACTTGTAACAGTTACTATAATTGGTGGGTCAGTAGGCGAGACTTGAAGTTGTAACGAAATATTAGCCGTATTTTTAAATTCATTATTAACAGGTGGACTTATTACTTGTACTGTGAATAACACGATAATTGTTTCGCTTGGTTCTAAATTAGTAGCAACTAGGAAACCGATATTCGGATTCGCTAGTGGAGAGCGTTCTCCGTTAATGGAGACGGTGCCGCTCATAAATTGTAAACCTACTGGAATAGTATCCTGTAAAGAAATATTTAAGAGTGAAATCTCGGAAGTATTCGTAATACGCACCGTGTAATCAAAATATTGATTTAAATAAGCTGAGCTGACGGAAGCGTTTTTCGTGACTGTCGCAGTTACAAATTGAACTGGTATACGAACAATATTCGAATTAACAACGAAAGTAATAATCGGATCCTGTGGTGTCAATTGGAAAGCGGCTGTAACTGTTGCAGAATTTATAATTGTACTGTTTGAAGGAATAGAAGTTACAAGAACTCTAAATGTTATCGTTGCTACTCCATCTGCAGGTAAAGAGCCGATATTAATACCAGTGTCTGGACGGATATTTGGAACTTGAGTACCATTAATTGATACGCTGTTTTCTATAAATGTTGTACCGGCTGGAATTATATCTAGGACGGAAGTACTGATTGTAGGAATTGGTGAATGATTTATCACCTCTAATGTGAAAGTTATGATGTCCCCTGTCGCCACGATAGATTTATCGGCTGTTTTTTCAATACTAACCATTGGATCAACTATTATTGTTGTAACAGTATTTGTTTGCTTTGTAACGGTATTTATTTGCCTTGTAATCGTAATAGGAGGTTCGGTTGGACCGACAATAGGTGTATAGGAAATAGTAGCATCGTTATTGATTGTAGATTGAAGAGTAGAAGAAGATATTGTCACTTGGAATGTAATAATAACAGATTCGTTTGGAGCAAGAGTTCCTAACGTAATACCATTTTCAGGATTCGCATTAGGCTGATTGATTCCGTTAATCGTAACACTGCCAATAACAAATGTCGTATCTACAGGTGCCGTGTCTACTAGAAGAAGATCTTCAATAGTGATATTACCATTATTAGTAATCGTAATGGTATACGTTAAAGTTTGACCAGGTAAGGCACTCGTGAAATCAACAGCTTTTATCGCAATGATATTATCATTTTGAACGGTTGTTGTGACTGTATTTGTTGTCGTCGTATTTGTAACAGGTACGTTATTTGGGTTGACTATATAGTTAAAAGTAGTGATTGCTTGGTTGTTGAGCTCGTTTCGTATTGGAATAGAAGTCACAGTTACTTGGAATGAAGCGATAGCGTCCCCATCTACAATTATAGTACCAATTGGTATGCCGCTTGCTGGATCCACTCCCGGAAGAGCCTCTCCGTTTACAATAACGCTATTTTCTATAAATGTAGTACCTTGAGGAATCATATCTTGAATGATTACATCATTTGCTGCAACATTACCAGTTTGATTGAGTGTAATCGTATACGTTAACGTATCACCGACCATTGCAAATGCAAGGTCAACAGCTTTATTACTATTCAAATTCGCATGATTAATTTCTGTTAAAGCAGCTGATGAAATAATAGTTTTGGTAATAGGTGGTTGATCTCCTACCGTGTATTCATATTCAATTGTACTTGTGTTAGAGATTGGATTTGTTTGAGGTATCGAAGTAACCCGTACTTGGAATAGAACAGTTGCTGTCGTATTAGGCAGAATGTTATCAATTGGTATCCCACTAAGTGGATTGTCATTTGGACGAGTGTTTCCATTCACAATAACACTATTCTCTATAAAGTTTGTATTTGCTGGGATGATATCTGTAACGATAATGTTTTCCACTTGTATATTCCCATTGTTTGTAATGGAAATTGTGTAAGGGATAATTGTTTGTAGGTCAGCATATTGGATAGGTGTTGTTTTTACTGCGATTATATTAGCAGAAATAACTTCAGTGAAAGTAATGTTACTAGTCGATATTTGTTCTTCTCCATTTATTGTATAACGAGAAGTTGCTTGATTTTGAACATGGCCGCTAGTTGGAATCGCTACGACAGTAACAGAAAATGTGACTGGGATAGAAATGTTAGGAGCAATCGTTCCTACCAATATACCGGTACTTGGATTGGCATTAAGCTGCGGAATGTTATTTACTAAAACGCTACCGTCTATAAAGGTTGTTCCACCAGGAATATTGTCTGTAAATACAACGGCAGTGGCATCCGTATTCCCTGTATTTGTTAAAGTTGTTGTATAAGTTAAAACATCACCAATTGTTACAGAAGTCAAATCAACAGTTTTAAGTGAAACGATATCAGCATCATTAATTTGAACGAAAGTAGTGTTGGAAGTAGTCGATTTTTGAATTGGTGCAAAGTCAGGGTTGAAAATAAAGTCGTAGATGATGTTTGCGGTATTAGGTGTTGGGTTTGCAGCAGGTAAATTCGTAACCGAAACTTGGAATGTTATTGTAGCCACTTGACCTGATGCGATATTCGGAATGGAAAAGCCGATATTCGGATCTGCTGCAGGAAGTACGGTATTGTTAACTATTACACTTCCCGGGATAAATACAGATCCATCCTCTATCGTATCTGTAAAAAAGATGGAGTTAGTTGTAGTGGATCCGTTATTTTGAATGAGTACTGTATATTCAATCGTTTCATTAATATTAGCTAATACTGTATTAACGGATTTTGTAGCGATAAGAATAGCATCAATAAATTGTATATTTGTACTATTGGAAGAGGTCGTTTCTGAGATTGGTGGTGTGCTTGGATCTGGCTGATACTCATAGTGGATGACGGCGATATTATTCATGTTATTTTGAGAAGGTATCGAGTCTACATTTACTTGGAATGTAACGATAATTGTATTGTTTGGAAGGATAATATTAAGGGAGATTCCGGTACTTGGATTTTCGTTAGGTCTTGGTATGCCATCTACAAGAATGCTATCTGGAACGAATGTGGTGCCAGCAGCGATTGCGTCAATTAGGAGAGTATTTGTAATAGGTACTGTACCAGCATTTGTAACTGCGATGGTATATGTGATAATTTGACCGATGCGTGTAATGGATCTGTTAGTAGATTTAATTGCACTAACATTTGCTGTACGGACTTCCGTGTTTACTGTATTTGATAATGATCTACGCTGAATAATTGGAGAACTAGAGTCAATTTGGTATTCATATGAAGTGTCTGAGATGTTAATGACTGTGTTGCCCTCTGGTATATTTGTAAGTTGTACTTGGAATGAAATAGTGACTGTTTCATCTGGTTGTATCGTGCCGAGAGTTACTCCATTTTCAGGATTCGTATCAGGCTGAATGACATTATTTATTGATAAGCTATCTTCAATGAATATTGTCCCTTCTGGAATGTTGTCAATGAACACCGTATTGTTAGCTGGAACCGTTCCGATATTTTGTAGTGTATTTGTGTAGGTGATATTTTGCCCGGTGGATACGAAAGTAACATCCGCCTGTTTAACAGAAATAATATTTGCATTTTGAAGTGATGTTGTAACGATATTAGAATTTACAGAGCGATTCACTGGTGGAGCTGTAGGAATACTTACATATTGGTAATTTACAGATGATTGATTTACAATTTCAGTTTCAGTTGGTGGGTTATTTGTTTGTACTTGAAATAGTATTGTTTTGGAACTGTTTGGTGGAATCGTTTCAATTGGTATTCCGTTTTCAGGATTTACACCAGGCTGAAGTACACCGTTAATTGTAACACTGTCTGGAACGAATGTAGTCCCAGCTGGAATAGCATCTGTAAAAGTAATATTTATTGCGTCAACATTGCCGATATTTTTCACTTCAGAAATATAAAGTATAGTTCCGCCAATATCTACAGTTATTGGATTGGAAGTTTTTGTAACTGTCAATTGTGCTAGCACGAAATTTGTAATGACAATATTACTTGTAGATGTTTCAGTAATAGGCGGTTGTCCTGGGTCTGGTTGAATTATATATGTTGTATTAGATTGATTTGTAATCGATTGTTGCGAGAATGAATCGTTAATAAGAATTTGGAACGAAATAAGGTGAGTAGCGTTTGCTGCTAGGTTAGGTAAAGTAACCCCTGCGTTTGGATTTGCACCAAGTATAGCTGTTCCGTTAAGTGTAAAACTATTTTCTATGAATGTAGTCTCTTCTGAAATAGTATCTGAAAATATGAGATTCGTAGCTGGAATATTTCCGGTATTTTCTAGCGCTATCGTGTAGGTCAAAATATCACCTGTTGTTGCTTGTTGTGCATTGACTGCTTTTAAAGAAAGAACATTCGCATCCGAAATTTGTGTGGAAGCTGGGTTAGACGTAATTGTTCGAGAGATGGTAGGAGCGGTTGGATCCGCGATAAAAGTATAGTCAATACGAGCTATATTAGAAATTGGATTCACGCTTGGAATGGATTGAACGATAACTTGGAATGTTATGGTGATAATGTCTGAAGGCGCGATGGAGTTTAATGGTATCCCTACGCTTGGATCGGCACCTGGAGTTGCAACGCCATTAATGGTTACGCTATTCGGAATAAATGCAGTTCCTTCTGGGACTAAATCTGTTAAAGTAACTGTATTTGCAGTTGTATTCCCGTTATTTTGAACGACTACAGTGTAAGTGATTGTACCGTTAGTAGACTGTACGAGGGAATCTGTATTTTTAATTACAGATAGTGATGCATCAACGACAGCTGTATTCACCGTATTAGATGAAGATGTTGCTGTAACTGGTGGTTGACTTGGATCGACAATATACGTGTAACTTGTAAGTGCTTGATTTATAATCGCTCCTTGCGGTGGAATAGAACTTGCAAGGAATTGGAATGTAATCGTAGCAGAATCACCTGGTGCGATAATACCAACTGGAATACCGAGAGTTGGACTTGCATCTGGAAGTGAAATCCCGTTAAGCGTAACACTATTTGGAACAAATAATGCTCCTTCAGGAACTCCGTTAATGAGTAATACAGAATTTGCAGGGAAGTTTCCAGTATTCGTTAATGTTGCTGTATACGTAATGGTATCTCCGATAGATACGATTGATCGATTTGCTTCTAAAACAGTTGTAACTGTAGCGTTATTAATTTGTGTGGAAGCACTATTAGAAGTTATTGTACCTGTAACAGGAGGAGAGGCTGGATTAACTATAAATTCGTATTGAATAGATGCAACGTTTGTAATTGGGTTTGAAGGTGGAGTAGATGTAACTATGACTCGGAAAGTAACTGTTAAGGAACTATCGGTGTTCACGGTTCCGATATTCACTCCATTATTTGGATTTGCACCTGGAATGGTACTTCCATTTACAGTAAAACTGTTTTCAATAAAGGTAGTTCCTGCTGGAATTAGGTCTGAGAAATTTACATTCGTAGCGTTCGTATTGCCGCTATTTTGAATTAAAACTGTATAAGTGATCGTGTCTTCAATATTCGCAAAGGCTGTACTAGCAGTTTTTACAGCTGAAAGTATTGCTGAATTAATAGAAGTAACGAAGACGTTCGTTTCCACATTGCCAGGTTGAGCTTGTAATGTATTGCCTACGTTATATTGGAAGTTAACAAAACCTAAGTTTTGGAGTTCAGGAGTGAATGTTGTTGGATTGCTTACGATTTGAACTTGGAATATGATTGTTACAGTTTGATTTGGGCTAATTGTATTTATACCAACACCATCAATGATAGAAGCTGATGGTAACGGAGTGCCATCAACAACAACTGATCCTGCAACAAATTGTGTCCATGATGGTAAAGGGTCTGAGAAAACAACGTTGTTAGCTGGAATATTTCCTGTATTCGTAATAGTAGTTGTATACGTAATCGTATCACCGATCGTTGCAAAAGCTTTATCCCCGATTTTAGTAGTAGTTAATATAGCACTTTCAATTGTTGTTGTAACACTATTTGAAGTAATGTTTTTTGAAACAGGAGGATTAGCTGGATTGACGATATGTTGAAAGCTAACGCTAGCTTGATTGGTAATTGGATTTATAGGTGGAATTTCATCGGCATTAATATGAAATGCTACGATGACTGACTGGTTTGGCGCAATATCACCAATCGGAACGCCTGTAATGATGTCTGCATTTGGGATGGTAGTTCCGTTAAGTGTAAAGCTATTCGGTTCAAAGGAAGTTCCGTCTGGAATTAGGTCGGTAAAAATAACATTCGTTGCACTAACATTTCCGCTATTTGTAATCGTAACGGAGTAGATAATATCTTGCCCAATGTCTACTGTTGACACATTTGAATTTTTTTGTGCAGTAAGGATAGCACTATTAATTTGTGTCGTCGTTGTATTAGATTGATTAGAATTTGAAATGAACGGCTGATTGGGATCAACAATATAACGGTAAGTGGTAAGAGTTGAATTAGAAATAGGATTGTTGATTGGAAGCGTTGAAACGGTGGCTTGGAATGTGACAATTGATGTGCTTCCACCATTAATGGAACCGATATTTACACCAGTAGATAAATCAGCGTTTGGAATAGTTTGCCCATTAACTGTGAAACTGTTCGGAACGAAAGTTAAATTGCTATTAAGTATATCGATAACGGTAACATCAGTTGCAGCAACATTCCCGGTATTAGGAAGGTTAAGTGTAAATGTTATTGTATTACCAACATCCGCAAAAGTAAGATTTGCTGTTTTTGTACTAATAATAGTTGCATTGTTTATTTGAAGAAGTGTCGTGTTAGAATTAGCTGTACTTGAAACGGGAGGATTATTTGGATCAACAGTAAACTCATAATTCGTGGATGCGGTATTCGGTACTGGATTAATAGGTGGAATGTTGTTCACCGCAACTTGAAAGACGATACTATATATTTCATTAGGCGGAAGTGCTGCAAGTAATACACCGGTATTTGGATTCGCGTCAGGTTGTAAAACACCATCAACAGTTAATGTGTTAGGAACAAATATGAGTCCGCTCGGTAATACATCCGTGAATACAATGTTAGTTGCATCTGTATTTCCTATATTCGAAATAGAGGTAGTGTAAAAAGCAGTTTGCCCAATATCTGCAAAGGAGACACTTTCATTTTTCGTCATGGATAATATAGCTTCGTTAATTTGTGTTGAAACAGGATTACTAATTGAAGTTTCTGCATCAGGCGGTGAGACTAATTGGTACGATGTTGATGAGAAATTTACAATGGGGTTTTTAGTTGGTAATGACGTTACAGTAACTTGGAATGAAACTGTTACTGTAGTCCCAGCTGTTATAGTTCCGATATTTACACCGTTCACTGGATTTGCGCCACTTTGAGGAATTCCATTAATAGAAAATGTGTCTACAATAAATGCTGTTCCGTTCGGTACGGTATCAGTGAATATAACATTTTGTGCGGATGAGTTTCCGTCATTTGTTAAATCAGCAGTATAAGTGAGTGTGTCCCCAATACGACTAAAGGATTTATCGACTTGTTTTAATGAAAGAATGGTAGCTGTATTAATCGTAGTAAACACTGTGTTTGAAGTAACATTCCTTGAAACAATAGGGGCATTAGGATCAGCGATAAATGTGTAAGAAGCACTGGAAGAATTGGCAATAGGATTTTGAACAGGGTTAGAAGTAGCGGTAACTTGAAATGCTATAGATATTGAGCTGTTAGGAGCGATTGATCCAATTGTTATACCTGTATTAGGATTAAGACCAATTTGCGTGATGCCATCTATTGTAACGCTATCAATAATAAACGTTGTACCATCTGGTATAAGGTCAGTGAAAGTAATATTCATAGCGTTTGTATTACCGGTATTTGTCAAAAGTGTCGTATAGGTAATGGTATCACCTAGTGTTACAAGTGTTTGATCTACAGACTTTACCATCGTTATCATAGCATCTAGTACAGGGTTTGTAACAATATTCGTTGAAGTAGAAGTAGTAGTAGGAGCTCCGTTTGGATCAACAGTATAAGAGTATAAAATTGTATCGTTACCCATAATCGAGCTTGAAGGGGGAACAGAAATAACATTTACTTGGAAAGTAACAGTTACTGTTTCACCTGGAGCGATATTTGGTATAGTTACTCCAAGTGCTGGCTGTGCACCAAGCTGTTGGATGCCATTTATTGTGACCGAATCTGGTACGAAAGTAGTGCTAGGAGGAATGGCACTTGTAAAAGTTATATTCGTTGCTGGTGTATTTCCTGTATTCGTAATAGTCGTTGTATACGTAAGTGTATCCCCGACGGAAATAATAGATTTATCAACACTTTTTGTTGTAGTTAATATTGCACTATTAATGGTTGTTGAAACTGTATTTGATATAGTTGTTTGTAATGCAGAAGGTTGGCTAGGATCAACTACATGTTCAAATTGTGCGGAACTAAAATTAGAAATTGGATTTATACTTGGGATGTTTGTAACAAGTGCGTTAAGTGTAATATTAGCAGTTTCGCCTGGATTTATATTTCCAATTTGTATTCCGTTTCCAGGATTTCCGATTTGCTGTGTACCAGTATCGTTTGTAAGTGTTCCAGAAATAAATGTTGTTCCTTCAGGTAAAACATCCGTGAAAATTATATTTTGTGAAGTGACATTTCCAGGGTTACTTAATGAAATTGTATAAGAAAGTGTATCCCCAATCGTTGCGAAAGTTTTATCTGCAGATTTAACAAGTGCGATTTCACCAGAATTTATTTGTGTTGAAACAGAATTAGATGTCGTATTTCGTGAAACAAGTGGTAAATTAGGTCCTGTCATAAATTGATAATCAATGGAGGCGCCGTTTACAACTGGTGAGTTTGGTCCTCCAGGTCCGATTGTAAAAATAGGATTTGGGATGCTAACTACTTGCACACGGAAGGTAACGTTTATAAAATCTCCTGCAATAATATCCCCAATTGGTATCCCGTTCGCTGGATTTACTCCAGGTAATAAAGCCCCACCTACTCGAACGCTATCCTCTATAAATACTGTATTATTTGGAATCGGATCTGTAAAAATGATATTAGTAGCAGTTGTGTTCCCTATATTTTCTAATAAAACAGTATACGTTAAAAATGAATTTCCAGGTGCGATGTCAGAAAAGATACGGTCCACACTTTTCGTTGCTTGAATAATTGCTTCGTTAATTTGCACTAAAGTTGGATTACTTGTAGCTGTTTCTGTCACTGGCGGCTCGGTAGGATCCACAATGATAGAATAAGTTGTGCTAGATTGATTCAAAGTTGGATTTGTAGCTGGTATTGAGCCAACAATCGCTTGAAAACTAATTGTTATCGTTCCTCCAACCGGAATTGTGTCTAAAGAAATCCCGTTATCTGGTCTAAAGCCGAGTTGTGGGATCGTATTAATTTGTACACTATCAGGGAAGAATGAAAGTTCAGGTGGCAATATATCGATAAAAACAGGTGTGTTAGCGGTAGTATTTCCGTTATTAGTGAGCGTAGTTGTATACGTAATTGTATCTCCAACAGCGGCAAAGGCACTGCTTGCAGTTTTCGTTGCGATAACGGAAGCCGAATTTACTTGCGTAAAAGTTGTATTGGATTGAACTGTTCGTGAAACAGGCGGTTCATTTATATCTACAATAAAACTATATTGAAGTGATGATTGGTTTGGAATTGGATTAGGGTTTGGGAGCGTTGTAATGTTTACTTGAAAACTGAGTGTAATCGATGCATTTGTATTCAAGTTACCAATATTGATACCGTTTTGTGGGTTTGCATTTGGAACGGTTACCCCGTTTATTTTAAAGCTATTTGGGACAAAGGCAGTACCGCTTGGAATTGTATCTGTAAAAATAATGTTATTAGCAGTAGTATTTCCTGTGTTTGTAACAGATGAAGTGAATGTAATCGTATCACCAATTGTAGCGAAAGTTGTACTAGCATTTTTATTTAAAACTAAAGTAGCGTCAACAATTGGGGTAGCGGTCGTGTTTGTTACAGTACTACCAACAGCAGGTGATTGGTTTGGATTCACTGTATATTCATAATTTACAAGGGCGTTATTTGTTAAAGTGCCACTAGAGGGAATTGCAAGTATTTGTACTTGGAATGTAACAAATACAGTATCTGCTGGTGAAATGTCGTTTAACGGAATTCCTAGTGAAGGATCTAAGCCAGGTTGTGAAACATTATTTATCGTCACGGAATTTGGGATGAAGGAGGAACCTGGTCCAAGTCCATCTATTAAAACAGTAGCATTAGCGGGAATATTTCCCGTATTTGCAACTGCAATCGTATAGGTTACGATATCACCAATTGCAGCTGTCGGCGTATTTACTGACTTCGTAGCGACAATAGTAGCATTATTAATTTGAGTTGTTATTACGTTACTTAGCGTATTGGCGGATGCTGGAGGTAAGTTAGGATCTACGACATATTGGTACGTTGTATTACTTTGGTTCGGTATTGGATTCGGACTAGGGATTGAATTTACGATTACTTGGAACGAGATGATCGTATTTGCATTTGGATTTATTGGATCAATTGTTACACCAGTTGCTGGATTTACATTAGGAAGTGTAGTGCCATTTACTGTTACACTATTTGGAACAAATGACGTTCCATTAGGAATGGCATCTGTAAATACTATATTTGATGCAAGTGTGTTTCCGTTATTCGTTAAAGTAGTCGTGTACGTAATAATATCATTTACGTTCGCAAACTGTTTATCTGCAGATTTTACAGAGGTAATTGTAGCGTTATTAATAGTTGTCTGTACGGTGTTGGAGGCCACCATCTGCATTACAACTGGCTTGGATGGGTCGTACGTGTATTGGAATGTAGTGCTCGATTGGTTCGTAATCGGATTTGGACTAGGAATAGTTGGTACAGAAACTTGGAATGAAACAGTACGTGATGAATTCGCTCCTATCGTGCCAATTAAAATGCCGTTAGCAGGGTTTGCATTAGCTATAGGGACACCGTTAATCGTTACAGTATTAGGAAGGAAAATGGTACCAGCTGGAATGATATCTGTAAACGTTACATTAGAGGCAGGGATATTGCCGTTATTCGTTAAAATCGTTGCATAAGTTATGACATCGCCAACATCAGCAAAATTTGTGCTTGTTAGTTTCGTAGCAACAATATTAGCAGTATTAATTTGTGTAGCTACGATATTGCTAATAGCGTTCCTAATAACAGCAGGTAAATTTGGATCTGCGATAAAGCTATATTGGAGTGCAGCGCTGTTTTGAACTGGATTTGGTGAAGGTAAACTATTTGCACTAATTTGGAAAACAATTGTTGTAATGCCGCCTGCTGGAATCGTACCAACTTGAAGGCCGGCACTTGGATCCGCACCTAGCTGTAAAGTACCGCCTATAAAAATACTATTTGGTACGAGAGTTGTGCCAGGAGGGAGTATATCGGTAACGACAACATTATTTGCTGGAGTATTTCCAGTGTTAGCTAAAGCAATGGTATATGTGATTGGTTGCCCAACATCAGCGATAGTTACATCTACCTGTTTGACAATAACTACATTTGCTAAGTTGATTTGTGTACTTACAGTATTACTTACAGATGTTTCTATAGTTGGTGGATCGCCTGGATTTAGAATAAAGCTATATTGTGTACTAGATGAATTTATTGTTGGATTTTGTGTTGGTAAAGAGGTGACAGTTACTTGATAAGAGACGGTAAGTGAGCCGTTCGCAGCAATGGAAGGTAATGGAACACCTATATTTGGATCTGCGTTATTTTGAAGTACACCATTAATAAGGAAAGTGTTTGGGATAAAGGTAGTGCCGTCTGGATTTGTATCTACGAAAGTGGGACTATCAGCAGTAACGCTTCCTTCATTCGTTAAAACGACGGTATAAGTTAATACATCTCCTACAGTAGCGAACCCTTTATCCACTGTTTTTGCTGAAATAACATTTGCGTCATTTACTTGAGTAAATGTAGTAGTTGAAGTAGTGTTCTTACTTACAGGCGAAGCGTTTGGATCCACGATAAAGTTATAGGAAATAGAAGCACTATTTGAAATAGGGTTTGGATTTGGGATGCTAGTTATTAATACTTGGAATGAAGCTGTAATTGTAGTATTCGCATTGATGCTACCGATATTGATGTTAGCTGGTGTAACACCTGGCTGAGTAACATTGTTAACTATAACACTGTTTGGTACAAAGGCAGTACCATTCGCGATTGAATCGGATAGTACTACATTGTTCGCCGCAACATTTCCATCGTTTGTAAGAGAAAAGGTATACGTTAATACATCCCCAACTTCCGCAAACGTTTGACTTACAGATTTATTAGCATGAAGATTTGCTAGTCTAATTGTTGATGTAACAGAATTAGAATTTGCTGTTTTTGAAGTTGGTGGCAGACTTGGGTTTACAGTATATAGATAAGAAGCGAAAGCATTATTAATGATAGGATTTTGGGCGGTAATATTGATGACTGTTACTTGGAAAGAAAGGGTAAAAGTAGCTCCGCCAGGAATTGTTCCGATAGGTAAAGCAACGAGAGAATCTACATTTTGCAAAACTCCGTTTAATGTTACAGTACCAGGAGTCAATATCGTTCCATTTGGAAGTGAATCTGTTAGTTGCACGTTAGTTGCAGCTGTATTTCCACTGTTTGTAATAAGAATTGTATAACTGATTGTTTCGCCAATTGTAGCAAATTGTTTATTTGTTGATTTTGTTAATGTTACATTCGCATTGTTAATTTGAGTGGAAACGAGATTCGAAGAAATGTTTTTTGTAACGGGTGATTGGCTAGGATTGACGGTATATTGATAAGAAGCGCTTGAACCATTAGATACGACATTCGCCGCTGGAATTGTATTTACTACTACTTGAAATGAAACGTTTTTTGTTGTGCCAGTTGGAATAGATCCTATATTCACACCAGTAGCGGGATTTGCTCCAACTTGTGTCGTGCCATCTATTGTTAAACTGTTGAGAACAAAAGTTGTTCCAGTAGGAATGACATCTGTAAAAATAACGTTATTCGCATTCGTATTACCTGTACCTGTAAAGGAAACGGTGTACGTTAGTGTGTCACCAATATCTGCAAAATTTTTATCTACTGCTTTTGTCATAGTTACAGTAGCATTGTTCACTTGAGTAGAGACAATATTCGTCGTATCGGTCCCACTTACTGCCGGTTGATTTGGTACAGGAATGTATTGGTATGTTGTTGTTCCACTATTTAATATTGGATTTGTTTGGGGGATGGACGGAACGAATACTTGAAATGAAATAGTAGTAGTGGAATTTGCGGCAATAGATCCAATTGATATACCAGTAGCAGGATTTGCTCCTGCTTGAGTAACCCCGTTAACAGTTACACTCCCTGGAATGAAAGTAGTTCCGCTTGGAATTGGATCTGTATATATAACGTTAGTTGCAGCGATATTTCCTATGTTAGCTAAGGCAATACTGTAAGTTAGCGTTTCACCAATATCGGTAAAAAGTTTGTTAACTGATTTTGTGCCATTAATATCTGCGAGGTTAATTTGTGTTCCAGCAGAGTTGCTTGTTGCAAGACCATTAAAAGTCGTTCCTCCGGCGATTGGTGTATATTGAAATGTAATATTAGCAGTGTTAGAAATCGGATTTTGATTTGGAAGGGAAACGACAGTTGCTTGGAAAGTTACTGTACGAGAAGCGTTATTATTAATAGTTCCGAGAGATATACCAGCAGCCGGATTTGCATTTGTTTGCGGGATATTATCTACCGTTACAGTGCCAGGTATAAAGGAAGTACCGTTAGGGAGAATGTCTGTAAAAGTAACGTTATTAGCAGGAAGAAGTCCGGTGTTAGGGATAGTAACGGTATAAGTGAGAACGTCTCCAATTGCCGCGACACTTTTATTTACGCTTTTCGTTGCTTGTATGTTAGGTGAATTTATGTTGATTTGTAAACCGACTGTATTTAACATATACGCGTCTCCGTTAGTAGTTAAACGGATGGCGGCGGACACTTGGGAATTTGTTAAATAAGGGGAAATATCAATAGAAGTAATGTCCCAGCCCTGTCTCCCGCCTGAGATGTTTGTACCTGTAGAAGCACTTTGATTTCGCGTTCCAAATGTCCCGGTTGTATCTAAGTTTCCAGCGGCATTATTAATTTGAGAACCGAAGAAATTATTTACAGCATTGTTAGGTCCAGATAAGGCATTTAATGAACTGAAATTTGGCCCGAATAGAGCCTGATCCCCAATTAAATCAGCATCTCCTTCGGTAGAACTTAAAAACAATCTCCCGCTTACAGGCCCTCCTGAAGGTGTTAAAAATCCTGAAACAGATACATCGGCACTACCAGTTTCTGCAGAAACCCGGTTGCCTGCTACATAAATGGTTAAATTTCTTGCAGGTAATGTTCCATTTTGGTAAGCGACGATAAGCGTCCACCCAGCTGAATTAATTGTTCCGTTAGAAGCATCTATAGGATCTACAAGTCCAGGAACAGAGCCGGTTGTATAAGAGCCAGATCCTCCTGCTTGAATGAGGGATGTTACATCTGCAGAACGTGTATAGAATCCAAATGTGATAGATCCAGAAACGAATGTTTGATTGGAAGCTGTAACAGCCGATGGAGTAATCGAGTATGTTGAAACAGGTGTTGTAAAAGAAACAGGATTGCCTAATACGTTCGTAATGTTTTGATCACGAGATAAATAGTTTCCGCCCCAAACGAGTTCTGCGTAAAGAATCGTACTACCAGCAGGTATATTTAAAAGAGCGGTAGAACTATTTTGTGTATAGTTTAATGTTGTACCAGCAGGAAAAGAAGTTACTTGTAAAGCGGTATTGGTAGTTATAAATGCGCCAATTGCCCCGATTGTACCAGCACGGTTTTGATTACTGATTTTACTTAAACCGAGTGTGTTTCCTGTAATCGCAAGTGCGCCGTTAGTGGTGGTAGAAAATCGATTTGTAATGGGCATGTTGTCACCTCACTTACAATATAGTCTTGGTCAAAATAGGATATGTGTGTGACAAATAAAGGGTAACATGTACAAGTTGAATTGGGAAGATGGCTAGATAAGGGGGTGGAGTATGATTGAATTGGAATTTAGCGTGGAGCGTCTTAGGGAAGAACAAATAGGCGATATTGTAGCATTATCATCTTATATTGGTTGGGATTATAACAGGGAAGAAGTTGAAACAATTTTTAACTCAGGTATTGTATACGGCGTATGGAATGAGAGAAAGGAACTTATTGCTAGCGGAGCAATAATATTATACGGGGAGGCGTTGGCATCTATCGGAATGGTAATTGTACATCCGGATTATAAGGGAAGAGGGATTGGAAAGGCGATAACGAATGCATGCATGAAGAGCGTATCGGCTCAAACTCCTATTATGCTTATTGCTACGGATGAAGGGAAACCTTTATATGAAAAATTGGGCTTTAGGGCAGTAAGCTATGTTTCTAAATACATATGTAACTCGTACAATGTGACTGATCATTGTGTAGGAAATGAAGATTATATGATGAATTATAAAGAGGGGGATTTAGAAAAAATAATAAAAATAGATGGATATGCGTTTGGAACAAATAGAAAAGAGTTTTTAAAGAAAAGAATTATGCAAAGTGAACAGTGCACTGTTGTAAAGGACAAGGAACAAAATGTATTAGGTTACGGTTTAAGTATACAAACGCCAGAAAATAAAATAATAGGGCCAATTGTTGCTAAAAATGATGAGATGGCAATGAGAATTGTACATGATTTAGCAAAAGGGCATAATGGTAAATTAAGAATTGATGTACTAGAAGGAAAGAAAGATTTCATGAAAGTATTAGAGATTACTGGTTTTAAAAAGGTGAATACACCACCAATTATGATGAAAAATAGCGGTCAATTATTAAAAAGGAATAATGAGTTATATAGCATTGCAGCACAAATTTTTGGGTGAAAAAGAATCCTTCTGAACGAAGGATTCTTTTTCGCTAATCACGATATTGATCATGAGTCGGCTGAAAGGGGTCTTCCTCGATATCCCTTACCATAGAAAAATGATCAACATTATAATGACCATGGAGAATTTTATTATGGTGAGAGATAATTTGTTCTGCAGTCAATACGTCAGAATCAGTTGTGGAATGACCGTTTTTAATTAATGTAACATCAAAGCCTTGTACAGTTGCTGTCCTCACAGCGGTATCAATACAATGCTCTGTTTTACATCCACCGATAACAATATGGTTAATCTTTTCTTTTTTTAAAAGTTCAAGTAAAGAAGTGCCATAGAATGCGTTTGTGGCTGCTTTATTAATAAGAATTGCAGACTGAGGTACTTGAATTTCATTATGTACTTCAAAGCCTACGCCGCTACCAGAAGCAACATCGATATCTCTTACGAAAACAATAAGGGCATTGGAATCTATTGCTTTCTGCACGGCTGTATTGAGTGTAGATAATAATTTGGTTTTACGAAAAACTTCACTTTCTTGTTCATTTCCATCCATTAATTCTTGCTGCGCATCGATAATTAATAGTGCTTGTTTCATCATGTCTCCCCTTTAATATGGAATAAGTTCCACTGTACATATTCCTTCATATTGTAAAGAAATCCTCTATTTATAAGCGAAGTAGACGATTGATTTACAAAGTTGTCAAAGAAATTTCATTCTCATGGCGTATAAAAACATGTATGATAGGAAGTGGAGAATTTTTGAGTAGGTGGGAATAACATGCAAACAGTAGAAGATTATCTTTCATTCTTACATACGAAAGGATTTAAATTATCAGAGGAAGCACAAGGATTTATTATGTTCGGACAAGGATATACGGGTGCATCTGATGGCATTGTAAACGCAGCAATAGAAGCGACAATTAAGCATCAATTGCAGTTTGATGGCAGTTATTTTGTTGCGTTATTAGAACGATTGAAAGAAGAAGAGATTACAGATAAAAAAAGCGCTAAGGCTTTTATGCGGAAGTTACAAGCGTAACTTCACGCAGCCTGCGCTTCTTTTTTTGTTTTGGAAGGTAATTCAACAAAAACCATGCCTAGGAAAATACATAGGCATCCGAAAATAGCAGAGATAGAAAGTTGTTCGTTTGCAACGAGAACGCCTGTTAAGGCAGCAAAAACGGGCTCCATTGCGAAAATAATAGCTACTCTCGTTGGAGATGTATGTTTTTGTGCTGACGTTTGGATGAAAAAAGCAATGGATGTCGCGAATAGGGAAGTTAGAAATAGCGCAAATAAAAAGGAAGAATTCGTCCATAGTGCTACTGAAAATAATTTTTCCCAATCTTCAAACAAAAAGGCGCAAATAGAAGAAAACAGTCCGACAGCCAATACTTGCGATGTACTTAACAATAAAGGTGATATTTTTTTAGAGAAGAAGCCGTTAACGAGAATATGAGCAGCGAAAGCAACTGCACAACCGAGAACGAGTATATCTCCAATGTTTAATTGAAAAGAATCACCAGCCGTTAATAAGTATAAACCTGCTGTTGCTACCGCAATGCCAATTACGATAAAAATAGTAGCTTTTTGTTTTAAAAAAATAAAAGACAAGATTGGTACCATAACGATACTAAGCCCTGTTAAGAAACCAGCTTTTGAAGAAGTTGTATAAAGTAAGCCGAATGTTTGTAATACATAGCCGACGCATAAAAAGAATCCAACGGTTAATCCAGCGAGGCTACTCTGTTTTATATGTTGTTTTGAAGTTTTTTTTGAGAAAATCATTTGAACGAATAATAAAATGATTCCAGCGAATAAAAAACGTATACCATTAAATGTAAATGGACCAACGAAAGACATAGCATTTTGAACGACAACAAATGTAGCTCCCCAAATAAAAGACACAAATAATAAAGCAAGAGGAGCAATCCAATCTTTTTTCACACTCATACCCCCGTTAATTTTGTAAGATAGCTTTTCTAGCTAATTCATCAGCAACTTTATTTTGACTACTTGGAATCCACTTAATAAAAAAGAGATCGAAACTTTTTATGTACTGCAGTGCTTCCTCTAATAGTGGTGCAAACATTTTATTTTTTGCATATTCTTTTTCAACAGCTCGCTCGACAAGTTGCGAATCTGTACGAAAAGAGACAATGTTATAATTATGCTCCGTGCAATATTTTAATGCCGCAAGTAAAGCGTGGTATTCTGCTTCATGATTGGACATTGTCCCAAGGGGCAATGATAATTGTACAGCGGGTTGAACCCCTTTAATAAATACGCCTGCACCAGAAGGACCAGGATTTCCTTTTGATGCACCATCAATATATACTTCAATCAAAATGAGAAACCTCCAAATGATAAGATGATCCCCTACTTATATGTTTCTTTGCAGTAGGGGATAGGGCAATTAGCCGATTGTAATACTATAACGACATGTAAATGTTTCATTCGCTTGTAAAGATTGAATTCCTTTTTTTTCCTTGAAATCTTTTGCTGGATTTACTTCATCAGCTATTCCGTACCAAGGTTCGATACATAGGAAAGGTGCGTTCTCGCCTGGTGTCCATACGCCGACAAATGGGAATCCGTCAAATTCTACTTTTACAAATTTATTATGTTTATGAGAACGAATAGAGATTTCATCCGTATTCATATTTTCAAAAATAAGCGCATCGTTTTTAAATAGATCATATGTAAGTGGTAATTCATTCGTACTTTCAGCAATTAGTTGCTTTTTATTTGAAAGGTAAGGTCCTTCTAATACACTTGTTTCTAAGCGTTCAGAACCATTAAATGATAGATGGTAATCTGTAAATGATTCGTCTTCTAATAACGGGAAATTGAAACCAGGATGCGCCCCGATTGAGAAGAACATCTCTTTTGAAGTAGGGTTATTTACTTCGTATGTTACATGAACGATTTGTCCGTCTAGCTCATAAGAAACGAGTAATTCGAATTCGTATGGGTATTTTTTTAATGTTTCTTCATTACTAGTAACGATATAAGTGATTTTCGTTTCACTTTGTTCTTTTACAGTGAATGTAAGATCACGAGCAAAGCCGTGTTGTGTTAAAGAATAAGGCTTACCATCTACGTAGTATGTATTATCTACTAATCGGCCGACGATAGGGAATAAAATTGGTGCACGGCGTCCCCAATAAGTAGAATCACCTTGCCATAAGTATTCTGTATTGTCTTCTTTTAAGCGAACGCTTTGTAATTCTGCACCTTTGTCGGATATGGAAACGATCACTTTTTCATTTTGAATTGTTGCAGTCATGAAGTAAAACCTCCTAAATCTTTCATATATTTCATTATACGTTGTCTAAAAGAAAAAAGGTAGTTCATGATAGGAATCTATTGACGAAAGGGGGGCTACCGCGTAAAATATAATCTTGTTGCTTAAAAAACGAATAACGTGGTTCGAAACCATCCCACGTAAAAAAACTAAGGAGATTTTGTCATGAATATTAGAACATTAGTCGGTAATGGTATTTTAGCGGCATTATATATTGCTGTTTCTATGCTTATTCAGCCATTTGGCTTTACGAATGTACAGTTTCGTATTTCAGAGATGTTTAATCATCTCGTTGTATTTAATAAGAAAGCAATTTACGGAATTGTATTAGGTGTATTTTTAACGAATCTCTTTTTCTCACCTATGATCGCTTACGATTTAGTATTTGGAGTAGGGCAATCTATTCTTGCATTAGTTGCAACCATTATTTCTATGCGATTCATTAAAGGTGTTTGGGCTCGTATGATTTTTAATACAGTTATCTTTACAATTACAATGTTTATGATTGCAATTGAACTTCATCTTGCATTTGATTTACCATTTATGTTGACTTGGTTAACATGTGCAGTCGGTGAATTTGTTGTCATGGCCATTGGTATGCCTGTAATGTACTGGATTAATAAACGAGTACAATTTGAAAGATTTATGTAATAGATGAAAGAGCTATTCCTATAGGGATAGCTCTTTTTTACATGTGATTATATTGAATATAATTCTGTGACTCTTGATAAAATATAATAAAATAAAGTGAGGCTTTCATTAGCTGGATACATATAAGAAGTCTTACATAAGGGGAATCTAGTATGAAATATAAAATTCATTGGTTGTATAAAACAAAGCGCGGTTTGCAGACGGAATTAACGACAGATTATATGAACATAGAAGAAGCACTTCAATTTGCGGAGGATTTCGAGAAAACAGGAAGAGTGAAGGAATTATTATTTTACGATGAAATGGATACAGAATGGTTATTAAAGGAAATAAAAAAGCTGAGTAAACAAGTGGAGGAAGAACCCCAAGAAATACTCGTTTATTTTGATGGTGGTTATGATGTACAGACGAAAGAAGCTGGGGTAGGTATATGTGTATACTATAAAAAAGGAAATGCAAAATACCGAATTCGCCGTAATGCATATATAGAAGGCATATATGATAATAATGAAGCGGAATACGCATCATTACTATATAGCATGAATATACTCGAGGAATTAGGGATTAAGTATGAAGCAGTTACACTTCGCGGGGATTCTCAAGTTGTACTGCAACAATTGGCCGGGGAATGGCCTTGTTATGATGAACATTTAAATCATTATTTAGACCAAATTGAGCAAAAAGCGAAGCAAATGAAATTAAAACTTGTATGTGAGCCAATCTTTAGAAAACAAAATAAAGAAGCACATCAATTAGCAACGCAAGCATTAGAAGGAACAGTCATTGATAGTCATAAAGAAATAACCGAATAGAGAGGTGCAACGGTGGATAAAAAGCAACTCATTACAGAGGTAAATGACTTATTAGAAACGTATTGTGAAGGATGTTTTTTGCGAGAACATAATCGAAAGACAAATAGTAAGTATTATGCTCATTCATTTTGTATCAGGCAATGTACAGTTGGAGAAACATTGAAAAAGTATGGGGAACAGTTGTCATGAAAAAACATCCAGAGAAAATTCTCTGGATGTTTTTTAGTGTCTTGCTTCGTTTAGTTGATGCTCACATTTATTTAATTTCTTTTCCTCGTTCATTAAAAATGGCTCATCTAAATCAGTTGCAACAGATTTCATAATTTCAAGCTGAGAGCGAGCTGCTTCTACAGCAGTAGTAGCGTGTTCTAATGTATCTGGATCCATTGAAATTGTTGCTGATCCCACCATTTTTTGTGCTGTTTCTACACGGAATTTCACTTCTTCAAAATCATTTACTTCTGATCCCATTGTTACTGCCTCCTTTGTATATTGCGCATTTCACATAGTTTTTGCTCTGTAAAACGGAAATATACAAAGGAATAACAAAGGAGGTTACCAAGTAAGGTAACCTCCTGTTATATGTTGGATTAAAGTTTTACTACGTTAGCAGCTTGAGGTCCGCGGTTTCCTTCAGTGATATCAAAAGATACTTCTTGACCTTCTTCTAAAGCTTTGTAGCCTTCGCCTTGAATCGCAGAGAAATGTACGAATACATCGTCAGCGCCTTCCATTTCGATAAATCCAAAACCTTTTTCGTTGTTAAACCATTTTACTTTCCCTTGCATGTTACAATTCCTCCTAAAAACATTTGCTTTTTTCATTTAGTGAAATTCATTTGAAAAGATAATATAAACTAAAAATGCTATAATCTTGAATATTCTGCTAAATGATTAATTTAAATATACACGAATTGGGAGAATTTAGTCAAGTAAGCGATTTTATTTTTTTGTATTTTTAAATAATTTTTCAGCCAAATTTTTAAATAGGTATAGGACAGGCCGAGTATGTAATAGTCTTAATTGAATGCTATACATAATGAGGTGAAAGAATGAATAAGTCTTATTTATTAGATAATGAAGGAATGAGAAGGAGAACGGATATACCGAATTGGGTTGCAAAAGAATTTAAAAATTTTTCTAACGTCGTATTAGAACCAACTTTCCCATGTTATTTTGGTGTAACTGCTTTGAAAAAGAATGAACTTCGCTATTCCTTTCTATCTCATAATGATTGGAGTCATTTGCCGCATACAATGTTATCTTTTTTAGAATTAATGAAAGAATGGCCAGTTGTAAGAAGAGGTTTTTTTCTTTTTGTGGAACCGGAATGTGAGGAACAATCAATCGAATATTATCGTGATTACTTTTGGAAAGTACTACAATATTTACATGAAAATGATGATCAAACGTGGCCGAAGCAAATTCCGGAAGACCCAGATCACTACTTATGGGAATTTTCATTTGGCGGGGAACCGATATTTGCATTTGGAAATGCACCAGCTTATAAACAACGAAAAACTAGGCATTTAGGAAATTCTCTCGTTATTGGATTTCAGCCAAGTACCATTTTTGATGGATTAGAAGGCGACCGTCCTAAAGGAGCATATTCAAGACAAACGGTCCGAGATCGAGTTGAAAAATGGGATCAGTTGCCGAAACATCCTAACATTAGTCATTATGGTGATCCGGAACATCGGGAATGGAAACAATATTTCATAGGAGACGATGTAGAGCCGATAAAAGGAAAATGTCCTTTTCTTCATAAGATAGAAAAGTAAGAGCCATCACCTAAATGGCTCTTTTGCATATTTTGGATAAAAAAGGGTATTTTAGTAGTACATATTTTGATGAAAGCTAGTCTATTTTCAATCATTACATCATTACTTAATAGTAAAGGAAGTAGAAAGGATAGAGCGATGTTTGGAGCGATTATACAACAAATTGTATTAGGGATTTCATTAGCGGCGCCAATAGGTCCGATTAATATTGAAATGTTAAAACGAGGAATTGAACGAGGTTTTTGGCATGCCTGGATTGTTGGAATTGGTGGTATGACTGCAGATATTTTGTTTATGCTTCTCATCTACTTCGGTTTATCTTCTCTGTTTATGTATACATATGTACAAGCTTTTATGTATTGCACAGGGTTTTTCTTATTATTTTATTTAGGATTTCAAAGTGTAAAACAAGGAATTTCTCACTCGAATATGGAATATAAAAAGGAAGAGGTAGGCGGCCTTAAACAATCGTTTATGGCAGGTTTTTTCATTGCAATATCTAATCCATTAAATCTTGTTTTTTGGTTTGGTATATACGGTAGTACACTTAGCTCATTGCTTACGAAGGTAACGAAACAAGAAGCCTTTTTGTACAGTCTTTGTATTATCGTTGGTATTATTTTATGGAATTTAAATATTGCTTTTTCTGTCCATTTTGGCAGAACTTTATTAAAGCAAAAAGCACTTGGCTATATAACAGCCGGAGCAGGTATTATTTTAGTAGGATATTCTATCCATTTTGCATACAAAGCTTTACAGTTGTTCACATAAGATTGAAGGGGAGATTTTTATGTATCGAACCACTATTGACGGAAAAGAAATCATTATTACGTTAGCACCAAAAATCAGAAAAGAAATTACTGATAGAAATCCACTATATGAAGCGGTATTTCAGAATGCAGCAAGATTACTACAAACAAAGCAACCAACGTTTGCTGTAAACCATGAAATATTTGGACTTATCATTGGAGAGGTACAAAGAGGAGAAGTAACAGTGTTTGCGGTGGAACATATTATTCCGAAGCAAAATATATTTGGACCGAACAATTTTTTCTCGACAATAGAGCAACAGGCAAATTTGTAAAGCGTATAGAATAAGATATAGAAGAGAAATAGTCGTAACGATATGTTGCGACTATTTCTTTTGAAAAGGGGGAAGGAAGATGAAGAGGGTGGGGAAAGAGTTCTTTTTACAACATGATATCGTTATTATGTATAGTATTTTATTTGTTTTTATCATTATTTTAAAAATGAAATTTTTCACATGGATCGGTTTGTTATCCTGTTTGTTTGGTATTATTTTTTATACACTAAACGAATATATGACACACCGGTTTTTATTTCATTTAAAACCACCTAAAAACGTATTTTTATTAAAAATGCTAAGAAGATTACATTATGACCATCACGTATATCCAGATGATTTAAAACTGTTATTTTTACCTGTATGGTTTAGTATACCGAGCTTTACTATATATTTACTTATATCATATGCTATAACAAAAAGTGTTACTATTGCACTTTCGTTCGGAATTGGAATGATTATTATGCTTCTCGTTTATGAATGGAAACATTATATTGCACATAAGCCAATACGTCCTGTTACTAAGTTTGGAAGATGGCTAAAAAAACAGCACATATTACACCATTATAAAAATGAAAAGTTTTGGTTTGGTGTTTCAAATCCAGTATTCGATTTCATATTTGGAACGCTTAAAGATGGAAAAGATGTTGAATTAAGCGAAACAGCTCGTAATTTAGAAAAGGAAAAAAAGAAAAAAGTAGTGCGTTAAGCACTGCTTTTGTTTTAATGAGGAAAAAATAAGTAAGGTGTCACTTTATTTTGAAAAAGTATATTAAAAACTTAGGGGAAAATGCCGAAAAATGTCTATCGAAAAATCTTTGCAGGAATGTATGGATTGTCTAAAATGAAAATAAGTTTCTGAATATTTATAAAATTTAGTCTTTAGGTATACAAGGGGGAATTGTATTTCTAGTAAGAGAGGGGATAAGAGAATGAAAAGAGATGATACGTCAGCACGTAAGTTACAAAATGAGGTGAATTATACAGAGGTTGTTCAGTCAGAAGAATTTCAATTGTTATTAAATAAGAAAAAGAAGTTTATCGTTCCAATGAGTATTTTCTTTTTAAGTTTTTTTATTGCGTTACCTATTTTAACATCGTATTCAAAGGTACTCAATACACCGGCATTTGGTGATGTTACGTGGGCGTGGGTATTTGCTTTTGCACAATTTATTATGACTTGGGCTTTATGTATGATTTATAGCAAAAAGGCGGAATCCTTTGATGAAATCTCGCAAAAAATTCTACAAAATATGCAAAAAGGGAGGGGCTGAACTTGAATACGACGGCATTTGCACTATTTTTAATTATTGTCCTTGGTACGCTCGTCATAACCTATTTTGCATCGAAAAAAACGAAAAATGCGAGTGAGTTTTATACAGCTGGAGGGGGATTAACTGGTTGGCAAAATGGTCTGGCCATTGCGGGAGATTATATGTCTGCTGCGTCTTTTCTTGGTATAGCTGGAGCGATCGCATTAACTGGGTTTGATGGTTTCTTTTATAGTATCGGCTTTTTAGTTGCTTATTTAGTTGTTCTATACCTTGTCGCAGAACCGCTAAGGAATTTAGGGAAGTACACGTTAGCGGATATGATTGCGGCGCGTTTTGACGCGAAAAAAGTTCGCGGAGTTGCAGCGCTTAATACGATGACGATTTCAATTTTTTATATGATTGCACAATTAGTTGGGGCGGGTGCACTTATTAAGTTATTATTAGGGATCGAATATACAACATCCGTTTTAATTGTTGGTACATTAATGACAGTGTACGTTATTTTTGGCGGAATGACCGCGACGAGCTGGGTACAAATTGTTAAGGCTGTATTACTTATGGCTGGTACATTTATTATTTCTGTTATCGTTTTCGCAAAATTTAATTTTAGTGTGACGGAAATGTTCGCGCAAATGAAAACAGCAACTCCGTTAAAAGAGTCGTTTTTAAATCCCGGTGTAAAGTATAAAGATGGTCTTGATACGCTATCTTTAAATTTAGGACTAGTTCTTGGTACGGCAGGGTTACCACATATTCTTGTCCGCTTTTTTACAGTACGTGATGCAAAAACGGCACGTCAATCTGTCGTATATGCGACATGGTTAATTGGCGCATTTTATATTATGACGATTTTCTTAGGATTTGGGGCAGCGGCGTTTGTAGGAAATGAGGCAATTATGAAAGCAAATCCAGCTGGTAATATGGCAGCACCTTTATTAGCGAAAGCATTGGGCGGAGATTTCTTATTTGCTTTCGTATCAGCAATTGCCTTTGCAACGATTTTAGCTGTAGTGGCAGGCCTTGTATTAACAGCAGCATCCGCATTCGCACATGATTTTTATAATGAAATTATCCGTAAGGGGAAATCAACGGAAAAAGAGCAAGTATCCATGGCTCGTTATGCGTCTATTGGAGTAGCTGTATTATCTATTATACTAGCGTTATTTGCTCAAACGTTGAACGTAGCATTTTTAGTTTCGTTAGCATTTGCAGTTGCAGCGAGTGCTAACTTGCCAGTTATATTATTCACAATATATTGGAAGCGCTTCAATACAACAGGTGCCATCTCTGGTATGATTGCTGGTCTTGTATCAGCTATTGTTCTTGTAGCGTTAAGCCCAAATGTATGGAACCCTGTAGCTGGAAAAGCTATATTTGTTGGGGAAGCGATATTCCCATATACGACACCTGGAATTATTTCGATTCCGCTTGGATTTCTTGCAGCGTATTTAGGAACCGTTTTATCTAGTAAGAAAGAAGATGCAGCGAAATTTGATGAAATTCTTGTGAAATCTAATACTGGGCATGGTATTAGTGACGTGTCTTCGCATTAAAAAAGAGGAGCTTTTCGATAGATAAGAAAAGCTCCTTTTTCTTTTGTCATTTTCTTGTAAATAATACTGCTTTGTAAGTAGGATTTGTCTTAATTTTGTGGAATGAAAATAAGCAGGGAGAAATTTAAATCATCATGGTACCAGCGCAGCTTTTGTGAAAAATAAGTTGTTATGGAAGGTGGAAGAAATGATGAAAACGAAACAGACTGATGAATTATTAGCAAAAGATGAGCAATATGTTTGGCACGGAATGCGTCCCTTTAGTCCAAATAGTACAATGGTAGGGGCAAAAGCAGAAGGGTGCTGGGTTGAAGATATACAAGGAAAAAGATATTTAGATGGTATGAGTGGTCTTTGGTGTGTGAATAGTGGATATGGCAGAAAAGAGCTTGCAGAAGCGGCATATAAGCAATTACAAACATTATCATACTTTCCGATGTCACAATCACATGAACCGGCTATAAAGCTTGCAGAAAAATTAAATGAATGGCTTGGAGGAGAGTATGTTATTTTCTTCTCTAATAGTGGTTCGGAAGCGAACGAAACAGCTTTTAAAATAGCAAGACAATACTATGCGCAAAAAGGTGAACCACATCGTTATAAATTTATGTCACGTTACCGCGGCTATCATGGGAATACAATGGCAACGATGGCAGCGACAGGGCAAGCGCAGCGTAGATATCAATATGAGCCATTTGCTTCAGGATTTTTACATGTAACGCCGCCAGATTGTTATCGTATGCCTGGAATAGAAAGAGAGAACATTTATGATGTAGAATGTGTAAAAGAAGTAGATCGGGTCATGACATGGGAACTAAGTGAAACGATTGCAGCTTTTATTATGGAACCAATTATTACAGGCGGAGGCATTTTAATGCCGCCACAAGACTATATGAAAGCTGTTCATGAAACGTGTCAAAAACACGGTGCCTTGCTCATTAGCGATGAAGTGATTTGCGGTTTTGGGCGTACAGGAAAGGCATTTGGATTTATGAATTATGATGTGAAACCAGATATTATTACAATGGCAAAAGGGATTACGAGTGCATATTTACCATTATCAGCAACAGCTGTGAAAAAAGAAATATATGAAGAATTTAAAGGAAAAGGAGAATATGAATTTTTCCGCCACATTAATACATTTGGTGGGAATCCTGCAGCTTGTGCATTAGCACTTAAAAACTTAGAGATCATGGAAAATGAAAATTTAATTGAGCGATCTGCACAAATGGGCTCGCTTTTATTAGAGCAATTAAAAGAAGAAATTGGAGAACATCCACTTGTAGGGGATATTAGAGGAAAAGGACTACTAGTTGGAATTGAACTAGTAAATGATAAAGAGACGAAAGAGCCAATTGATAACGACAAAATTGCAAGTGTTGTAAATGCTTGTAAAGAAAAAGGGTTAATTATAGGACGAAACGGTATGACAACAGCAGGATATAATAACGTCTTGACATTAGCACCACCACTTGTTATTTCAAGTGAAGAAATTGCTTTCGTTGTGGGAACGTTGAAGACAGCGATGGAACGTATTTAATGAATGAAGCGAGCTGTAATATACAGCTCGCTTTTGTTTATGATGTCAAATATGATAAATTTTCAAAGAGAGGGGAATTTATTATGAAGAAATATGAACCTAGTAAACATTATCACATCGGATATTATGAAGATGGATATGATTTAGAAGTGACAGCGTACAAAAGAATACATGAACCAGTTTGGGATGCGTATATTCCACACTATGAGGTAGACGATTTTTATAAGAAAGTGGAGGAAATTAAATTAGGTGAATATATAGATAATTATGGCATTGTGGTGTATTCATTTCGTAATAATATTGATGATGATGAAGCACGAATTATTTTTGAAAAATGGTTAAAAAAGAACAGTATTGTTTAAAGATAAAACAAAAAAGGAGATTGCTATCTTATAAGATAGCAATCTCCTTTTTATTAAAATTATTTACTTGCTTTCATTGCTTTATCTTTTGCACCAAAAGTATATTTTAACATTGGTGGTGTAATCATTGTAGTTAAAATAACGACAATAACAATTGCTGTAAAGTAATCTTGTGCTAGTAGTCCAGAAGAAAGTCCTGTACCTGCGATGATAAGTGCAACTTCACCACGAGAAACCATTCCAGAACCGATAATTGCAGAAGACTTAGCGTCAAATCCAGTCATTCGTGCACCTAAGCCACAACCGATTAATTTCGTTAATACAGCGATTACTGTTAATGCTAAGATGAACCAAATTTGATCGCCAATACCGTCAAATGTAATATTCATACCGATACTTACGAAGAATACTGGAACGAACATAGCGTAAGCGATTGGCTCTACTTTCTTTTCTACTTCATGTTTGTAGTTCGTTTGAGAAATAGCGATACCAGCTGCGAAAGCACCGATAATACCAGCAATTCCTAATAGTTCGCCGAAATATGCGAATGAGAAACAGATGATAAGAGCCGCGCTCACGATAGACTCAGATACGCGTAGCGGTGATAACCAGCGCATAATCGCAGGAACACCTTTCCATCCGATTAAAATAATAGAAGCGAAGAATACAACTTTCTTCAAGATAATCATTGTTAAGTTAACATCGTCTGTACCTAGGAAACTCATTGCAAATGCTAATAAAATAACGACAAGAATGTCATCAAATACAGCTGCGCCCAGCATAGTTGTACTTTCACGTGTTTTCATCTTTCCTAAATCACGAAGTGTTTGTACGGAAATACTAACACTTGTTGCACATAGAAGTAATCCTAAAAATACAGCATTTCCTTGTTCCATTCCCATAATAAGACCAGAAACGTAACCACCTACGAATGGAAGAATGATACCTCCAAGTGCAACAGCTAAAGAAGAATTACGATTTGCGTTTAATTCCTCTAAGTCTGTTTCAAGACCGGCCATAAACATTAAAAGAATAACCCCAACATTACTTAATTGTGTCAGAAGTTCTGAATTTTCAATCCAACCTAATACAGCTGGACCGATAACGATACCGACAATTAATTTACCGAGTACAGAAGGCTGGCCTAATCTAACACTAAGATCACCAGCAAGCTTTGTACTTAATAAAATAAGTGCAATTTGAAAGAAAAATTCGAATTCCATTGGATCCTCTCCTTATCATTTTTATTTTTATCATACGATTTCTCGGAATTTGCCTAATGAAAATATGTAAAACCCATTAAACAAAGGGTCTGATTACAAGTTCTTTTGAACTCGTAATTTGAACCTGTAATTAATATATAATAGATTTTACAAAAAATCAATGAAAAAATGGGAGCTTTTTTACGGAGAACTTGTGTTATTGCGGATATAGGTATAAGAGTGGCATGTGAATTTTGTATGTATGAAACAGTATGAAGTCCTTTTCTATTACAAATAATAAAGCCTAAATACGATTTCACGAATTATAACAGTGAAAGGGAGGGCTTATCATTTGAAGTCATTAAAAAACAACTTGTCTATCGTTGCTTTAGGTGGAGTAAATGAAATAGGGAAAAATATGTATGCTATTCAATATGAAAATGATATTGTCGTTATTGATTGCGGATCTAAATTTCCAGATGAAAGTTTATTAGGAATTGATTTAATCATTCCAGACGTCACATACTTACAAGAAAATAAAGAAAAAATTCGCGGATTAGTAGTAACGCATGGACATGAAGATCATATTGGCGGAATACCATATTTTTTAAAACAACTAAACGTACCAATCTATGCGACGAAGTTAACGTTAGGTTTAATTGAAATTAAATTAAAGGAACATAACCTTCAAAATGATACAGAATTAATCGTTATTCATTCAGAATCAGAAATTGATTTCGGTGCTATTAAGACAACTTTTTTTAAAACGAATCATAGCATTCCAGATTGCCTTGGTATTGCTTTCCATACACCAGAAGGTACTGTAGTACATACAGGTGATTTTAAATTTGATTTAACACCAGTAAATAACCAACAGCCTGATATTCATAAAATGGCTAAAATAGGTAGTGAAGGCGTGCTAGCTTTATTATCTGAAAGTACAAATGCAGAACGACCAGGATTTACTCCATCAGAAAGGTCGGTAGGGGAACGGGTAGAAGAAATATTTATGAAAGCAAATAGGAAAGTGATTATTTCTACTTTTGCTTCTAATGTGAATCGTGTTCAGCAAATAGTTGAAGCTTGTATAAAAACAAATCGAAAACTGGCTTTACTCGGGAGAAGTATGGTAAATGTAGTAGAAGTTGCTCTAGAGAAAGGGTATCTAAATATTCCAGATGGTATGTTAATTGAAGCAAGTGAGGTAAATCGTTTAGATCCAAAGCAGGTTGCAATCCTTTGTACAGGAAGCCAAGGAGAACCAATGGCAGCTTTAGCGCGGTTAGCTAGTGGAAACTATAGGCAAGTGGATGTTTTACCAGAAGATACGGTTATTATAGCGGCAACGCCTATTCCGGGAAATGAACGTAACGTTTCACGAATTATAGATAATTTATTCGCATTAGGAGCAAAAGTAATTTACGGATCAGGTAGTTCTACTGGAGTCCATGTATCTGGTCATGCGTATCAAGAAGAATTGAAATTAATGCTTGCTTTAATGAAACCAAAATATTTTATCCCCATTCATGGAGAGTTTAGAATGCTACATCACCATAGCTTGCTAGCGGAATCAATTGGTGTCGAAAAAGAAAATATCTTTATCGTTCGTAATGGAGATGTTGTAGATATAAGTAATGAAGTGGCAATTCAATCGAGAAAAATACAAGCAGGAAATATATATGTAGATGGATTAGGAATTGGTGATGTTGGAAATGCATTATTACGTGATCGAAAACAACTTTCAGAAGATGGAATGCTCGTTATAGTTATTACTTTTAATAAAGTGGATGGAGAAATAATTTCAGGTCCTGATATTATTTCCCGTGGATTCGTCTATGTTCGTGATTCAGAAGAATTTTTGAAGGAATTAAATAAATTAGCTGTTATTACGATTAATAATGTAAAGAAAGAGAAAGTGAATAGCTGGGGTATTTTGAAAAGAGAAGTAAGAGAAGCTTTAGGGAAGTATATATATACGAATACGAAAAGAAAGCCGATGATTCTTCCTATAATTATAGAGGTGTAATAATGAATAAAAAGAATTCTCTTAAGAGAATTCTTTTTTGTTTTGAAAACAGAATGAACATATAATGAAGTAAATAGGAATGGAAGGGAATAAAAGATGTTATTAAATAAACGTTTTACAATTGGAGAAATGGCAAAAATGCATAATATAGCGGAATCTACTTTACGTTATTATGATGAAAAAGGAATATTTCATCCGTCCATTGTGGACCCACAAACAAATTATCGCTATTACACAATCGATCAATTTTCACTATTAGATACGATTAAGTTTTTACGCCAATTAAATATTCCATTAAAGGAAATTAAGAAATATATTGATGAAAGAAATCCAGCATACGCACTCAATTTGTTGGAAAAACAACAAGAAATGATGTTGAAAAAACAAAGAGAAATTGAGTACGCTTTGGCGAAAATGGAGCATAGAATTCATTTGATTAAGGAAGCAACAAAAGCAAAAGCTAAACAAATGGTAGTGAAAGAGATCCCGCGTCGAAAAATTACAGCAATTGCGGTTGCTCCAAATACGACGGATGACATGTTTGAGTACTACATCCATTCGTTGCAAAAAAATATGAGACAAATGGATGATAGTTTATTTTCTGGAGATATTGGTGTAACTGTTTCGAAAAAAGGATTTATGCAAAATGAGTTTCAAGCGTATAGTAGCGTGTTTATTCTTTTGGATTATATGCCGTATGAAGTGCATAATTCAGATGAGATTAAGGAAGGTTTATATGCTTGTTCTTATCATCATGGACCGTATGAAGAAACAGATGCAACGTATAAGGAATTACTTGCATACATTGATCAAAAAGGATATGAAGTAAGTGGAGATGCGATTGAGATTGGATTAATCGATTGGTCTGTAACAGAAAATCCAGAGGAGCAAGTAACAGAAATTCAAATTCCTGTAGTGAAAAAATAAGGTAAAAACCTTTGAACTGATGACAAATTTATATTCGTTAATATAATTCAGTTACCTATTTTTTAATTCTCTCTTGACCTTCAAGTTACTTTAAGGTTTAAACTGTGAACAGAGCGTTGAAAAAAGGAGCAAAATAGTATGGAAGTAACAGAAAAATTAAGAGAAAAACCAATTAAAAGTTTATTTATCACTTATTTAATACCAGCCGTTCTCGGAATGGTATTAATGTCAGTTAATATTGTGATTGACGCGGTTATGATTAGTAGGGGAGTTGGAGCGAACGGATTAGCAGGAGTAAACGTGGCTATTCCAGCGTTTTCAATTTTCTTCTCTATTTCATTATGGATTGGAATGGGAGGGGCAACGTTATATTCCATTGCGCTAGGTGAAAATAAAATAGAAAGAGCAAGGTCTATTTTTACTCAATCCATGACAGTGGCAGTCATTATCGTAGGCGTTTTAGCGGCGATTTGCTTATGGAGAATAGAAGACTTAGCATACTTATTCGGTGCAAACGAAGTGATTTTACCGTATGCATTAGACTATTTACACGTATTATTAACATTTGGAATGATATACGTTTTAGAAAATATTTTAAGTACATTTATACGAAATGATGGAAATCCTAATTTAGCAATGGCAGGTTTAGTTGTAACAGCTGTATTAAATATAGTGTTTGACTATATCTTTATTTTCATCTTTAAATGGGGCGTAACAGGAGCTGCTTCAGCAACTATTCTTTCGGCAGCGATTGGTTTCCTTGTATTATTAACGCACTTCTTGAGAAAAAGTAGTATTTTAAAGTGGACGAAATTCCATTTTGAATGGGATACGATTAAACAAATTATGATAATCGGGTTTCCGAGCTTTATAACAGAAAGTACAGTGGCAATCGTAACGATTGGTTTTAATATAGCATTCGTTCAATATGCAGGAGAAGTAGGCGTAGCTTCCTATGCGATGGTAAACAGCATTCATGCGATGACATTACTATTATTCTTCGGTGTAGGTGCTGCATTGCAACCAATTGCTAGTTTCCATTACGGTGCAAATTTATCAGAAAGATTACGTGAAGGATTACAGTTTGCTGTGAAAATTGCAGTTATACTTGGCGGCGTTGCGATAATTGTCGGATTATTCTTCGGGAAATATATTATTGGCCTATTTGATGTCCAATCTCCACAATTATTGGAGTTAACACTAACAGGTATTAGTTTGTTCTTTATCCAATACGTATTTTTAGGCTATAACATTGTGTATGGAGAGTACTTCCAATCAGTACGACAAACGAAGAAATCAGTACTGATTATAATGAGCCGAGGGCTACTATTTATTATTCCATTATTATGGATTATGCCAAAGTTATTTGGGATAAACGGAATTTGGCTCGTTATGCCAGTAGCTGAAGTAATAACAGCGATTATCTTATTTACGATGAATCGTATGAAACATCCTGTTCCATTAAACATGGCAGGAGAGAAGGAAGTAATATAATGAAGAAAATCCCCTTGAGCAAGTAAGGGGATTTTTTATTTTTTTAAACTAATAGCAAAAGATCCATCAATTTCTTGAACAGAAGCAAAGGCAACATTTTTAATGTTTGTAATTCCTTTTTCTTTTAATTCTTTATATAACCATTTTTCGTCCTTATGAATTAACTTTAAGTTATCGTATTGAATTTGCGAATCAACAATAAGGGCAATTGGTAATCCAGCATACTTAACATCTATGTTCAAATCTTTCGGAGTTAATGGGACAAGTTCACGCTTTGGTAAAATACTAATGGCTCCATTTGCTTCTAAAATAGCGTATTCAATTTCATGAACACTTGGATATCCTGCGACGCGAAGGTTAGAAAGTAATTCAGCAATGGGATATCTACTTTTTTGTAAGTTCTCAAAAATAATGTCACCATGTTTAATTAAAATAATGGGGTGCCCGAGAATAAAACGATTTAGTTTGTTGAATAGGCTTAATTTTGTAAGGATTAAATGCAAACATGTAATAACGACCATACCGAGAAAAGCTTGCAAAGCACCAGAGACTGGTATGGCCTGAAAAGCTAAATAAGATAAAAAGATAATCGCACCAAAATCATGAGGAGTTAGTTGTGCTAAAGCTGATTTACCAAGCATCTTAAGTGATAGTAAAAATAAGATAAAAAAGAACGATACGTTACATAAAAAGAGAAGCAATAGAGACACTCCTTCGTGCAAAGTTGTACTTACTGTTCCCGAAAGGAATATAAATATTACTTTTTAGAGGATAAATTAGGGTGAATTGGAATTTGTCCGTATACAAACAAATAAATGGATATTATCATAAAAGAAGCAAAGAACATAGGAGTATATGGATATGAAAAAGAAGAAAATAATGAAGTATATGATAGGAATTATAATGGTTTGCGCCGTTTATGTGGGATTTTTACAATATAACATTTATAAGCATGGGCAAATGAATGCGACCTATGAAGCTGATTATATCATTGTATTAGGCTCGAAAGTAAACGGAACGAAACCATCGTACTCATTGCAATATCGTATTGATAAAGCAGCTGAGTATTTGAAAGCACATGAGAAAGCAATTGCTATTGTGTCTGGAGGGAAAGGAAAAGGAGAAGATATTTCAGAAGCATTAGCAATGAAAAATGAATTAATGAAACTAAATATTGCAGAAGACCGCATTATTATGGAAGATAAGTCAACGAGTACAGATGAAAATATTAAATTCTCAAAACCTTTAATTCCGGACAATATGAAAAAAGGAATGATCGTAACAAACGATTTCCACATGTTTAGAGCGAAAAAAATAGCAGCTAAGCAAGGTTTACAATTAGAAGGTCTTCCGGCCGAAACACCGAAGCGAATTGTCATTCCATCGAATATACGAGAGTATTTAGCTATTACGCAATATTGGTTTATGAATCGAATATAGTGAAAGTGATCCCGCCTAGCATTATAGGCGGGATTTTTTGAGGGGAATCTTACAAATATGTCATCTTAATGAAAGGTAAAGCGATAGTTTCTAGAATGGATTCCTGACATAATGAAGATAACAAAAACTATTTAGAGGTGAATCGGATGAAAGGAAATAATATATTATCTTCACTATGTTACTTTAGTATCTTTTTTGCCCCATTTTTATTACCAATTATCGTGTACTTCGTTGCAGAGGATGAAGTGAAATATCACGCGAAAAAAGCATTTTGGTCACATATTTTCCCATATGCAATTTTATTCGGAGGGGTAGCGATATCAGGAATATACGGTTTAGGATTCAATCAATCTGATGGTGCTGGAATTGGGATCATGATCACATATGCAGTGTTCATTCTTGTAGGAATTTATTACTTCATTTGGAATATCGTAAAAGGTGTTAAAGTGTTGAAAACAGCGTAATAAGATAAGGAATAATTCGGAGTGAGTTTGTCATTATTTGTCGGTAAGTCGATATTCTTTGTCGAATCGACGATATATTTGAAAAATCGTCGATATAGTGCAGGGAATCGTTGATATATTGAAAAAATCGACGATATAATTTCATTTACCGTATTAATAGATCTTTTAAAAAGAGCAATTCAAAAGAATTGCTCTTTTTGTGCTTATAAGTTGTGAATATTGGAAAAGATATGTTAATTTTTCATTATGAAGAGAAAAAGGAGTGATTTTCATGAATGAGATGATACATAAAATGGAGCAACACGTTTCAGTTCGTAAATATAAAGAAGAGTCCATTCCGAAAGATGTAGTAGAAAGAATGGTGCAAGCTGGGCAGCATGCTGCGTCCTCTCATTTTGTACAGGCCTATTCTGTTATATATGTAACCGATCAAGACTTAAAGGCGAAACTAGCAGAGTTGTCTGGAAATCGTCATGTGAAAGATTGCGCAGCATTCTTTGTTTGTTGTGCAGATTTAAAACGACTTGAAATGGCATGTGAAAAACATGGTACAGAGATAAAGCATGAAGGAGTAGAAGACTTTATCGTAGCAACGGTAGATGCTTCACTTTTTGCGCAAAACTTAGCGTTAGCAGCAGAATCGTTAGGATACGGTATTTGTTATATTGGTGGTATTCGTAATAATCCGAGAGAAGTGAGCGAATTGCTTCATTTACCGGATAAAGTATATCCTGTATTCGGAATGACAGTCGGTGTACCAGATGAAGATCATGGAGTAAAACCACGCTTACCAGTAGCAGCAATCCTTCATGAAAATGAATATGATGAAAAGAAATATGATGAATTACTAAACGAATACGATGAAACGATGAGCGCGTATTATAAAGAAAGATCATCAAACAAGAAAAGCGTAACATGGACGGAATCAATGAGTTCATTTATGTCTAAAGAAAAAAGAATGCACATGAAAGAGTTTTTAAATGAGAGAGGATTAAATAAGAAATGAGTAAAGAGGCAAACCTGTGATGTAGGTTTGCCTTTTTTGGAGGAGAAAGGTGATTGTCTTCGAATAAGTATAGGGGGAGGGGATAATATGAAAAAAGCTTTAATCTTTTTATTTGATGGATTTGCAGAATTTGAAGTGAATATAGCGAGTTTATTTTTGATAAGTAAGCAATTTGAAATAATAACAGCAACTGTAGACGGAAAAACAGTTACAGGAGAAGGCGGTTTTTTGTGTCAACCACATGTCTCTATTGAGCAAATTAAAATAGAGGACTATGAAGTGTTTATCGTACCAGGCGGACATATTTTTGATCATTTAGAAAATGAACAATTGTTATCTATTGTGAACAAATTACATAAGCAAAATAAATGGATAGCGGGTATTTGTGCCGGAACATCTTTATTACATGCAGCAGGGGTGCTGAATAAGAAGAAATTCTCAACATCATTAACATCAGATGAAAAACAATTAGCTCATTTACATGAATGGGAATATAAACAAAACAAAGATGTAACGGTTGATGGAAAAATAATAACAGCGGTAGGGTCTGCGTACGTTGAATTTGCTACTGAAATAATGAGGCAGCTCAATTTATTTAATGAAGCTGAAGCGAAGGAGAACTTGCAATACTTTAAAAATGTAACAGAGCTTTGTGATGAAACGTTAGTATAAGTGAATAATTTAATTGTTAATACCTAAGTTCAGAATGTAGATACCACTTTCTGAACTTAGGTATTTTATTTGTTATCATATACATAAAAATTAAAAAAATTTTACAAAAGTGATAGAAAATGAGAGTGAAATGCCAATAGTAAGTAAAGGCAGCTGCTAAAGGGGAATTGAGGAAGGAAGATGTTTATGATTTTCGATTCTGAAGTGGATTTAATTATAGCTATGAAAAAACGCGATCAAGATGCTTTGAAAGAAGTGATTGATCAATATGGAAAATTAATTTTGTACATTATTCATAAATCGTTAAGTACCCCTATTGAAAAACAATATGTGGATGATTGTTATAACGATGTATTTACTGTCATTTGGTTTCATATCGATCAATTTGATATAGAAAAGGGAAACTTAAAATCTTGGATGATTGGTATTACAAAATTAAAGGCATTGGAATATAAAAAGAAAGTATATAAAGAGAATAAAATTGATAAAAACGTAGAAATAGATACAGGTATTCATGATAGATATGAAATAGAAAAAGAAGAAGAGATTATGGAAATAGTTCAAGATTTAAATAAGAAAGATCGATATATCTTTTTAAAGAGGTATATTGATGGATATTCCATTGACGACATTGCAAAAGAATTAAAAGTAACGGCGGATTATATATACAATCGAATTTCTCGTGGAAAGAAAAAAATTCAAAAACTATGGAAAGGGAGTGTGTAATATGGATAAAAGATTATTATCTATGTTAAATGAGTTCCAATATTCAGAGGAAGAAATTACACGTTTAGAGAAAGAAGCGGATGAGTCTATCAATATAGATAAGTATTATGTGAAAAACGGAGAATTATTGAAGAAATTAACGGTGCAAATGTTGGAAGAATCAGTTCGTAAAGAGTTACAAGAAGGAGAAAAAATCGAATATGAAATATTAGTGGAAGAAGGAAGTCTTGTAAATTCTAAAGTTATACCGAATATATTCACAGCAGGTGCTACCTTTTACTATTATATTGTTTTAACAAATACAAGATTACGAATTAAATCGTTAGATTGTTATTTCAAAAAAATAAATGAGTACAATGTGTTAATAAGCTCAATTCAAGCAGTTTCGCGACATAAAAAAATGAAGAATGTATATGGAATTACTATAGATAATAACTATATACAATTAGGAAGTACCGAGCATGAGCAAGAATTGAAAACTGTAATTGAGAAGCTAAAACAACGCGGGGTGAAAGAAGAGAGATATAAAGAGTTTGAAAAAAGTTGGCTGATTTTTTTCAATGTGTTTGTAATAGCGATGGGTGGGCTTCTAGTTTTAAAATATTTAATTTGAAAATAAAAAGCGGCATAATAGCCGCTTTTTATTGTTATCACGTTTAAAAATGTTGAAAACTTATCCGCCGTTATGACACATACTAAAGCACCTTCTATAACGAATGCAAACTTTCAATAAGAAGATATATGCCCGTGCAACTTAAAAGGATGTACGTAAATATTTTAAAAATCCGTTGATTAAGCCATTTGAAAATAATTTGACCTATATACAAACCTAGAAATACGATTGGAATAGCGTAAAAACTTGATTCCCAAATTGTCTTGTTTGTGCCGGTAAAGAGTATTTGCGTTAGTAGACTAATGAAATATATAAATAGATAAAAAGCTAAAGTAGTTGCTCTCAGCTTCTCTTTTTTTGTATCAGTTCCTGTAAAGTACAGTAACAGGGGTGGTCCTGGCATACCGATACTTGTCGTTAAAAGACCGGATAATCCGCCAACTATGAAATCTCTAGATTTTGTTGATTGAATCTTAAAGTTACAGATTAGCATCAAAGTTAATAGTAAGAGTAGGATGCTAATTGCTAATTTAAATGTGTTGATGTTAATAGAAGTGAAAATGATAATACCAAAAGGAACACCAACTATACTGCCGAAAATTAATCTTTTCAGTAGAATACAATCAATGTCCATTCTTATTTTCCAAATGAGTGATATAGAAATAATGAATGATAAAATGATATTTATTTGTATAGCTTCTTGTGGTAGAAATAACATGAGTAAGAAAGGTGTTGCCATAATAGAAAAGCCAAAACCGGTACTTGTTTGTAAAATAGAAGCTACTAATATAATACAAATGAACATGAATATAGTATTCAAAAAAGCCCCCCTACATAATCAAATTTCATTAATATTTTAACATAAAGTAAAACTTTAATCAGTGAGGGCTTACTACCTAGCAAATCGCCGCTTGTTATGTTGCGGTTAATATTCCAATGATGATCCTGTAGCCTTAAAATATTTTTCTCGTGAAGGCGTCATTACTCGGATTGCTAATAAACAGGAAAGGAAAAGGATGAGTAACGAGCTACTTATTACAGTCATTTGAACGGAAAGAAATTGTGCGGATGCTCCAATTGCTAAAATGAAAAAGATTTGGATAAAACTTTTTATGGAATCAAATACGCTATCGATACGTCCTATCATATGGATCGGGATGTTATTTTGATAAAATGTAAAAAAGCCAGTACCAGCAAATGATGAAGAAATGCCCAGTAAAATGAAACCGCCTGCCGCGACGATAAATGAATTTGAAAAGGCGAAAATTACATAACCTATTGCTGTGAAAATTGTCCCTAATCCAATACAATATTGAATTGGTAAACGTTTGGCAAAGAGAGAGACAAGAAATGAACCGGAAACGTAAGCAGCGCCAGTTATACTAACAAGCATACTGTATTCTATATCGGTTAAAAACAGTACTTGTCTTGTAAAAACAACTTCTTGTGAATCAAGTGCCATAGCGACAAGCATAGTCGCTTGAAATAAAACGAATATGAGAATAATGTACGTTTCAGTTCGAGCGAATGAAAAAACTTGTTTCCAATCACTTCGTAAAGTTTGTACGAAAGTATTTGCAACTTCTTCGTTTTGCTTTGTTTGTAACGTAATGTTAGGCAAGAAATAAATGAGAATAGTAGAAAGTAGAAAGGAAAGTGAGTTGCAGTAAATTACAAAGGATGCTGAGTGCGTGGTGAGAAGTATTCCAGCAAGAGCTGGACCGATAATGAAAGCTCCGCTTGTACAAAAGCTACTCCAAGCGTTGAATTGAGCGCGTTCTTCAGCAGGTATAAGCATTGTTTTATAAGAAAATGAAGCTGGATCGAAAAATGATGTAGCGATACGAGTTAAAAAGATAAAAATATAAATGGCCCAAATAGAATCAAATAGTGGAACGCAGCCAATGAGAACTGCTCGAATTATATCTGTGATGAGCATAATGGACCGCTTGTTTAATCGATCTACTATACTACCAGACCATATTTTTGTAACAACGGTCGCAATTGGACCGACAATCCATAATCCTGCTACAGCAGCAGGGGAGTTTGTGCTATGTAACACCATTACGTTTAGGGCGATGAGATACATAAAATCACCTAAACGAGAAATTCCTGTTCCCGACAATAATAATAATTTATTTTTCATGAGCGGCTAGACCTTTCTTTTATTGTTTTTTAATCCTGCAGGAAATAGAGTATTCCTCTTCAGAGTTTGATTGACGAGCGGTTTTGTTTTCCCAGCGTAATAAAACTTGTGTAACTTCCCAAGTAAGCTGTTGTAATTCCTCTGGAGTTAAAAATAAATGAGATACAATATGACTGCCTGTATTCGTTCCTTCTGTGCCGCTTTCTTCAATATAGAAATGAGCGGATTTTGCCTTGTAATATTTTTCAATAATTCCTCGTTTTTCTTTCGTGTCTACTAATTCAAGTAACCCTCCATCATATAGAATTTGAACGTGATAATGTACGCTACCAGCAGATTTATTTAGTTTAGTAGCTACTTGCTTTGCGGTGAGTGCTTCGTCTTTTAAAAGGTGAAGAATTTGAATACGAGTCGCATTAGAAATGAGCTTCTGTTGCTCAGCTGAAATAGTAAGTCTATCGTCAAACATTACGACATCTCCTTTCTTATAATCTAAATTTATTGTACATTCTAAAAAATTAGAACGTAAGGAAAATAAATCGTCTTTTTCCTTTATATTTCGACATAAATAAAAATAGCATGTACATAAACATGCTATTAAGTAATAGTAGATTCTTCATTAAGTTTCCCGCGATAAAACAGATAAAGCCATATAAAACTTACAAATATACAGCATGTAGCTAATAAACTACCAATCATTTGAGGAGAAAGGATTTCTAATAACCATCCTGTGATGAGCATAGATAACTGTATAAGTGAGCCATAAATAGAGTAATGAAAGGAGAAAACTTTACCAATCATATTTTCCCGCGTGTAAGTTTGAAGTAATGTCGTATCAAGTGGAACGATGATTCCTCCTGCTATGCGCATACATAGTAATGTAATGATACCGAAAATAAGTTGATCGGATAGAATGAATCCAAGAAAGAAAATGCCTTGTAGGAAGTAGGCCCAGCCAAATGCTTTTTTCATTTTTTCTTTATTATGGGATATATAAAGATTAACGAGAAAGCTTCCTATCATAAGCCCAGCTCCTTGAACCGTATATAAAATCCCAATGTTCGTGTGGAAAATTTTTTCGGCATAGATTGTTAGAAGTAGCTGATAAGCGCCGCCAATAAGCCCCCATGAAATGCCGACAACAATTAATGTTAAAATGATTTTTGTTTGCGATATATATGTATAACCATCTTTTATATCAGTCAAAAATGCTTTTTTCTTGTTACAAGTATTATGAGAAGGGATACACATACTATAAATAAAATAGGCTGAAATAAAGTATGATAGGCTATTTACTAAAAAAGCGAACTCAATATGTAAAGATTGTGCAATTATACCGCCTAAAGAAGCACCCATAATAGACATAAAACCATTCATTGTACTAGAAAGAGAGTTAGCAGTTACGAAATGATTTTCGTGTACGATGTTTTTTAAGGTTGCTTGTTTAGCTGGCTCAAATAAGCAAGAAAGTACAGATAAACATATATTAGCAATGAAAATAATTTCAATTTTATAGCTTGCGAGTATGTATGTAAGGACTAGAATTCCCCGTGTAATATCGGTGAAAATCATAATATTCTTTTTAGAAAAACGATCTACCACTCCGCCTATGAAAGGGCTAAGAAGTAGTTGTGGTAAACCTTTACTTATAAAAGTAAGTGCAATCATAAACGGAGATTCTGTTATGCTATAGACGAATGTTAATAAAGCTACTGTATGAAACCAATCTCCAAGTACACTTAATGTTTGTCCGTAAAATAGTTTGTTGAAGTTTTTATTTGTTTTAAGAAGCGTGGAATAAGAAACTGACATAAAAGATTAATCCTTATGTAATGATGATGCTTGAACTTGTTTTTTCCACTCACTTAAATACACTTTCTCCTCTGTAGGAAGTCCAACAGGTAATTGTGCAATCAATTCTAAACTATTTCCGTCAGGATCGTTAAAGTATACGGCGGCATGTGCTAATTTTGGAAAAACAATCGGTTCAATTGGCTCCATTCCAAAGTCTTTTCGTGCTGAAATGCCTTTTTGGTTTAGCCAATGTATCGCATGTTCTAAATCATGTAAGCTTACTTGAAAGGCGATGTGTCGTAAAGAGGGATGATAATTCACTTTGTATTCTGTACCTTTCCAAAGACCGAGCCAACTTTCATTTTCTTTAATCCAAAAGAAAGCAATATCGTCTCCTCTTTTATATAATTTTAGTCCTAGCGATTCGTAAAAAGGTATAGACACTTCTAAGCTACGGACGGGTAAATGTGCTTCGTAAAGACCTTTAATCATTGTAATCCTCCTAAGTAAAAATATTTCTTATTTCATAGTAAACGTTTTTTTATGAGTTGAAATCAGAAAAAGGAGGGACATCACTTCATACGAAAGTATGAAAAAACAGCTCAAATATGAGCTGTTTTCTTATAGTTTTTCGTTCATTTGTTAAGGATAGGATATATATTAGTATCCGTATCCGCCGCCACCCCAACAGCTACATCCGATGATGATTAGAAGGATGAATAGTACGATAAGCAAAGCAAATCCACCGCCGAAACCAGCGCAACTTCCACCATAACTCATATGTGTTCCTCCTTTTGAGTAAGTTAATCTATATAATTCATGGACTACTATATACAGTATGTTTTTTGTATAGAAAAGGAGCCAGTCTCTTTTGTAATTAGACAAACGCCTGTATGGTCATTCTAATTGTATATAGAGCTACGGATATAGGGATGAATCGTTATATATTTTGCGATTTGTTCATAAAAAAATATATAAATTGTAAAAAAAACCATTTTTATATTTTTTTATGAGAGAATTTGTACTATAATTTTACAAGTAATATTATGGGAAAAGGGAGTTTTAGTGAAGAGATGGAGATGGGACAATTAAAAAATAAAATAGAAAACAAAAAGAAAGAGCTAATTCAACTTGTTGCGAGACATGGATTGGATCATGATAAAGTTTTGTTATTTAGCCGAGATTTAGATATACTTATTAATAAGTTTATGAATGTGAAAGATAAAGTACATAAATAAATAATTTGTAGTTTTTTATATTAAGATATTCAACAAAGAGGAGAGAGATATATTTGGAACATTTACAAGAAGAGCTATATAAACAAATAAAAGAAGAAAAAGGTATTGTTACAATTTTTTTAAAGAGTGGCGTTAGAATAGTAGGAGAAGTTGTTGCAATAGACAAATTTACCGTTTTAATGTTAGTTGATGGAAAACAACAACTTATTTACAAGCAGGCTGTATCAACAATAATGAAATAAGACACTCGTACTGAGTGTCTTATTTCATTATTGCTTGCAGGCTTCAACGTCAATGCCGGCAGCTAATAATTTTTTTTCACCATCTTGCTCAATGATTTTTTGTAATTTAGATAGGAAAGAATCAAAGTTTGTATGCTTTGCTACTTGGAATGTCATTTTATGCTCAATTGGCAGCCACGTATCAATATCAGCTTCGTTATGCTGAATTTTTACCTCAAGCTTATCAAGTGCGTTAGCAACTTTTGCTTCGTACGTTTCTTTCGCTTCAAACTCCATCCATAAATCATATAATTCCTCGCCGAGAGAACCTTTTAATGTTCGTTTAATATTTGAAATTGCTTCTTGTTCATTTATTTGTTTTTGTAATTGTAATTCATGACTATTCATTGTATCAAAAGCAGGAATATCACCAGCTTCTGCTTCGACTAGATCGTGAATAATAACCATTTTAAGTAATTTTTCAATATTTACTTTTTGATCTAAATAAGGTTCAACTAAAATGGCCATTAGAGACATGCGCCACGTATGTTCAGCAACACTTTCTTGACGTCCGTTAGAAAGCCAGCTATGTCGCATTTCATATTTTAGTTTTTCTGCTAGTGCAATGACTTGTAAAATGTTATGTTCCATCGTGATCCTCCTCATACTTCTATACCATAATTCTAATATGGAAATGAAATGTGTCAATTTTATGAGTATATTGCGATAAATAGATGATAAGCGTATAATAAACATTATATGTGAAAACGTATTATTAAAATAAAAAAATGTTTTATAAAAATGAAAAGGAAAGGGCAGGAATATGGGAGACGAAAATCAAGGATTTGCTAGACCAGAAAGAAGAAAAAGGAAGTTTGACATTTCTAGCCCATTTGGCATTATAGTAGGTTTTGCCATAGTGATAGCGGCAATTATGCTTGGCGGAGGCGGAATAAAAGGTTTTAAAAACTTTTTAGATGTTTCATCTATTTTAATTGTCATAGGGGGAACTACAGCGACAATTGTTGTGGCATATCGATTTGGAGAAATAAAAAAATATACGAAAAGTATTTTTACTGTTTTACATAGAAGAGAAGAAGATTTAGAACAGTTAACGGATTTGTTTGTTGATTTTTCGAAAAAATCTAAAAAACACGGCCTGCTTTCTTTAGAAGTTGATGGAGAGCAGGTGGACAATCCTTTTATTCAAAAAGGAATTCGATTAATGTTAAGTGGTTACGATGAAGATGAATTAAAAGAAGTGTTAATGAAAGATGTTGAAACGGAAGTGTATGAGTTAAGAAAAGGAGCGGCGTTATTAGATAAAATTGGTGATTTCGCTCCTGCTTGGGGTATGATAGGGACTTTAATTGGTCTTATCATTATGCTTCAAAACTTGCAAGACACATCGCAAATTGGTACCGGGATGGCAGTTGCGATGTTAACGACATTGTATGGATCCGTACTTGCAAATATGATTGCAATCCCACTTGCTGAAAAAGTGTATAGAGGGATTGAGGATTTATATACAGAGAAGAAGTTTGTTATTGAAGCAATTTCAGAATTGTATCGTGGACAAATTCCGTCTAAATTAAAGTTAAAACTTGATACGTATGTATACGAAACAAAGATAAAAAAAGTAAAACGAGCAGCCTAATATTGCAAGGAGTGGTATGGTGATGATAAAACGACCGCAAAAGGGATCGCCTCGTTGGATGACGACTTTTACAGATTTAACGATGTTATTATTAACTTTCTTTGTGTTACTAGTTGCTACTTCAAAGCAGGATGCAGTAAAATTGTCAAAGATGCTTGAAAAGTTTAGTGATACGGAGCAAGTTGATGCAAAAGTAATGGAAAATACTATACCAGATATTTCGCATGAAAAAAATGATGAAAAAATGATTTCGAAAAAAAGAATGGATGAATTATATAAGAAGTTAAAAGCATATGTAGATAATAACGGTATTAGTCAAGTGAATGTATATCGAGAGGATACGGGAGTAAGCGTTGTTATAGTAGATAATTTAATATTTGATACGGGTGACGCGAACGTTAAACCAGAAGCGAAAGAGATAATAAGTCAATTAGTTGGGTTTTTCCAATCGGTACCAAATCCCATTGTTGTAGAAGGACATACAGACAGTAGACCGATCCATAATGAAAAGTTCCCTTCTAATTGGGAATTATCTTCAGCACGAGCAGCTAATATGATCCACCATTTAATTGAAGTGTATAATGTGGAGGATAAAAGGTTAGCTGCGGTAGGATATGCAGACACAAAGCCAGTTGTACCGAATGATTCACCGCAAAATTGGGAGAAAAACCGTCGCGTTGTCATTTACATTAAAGAATAGTATTTTAGTATTTTAGTAATAAAATACTAAAATGAAGAAATTCTTTTAAAAAAATATTAAATTTTCTCGTTTTATTTTGTATAATGAGTGAGAATGATAAGGTGAAATATTAAGATATATTTATACATAGAAGGAGAGAATCAAAAAGAATGGCACATAAAATTTTAGTTGTAGATGATGCGATGTTCATGCGAACAATGATTAAAAACTTATTAAAGAGTAATTCTGAATTTGAAGTAATCGGAGAAGCGGAAAATGGAGTGGAGGCAATTCAAAAATATAAAGAACTTCAACCTGATATTGTAACATTAGATATTACTATGCCAGAAATGGACGGACTTGAAGCATTAAAAGAAATTATGAAAATTGATTCAAGTGCAAAGGTTGTTATTTGTTCAGCAATGGGACAACAAGGTATGGTATTAGATGCAATTAAGGGCGGGGCAAAAGACTTTATTGTAAAGCCATTCCAAGCAGATCGCGTAATCGAAGCTTTAACAAAAGTAGCAAATAGCTAATATAAAAGGGGTGCCACAAGGAATCAAAACAGTGATAACGGATAGATGTGTGGCCCCTTTTTTCTTATTTTAAAACACTAAATTGTTATACATAAATGAAATGTTTGTTAGACAGGTAGGGGATGAAAATGCAAACAGATCTATTAAATATATTTTTTGAAGAGTCGGAAGAACATTTACAGTCGCTAAATGAAAATGTGCTAATTTTAGAGCAGAATCCTACAGATATGGATGTAGTGGGAGAAATATTCCGCTCAGCTCATACGTTCAAAGGTATGTCTGCGAGTATGGAATTTACGGAAATGGCGGATTTAACGCATAAAATGGAAAACGTTTTAGATGAAATTCGTCATGGGAATATAGTAGTACATGCGGATATTATTGATGTCATTTTTGAATGCATTGATAATTTAGAGAAAATGGTTGCAGATGTGCAGCAAGGCGGAATGGGTAATATTGATGTAGTCGCAACGAAGCAAAAATTAGAAGCGTTATTGAACGGAAATGTAGAAACTTCTATGGAACATGTAGAGCAAGAGTCTATAAACAATGATGATGCAGTTTCGCATGAAGTGCATATAACCGTTGAACAGCAAGCTATTTTAAAAGCAGTACGTGCCATTATGTGTATTGAAGCACTGCAAAATATAGGCGATATACAAAAAACGGTTCCTAGTATTGAAGAAATCGAAGCGGATGCTTTCGGTTTTGAGTTTACAGTATTTATGAATACGGATCGTAGTGAAGAAGAAGTGAAACAGGTAGTGCTTCACGTTTCTGAAATTGAGAAAGTAGTAGTGAAACAAGGAGAATCATTACAGGAAGTAGATTCGATGGTTGCTACGCAAGAAACTACGCGAGTAGAAGAAATGATACAGCCGTCTGTAGTTGCGCAGGTGGAAGCACCTATTGAGACAGCGAAGCAACCTGCAAGTGCTACGCCAACTAAAAGCACTGCAAAAACGAAAAATGCTAAAGGTGAGAATCGTTCCATTCGTGTGCAGCTAGAGAAAATTGAACGATTAATGAATATGTTTGAAGAGAGTGTAATTGAGCGTGGTCGCATAGATGAATTGGCACAAGCAATTCAAAACAAAGAATTAATTGAGCATTTAAATCGATTAGGCGATATTTCAAAAGATATTCAAAATGTACTTCTAAACATGCGTATGGTGCCGATTGAAACAGTCTTTAATCGTTTCCCGCGTATGGTGCGTATGTTAGCGAAAGATTTAGGGAAGAAAATCGATTTACAAATTACGGGTGAAGATACAGAAGTTGATAAAATTGTTATTGATGAAATCGGTGATCCACTCGTTCATTTAATTCGTAATGCAATTGATCATGGTATTGAGACTGTTGAAAAACGTCGTGATGCAGGGAAAAATGAGACGGGTACAATTAAATTAGAAGCGTTCCATAGTGGAAATCATGTCGTAATTCAAATTACGGATGATGGAAATGGAATTCATAAAGGGAAAGTATTAGAAAAAGCGATTAAAAATGGTGTTGTAACAGAATCTGAGGCAAATAAATTAACGGATCGTGAAGTGTTTGATCTCATTTTCCAACCAGGATTTAGTACAGCAGAAGTAGTATCGGATCTTTCAGGGCGCGGGGTTGGATTAGATGTTGTAAAACATACAATCCATAGTTTAGGTGGACATTTAATTATTGATTCAGAAGAAGGAAAGGGAAGTACATTTAGAATTGAACTTCCATTAACGTTGTCCATTATTCAATCTATGCTTGTTCAAACGAATGATAAACGTTATGCTTTACCTCTTGGTAATATTGTTGAAGCAATTCGAATTAAGAGAGAAGACATCCAATCCATACAAGGAAAAGATGTGTTAAACTATCGTGATCAAATTATTGAAGTGAAACATTTAAGTACTGTATTTGGTGAAAAAACAGTAGATGAGGCATTTGAATCATATGAAAGTCAAATGGTTCCTGTGTTAATTGTTCGTAATACACATCGTAGCTATGGACTTATTGTAAACACAATTATCGGCCAAAGAGAAATTGTCTTAAAGTCATTAGGCGATTTCTTTGCAGAAAGTTCGAACTATTTCTCTGGCGCGACGATTCTCGGCGATGGACGAGTGGTCCTCATTTTAAACCCAGAAGGTTTATAATAGGAATGAAGGAAAGCCCCCCACTTGTATACAATTGGGGAGCTTTTTGGTTAATTACATACTAATATATATAACAGGAAATAAATACATGTTCACGATTTACGTAATAAATTTGTTAAAATGTAATGAGTGTATTCATTTAATAGAAAAACAAAAATGAGGAGGCAGGGAAAATGCCTGAGCAACACACAAAAGGGGATACGAGCACAATTGTGCTAGAAAAAGAAAAGGAGCTTTTAACGCCTCAAGAATGTGATATTCTTGGCGAAATTGCAAATATATCATTTGGCTCTGCTTCGACAGTATTATCAACAATTTTAAATAGGCAAGTAAGTATAACTGCTCCTCATGTAGAGTTAGTAGATTTATACGATACAAGTGATGTTGAGGTTCCTCATGTTGTATTAAACATTCATTTTACAAAAGGATTAGATATGGAAAATCTACTTGTCCTTCAGCAAGATGTTGCTTTATCTATTGCTGATTTAATGATGATGGGAACAGGGGAAGTGGAAGAGGGGAAAGAACTTGGCGAATTAGAGTTAAGTGCTGTACAAGAAGCGATGAACCAAATGATGGGGTTCGCAGCGACGTCCATGTCGGAATTCTTCCAAGATACAGTAGACATGTCTCCGCCGACAATTAAAGTTGTAAAGTTATTAGAAGAGATGGAGAAAATCTCTGGAATAACTGGAAATAACACAATTGTGAAAGTGTCGTTTGACCTTAAAATAGATAATCTTGTAAACTCAAAACTCGTGCAAATTGTTTCAGTTGAACATGCGAAACAAATGATAAATAAATTACTACAATTATCTGGTGGCGTAGAAGAGCAAGACGAGCCGGCAGAAGTAGTGGAAGCTGAGATTGTAGAAGAACATGTTGAAAAAGAGCAGTTAACGCAAGAGGAGAAAGATGTACTTGGGGAAATTGCCAACATTTCAATCGGTTCAGCTTCAACGGTATTATCAACGCTTTTAAATCAGCCGGTTACGATTAGTACACCAAATGTAGAAGCGATTAATGTGCGTCATTATGACGGCGTACCGGTGCCCTTTGTTATTTTAAATGTCGATTTTGTTGAAGGTTTAAAGAATGAGAACGTATTCGTATTTACGAAAGATGTTGCTTTGACAATGGTAGATTTAATGATGATGGGAACAGGGGAAATCGATCCAGAGAAAGAGCTTAGTGAATTAGAGCTGAGCGGTATTAAAGAAATCATGAACCAAATGATGGGGCATGCGGCAACAGCGATGTCAGAAATGTTTAAAGAGAAGATGGACATGACGCCGCCAGACGTCAAATTTGTCACGTTAAAAGAAGAAATGGAATATTTGGGAGAGTCAATGGAAGTGGATGAACTCGTTCAAATTACGTTCAACCTTGAAATTGGCGACTTGCTTCAATCGAAAATGTATCAAATCTTACCGATTTCAGAAGCGAAAGAAATGGTAAGACGACTTCTATACCCAATGGTGGAAGCGGAAGAAGAGATTGCTGAGGAAGAAATGGAAGAAGAGGTTGTAGAACCTGTTGTACAACCTATTGAATTTAAAGAAGTAAAACAAATTGAGCCAGTGTATATGGATACATCGATTCTACAAAATGTAGAAATGAATGTGAAATTTGTATTTGGAAGTACAGTGAAAACGATTCAAGATATATTAAGTTTACAAGAAAATGAAGCCGTTGTATTAGATGAAGATATCGATGAACCAATTCGAATTTATGTAAATGATGTATTGGTGGCGTATGGTGAACTTGTAAATGTAGATGGATTTTTCGGAGTAAAAGTGACGAAATCACTATAAGGCGTTGAAATAGTAGATGAAAAGCGTAAAGTTTTTTCTAATTTGCTGGCTATGCATACATGTGTGCTTGCTCTTCCCACTGCAAAGTCAGGCGGAAGAGCAAAATGTGCCAGAACAAAATATAAATGAAGTGAATGTACAAGAAGAGAACAAGGAAGTTCAAGAACAGCCCGAACAAGTGGAAATAAAGCAAGATAAAGAGGAACAACAAGAAGTAAAGAATGAGCAAGAAACCGAAAAAAAGATAGAGACGGATCAAGGGATTATTACAATAAATAAGCGAGAATTAAAAGTTGGCGAAGAAGTGCGGATTATTGTAGAGCCAAAAGAGACAAATATTCAAAGTATAAAAGGTATGTTGTGTTTGCCCAAAAAAAGTAATCTGTATGAGCAAGAAAGAATGATACATTTTGACTATGAAGAAGAGACGAAGCGATGGATTGCTAACTATAAGGTCGGGATTTTTGATTTGCAAGGTGATTGGAACCTTCAGCTTATTCAAAGTTTTAAAGAAAATGAGAAAGAAGAGCTTATAGAAAATGAAGTGAAAGTCCCACTTATTCGTATAAATAATGAAGCGCCAACAATAGATAAAGAGATGCCGAAGTTGCATAAAGTCACTATTGACGAGGCGAAGGAGAATGTAATCGAACGAAAACGAGGCGATTCTATACGTGTAAGAGTGAAGGCGGCAGACGTGGAATCGGTTGTGAAAGAAGTTCGTGTTACATTAAAAGGAAAAGAAAATAAAGAGATTACATTTTTATTAGATTACAATAAGCGCGACATGGAATGGCAAAAAGTATTTGAAATAACGGATGCATTATCAAATGGGACATACGAACTACTTGTAGAAGTAGTAGATGCGGCTGGAAATAAACTCGTTGAAGAAAGTGAGTATGTCGTTTCTGTTTTGGAGCAAAAAACAGAAGAGGATAAAAAGACAGAAGAACGAGAGAACGAAGATAAATTAGAAAATAAACTAGAAGATAAGAAAGAAACTGAGAAGCAGGAAGACACGAAAGTAGAAATCCCGCTTCAGGAAGAAAAACAGCCAGTTGTTCAAATTCCGAAAAAAGAAGAGAAAGTAAACGACTTTATAAAAGAACCATTGAAAGAGAAAGAAAAAATTACTTATGTTATAAAAGAGCCTCTCACAGACAACAAGGAAGTAAATAATACGAAGGCTCAAAAAGATAAAGATAATAACAATCAAGTCATTTTGAAAAAGAAAGAAAAAAAAGAAGGGCCAGAAGATAAGAAAGAAACTAAAAGTGACCATGGAATACAAGCTTCTAATGTATTTGCTATTATGTCAGGTTTATTCGTACTATTTTTAGTTTTAAAGAGCAATAAAGAATGGGGCTAATTAATTTCATCATAGTGGAGGCGCTTAAATGGAAATTAAACGTACGACAATTGAAAATAAGACGCTACAACCATTAAAACAGCCTGCAGCTATTTCAGAACATGAAATCCAGAAAGAACGAAAGCATAGCAATCTAGTGTTTACTGGACAGTCTAAAATTATTTCGAAAAATAACGAAATAGGGATTTTACTTGCGAGTTTAGGTGATGGAAAGGTTATGAAGGAAATGCTTTCTAAAGAGATGGATACAGTATTACAACTCTTTAAAAAGTTACATACATTATCTGGAGAAGGAAAGCAAACAGATAAAATATTTGAACAAGTAATGAGAAGCTTACAAGGGCTTGTGAAACAGGCGCATATAAAAGAACTGCCTTTATTAGATGGAACGTATGATTTCGCTGAAGTACAACTATCATTTGGTAAAAAGGTACACATTCCGTTATTAGATGTAAGTGCACTCCTCTCTAGCGTGGAGAGTGACTCGTCAGAAGGAAATATAAATTTAATGGTAACGGTTATTACTGCGTATATCACGAAATTGTCTAACGAAACCATTTTAATTAGCGTCACGAATCGCACAGCTAAAGAGCGGGATGCAAGTGTATGGAGAGCACTTGCAGAAATGAATATGACACAATTATCACAGGCATTGAAACAAACGGTGCAAGAACATAAATGGTCTATGACGTTTCTTTTTCTCTTTATATGGGTTGCTTGTATTATTTTAATTCGAGTTATATAAAAAATGAACGGAATCACGCAATTCTTTGTTATGATTTTAGTAAATAAATACAAAAAAAGCAGGGTGCAATAATCCTGCTTTTTTCTATATTTTTTCATAAAAGAATGTATCAAAACGCTGAAGATTGAATCGTTCAGGTGTTAAAATTTGCTCTGTGCTACCGACAAATAGCACACCGCCTTTTCGTAAAGAACGGCTAAATTTTTCATACAGCTTGACTCTTGCTTCTTCTGTGAAATAGATCATTACATTACGACAAACAATTAAATCGTAATTTGTATCGAACGATTGCATGAGTAGGTCATGCTGTTTAAATGTGACGTGTTGCTTAATATTTTGATGCAATGAATATATATCATCCTCTTTTGTGAAATGACGTTCTTTCAAATCGCTAGGTAATTCTTTTAAAGAACGTTCCGTATATTGGCCGCGTTTTGCACTCTCTAAAATATGAAAATCAAGATCTGTTGCTAGTATTTCATAGCGAAATGGAGAGAGATGTTTCGATAAAATTAAAGAGAGTGTATATGGTTCTTCACCAGCGGCGCAAGCGGCACTCCATACTTTTAATTTTCCGTTATTTTGTTCGAGTAATTTTGGCAGTGCTTTCGATTCTAACGTTTGCCAACGTTCTTTATTTCTAAAAAACTCTGAAACATTAATTGTGATATAGTCAATAAAACTTAAAAATAAGTTTTGATCAATACGTAAAGTACTTAAAAATATAGTGTAGTTTTCAAAGCCTTTCCTTGAAATAAAAGCATCGATTCTACGGCGCATCCTATCTTGTTTATACGAAGCGATATCCATATTGAATTGTTGTTTAAAACTCGTGATAAAATGATCGTAATCTTGTTCAATTATCATATTTACAATGGGCACAATAACGATATTGTGCCGCCCCCTTTACATCATACGAATTTTTTGTTCAAAGCTTTTTTTCATTTGTTTTTCATGTAAACCTGGTAAATCATAAATAACAGCATCAATCCCTACTTCTTTTGCAATGTCAATGGGAATGACAGATGTATGTTTGTCTCCGTTATAAAAACAGAGAACTAAATCGGTATCTTCAATAATTTGTTTAACAAAAAATATATAATCTGATCGGTAAATAGAGTCGGAAGGATGATCAAAAGCAACATACTCGGCTCCGTGTTTTTTTAAATAATCAACGATTTCTTGAAATTCATCTGTTACTGCTTGTAACGGTTGAAGCGTATAAAAGCATAAATTTTGAGCGAGTCTTTCGTTTTCGACGAAAAAACGAAGTACCTCATTTTCAATAGATTTATAACATAATATGTAAATTTTATGTTTGTGAGCATAGTCAGTTAAAAATTTTTTTATTTCTTCTTGATCTAATGCTGTTAATTGATTTGAACCACAAAGAAAAATATTCATAGAATTGTGCCACCTCATGCTAAATTGTAACATATCTTCTATAAAAAATAACTGCAAAATATTAGTGTTCAGAGTATAATTATAAATAATTAGATTTTACGATTAACTTTAGGAAGAAATAAAAAAATAAATAGGTGATATATATGCTACGTTCTATCTCGCATAATCCAATTTTATCGCATATACCGCCTGCTACTCAAATGCCGAAAGAAGCAAATGTCAGAACAGGACTTGCATTTTCGGATAATTTGCATGCAGATCCGAAAAAAGATAAATTGTTAGAACAAATGGAAGCGTTTGTTGATAACATTGGAGAAATTAAAGAGAAAATTGAAATGGAATTAACACTCGATAATGTAATGGAATACAAAAATACAGTAAAATCATTTTTGAATTTTTACGTTGATAATGTATTGCAATATAAAGATGTCATGTCTCGTCATCCACGTTATGGATATTCTCAGAAAATGACGATTGTGAAGCAGGCAGAAATGGGATTGAATGAGTTAGAAGATGTTATGAATTTAATTAATACAAAAACGGGACATTTAGAAATGTTAAATCAAATTGGAGAAATCCACGGTTTAATTGTGAATTTAGTCTTGTAAAAGGGAAGGAAGCTATATGTATATACAATTATATGAAAAGCTCGTTATTATTCAAAAAGCATATGAAAACATTCAAGCGCTTGGAGAACAAATATATGAGAATTTAAAAAATAAAAACATAAATGCAGTTCAAAAGTTACAAGTAGAACAATTGCAGTACGTTGATGGTTTAAAGCAATTATCAAGTTCATTTGAAGAGATGGTTGTTCAGTTTTGTAAAGAGCAGGGAGTAGAAGTATGTCGCGTAAGTGCATTATTTTCGTGTTTTTCCCATGAAGAAATTGAAAAAATGGAAAAATTACAAAAAAACTTAGCGGAATTAGAAGAGAATGCAAAAATGCTTCTTTTGAAAAATCAATATTATTTAAACGTACTATTAAAAACTACAGAAAGTATTGTGGATTCTGTTTCTGAATATAACTTAGAACGAAACAATAATTCGCAAATCTTTATGAACGAACTATTGTAAAGGGGAAGTGAAGCATTATGAGATTATCTGATTATAATACCCCGTTATCGGGTATGTTAGCGGCACAAATGGGGTTACAAACAACAAAGCAAAACTTATCTAACATTCATACTCCTGGGTATGTACGTCAAGCAGTGAATATTACCTCTGCTGGAGCGAGTAATGGCCATATACCAGCACAAAGAATTGGTTACGGTGTACAAGTATTAGGTGTTGATCGTATTACGGATGAAGTGAAAACGAAGCAATATAATGATCAATTGTCACAGTTCTCTTATTATGCATATATGAATTCTACTTTATCAAGAGTAGAGTCTATGGTAGGTACGACTGGAAAGAATTCGTTATCTAGTTTAATGGACGGTTTCTTTAATGCTTTTCGTGAAGTTGCAAAAAATCCGGACCAATCAAATTACTATGATACATTAATTGCTGAAACGGGGAAATTCACAAGTCAGGTAAATCGTCTTGCAAAAAATTTAGCTACAGCGGAAATTCAGACGACCGAAGATATTGAAGCGCATGTTAATGAATTTAATCGTCTCGCGGCTAGTTTAGCAGAAGCAAATAAAAAAATCGGGCAAGCTGGTACACAAGTACCAAATCAACTTTTAGACGAACGTGATCGTATCGTTACAGAGATGTCTAAGTATGCAAATATAGAAGTATCTTATGAATCTATGAATCCTAATATCGCAAGTGTTAGAATGAATGGTGTTTTAACAGTCAATGGACAAGATGCATATTCAATTCAATTAAATAAAGAAAAAGAACCAATGTCTGTTGAAATTTATGGTTCGGAAATTCCTTTAACTAGTGGTGCAATTCAATCTGCAATAGATACGAAAGCGAAGATTGCAGGTTATAAGAAAAATCTTGAAGATTTAATGAGCTCAGTGAAAAAACAAGTGAATACAGTGATGGGAAAAGATTTCTTCGTTGGAGATTATGCGCAAGAGATGAAATTAAATCCGGAATTTGCACAAGATGTTTCGAAAATGAAAATATCTGCTGAAACAGCAAATAAACTGGCAGGAATTACAGATGGAGATTATAAAGAGGGACTTTCTTATAAACAGGCATTAGACCAATTCATAGTTGGAATAGCTTCTGATAAAAATGCAGTGAATGCTTATCAAAGTATTCATGGGGATTTATTGGATGGTATTCAACAAGAAAAAATGAGTATCGAAGGCGTTAATATGGAAGAGGAAATGGTAAATTTAATGGCCTATCAAAAATACTTTGTGGCGAACTCGAAAGCGATTAGTACGATGAATGAAGTGTTTGATAGTCTGTTTTCGATTATTAGATAATGAGAGATAAAAACAAAACCCTTTTCTTTTTTGATTGAAGAGAGTGCCAGCGTAGTGAAGAAGCGGTCAGTGCCTAACAGTGGACCTATTGGTGTGAGACCAGAGCTATGGGGCAGTTGCCGGATAAGTTAGAAGAGGGAACAGCCATGAATCGCGAATGAAGTGACAAAGCGAAGATCTTTTCTTCTGTGATTGAAGAGAGTGTCAGCGTAGTGAAGAAGCGGTCAGTGCCTAACAGTGGGCCTATTGGTGTGAGACCAGAGATATGAGGCGGTAGAGGGATAAGTTAGGTAAGGGGAGAGCCGGAAATAATTTTGGTTTCTTCTTCAAATTAATTTGAAATAGATAAAGGAGGAGATAGAAATGAGAGTATCTACATTTCAAAATGCAAACTGGGCAAAGAACCAGTTAATGGATTTGAATGTGCAACAGCAATATCATCGAAATCAAGTAACTTCAGGGAAGAAAAATCTTCTTATGAGTGAAGATCCGCTTGCAGCAAGTAAATCATTTGCGATTCAACATTCATTGGCGAATATTGAACAAATGCAAAAAGATATAGCGGATTCTAGAAATATGCTAAGTCAAACAGAAAATACATTGCAAGGTATTGTGAAGTCTTTAACGAGGGTGGATCAGTTAACGATACAAGCGTTAAATGGCACGAATAGTGAAAAAGAATTAAAAGCAATTGGAGCAGAAGTGGATCAACTTCTAAAACAAGTCGTTTATTTAGCAAATACGAAAGAACAAGGTCGTTACCTTTTTGGTGGAGATAGTGCAGAGAAACCGCCGTTTGCAGATGATGGGACATACCAAGGTGGCGAAAAAGATGTAATGTGGAAGCTAAATGATGGTTATGAAATTAAAGCATTTCGTAAAGGTAAAGATTTATTAACTCCTGTTATTCAAACGTTAGTAAAAATGAAAGATGCTTTGCAAAGCGGTGATCAAAAAGCGTTACAACCGTTTTTAGAAGAAAATAAGAAAAACTTAGACAGTGTTATTAACCGTACAACAGAAGTAGGATCAACAATGAACACTGTAGATACGTTTAAGACGATTTTAAGTGAGCAAAACTTAGCGCTTCAAGAAAACCGTAAAGAAATTGAAGATGTTGATTTAGCAGCAGCCATTTCAGAGTTAGCTTACATAAATGCAACGTATGAAGCGACGCTTAAAGCAGTTAGTACGATGAGTAAAACGAGTATTTTAGATTATATGTAAAGGATAAGGAGTGAGAAAAATGGCAGGAACGTTAACGGGTATTGGCGGTAGACAACAGATTTGGAACCTCGGTAATAATATGATCGATACTTCTAACTTTGTTGAATTAGAAATGAATGCACTAGAAATGAGAAAAACACCGTATTCAAATGAAAAAAACCAACTTTCTCAAGATAAGCTATTATATACAAGTTTAAAATCGGAATTTAGTTCTTTCACGCAAACTTTTAAAAACTTGGCGGCTTTTAAAGGGAATGAGAAAAAAGTAACGACATCACAAGATGGCTATATTAACGTAAAAGCAGATGGTGGAGCTATTGCAGGGACATTTAATATAAAAATTAATCAACTTGCGCAGCGTCATCAAATCGCATCTAAAGAAATTAAATTAGATGACAAGCTTCCTAGAAATGAAACGATAAAACTAGGTGAAAAAGAACTTAAAGTAACAACTGATATGACATATAAAGATTTAATTAATAAAATTAATGATGGAGATTATGGCGTATCAGCATATACACTTGGTAAAAAAATCTTCATGTCTTCTACGAAAGAAGGGGCAGCGCATGCTATTAATTTACAACAGACACCACCTAACGTACTAACAGAGTTGTTTTATTCAGAGGTGGAAGTTAAAGATACAGAAACAGGCTTGCCAAAAACAGAAGTGAAATTAAACACGATTAATAAAGCGTTAGATGCAATATATAGTATTAATGGTATTGAAGAAACAAGCGCAAGCAACACAATTGAAACACTTCCTGGTGTAAAGGTTGAGCTTTTAAAAGTAACAGATCCAATAGTTGATAATAAGCCTAGTGGTGAAACGGGTACAGATACAAAAGCTGCAGACCAAAAAGGTATAGATTTAAAGTTTACGGTTAGTGATTCAAATGTAACAGATGCAGCTAATTTAATTAAAAAAATGGTTGCTGATTACAATAAAGCTGTAGGTACAGTTGATATTTTCGATGGAAAAAATGGTGCTTTTCAAGGACAAGCAATTATGCAAAGTGTACGTCAAATGATGAATAATGTTGTGACGTTTTCAAAGGACGGTAACTATTTGTTCACGTATGGTATTCAATTAAAACAAGACGGAACGATGCAAGTGGATGATGAAAAGTTAACTAAGGCGTTAAAAGATAATCCGGATGCAGCGAAGCAGTTCTTCTTTAGTTCAAATGGTATAGGAAAAATGATGGAAGAACCACTTGAAAAATTATTTGGTGATAAAGGTGTAGTAGGAGAACGAGTAAAAAGTATTGATTCACGTGTAAGTGATTTAGATAAAAAGATTAAAGATATTGAAGCACAAAACTTGCAAAAACAAGATGAAATTGTGAAGAAGTATCAAAAGCTAGAAAGTACATTAGCGGCGCTAGATAGCCAATTAAAAACAATTAAAGCAATGACAAAACAAAAAAGTGATGATTAATGAAAGTTGAGGAAGTGATCGTATGCAAGCATGGCAACGTTATATGCAAAATGATATTATGACGAGTAATCCGATTAAAAATACAATTTTTATTTATGAAAGATGCATTGTAGAGTTTCGTAATTTAGAAGAGCTTTTACATACTTTTAAACTACAAGAGGGAGATGCGCTTCTTGAGAAGTTAGAACGTATTTTTGAAGAATTAAAGCTTCAATTAAACCCTGAGATTACGAAAGATTTATATGATAGTCTATTTGGTTTGTATGATTGGATTAGCATTCAAATTCAAACGATGAAAGTAACACGTGAAGCGAAAGATATTGATGCAATTGTGAAAGTGTTACAAGATTTAATAGACGGTTATCGCGGAGCGCTTGAAAATGAACAATGATATTTATCGAGCATTTGTCGGCTGTTTTAATGAAATCGGTGAATTGCAAGTGTCAGATGAAGAGTTTGCTGAGAAGAGTGCGATGTTAAATCGCTGGATGATGACATTGGATGAAGAAACGCGCGCACAAGTTGCGGCAGAAGTAAGTCCATTCATTATTAAGGCAGCACAGCATATTCGAGATAAGCAAAAGATTTTGGAAGAAATGATTATGACAAATGATGGGCGAATGAAAGCTAATTCATTTTACGGTAAATATTAATTATAAAGTGTGGAAACGGATTCCCCTTATTACAAGGGGATCCATTCCTTCATGTAAATAAAGAGTTCCGCTGATTGAGGTTTCATTTTATGACTGTAAAAAATAGAAGTAATCTAAATAATATAAAAATAATCTACAGCTAGTCGTAAATATGTTCAAATATTATATAGATTACTACGCGTATACAGCTTTTTTGTATTCTTTTTTATATTTTTGTATTTTTCTAAAGACAACAATGTAAAAATGGAATAAAATATGTAAGGGTACATAATAGTTAATATTTTAATAAATACATATAGGAAATTAAATAATGAAGTGAAACTTCCATCAGTGGATTATTATTCCAAAATGATAAGTTAAAAAGGAAGGGTGTGGAGTATGCCAGATTTAGTGACTGATGTAAGCCATTATATGAATTATTTAGTGACGAAACGAAATACTGTTTCTAGTAATATTGCAAATGCGAATACACCTGGCTATAAAGCACAAGACGTTACATTTGCTCAGCAAATGAATAAAAGTAGTGCATTATATAAGAACAATACTGCGGATTTAAAAACTAATGCAGATTTATATCAAACGAATGAAATGCACTTACCGACAGTAAATGCGAAAAATACATATGCAAAGATTCAAACGAAGTCAATGCAAACGAATAAAGATGGAAATAGTGTGGATGTAACGACAGAAATGCTAGATTTAATGAAAGTAAACCAATTATATGGTATTTCAATTAACGCAATTAATACACAATACGCAATTAACCAAGCAGCACGTGGACGTTAAAAGTAGAAGGAGAGACAACGATGTTTCAGGCGATTAATGCAAGTGGATCAGGGCTAACGACAGCGAGAAAGTGGATGGAAGTTACTTCTAATAACATTGTAAATGCAAATACAACAGCGGCTCCGGGGGCAGATTTGTATGAGCGCCGTAGTGTAGTACTTGAATCAAATAATAGTTTTGCTAGTATGTTAGACGGGACTCCTACTAACGGTGTGAAAATAAAAAGTATTGAGGCAGACAAAACTGAAAACTTAGTGTATGATCCGACGCATCCGCATGCAAATGAAGAAGGGTATGTACGTTATCCGAATATTGATGTGACGGCTGAAATGACGAATGTAATGGTTGCCCAAAAAATGTATGAAGCAAATACAAGTGTATTAAATGCAAATAAAAAAATGCTTGATAAAGATTTAGAAATCGGCCGAGGATAAAGGGGGAAATGGGAATATGAAAATCCAACCAATGTTAAACACACAGCCATTTGGTGCGATTCAGTCAATTGGTACACAGAAAAACTCGCAAACATCTGTAGTTTCGGGGAAAAAGTTTATTGATTTATTGGAAGATATGAATCAAACACAAAATAACGCGCAAACAGCCGTATATGATTTACTAACAAAAGGGGTAGGAGAAACACATGACGTTTTAATTCAGCAAAAGAAAGCTGAGTCTCAAATGAAAACGGCTGCTCTCGTACGTGATAATCTTATTGAAAATTATAAGTCACTAATTAATATGCAAATTTAGGAAAATGGACGGGTGTGTTTAAATGGAAAAGATAAAAAATGTTTTCCAATCGTTAAAAACGTGGCATAAGTTAGTTATTGGTGCAGCGCTTTTAGCAATTGTAACAGGAGCACTTTTATACTTCACCTTGCCAGATAAATATGTTGTTGTATATCAAAATTTAAATGATGCAGACAAGCAAGAGATTACAGCAGAATTATCGAAGCTAGGTGTCGATTACCAATTAGCAGCCGATGGTTCGATTCGTGTGCAAAAGAATGATGCTCCATGGGTTCGAAAAGAAATGAATGGAATGGGCTTACCGTTTAATTCTAAAAGCGGTGAGGAAATTTTATTAGAAAGCTCTCTCGGTTCAAGTGAGCAAGATAAAAAAATGAAACAAATTGTCGGTACGAAAAAGCAGTTGGAGCAAGATATTGTAAGAAACTTTGCGACGGTTGAGACGGCAAATGTTCAAATTACATTACCTGAAAAAGAGACAATTTTTGATGAAGAAAAAGCAAAAGGAACAGCGGCGATTACGGTTGGCGTAAAACGTGGACAATTATTAACGGCTGATCAAGTAGCGGGTATACAGCAAATGATTAGTGCAGCAGTTCCTGGTGTCAAAGCAGAAGAAGTAAGCGTTATTGATAGCAAAAAAGGTGTTATCTCAAAAGGAGCCGATGAAGCGCATTCTAGTAGTTCCTCTTCGTATGAGAAAGAAGTAGAGATGCAACACCAAATTGAAGGTAAATTAAAGCAAGATATCGATGCAACGTTAATGACGATGTTTAAACCAAATGAATATAAAGTAAATACGAAAGTGTCTGTAAACTATGATGAAGTTACACGTCAGTCAGAAAAATATGGTGATAAAGGTGTACTTCGTAGTAAACAAGAGCAAGAAGAAAGTTCTACTGCACAAGAAGGAACAGAGACAAAGCAAGGCGCTGGTATTACAGCGAATGGCGAAGTACCAAACTATGGTACGAACAATAATCAAAATGGTAAAATCGTCTACGATAATAAAAATGGTAACAAAATCGAAAACTATGAAATAGATAAAACAGTTGAAACGATTAAGAAACATCCAGAATTAACGAAAACAAATGTTGTTGTGTGGGTAGATAATGATACGTTAGTAAAACGAAGAATTGATATGACAACTTTCAAAGAGGCGATTGGAACAGCGGCAGGACTTCAAGCAGATCAGAATGGCAACTTTACAAATGGTCAAGTAAACGTTGTAACTGTTCAGTTTGATCAGCCGAAAGAAGAGAAGAAGAAAGAACCAGAAGAAAGTGGTATAAACTGGTGGTTAATCGGCGGTATTACAGGTGGCTTATTAGCGCTCTTTGGTCTAATATGGTTCTTCTTAGCAAGACGTAAGAGAAAGAAAGAAGAAGAGGAATATGAAGAATACTTAGCAGAAGAGGAAGTTGCTGCAAGTAGTGAAAGCATTATGGAAATTCCTGAAGAAGAAATAGCGCCAGAACCAAAACCTGAACCAGAAAAAGCGAAAGAACCAACGTTAGATGAACAAGTACAGGACGCTACGAAAGAACATGTAGAAGGTACTGCGAAAGTAATTAAAAAATGGTTAAACGGACAGTAAGGGAGGAATAACGATGTTAGATGAAATCTCCTCCAAAGAAAAAGCTGCCATCCTCATTCGTACATTAGATGAAGAGGTGGCAGCAAAAGTCATTGAATACATGACGGCTGAGGAAAAAGAAGTGTTACTTCGTGAAATCGCGAAGTTTCGTGTATATAAACCAGAAACGTTAGAAAATGTACTAGGGGAGTTCTTATATGAACTGAATGTAAAAGAATTGAATCTAGTAACTCCAGATAAAGAGTATATTCGTCGCATATTTAAAAATATGCCAGAAGATGAGTTGGAAAAATTATTAGAAGACCTTTGGTATAACAAAGATAATCCGTTTGAATTCTTAAATTCACTTACAGATTTAGAACCACTTCTTACAGTACTTAATGATGAATCACCACAAACGATTGCGATTATCGCTTCTTATATTAAACCGCAACTTGCTTCTCAATTAATTGAGAGATTACCAGATCATAAGCGAGTAGAAACGGTAATGGGTATTGCGAAACTAGAGCAAGTTGATGGTGAATTAATTAATCAAATTGGTGAGTTATTAAAATCAAAATTAAATAATATGGCATTTAGTGCGATTAATAAAACAGATGGCTTGAAAACGATAGTGAACATTTTAAATAACGTTTCACGAGGTGTTGAAAAAACTGTTTTTCAAAGACTGGATGAAATCGATTATGAGTTATCTGAGAAAATTAAAGAAAATATGTTTGTCTTTGAAGATTTACTCGGTCTTGAAGATCTTGCGCTTCGCCGTGTATTAGAAGAAATTACGGATAACGGCGTACTTGCGAAGGCACTTAAAATTGCAAAAGAAGAAATTAAAGAGAAATTATTTACATGTATGTCTTCAAACCGTAAAGAGATGATTCTAGAAGAATTAGATGGCTTAGGACCGCTTAAGATGACGGATGCTGAAAAGGCACAGCAAACGATCACTGGTACAGTGAAAAAGCTAGAGAAAGAAGGAAGAATTATCGTTCAAAGAGGTGAAGAGGATGTCCTTATTTAAAAACAGAATTCCGAAGAATTCTGTTTCTTTTTCTGAAGAAACGTATGAACTACAATTTCCAAAACCAATACCCGTTTACGCTGAAGAAGAAATACAAGTAGATCATGAAGAGCTTCGTGCACAGCAAGAATCGTTACATATTGAAATGCACCAACTAAGACAAGAGCAGCAAGTGTTAGAACGAGAGCGTCAACAGCTATTGCAAGATAAGGAACAATTTCAAATGCATGTTCAGCAGCAAATGAAACAGATAGAGTCTGAGCGTTTGCAGTTTCAAAAAGAGCAACAAGAAACAGCGTACGAATGGACAGAATTATTATGGGATCAATCTTTTCAACTAGCAGAAAAAATTGTAAATCAAGCAGTAGATTCGCGATTACTTGATGTATTACCTATTTTAACTGGCATTGTTCAAACATTGCCTACTTCGTTTGAAAAACTAGTCATTACAGTACATCCAGAAACATTTGAACGTATTCAAGAAGAGAAGGAAAATACGAAAGAATACTGGCTACTACAATTAGTAGAATGGAAATATGATTTTTCCTTACAGTTTGGTGAATTTGTTCTGGAAGAAGAGAAAGAGTTCTTTGAATTTAAATTTGTACCTATATTTGCGAAACTTCGCCAGAAATGGGAAGAAGAGAAGTTATTTGAGGAGCAAAATGTATGAATCGAATATTAATGAATGAAAACCAAAAATGGAATACATTTATTGAAACACCGTTTTATACGAAAGTCGGTAAAGTTCATAGTGTGCAAGAGCAGTTTTTCGTAGCGAAGGGACCGAAGGCGAAAATCGGTGATGTTTGTCTCGTTGGGGAACATAACGTCTTATGTGAAGTAATTGCAATTGAAAAAGAAAACAATATGTTACTTCCGTTTGAACAGACAGAAAAAGTATGTTACGGAGATTCAGTTACACTAATTGCAGAAGATGTTGTTATACCTCGTGGTAATCATTTGCTCGGAAAAGTGTTAAGTGCAAATGGTGAAGTGTTAAATGAGAACGCTGAAAACATTCCGCTGCAAAAAATAAAACTAGATGCTCCGCCGATTCATGCATTTGAACGTGAAGAGATTACTGAAGTATTTGAAACGGGAATTAAATCCATTGATTCTATGCTAACAATTGGTATCGGTCAAAAGATTGGTATTTTCGCTGGGTCTGGTGTTGGGAAATCTACTTTACTCGGCATGATTGCGAAAAATGCAAAAGCGGATATAAACGTTATTAGTTTAGTAGGAGAACGTGGCCGAGAAGTAAAAGACTTTATTCGAAAAGAATTAGGCGAGGAAGGTATGAGGAAAAGCGTCGTTGTTGTAGCGACGTCAGATGAAAGTCACCTTATGCAACTTCGTGCCGCTAAGCTTGCAACATCTATTGCCGAATACTTCCGTGATCAAGGTAACAACGTACTACTTATGATGGATTCTGTTACTCGTTTTGCTGATGCACGTAGAAGTGTTGACATTGCCGTTAAAGAGTTACCGATTGGTGGCAAAACACTCTTAATGGAAAGTTACATGAAGAAGTTGTTAGAGCGTTCTGGAAAAACGAAAAAAGGATCCATAACAGGTATTTATACTGTACTCGTTGATGGAGATGATTTAAATGGCCCTGTACCAGATTTAGCACGTGGTATTTTAGATGGGCATATTGTATTAAAACGTGAGCTTGCAACACTCAGTCACTATCCTGCGATTTCAGTATTAGATTCAGTAAGTAGGATTATGGAAGAAATCGTGTCGGCGAACCATTGGCAACTTGCAAATGAAATGAGAAAAATCTTATCTATTTATAAGGAAAATGAATTGTATTTCAAATTGGGAACGATTCAAGAAAATGAAGAAAATGCTTATATTTTTGAATGTAAAAATAAAGTAGAAGGTATAAATACATTTTTAAAGCAAGGTCGATCGGATAGCTTCCAATTTGATGATATTGTGCAAGCGATGCACCATATAATATAAGGCCTCATGCTCTGAGGTCTTATTTTTTTGTTTTTTAATATTTCACAGATTTTTTTGGAAAAAAACTATATAATAGAAAAAGAGAGCGTTATAATAGGAAGGGGCTATGAAAACAGGTGGATAAGCAGCAGTACGACACGATAAAATTACAAATAAATCAAGAAAAAGAACAGATTTTAAAAGAAGTATACGAATTAACAGCTGAAAAAAGAAAAATAGAACAAAAAAAAGAATATGATTTATATGTTGTGAAATCGCGTAGTAAAGTCGTACAAACTGGGCAACGTATTATGGCTGGTATGCTTTCATCACATACGTTTTCACCTGAAAGAATAGAAGAATGGAATCGGAAAATAAAAAAAACAGAAGATTTTATTCAAAAAAATGAAAGCCTTTTAGAACAAGTAAAAGAAAAAGAACGTGTTATTGATGAAATGTATCAAGAAGATTGTAAGAAGCTTGCGAAAATACAAGAAAAGCTGGAAGAAAAAATGCTTCTTGATTTGAAAATGTGTATGAATGGATGAGGTGAATGTAGTGATACAATCTGTATTACCGGTGCAACAAAGTTTACCTCCGCAAAAAGAAAAAGGGCTAGAAATACAATTAAAAAGTGAAAATTCTTCATTCGATAGTACGATGAGAATGGAAAATAAAAAGCAGCCGAAAACGGAGAAAACGAAACGAGAAGAAGCGCCAATTGAAGAGAAAAAAGAGTATAGTCTTTCTAAAAAATCGGTAACGAAAGAAGCACCTTTTGTAAAGAAAGAAGAAAAAAAAGAGACAGAACAGTTATTATTAGCTGTATCTGAGCAAATGGTTGCAATTGAGCAATTACGTGTGCAGCCAGAATTGTTATATCAATACATACAAAAAATACAAGAGCTATATAAAGAATATGGAAATATAAAACTTAACGAATTGCCGGCAGGTGAATTACAACAATTACAAGAGCTCCTTTCCAATATGAATATCAAAAATGCCATATGTTTAGAAGATACAATGCAAATGGTATTAGACAAAGTGACGATGCCAGAGCAAACGATGGAAGCATTGAAAGTTGTAGAAGCAGAAACTTGTAATATCGCAAAGAAACAAGAAGACTCTAAAGACTTAGACCTAGATCTTTTAAAATCAGAGAGCGATGATGTAAAGGTAGAGTTACCAGAAGGTGATACATTAAACGATTCAAGTTCTGCGGGTGCGGAGTTATTAAATAAAGCGACAAGTACCGATCAAGTAGGAAAGTCAAATAGTGGCGCTGAGAAGGTTTCATTGCCTGACTTAGGAAAGAAAATGGAAGCGCAAGTAGAAGCGCTGCAAAAATTTGTAGTGAAACAAGAACGTGTTTTATTCCAGCTCAATCCAGAAAAACTTGGTACATTAACTGTGTTTATGAGAAAACACGGAGATCAAATTGATGTTCATGTAGAAATGGAAAAACACGATGCAAAAAAACGTGTTGAAATCATTTTTGATGAATTGAGATTAAAGTTAAAAGAAAAAGAAATCAATATACAAATTAGCTATTCAGATAAAGATGAAAACCGTAAAGAACAGCGAGAACAAGAGCAAAGGCAAAAACAAAAAGTAGCGAGTACGAAACAGGAGAATCAACAATCAAAAGAATTTGCGGGGTTATTGGAGGAATAAAGCGTGCCAACAGTTGGATTAAATACAACGAGTACAAATCATATTCCGTTACAAGCAGGAGCGCAAAGAAGTAATGTCCCTGTTAACGGTGTACAATCGCCAGTAGGGCAAACGAATGGAGTAGCAGCAAGTGAACAGAAAACGCCTGGTGTAATGGGAAAAGACGATTTTCTAAAATTGTTTTTATCGAGTTTCCAGCACCAAGATCCATTCAATGCGATGGATATGAATCAAATGATGAATCAAACAGCGCAGTTATCTCTTATGGAACAAGTGCAAAATATGACAAAGGCAGTTGACTCTTTAAGAACGACGATGTATTCGACAGCGCTTGATGGCGGAATGAAGTTTTTAGGGAAGTACGTAAGAGGTGTTGACGGTGACGGTAACAAAGTAACTGGTCAAGTAGAGACAGTTCGCCTTGCAGAAAATAACGATGTACAGCTCGTAATTGATAATAAAGTTGTCTCTCTTCGCTTTGTTGAGAGAGTGTCTGATAAACCGATTGGAGAAACGAATCCAGAAGACGTAAAGAAAGACGACCAGAAAGTAACTGAAGAAGTAAAAACAACAAATTCATAAGGGAGTGTTCATACGTTATGATTAAAGCATTATATACAAGTATTTCAGGGATGAATGCAACACAAAATGCATTAAGTGTAACTTCAAATAATATTGCGAATGCACAAACAGTAGGTTATAAAAAACAAAAAGCGATGTTTGATGATTTATTGTACAACAATTCAGTTGGTGCAAAAGGTGACGATAGATACGCAGGGACGAACCCAAAAAGTATCGGTAACGGCGTGAAAATGAGCGGAACGGTGACGGATTATACCGATGGTACAATTACGTTAACTGGTGGTAAAACACAAGCAGCATTGGAAGGTAATGGTTTCTTCGTTGTAGGTGATTCAAAAGGCGGAAATATGGAATTTACACGTAAAGGAACATTTGCAATATCTTCAGATTACTATATTACGAATACAGAAGGTCAATATGTATTTGCTTATCCAGCCGATCCATCAACTGGTAATGTTGACTTATCTGGTATTCCGGGACCATTGCAAATTCCAATGGGATCAGCAATCGGTGGTATTCGAACGTCACAAGGAATCGTTGGAGGAAACATTCCAGCTGATGCAAAACAAATTACGCAAGAATTGCCTGCATACGATGATGCCGGTAATACATGGACAATGCGCGTAGAGTTTACACAAGATGGTGAACATAATTATAAATATACAGTAAAGATGCGTAACGAATCGAAGAAAGAAACAGAGTTTACAGAGGTTCAAGGCGCAGGTGGTAATGTAAAATTCAATGAGGTAGGGAAGCCAGATCCGGTAAACCCTGAAGCGAATATACCATTTAATAATGGAACAGTAAAAATAGACTTTAGTAAATTAACAAACCACCCAACTGAGAAAACGATAGCAGTAACAAATGTAGATGGTAGACCAGCGGCAACTGTGAAAGATTGCTTTATTGCTGACGGTGGATATGTAATGGTAAAATATTCTGATGGAAGTATGAAAGCAGCAGGTCAATTAGCTGTTGGGATGTTCCCGAATGAAGGCGGCCTAATGAAAACTGGTAATGGTAACTTTACAGCGACAAATACAACTGGTATTTTAACACTTGGCGTATCTGGTCAAAATGGTGCAGGAAAAGTACGTGGTAGTGCACAAGAAGGTGCAAACGTAGATTTATCTGTAGAATTCGTTGATTTAATGCTATACCAACGTGGCTTCCAAGGAAATGCAAAAGTAATTAAAATTTCAGATGAAGTATTAAATGAAGTTGTCAACTTAATTCGATAATAAATCATAAAGAAAATTTATAAGGAAGTAGAAAGGGTTTTTTATTCGTATGACAAGACAAGAGCGAATTTTACAATTGCCTTTTTTCGAAAATAAGCGTGAACTTGCTGAGCAAGTGTTAAAAATAGAACGAGAAGAGCATGTATATTTACCGGATCAATTTGAAATTAAGCAAGTGCCTCCCTATTCATTTGGTGAAAAACAAGCAATCATTGGCCGTATTCATGAGTTTTATTTCATAAGTGTTGGTAGTGATGGCGAGTGGAAGTATCAACTATTTAAAGATGAGATGAAATGCCGTGAGTTTTTTGTTACGTTATCAGGGATAACGGATCAGCAAATTGCGTTTTGGTTTAATAACATCGAGTTACTGAAAAGATCTTAAAAGATTTTAAAAGCTCTTTTTTAGGTTTTGAGAGAGGACCTGGCGATGTGTGGTGGCGGTCAGTGCCTAATAGAATCTCGACTGGTGTTTAAGACCAGAGATATGTAGAGTTGCTAGGGTAGTTTGAGAAGATTTAAGTGAAGTGTAGTCGCAGTCGTCGGTGTCAATAAGTGGCTCGTGTGTTGTAAGAACAGAGAGATATTGATTGGTTCTAAGGCAAATTGTTGGGTAGTACTCCTTCGTTCTTTTACGATAGGATCTATCTAAGTTTAGAAGCGTTCATGTGAAATAAGTTTAAGTTAATTTAGTATACAATTAGACTGAATTTCTATCAAAGGAGAGGTGAGGAGGATGGCGCAGAATAAGTATCGCGTTACATTCATTTCGCCAAGTGAGGTTGAGCAGCGGACTGTAATGATAGCGAGTAGTTTGCCAGATTTAATTCGTAAAGTAGAGAGTATTATTGCTGATCCGAACGGTTATTTTGTAAATGATAAAAAAAATAATTGTTATTTTAAAGTAATTAAAGAAAATGTTACGTTTATTCAATATGAGTTACTATTTTCAGATAAGGAAATTCATATTGAAAAATTAAAACATATAGCACCGGCAGTTTTAAAACGATTATTTGAAGAAATAAATGATCCAGAACTATATGCACTTGCGCTACTGGATGTTGATATTGCAACGAAAGAATATGTGCTTGGAGAAATGAACCAAGAGTTAAGAATGAGAGTAGAAACAGAGCTTTCGAAAAAATGGGAAGCAATGCCGACTGAAATTGTAGGAGCGCAAGAAGTATTACTAGAGGCACTTGCTTCGATTATACAAGATGAAAGATCGTTTTAAAAAATGAATCGTTCGACTATCTATATTTTTTATATAGATAGTTGACTTTTTCGTTTTTATAAAGCTTAATAATTAGATATACGGAATTAATGAAAGGGGAGCTACATCTTTATGTCACAAGCACAAAGTATTTTATTAGAAAGCGGAACAAATGAATTAGAGATTGTTACATATACTGTTGGCGAAAATCTATTTAGTATCAATGTAATGAAAGTACGTGAAATCATTAATCCATTCCCAGTTACAACTGTGCCAGAATCTCATCATGCAGTTGAAGGTGTTGTTCAAGTACGCGGTGAAATTTTACCAGTTATTAACTTAGCGACAGCTCTTAATTTAAAATCGACAAAGCCACTTGATCAAACGAAATTTATCATTTCAGAGTTAAACCAAATGAAGGTTATTTTCCGTGTGGATGAAGTGCATCGTATTCAACGTATTTCATGGGAGCAAATTGATGAGCCAGCTTCATTATCTATGGGATTAGAAGAAACGACATCTGGTATTGTAAAACTAGATGGAAAAATCATCTTACTATTAGATTATGAAAAAATTGTTTGCGAAATTAGCAACACTGGTTATGAAAATAAATCACTCGCAGGATTAGAGCAAAAAACAGATCGAGCTGAAAAAGTTATTTATATTGCAGAAGACTCAGCGATGCTTCGTCAAATATTAGAAGAAACATTATCATCAGCTGGATATACGAAAATGAACTTCTTCAGTAATGGTGCAGAAGCGTTAGCGCAAATTGAAAAACTAGCGAAAGAGCAAGGCGAAAAAATGTTTGAACATATTCACTTGCTCATTACGGATATTGAAATGCCAAAAATGGATGGACACCATTTAACGAAAGTAATTAAAGACAGCGAGATAATGAATCGTTTACCAGTCGTTATTTTCTCTTCCTTAATTACAAATGAATTATTCCATAAAGGCGAAGCTGTGGGAGCAAATGCTCAAGTAAGCAAGCCAGATATTCAAGAGTTAATCGGTTTAGTAGATAAGTTAGTGTTGTAAAAGAGTGTTAAAAGCGCTTGTTTTGCTTGAATAGAAGATCTAGCTATGTGTGGTGGCGGTCAGTGCCTAATAAAACCTCATGCCATGTGAGACCAGAGATATGAAGTGGTTTTGGGTAAGTGAGGCAAGAGAGTGGCCAAGATAGTTTTAGAAGAGTTGGAGTATAACTCTCATCTATTTATAGGAATAGATGAACTAGCTATGTATGGTAGTAATTAGCGCTTAATAAAGCACTATACGATGTGAGACGAGAGATATGGAGTGGTTTTATTAGGTAAGTAGAAGAAGTGAGGCCTTGATTGAGGGTTTGCAGACGCTATTTACAATTCTATTATTATAGTGGAGAGAAGGGAACTAGCCATATGTAGTATTGGTTAGTTCCTTTTTAGTGTTCTATATTCTGTATAGGTGGAAAGATGGAATGTTTTTGGAGTGTTTTTGGTTGTATGTATGAACAATCTTCATTTGAAGATGTTTGATTTAAAAATATAAAAATGCATTTTTGGATTATTTTAGTAATTTTTCGTGATAACGCAAATTTTTTCGGTGAAATTACATTCTAAATACCATATAATATAATTAAAAGTGATTCATATGCAATTATGCATATGAATAAAAAATCTTTTTCTATTTCTATACTTTCTATACATTTTTGTATGTTTATTATTTGACAGACAATTTAGAAATGTTATAATATGGATATGAAAAAATTGCTATTTTCTGAAAAGACATGGGAGTCAGATGAGAATTGTGAAAGGATGAGGGGGAGTGGCACAGATTATGTATCACCACACAGCAATCAATGTATTAAGTCTCTTACAAAACATGTCAAATAATAAAATGAACGATATGCAACTAGAAGCGGAATTTAAAAAAATAGAAAAACAATTCCAAGTAAAATATGAAGAACTAGTTGATTTACATAATAGAATGGTATTATTTCAAATAGATATAGAAAAACATGGCGGGATGCGAGCATATGAAAAATCAACGATCACATGGCTCAAGTCTGAACTAGAGTTACTGTATGAAGTGTATCAATTTTGCCAACGTCACGATTTAAACATTATTAACATTTCAAAATATGTTAGTAAAAACGAACTAAATCTTTTCCCGAAAACAGAAAGTCAATTACAAAATACGTATTACAAATTAAAAAAACGTGAAATACCGTTTGAAAATATTGAAAAACAAAAACCGGGAAGAAAGCGTAAATATATACCTGTAAAAGAAACAAATGTTGAACCAAAAAAAGAAAATAAACAGGTATTAAAAGAGGAAGTTCCATATAAAGAGAATGAAAAAAGTCTCGTAACAATTATATCTGGTATCGTTGATAACTTTGAAACAATTAGTCAATATAGTGAAAGAAAAGAAGATGAATTGCATCAGTTTATGGAAGGTATTTATAAGCTGTCTAGCATGGCTGCAGGGCATTTCAAAGAAGAGTCGAATAGAAATAGTCTTGAAAGTGAATTGCAAGCGTTAAAATTAGAAAATGAAAGGCTAAAACGTGAAAAGGAAGAGCTTGTACAAGATGTGAAAGATATGACGCAACATTTAACTTATTTCATTAAAAGTTCCGATGTCGATCAAATTCGTAAATTACCAACTTTCGTACAAGATTGTAAAATAGAATTACATAAACTGGGATTATATAACGCACAAGACGGAAAAATGAAAATAAGGATCGACCGTAGAGGACAAGTTATGACGGTAGCGCCATAAAAGTATTGGGTACAAAATAAAAGGGAAGTACATAGTTTATATGTATTTCCCTTTTGCTTTTGTATGGGAATGTTTTTAAGAACACAACGGTAAAGGAGGATTGTGTTAACTTGAGAAACAATACGAATCAAAATACATATCTTACTTGACGCAAAAAAATCCATAATATTCATGCATTGCTTATTTCCATACAACGACTGCCTAGCAATCATACTCAAAACATTCGTATCAATACGCATAATAGCAACTCTTTATAGGTTGTTATATGCGGTAGGTGTTTTAAGGCTAGTAAATAGCTATGGAAGGATAGAAAGCCTTATGCTTATTGTATCTTTTTGTTTTAAAACAAGGGAAGAGAACGAAAATAAGCCCTGACCGCTTCAAAATATGGCTAGAGCTTCTATTTAAGTCAAAAAGAAAGCTTTGAATCTATCTATATAGAAAAAATAAACCTCTTCGCAAGCGAAGAGGTTTATTCATCTCAAATGGATTATTGTAATAATTTGGAAACCATTTGTGGAGTTTGGTTTGCTTGAGAAAGCATGCTGATACCAGCTTCGTTCAAGATTTTGAACTTAGTCATTTCAGACATTTCTTTCGCCATGTCAGCATCTTCTACTTGAGAAGCAGCTGAAGCCATGCTAGATTGTTGGCTCTTAAGGTTGTTTACGTTAAAGTCAAGACGGTTTAATGTAGCACCTAGAGTTGCACGGTTAGAAGCTATTTTTTCAAGAGCTTCGTCGATAGCTTTAATTGCTAAATTAGCATTTCCAGTAGGAGTTTCTGCTGCTGAAGATGTTGCAGCTTTAAACATATCACCAATTGCACGTGCTGCTGTTAAAGATTTACCAGAACCATCAACTTTGTTGTAATTATCAATAGCCTCTGAAATTTTAGCTACATCTTCTTTATTCATACCACGCTTAACTTTATCAAATTCAGCTACAAAATTTTTCATTGCTAAACCGGCATCATCATCAGCTGCTAAATCTGATAATTCTTGAGCTTTTTGGTTTGCAGCTGTTACATCATCAGTATCAATTGGTTTAGCAGCCGCTAAAAATGCTTTTCCAATTGCTTGTACATTTTCGTCAGTATTGCCAGGAACACTAGTAGATTTGAAAGTATCAAGTGCTGCTGAAACTTTAGCTACATCTTCTGCAGTCATAGCTGATTTAACTTTGTTAAAGTTTTCTTCAAAGGCTGCTACTGCCGCACTTCTTGCTGAGTCGTGCGTAGCAGGGTCACCAGCAGCAACGTAAGCTTTTAATTGTTCAGCAGAGCCTGCTTCCTTCGCGTTTGTACCTGTTGCTGCATTGATTAAATCTGTTGCAACGCTAGATATTGGAGTGCCAGAAGCAGCACCATTAATTGATAATCCTTTAATACCTAGTGAAGTAGAAGAAGTGTTAGATAATTGGATTTGAATTTGTTTACCTGTAACATCAGAGTCTAGTGTTTGAATAGAGATAGTTTTGTTACTACCATCTAATAATTTTTTGTCATTGAACTCAGTATTGTTTGAGATATAGTCAATTTGCTCTTTTAATGCAGAGAACTCTTTATCAAGAGCCGCTTTGTTTTTATCTGTATTCGTACCATTTGCAGATTGGTTAGCAAGGTCACGCATACGAAGTAAGATGTTAGATACTGAGTTCATTGCTGAGTCAGCTGTACGGATTAAAGAAATACCGTCTTGTGTGTTGTTAGAAGCAACACCTAATCCGCTTTCACGTGCACGCATACGAGTTGCGATTGCAAGACCTGCTGCATCGTCAGAAGCGTTGTTGATACGTTTACCGCTTGATAAACGGTCCATTGAGTTACTCATTTTTGCTTGGTTTTGGCGCATGTACTCTTGTGTACGCATGCTATTAATATTTGTATTAATTCTCATGATTAAGAACCCCCATTTTTTAATTTTGATTTTTCTGTTAATTCCTAAACGGTAATATACAAAAAAAACAATTTCGAATTTATTGTAATCCTTGCTATATCAAGTGTCAACTGAAAATTTGAATTAATAAATATAAAAAAATAACAGTTTAACAATTTAGTTGTTTTTTTATTACAAAGGATTATTGCAAACTTTTAAAAAAAACTCTAATATTAGATTATCTTTGTTTACCGAAAAGGTGATATTATGGTAGTTGGAAATATAGTAAAAGAAGTACTTGCATATAAAAAAGGACAATTTCAGCAAAAGTTAAGTAGTCCACAGGCTTTCGTTAGTAGTCGTTTTCAAGAGAAATTGCAGAGTGAACCTGTGAAGGAGACGAAGGCTACTACGCAGCCGGCAAAAGTAGAGGATATGAGTCAGCCGGTACAATCTACTAAAATAGAAACGGTTGTTAATAAACCGGGGGAACCTATTCATAAAGTAGAGGGAGTAAGTAAGTCTGAAACGAAGAAAGCAGATGAAGTGCAAGTTGCACAAAAAGAGTTTGAGCGACGTTTCCCAGAAACGAAAAATGAGGTTGCTGATACGTGGAAATTAACGGAGAAGTATAATATTCAGAAAATACGTTCTTTGAATGAAGGAAAGTATGAGGATATTATTGAGCGCGTTAGTCGTACATATGGAATTCCGAAAACATTAATTCAAAAAATGATTGAAGTTGAGTCTAATTTCAATCCGAAAACGGTGTCTCATGCAGGGGCGATGGGGCTTATGCAGCTTATGCCAGCGAATGTGAAAGAGATGGGTATAAAAAATCCATTTTCACCAGCTGAGAGTATTGAGGGCGGCGTGAAAGAGTTAAGTGGTTATTTAAAGAGAAATAACGGCGATTTAGTACTAGCGCTTGCATCTTATAATGCTGGTCCTGGTAATGTGAGAAAATACGGGGGTGTACCTCCATTTAAAGAAACGCAAGGATATATTAAAAAAATATTAAATATCGACGTTTCAAAATAAAGAATTTCATTATATAGAGAGAATATGAAATTTTCGTGAACATGATATGGGAGTTGGCTAGATTTGAAATTACAAGATGATATTCCGTTAACAATTTATTTTGAAATCGGAAATACGAAAAAGAAAATTGAGGATCTGCTTCATATTACGAAAGGTACATTGTATCGTCTTGAAAATTCAACGAAAAATACGGTGCGTCTTATGCTTGAGAATGAAGAGATTGGAACCGGAAAGATTTTGACGAAAAATGGAAAAATGTATGTCGAAATCGTTGAGTTGAAAAGGTAGGGAAGGGGATTTTCATGAGTGGCGATAAATTAAGCCAAGAACAAATTGATGCCCTGCTGAAGGCGGTAAATGAAGGCGAGGAAATGCCAGCTTTCACACAAGTAGCAGGGAAGCAAAATAAATTTCAAGAGTATGATTTTAATAGACCGGAGAAGTTCGGTGTGGAACATTTACGTAGTCTGCAAGCGATTGCTTCGACGTTTGGGAAACAGACGTCACAGACGTTGTCAGCGCGTATGCGTATTCCAATTGAGCTAGAGCCTTCGACAGTTGAGCAAGTTCCATTTACGAGTGAGTATGTGGAGAAAATGCCGAAAGATTATTATTTATATTGCGTCATTGATCTCGGACTCCCAGAGCTTGGAGAAATTGTGATTGAGATTGATTTAGCGTTTGTTATTTATATTCATGAATGCTGGCTTGGCGGAGATAGTAAGCGTAATTTTACGATGCGTAGACCGTTAACAGCATTTGAGTTTTTAACGCTTGATAATATATTCTCACTTTTATGTAAAAATTTAGAGCAATCATTTGAAAGCGTTGTTGCGATTAAACCGACATTTGTAACGACTGAGACAGATCCAAATGCACTTAAGATTACGACAGCGAGCGATATTATTTCATTGCTGAACGTAAATATGAAAACAGATTTTTGGAATACGACGGTGCGTATTGGGATTCCATTCTTATCTGTTGAAGAAATTATGGATAAGTTAACGTCTGAAAATATTGTCGAACATTCTTCGGATAAGCGTAAAAAGTATACGTCTGAAGTGGAAGTGAAAGTAAATCAAGTGTATAAACCTGTTCACGTTGCGATTGGTGAGCAGAAGATGACAATGGGTGAGATTGAACAAATTGAAGAGGGCGATATTATTCCGCTTTATACGAAAGTTTCGGACCAATTGCGTGGTTATGTAGATGGAAAGCATAAATTTAATTGTTTTATTGGAAAAGACGGAACGCGTAAGGCGCTCTTATTTAAAAGTTTTGTAGAGTAGGAGGATCCATATGAAGCATGAAGTATCTCCTGTGTCATTAATGGGGTTAGAAGAATTTGCAGGAAAGCGAAATGAAGCAAGTAAAGCACATATTGATACTGTTTCAGATATTTCGATTGAACTTGGTGTAAAGCTTGGAAAAACATCTATTACACTTGGTGATGTGAAAGCGTTAAAAGTGGGCGATGTTCTGGAAGTAGAGAAAAACTTAGGACATAAAGTAGATGTGTATTTAAGTAATATGAAAGTCGGCATTGGGGAAGCGATCGTAATGGACGAGAAGTTCGGTATTATTATTTCTGAAATTGAAGCTGACAAGAAGCAAGCTGCGCTTATGAAAGCACAAAGTCAAATGCAAGATAAAGAGTAGAGGAGGAGTCATATGTCGTATATGACGACCTTATTTCAAGTCGTTTTACTGTTTGGTGCGCTCGGTTACGGTGCATATTATATGACGAAAAAGACGCGCAAACAGCAGTTTTTTAAACAAGGTGAAAATGGCCACATTCAAGTGAAGGACGGCGTTTATTTAAATCATCAAACGAGCGCCTTTTTATTTGAAGTAGACGGCAAGCAAGTGTTCACTGTTATTAGTAATAACGGTGTACAATCTGTGCAATTAACAGGAACAGGAAATCAGTTTCAACAAGCGCTAGAAGACGCGGTGAAGAGTGAAACGAAAAAAGTAGAGGATCCATCATGAGAATAAAGAAACAGTTATCATTATTAGCCGTTATTTTCGTATTTTCTATCGTTTTTTCAATTATTTTTGTAAATCCAGCGTATGCAGCCCAAAACGGTTTTATTAATTTCGAAAATGGAAAAGAGTTTACGAGTAATTCAAGTGTACAGCTATTTGCGCTCGTTACCCTTTTATCATTATCTTCATCTATCGTTCTATTATTTACACATTTTACTTATTTTATGATCGTTCTTGGGATTACACGTCAAGGACTCGGGGTAATGAATTTACCACCGAACCAAGTACTTGTTGGACTTGCATTATTTTTATCACTCTTTACGATGCAGCCTGTACTTGGGCAACTGAAGAGCGATGTGTGGGATCCGATGACGAAAGAGAAAATAACAGTAAGTCAAGCTGCGGAGACGACAGCTCCAATTATGAAAGAGTATATGTCGAAGCATACGTATAAGCATGATTTAAAAATGATGCTGAAAGTACGCGGAGAAGAGTTACCGAAAGATTTAAAGGACCTTTCACTATTTACGCTTGTGCCATCCTTTACGTTAACGCAAATTCAAAAAGGTTTACTTACAGGGATGTTCATTTATTTAGCGTTTGTATTTATAGATTTGATTATTAGTACACTGTTAATGTACCTCGGGATGATGATGGTACCGCCGATGATTTTAAGTTTACCATTTAAAATACTCGTTTTCGTATATTTAGGTGGATATACAAAAATCGTCGACATTATGTTTAAAACGGTCGCCTGAAGCGTTTGATGCTATGTGATAGGAGTCATATAAATGAATACGTCACCAATTATAGATATTTTTCAAACCTTTTTTTATAAAGGGGTAATGATTTTAATGCCGGTTGCCGGTGTAAGTATGATTGTCGTTATTATCATCGCTGTTATTATGGCGATGATGCAAATTCAAGAGCAAACGCTGACATTTTTACCGAAAATGGCGAGTATTGTACTCGTTATTATCATTTTAGGTCCGTGGATGTTTCAAGAGTTAACGACGCTTATTTTAGATTTATTTGATAAAATTCCATCGCTATTGCGTTCGTACTAAGATAGGGGAACTGAAATGAATATGGAATTATGGGCGGCGACGTTTTTTGCGTTTTGCCGCATTACTTCATTTTTATATTTTTTACCGTTTTTCTCTGGTCGATCCATTCCAGCGATGGCGAAGGTTACATTCGGGCTCGGTCTTTCGGTTACAGTTGCTGATCAAGTGGATATCTCTCATATAAAGACAGTTTGGGACGTTGCAGCTTATGCAGCAACACAAATTGTAATTGGATTATCTCTCTCAAAAATTGTAGAAATGCTGTGGAACATTCCGAAAATGGCTGGACATATTTTAGACTTTGATATCGGCTTATCACAGGCAAGTTTATTTGATGTAAATGCAGGATCACAGTCTACTTTACTTTCAACACTTTTTGATATGTTCTTTCTTATTATTTTCATTTCGCTTGGCGGCATTAATTATTTCGTTGCCACGATTTTAAAGTCGTTTCAATATACAGAGGCGATTTCAAAATTGCTGACGACTAGTTTTTTAGATAGTCTACTCGCAACGTTATTATTTGCAATTACATCAGCGGTTGAAATTGCGCTTCCGCTAATGGGAAGTTTATTCATTATTAACTTTGTCCTTATATTAATCGCAAAAAACGCACCGCAGTTAAACGTTTTTATGAATGCGTACGTAATTAAAATAACGTGTGGTATTTTGTTTATTGCGATGAGTGTACCGATGCTCGGTTATGTGTTTAAAAATATGACGGATGTATTGCTTGAGGAATATACGAAACTATTTAACTTTTTCTTAACGAAGTAGGGGGACGCGCATGGCAAAGGATAATAAAACAGAAAAGGCCACCCCGCAGAAGCGTAAAAAATCGCGTGAAGAAGGGAATATCGCCCGGAGTAAAGATTTAAATAATTTATTTTCCATTCTTGTATTAGCAGTTGTCGTTTACTTTTTCGGAGATTGGCTAGGGTTTGAGATTGCGAATTCCGTAGCGGTGCTGTTTGATCAAATTGGAAAAAATACAGATTCGACTGAGTATTTTTATTTAATGGGTATATTACTTCTGAAAGTATCAGCTCCGATATTAATACTCGTATACGCTTTTCATTTATTCAATTATATGATTCAAGTTGGTTTCTTATTTTCTTCTAAAGTCATTAAGCCAAAAGCGTCACGTATTAATCCGAAAAACTATTTTACGAGATTATTTAGTCGTAAAAGTTTAGTAGATATTTTGAAATCATTGTTTTATATGGGATTAATCGGTTACGTCGCTTACGTTCTTTTTAAAAAGAATTTAGAGAAAATCGTTAGTATGATTGGATTTAACTGGACTGCGTCACTTACTGAAATTATTAGGCAAATTAAATTTATCTTTTTAGCTATTTTAATTATATTAATTGTTCTTTCTATTATCGATTTTATATATCAAAAGTGGGAGTACGAACAAGATATTAAGATGAAAAAAGAAGAAGTAAAACAAGAGCATAAAGATAATGAAGGGGACCCGCAAGTAAAAGGGAAACGAAAAAACTTTATGCACGCCATATTGCAAGGGACAATTGCGAAGAAGATGGATGGCGCAACGTTTATTGTAAATAACCCGACTCATATTTCGGTCGTACTCAGGTACAATAAACACGTTGATGCAGCGCCAATTGTCGTTGCAAAAGGGGAAGATGAGCTCGCATTATATATACGAACGCTTGCCCGTGAACAAGAAATACCAATGGTGGAAAACCGTCCACTTGCTCGTTCTTTATATTATCAAGTCGAGGAAGATGAGGCGATTCCAGAAGATTTATACGTAGCTGTAATTGAAGTTATGCGCTATTTAATTCAAACGAATGAACTTGAAGTATAATAGCGCGTTTGGAGGAGATCTCTTTGTTTAAGATAGATTCTGCAAGAACCTATTTTTCTATCTTTTTAGCAGCGTCATTCGTAGTGGCGCTCTTAATTCCACTTCCACCATTTATACTTGATATCATTATCGTTTTTCTACTAAGTATGTCAGTGCTTATTTATATGCGAGCGACAAGTATTAACGAGTGGGATGAATTAAAGTCATTTCCGACGATGTTGTTATTAATCGGAATTTTCCGCGTATCGATTAACGTATCGACGACGCGAGCGATTTTGACAAACGGAAATGCCGGTCATGTTATTGAAGAGTTCGGTCAATTCGTAATTGGCGGGAACTTATTAATTGGTATCGTTATTTTTACAGTATTAATCATATTCCAGTTTATCGTTGCAAACGGTGCATCACGTACAGCTGAAGTTGCAGCTCGTTTTACACTTGATTCTTTACCTGGGAAACAAATGTCTATCGATGCGGATTTAAATCAGCGCATTATTACAGAAAAAGATGCACAGGCAAAACGAAAAAAATTAAATATGGAAACAGAGTTTTACGGAGCGATGGATGGTGCCGGAAAGTTCATTAAAGGGGACGTTATTTTCGGGATTGTCATTTTATTCGTAAATATTATTTTCGGTTTAATTGTTGGTATGATGCAGCAGGGCATGAGCTTTGGTGAAGCGGCTCTTCATTACACGCAGCTAACTGTCGGCGACGGAATTGTAAACCAAATTGGTTCGTTAATGCTTGCGATTTCAACAGGTATTATCGTAACGCGTGTATTTGACGGTTCACCGGATACGGTAACGGAAGGTATCTTTAAAGAGTTATTAGCGCATGAAGTCGTTGTATATGCACTTGGTGGTTTATTTATCGCAATGGGTATTTTCACTCCGCTACCATTTCTACCATTCGCGCTCGTTGGTGGAACAATTATCTTCTTAGGAATTCGTAATAAAAACCGAATAAAGAAAGAAAAAGAAGACGAGCTTCAAAAAGAAATAGAAATGATTCAAGGTGAAGATGAGCAACTGCAACAAGTGGAAGATTCATTCGGCGTATTTACAGATAAATATCCAATTATTGTAGAACTAGGTTTAGATTTAGCAGCACTTGTAAAGCAGAAAATTAACGGGGAAACAGCTCGTGATAAAGTTGTTCTTATGAGGAAGTCGATTATTACCGACCTTGGTATTAACGTTCCTGGAATTAACTTTAAAGATAATACGAGTTTTAGACCACGCGGACGTTACATTATTCGCATTAAAGGTGCGAAGGCAGCTGAAGGTGTTTTGAAATCAGGTTACTTATTAGCACTGAAAACACCGAATGTAATGGCCGATTTAGATGCAGAACCAGCGAAAGATCCGATTTTTGGTGAAGATGGATATTGGATTTTAGAGCATATGGTACAAGATGCACAATTGAAAGGCTATCAAGTGTTAGAGCCACTTAGCATATTAATTACGCATTTAGATGTTGTCGTTAGACGTAATCTTCATGAGTTAATTCAGCGTCAACATGTGAAAGACTTAATTAACTCCCTTGAAAATGATAACGGCGTTTTATTAGAAGAGATTAAGAAGAAAGAAATTGATTTATCACTCGTTCAAAATGTTATTAAACAATTGCTAAAAGAAGGTATTTCTATTCGTGATTTACCAACCATTATCGAAGGTATTATTGACGGAAAAGAAATTTATCAAAATCATGTTGACGGTGTAACGTCATTCGTCCGGGAATGTATTTCAAAAGTTATTTGTGAAAATGCGAAAAATCCTGACGGTAAAATATATGCGGCGCTCTTCTCAGATTCAATTGAGTTAGACGCAGATGTTGTGAACAATTCTTATCAAGGTTATTTATTAAACTGGGATTTAGATTTAGAAACGCGAGTTGTTGAGCAAGTACAACGCGTATTGAAACAAGCGAGGTTAATGGGAAGAGAACCAGTATTATTAACGCGTAGAAAAGATTTCAGATTTGCGATTGTAAGACTTCTTGAGCGTTATCAAGTAGAAGCACAAGTACTTTGTATTAGCGAATTAGCACCAGAAATTGTTGTAGATCAAATTGCCTATATTGAATAGTAGGGGGTGAAGTAATGGAAAGTACAGAAAAGAAAGAAGCGTTAATGCGAATAAAAGCAGCTTCGAAAAATGAATTGTATCGAAAGTTATTTGACCAATATGGTACAGATTATTATTACGTTGTCGATGAAAGTGTGAAACGAAATATCCCGTTTTTTTGGAAAAAGAATTATGAAATGTTAGTTGCTTTTCCAGAGGATAAACAGGAAGAAGTGAACGAAGGCACAGCTCAATTTCATGCGCAATTAATGGATGTTGTGAATGAGCCTTCAGAACAAATTGTGAAGGCGAACGGAATTCAATCGGTACTACACAATTTAGAAAACGTGACGACTCCTATGTCATACGCGGCGATGCAAACAGGAAATAGTGAAGAATGGGCAAGAAAGAAAGAGAAACTATTAAAGCTGTTTAACAAAGGGATCGTCGTTGTGAAACAGAAGGAAGAAACGAAAGTAACGAAAAAGCAAAAAGCTGTGAAAAAAGTCGTTCCTGTCAAGAAAGAAGAAGTGGTTGTAAAGAAAGAAAAGCAAGAATCTGTACCATTTATTATTCAAAAAGTAATTCGTATGCTAGAGCAAAACGACGTAGAACAATACTTCATTCATGCATATGCTGAAAAGTTAAAAGTGAAGTTTGAGAATGCAACGATGATTACAGAAGAAGAAGTGATCAAATATATATTGGAAGATATGAGCTCTCATTTCAATACGGAAAACGTATTTGAAAAGGAAGTACAAACAATTGCATTAATTGGACCAACTGGTGTTGGAAAAACGACGACACTTGCGAAAATGGCATGGCAATTTCACGGTATGAAAAAAACGGTTGGTTTTATTACGACAGACCATTCTCGCATTGGAACAGTGCAGCAATTGCAAGATTACGTAAAGACAATTGGATTTGAAGTAATCGCTGTACGTGATGAAGCTGCAATGACAAGAGCGCTTACGTACTTTAAAGAAGAAGCGCGCGTCGATTATATTTTAATTGATACAGCTGGAAAAAATTATCGTGCGTCAGAAACAGTGGAAGAAATGATTGAAACGATGGGACAAGTAGAGCCAGATTATATTTGTTTAACGTTATCAGCTTCGATGAAAAGTAAAGACATGATCGAAATCATTACGAACTTTAAGGATATTCATATTGATGGTATCGTCTTTACGAAATTTGATGAAACGGCAAGTAGTGGTGAATTGTTGAAAATTCCAGCAGTATCATCAGCTCCTATTGTATTAATGACAGACGGACAAGACGTGAAGAAAAACATACATATCGCTACAGCGGAACATTTAGCGAAACAAATGTTGCAAACATCATAGAAAAGAGGTGAAGGATAAGGCAACTGCCTTATTCAAACGAGTATGAACGGTCTTTATATAGGTTCTATGGGTATGATGAATTACATGCAGCGTATTAATGTTCATTCAAATAACGTTGCAAATGCTCAAACGACAGGATTTAAAGCAGAAAATATGACTTCTAAAGTATTTGATGTACAAGACACATATCGTCGCGGAGATGGGGCTGTAACAAATATCGGTTCGGTCGATTATGCTGTAGTGCCAGCCGCAACGCATGTGAACTTAGTACAAGGAAATATACAAATGACAAATAGTGCTACAGATTTCTTTTTAGATGACGGTGCAGCCGGTACAACATCATTTTTCGTTACATCTAAAAACGATGAAACATTCTTAACGAGGGATGGTAGTTTTACAATAAATAGTGATCGTTACTTGCAAACATCTTCAGGTGCTTATGTTATGGGAGAGAATAATGAACGTATTCGTATTCCTGAAGGAGCAAAGGTAGCTGTACAAGCAGATGGTACATTATATGATGAAGTAACACAAAATAATATTGCCCGCTTGCAAACGAAAACAGTAGATGCAGAAGCGAATAATCGCCTTGTGCAACGTGAAAACAAAAGCTTTACACTAGCAGAAGGAAACATTGCTGATTTACCGAACGGAACAGGATTAGTAAAAAACCATATGCTAGAAAATTCAAATGTAGATATGACGAAGGAGATGGCTGATCTTATGACAGATCAAAAAATGATTTCAGCATCACAACGCGTTATGACTTCATTTGATAAAATTTATGAAAAAGAAGCGAATGAAATATTGAGATAGGAGACTCCTAATAAAGGAGTCTTTTATTAATTTTAAATTTCAGAATTATCAATTGACTTTGCGGAGCTTCTTTTTTATATTAGTAGGTATAATTATAACTACTAAAGAGGTGAGAGTATGACAACGGCATTATATTTAGAAGATGCATACAAAACGAGTTGCGAAACAGAAGTGATAAAAGTAGAAGGGAATAAGGTATTTGTAAAAGAAACAGTTTTTTATCCAACTGGTGGAGGGCAGGAATGTGATACGGGTGTCATTGTACAAGACGGGTCTGTATTTGAAGTTGAAAAAGTAAAGAAGGAGCAGGGAGAAATAGTTCACTATATAAAAGATGGAGCTCAAGTAAAATTAGGTCCAGTTAAATTAGAGATTAATTGGGAAAGACGTCATAATTTAATGCGGCATCATTCTTTGCTGCATCTTATCGGAGCTGTCGTTTATGAAAAATATGGAGCTCTATGCACTGGAAATCAAATTTATCCTGACAAAGCACGTATCGATTTTAATGAGTTACAAGAGTTATCGAGCGGAGAAGTAGAAGAAATTGTTAAGAAAGTGAATAAACTTATTGAACAAAATAAAGAAATTTCCACTGGTTATTTGAGCCGCGAAGAAGCAGAAAATGCTGTAGGAATGATTAAAACAGCAATAAACCTCCTGCCAACTACTATCCAAGAAATCCGCATTGTTACAATTGAAAATTTAGACGAACAAGCTTGTGGAGGCACACATGTGAAAAATACGAGTGAAATAGGAACACTGGTTATTGATAAAGTAAAAAGTAAAGGGAAGCAAAATCGTCGCTTTGAAGTTAGAGCGATTTAGATTGTGAGGGGTACTGATGGATGAAATTATAAAAGAATTACAAAAGTTAGGTTTTTCCCAGTACGAATGTAAAGCGTATATTGGACTACTAAAACATTTCCCAGTAACTGGGTATGAAGTGAGTAAACAAACAGGAGTACCTCGTTCTATGATTTACGAGGTACTCGGAAAGTTAATGGATAAAGGAGCAGTACATATTGTACCTTCTGAACCAGTTAAATATGTACCAGTACCAGCTACCGAATTAATGAATCGAATGCGAAAAGACTTTGAGAAGTCCTTTGAATTTTTAGATGAGAAATTAAATGGTTTAGAACAAGAGCGACAAATAGATGTAATTTCGCATATTCGCTCAAATGATCGTGTTTTAAAAGAAATTTGCAATATAATTAATAGAGCAAAGGAAGAGTTATGGATTTCTGTATGGGAAGATCAAGTGCATGAAATTGAGCCATACATTCATCAAAAGGAAGAGGAAGGCGTACATATATTTTCAATCTTATTTGGCGCTCCTGATACAAAAATAGGCGCGACGTTTCACCATAATTATATGACGCCTCACGTTGTTGAAAAGAGAATGGGTGGTCATTTAACTGTAATCGCGCGTGACGGGGAAGAAGTATTAATTGCGAACTTCTCAAATGATAGCACTTCGTGGGCTGTTACAACATATGACCCAGCGCTAGTTCTCGTTGCTACAGAGTATGTGCGCCACGATATTATGGTTGAAGAAATCACAAAGGAATTTGGAGCTGATAAGTTAGATACGTTATGGCGTGAAAATATAGATTTAGTTCATGTCGTAACAGGAAAACGAACTCTGGAAGGAATGGAGGATGATAAGGATGAGTAAAGCTGAGGCACATGTAGCTTTGCAGAGCGATGATACATTTCAGCAAGGAGTAAAAGATTGTTTACCAACTGTATTTGGCTATTTAAGCATCGGTATAGCAGCTGGTGTAATTGCAAAAACAGCAGGTTTTTCCATTATTGAAATTGCGTTTATGTCCACTTTAATTTATGCAGGTTCTGCTCAGTTTATATTAGCTGGTATGTATGCAGCTGGTGCTCCTGCTTCCGCAATTATTTTTACTGTATTTTTTGTTAATTTACGTCATTTATTAATGAGTGCAGCACTTGCACCGTATTTTACAAAAATTCCTCTATTTAAAAACTTAATCATCGGTTCGCAAATTACAGATGAAACGTTCGGTGTTGCAGTACAGCATGCAGCACAAAAAGGATATTTAGGTGAAAGATGGATGATCGGCCTTAACGTAACAGCGTATTTAAATTGGATTCTTGCTACTATCATTGGCGGGCTATTTGGTGAGTGGATACCAGACCCGCATACGTATGGGATGGATTATGCATTACCAGCAATGTTTATCGGATTATTTGTACTTCAGCTTATAAGTAGTAAACCGAAGCTAGCAATTCATCTTACTGTTGCAATTGTAGCGATTATACTTGCATACGTTTCACACTTATTTATGCCAGATAGTATAGCGGTTATTATCGCAACATTATTAGCTGCGACGATTGGAGTGGTGATTGAAAAATGGAAATGAGATTAGACGTAATATTACTTTTATTAGCAGCAGGAGCTGTCACACTCGTGCCACGTATTTTACCTCTACTCGTATTTAGCAAACTACAAATTCCAGACTGGGGTTTAAAATGGTTAAATTACATACCAATCGCGATATTAGCAGCACTTTTAGCGCAAGTTTTATTTATGCATGACACGATGCAGTGGGATTACTTGATTGCAGCAATTCCAACATTTCTTGTAGCGATATATACTCGTAGTTTATTAGGTACAGTATTAACTGGTGTGATTGTGATTATTTTGTTACGTTTCTTTTTCTAAAAAGGATTACGCTCATATAATAGCGAAAAGTGTAATAACATGAAAAATATAGGGGTGGTGTTATGATACTTTTAACGATAGGAGCAATTTTATTAACGTTGTTTATTTTCTTTATTATCGGCTTTATTACGTTTATGATGTTTGTTGATAGGGCGACACCTCAAATTTATTACACACCTTGTGAATCAGTGACAGTGAAATCTAAAGGTAAACATAAAAGGAAGAAAAGTTGAAAGTTGGCTTTTCTTCCTTTTGTTTTATCTGACTTTTCTGTATAATTTAAGTTAGTTATTCAACTGACTTAAAAGGAGGCATAGAAATGGCAAAACCGAATGTTGTTAATAAAGAGAAGTTACTACAAGCAGCAAAAGAAATTATTGCAGAGCATGGGATGGAAAAGTTGACATTAAAAGCAGTTGCAGAGAGTGCTCAAGTTACACAAGGTACCGTATATTATCATTTTAAAACGAAAGATCAATTATTACTTGAAGTAACTGAATCGTTTTGTAAAGCGTCGTGGCAACAAATAGGAAAGGATGTACAGTTAGAAAAGGCTTTACAGTCTGCTGAAAGTAGATGCGTGAAAGATTCAATGTATCATCATTTGTTTTTTCAATTAGTGGCTAGTGGATTGCAAAATGATGCGATGAAAGATAAAATTGGTGAACTGTTACAGTATGAAAATCAAGAACTAGCAAGGGTGTTAAATGAAATAGTAGGAGATAATATGACATCTCAAATTTCAATTGAAACATGGAGCGTTTTATGTAATGCATTAATTGACGGTTTGGCATTGCAAGCCTTATTCAATCCATCTTTTTCTAGCGACAAAGTATATGGTGATTTGTACCTGTTATTGGAAAAGTTCATAGAGCTACAAAAGGGAGGTAATGGTAGTGAATAATAAACTTTGGCTCACTATTTTATTTTCTATCGGCGTTTGGTTTTTTGCCTCAGCGTTCTTCATTATTTTCGGTTCTTCTGTTTTATTAGAATACACTTCAAATAGATTTTTTCTACAAATGGCGTTGCTTGAATTAGGGACAGCTATAGCTTTATATTTTGTAATGTGGTTATATCAAAAACTGGATACCTCGAAATATGCAGTTATTAAGTTAGGTATATGTGGCACAGCGATTGGTTTAACTTTAGATTCTTACATCTTGTATCATTCTTCTAATATATTCTCACAATTAACCTCACAGCAAATCATGTCATTTACCATTTGGATGGTGATTGCTTACGCTCTTTATTTAATAATTCCTTTCGTTATGGAACGAAAAAGACTGTTATAAAGAGGATTTTTATCCTCCTTATAACAGTCATATCCCCGAAAGAACTAACAACAATAAACCAAATAAAAAACTAATAAAGGAAAGAAAACCGATACATATCGAGAACACACGATTGTTTCTCCATTCGCGCCAAAAAGTGATAAAACCTAAAATACAAAGGAAAAACCAAATGGGCAGGAATAGGAACTCGCTAATCTTTTCAGGAAGTAACGCATAAAAAGTTGATAAATATAAAATCCAATTTGTAAAAAATATAATGCAAACGATAATAGATTGTAAGTAGGGGCGTTTGGAAAACTCCCCCTTTTTTACAGTTGCTAAAATAATAGTTAGCGCTAAGAAAAAGGCAATGAGCATGAAAATAAGTAAGAATAATGTAAGCGTCATTTAGATTTCCTTTATAAAAGTGTTTTTTACAAGAAATGCATCTATTAAATTATATGCTTGCTTTGTTGAGTACTCGTTATATTTTTTAGTGTACGGATTCAGAAACCCATGTTCACCATGTAGTTCTTTTATTTCTAATAAAGGATTTTTTTGTTGCTGCAACGATTGAATGAAAGAGGATACTGAAAAACTAGCTTCTTTTTCAGGGAAAATAAGTAAGGTAGCACATGTTGGTTTCATATGAATATAGTCACGTATACGGGAACCGTAGCATCCGATAATAAAATCTATGTTCGGATTGTTACTACATAGCCATGAGATGGTAGCACCAACACTAAAGCCGATAAGTCCAATATGTGTGTAACTACTAGAAAGATGGGTAATGAATGTTTCAATTTGCTTTTTTCCATCTTCAAATCCAATATGATTCATAAAAAAATGATATGCTTTTTCTTCATCACTATAAGGAAATGCATGTTGCGATTGTAGCAGATTAGGACAGAATACATCTATATGAGATGAAGTGAAGTGATGGGTAACGTGATGCATATGATCGTTCACACCATATATTTCATGAACAGCAATGAGAGCTAATTTTTTCTTCATATCTACAAAGTACCTCTATGAAACTTAAATTCTTTCTCAACAAGGCAGATACGTAGGTGGAAGTGTTCATACCATTGCTCACGACCTCTTTTTTTCGCTTCTTTATGTAAGACGTTCTGTTTCCAATTTTCAATTGCTTCAAGTGATTTCCAATAAGAAATTGTGATTCCGAGTCCTGAATGATCTCGTGCACTTTCTACGCCTAGAAATCCAGGTTGCTGCTTTGCAAGTTCTTCCATTTTGTCAGCGGCGACACTATAATCTGTCGTATCATTTGATAAATGAGAAGTGAAAATAACTGCATAATAATGACTCGTTTTTTGTGAAGTATTTTTCATATACAATCCTCCTTTTCATATAGTTTAGCATGTAATAAATAGAAAAGAAGTCATGCTTCTTATTAATATTTCGTTTTTTTATTGTCACTTGAATGAAGTAAGATGGTTTCTATATTGATGTTCGAAATTTTATTATCACTAGAGATAAAAATCTTTATATATGAATGTTTAAAATAGGGATAAATCACATATTTTGTTAACAAAATATGTGATTTATATTAGAATAATACGTATAAGATATATTTATATAATATGTTAATGAATTTTATTGAAGGAGGTGACCTCTTTGTACAGTAGGAGGAAAGAAAATAAAAAAATATTAAATGTATTTGTAGTTGTTATGAGTTTATTCTTGCTATTATCTCAGTTGCAGTTTTTAAGTCCAATTAATACGGCACAAGCAGCAGTTACAGATGCAGAAGGATTTGATGCACCGACTTATCAATCTATTCATAAAGGTGATATGTACTCTACCGGGAATGTAAATTTAGGTATTAAAGCCACTGAAGATCAGAAGAAAACAGCATTGTATTCGGATATAACGTATACCTATGCGACAGCACCGAATGGTTATACCCGTGAACTCATTGATGTAGATGATGATCCAACAACTACAAATTCATCTAAGGCATACATTCCCGTTCCAGAAGATGCTGAAATTGAATGGGCTGGATTATATTGGAGTTCAACACGTTATGAATTAACGCAACAACAGTATGTATCACCAATTAAGTTTACTACTCCAACAGGCAAGAGCTTTCAAGTAAAACCAAGTAATACGTATTACGGAAGTGGTTTACTTTATGGTTTTGGTATTGATGGTACTTATTATTCTAACTATGCAGATGTTACAAAGCTTTTACAGTCCTCTAATTCAAAAGGAGGAAGCTATACTGTAGCAAATATTCCTTATCCAAATACAAAACTTGCCTATAATTATGGATATTATTCATTTGCTGGTTGGTACATGTTAGTTATTACGAAAGATAAGTCAAAAACAAGAAAAGCATTTACTGTTTATGATGGTGGATTGAAAAGAGCTACTGGATCAGGTGAAAAAGAATTCACAGTGAAAAACTTTATTGCTTCAAAAACTGGAGATTTAGATCCGAAAGTTTCTGTTTTCGCTGTCCAAGGTGATAGATATTGGCAAGGTGATAAACTGTTTGTTCACACAGATAATGCTTGGAAAGAAATTAATGATAAGCTCAATCCAACTGGTAATATATTCAATTCCACTATTTCTGAATATGAAGAACATATGCGAGATAAGTATCCGGGTACATTTAACCCAGATTATAAAAATAATTTGGGAGTTGATGCAGATTTAATCAAGTTACCAGCAGGATATATTAAACCAGCGCAAAAGGAAATACGCTTAAAAGCTGCGACAGCTGGTGATGACTACGTATTAAACACATTAGCTTTTGCAGTAAATGCAACAGCGCCAGAGCTTGTCATCGATAAGGAAGTAGTAGATGCAAAAGAAAAGTATGAGCCAGGTGATGAAGTTACATACCGTTTAAGGGTGAAAAACATTGAACCGAATTCGAGTTCTGTTGATACAAAAATTGAAGATGTTTTAGATTCGCGTCTAGAATTTGTACCAAATTCGGTGAAAATCATTTCTGGTCCGAATGCTGGAAATGAAACAGAACAAGTTGACTATGATGCAAAGACAAGAAAGTTAACAATAAGAATTGGTGAAGGAGCAAATGCTACAAAAGGTGGAATCTATACGGATAAAACACCTGAGACAACAATTGAATTTAAAGCAAAATTAGGGGGAGAGAAGGTAGAAACAGAAGTCCCTAATATCGCTGTTGTTCAAGGGGTTGATGAGTTAACAGGAAGTCAGGTTGAAGCTAACGATTCTAATAAAGTAGTAGTTAAAGTATTACCCGAACGAGAAGAGAAACCCGGGAAGTTAGTAGCTACTAAACTAGCTAAAGATATAAACGGTGGTACGCTGAAAGTTGGCGACAAACTAGAATATACAATTCATGCTAAAAATAGTGTGCCAGATTCCATCTTAAAGGCAGTTAAAATTACGGATAATCTTCCTGAAGGAGTAGAGTATGTTCCAAATACGTTAAAGATAAACGGGAAGGAACAAACGGATGTTGAAGATGAAGATTATGCACATTTAAAAGATGGAACGATTTATGCTCATTTCGGCGATCTTAAAGGTGAGGAAGAGAAAGCAATCACGTTTGAAGTTGTTGTAAAACCGGAGATGGCGAATAAGAAAATAAAAAATATAGCAATAGTTGAGACTGATAGTTCGAAAGATAAGGAGAAGCCAGAAGTTGAAACACCGGTTGATCCGTTGTCTGGACAACTAGAGTCGAAAAAAGAGATTATTGGTATAAAACAAGAAAAACTTCATGTTAATGATCAATTTGAGTATCAAATTAAAGCTCGAAATAAAGTGGAAAATGGGCTTATTAAAGACATGCGTCTAATGGATAAACTTCCTGAAGGTATAGAGTATGTAGCTGGGAGTATGAAATTGAATGGGAATTTCCTGACAGATGCAGTTGACGAAGATGAGGGATCGTATGAGGATAATACGATTAAAGTAAACTTTGGTGACGTGCTTGATACAGAAGAAAGAATTATAACTTTTAGCGTGAAAGTTACGCAAGATGCATTAAAAACGAAAGAAATTGAGAACATAGCGGTTGTGGAGGGAAAAACACCAGATAATGAAGATTTGCCACCACAAAAACCGAATGTAAAAACAAATGTAGAGGCAAAGGAACCTAAAGTAAGAAAGATGGTTTCGGATGCAGATGAGAAAGAAGTGGAAAAGGCGACAATACAAAGTATAGATGAAGAGTTTACATGGCATGTAAACTATAATTTTGGTAATGATGTTATGAACCTCGAAAAAGTAGTATTGCAGGATGACTTAGAAGACATTTTAACGATCCTACAAGTAAAACTTGTAAACAGCGATGGAGAAGAAATAGAAGTTATACCGCAAATTGATGAACAATTAAAGAAAGTAAGTATTGAGTTGCCGAAGCAGGACGGAAATTATACTTATCTTGCGAATCAATCGTATACAATGCATATTAAGTCAAGATTAAATGATAATGTAGATGCAGATATACTAACGAAATACAATGCAAATAATGGTATTCCAAATAAAGCGGAATTACTGTTTGATCAGAATAAATCCGTGTCAAATGAAGTATTCGTAGTACCGCCAGCATTAGGGAAATTTGAGATTGAAAAAGTAGATGCGAACGATGAAAATCTCAAGTTGGAAGGCGCAGTATTTGAGGTGATTAGCAAAGATGGAACCATAGTATGTAAATTAACAACCGATAAAGATGGTTTGGCAACTTCTATTCCATTAATAGTTGGCAAATATACATTAAAAGAAGTACAAGCACCAAAAGGATATATGTTGATGAGAGAACCAGTAGAAATAGAAGTGAAATCTGGAATGGATTCACAAAGAATAAGAATAGTAAATAAAAAGAGTGAATTTGTTATTCCAGAGACTGGTGGAATAGGGACAATTATTTATTATGCAATTGGTGGAATATTGATGTTTGTTACATTCTTCCTCTTTGTTAAAAAGAGAAATAATGAGAGATAGAAATAACAAAAGTAATGCAAATGATAGGGAGTGGACAACAATGAAAAAGATTTTTAGTTTATTTTTAATCTGTATGTTAGCTTTTTCAACGTTATCTAACATGATTGTTAGTGCGGAATCTAGAAGTACAGGTACGTTAACGATTCACAAATTTGAACAAAGTAAAGATTCTAAAACAACTACAGAAGGTAATGGAAAAGAAGGACAAACTGTTCCAGAAGATGCAAAACCTTTAGAAGGTGTAACTTTTGAAATTAAACGAATTGAGTCATTTGAAAAAATCTCAAAAGATGGAACTGTTATAAAAGAAGATGCAAAGCCAGTAAAAGACGCTGCAATTACAAAGATAACAGATGCAAAAGGGGAAGCTGTCTTTACAAACCTTCCGCTAGGACGTTATGAAGTAAAAGCTATTAAAGGCCCAGAACATATTGAATTGGACGAGACTACTTTTATTGTCGATATTCCAATGACAAGTCCAGACGGTAAAGATTTAAATTACGATGTTCATATTTACCCTAAAAATGAAACAAAACGTGGTTCAGTAGAATTCGTAAAAAAAGGTGAAGGCGGTAAAGTATTAAAAGATGCAGAGTTCCATTTATTTAAAAAGAATAAAGATGGAACAAGTACACAAGTTAAGACACCGAGTTCATTAGTAACAGGAGAAGATGGTAAAATTCATGTAGATTCTCTAGAATATGGAGATTATTATTATTTTATTGAGCATAAGGCTCCAACAGATTATTTAACTAGTAAAGAAGAGCACCCTTTCTCTATTAAGGAATCTGGTAAAGTAGTTAAGCTGGACGATATAAAGAACTTTAAAGAACCTACCATTACTAAAAGTATAAATAACGGTTCAAAAGTAGCTGGAATTAATAAAGAAACAGATTATACGTATGATATTAAAACATTACTTCCAGAAGATATTAAATTATATAAAAAATATGTCGTAACAGATATTTTAGATGAGCGTTTGGAAATAAAAGGTCACCCAATTGTTATGATTGATGGAAAGAAAGTTGAAGATGGTAGTGTAAAAGTAGTTGTAGAAGGCCAAAAAGTAACCGCTACGATTGAAGATTTTTCAAAAATAAATGGAAAAGAGCTACATTTACAAATTACTGCACAAATTAAAGGAGATACTCAAGCCGGAATAGAAATTCCGAACGTAGCTTCACTTGATTTCACGAATAAAGATGATGTTTCATCAGAAAAAGACGGAAAGCCATCTAATGAAGTAGTAGTTACACCGACAGTAGGAAATATTAAAATTGAAAAAGTTGATGGTAAAGATAAGGCACTTAAATTAGAAGGTGCAAAGTTCCAATTACAAGATAAAAAAGGTAATGTTATAAAAATTAATGGGAAAGAAATGAACGATGTAACCGATGCAAATGGTATTATTACATGGAATGAAATACCGTACGGTGAATATCAAATTGTTGAAACGGAAGCACCAAAGTATAAAGATAAAGACGGTGCAGTTGAGCAATATCAAAAGTTAAGAGATCCGATTGATATTACAATTGATGAAAAACACCAAAAAATAGAGCTACAGGTTGAGAATAATAAGAGCGGTTGGATTATTCCAGCAACAGGTGGTATAGGAACAATCTTCTTTACAGTAGCAGGTCTGTTATTAATGGCAACAGCAGCGTTTATTTTCTTTAGAAAAAAACCTGTAAAGAATTCTTAATTTATAATAATTGAGTTTTGAGAAGAGGAAAGATTTATGCTTTCCTCTTTTCCACATTTTATCCGTAGTGAAAGAGGATGTTATGAAACGAAATATTATTTTTGGAAGTGTTTTTTTGCTAGGATTAAGCATATTTCTATATCCGGCTGTAAGCAATTGGTTTGCCACGAGAACTCATTATACAGAAGTAAGTATGTATGATGAAGCGGTAAAGAAGTTAGAGAAAGAAGAGATTGATCGTAAAGAAACGGAAGCGCGAGAATATAATAAGAAGGTTCAAAATACGACGCAAACATTTTCGGATCCGTTTCATGAAAATGGTGATGAGAAAAAAAGTTCATATGTAGATATGTTAAATATCGGCGATGTTATGGGATATATAGAAATTCCGAAAATAGATGTGAATCTACCAATTTATCAAGGAACGACGGAAGCAGTGTTAAGCCGTGGAATTGGACAACTGAATAAATCTTCATTACCAGTAGGGGGAGAAAATACACATACAGTATTAACTGGACATCGTGGTTTGCCTTCAGCGCTAATGTTTACCCATCTAGATAAAATTGAAAAGAATGATATATTTTATATTCATTCATTAGATAAAATTCTTGCTTACAAGGTAGATCAAATAAAAGTTGTATTACCAAATGAGATAGAGGATTTATTAGTAGTACAAGGTCAAGATTATGCAACATTAATCACGTGTACCCCTTATGGAGTGAACACACATCGTTTATTGGTAAGAGGACATCGTGTTCCATTTAATGACGGAGAAAAAGAAATGATTCCAAAGACATTCATTTTAGAAGATTGGATGATTATTCTTCCTATCATTATGATTTGTGTCATACTCTTATTGATATATTTAAAAAGACGAAAATGGTATGTATAGAGTGGTGAGTGTGTGAGAAGGGGAGTAATAAGTTTAGTATTGTTCCTTGCAGGATTATTTCTATTTCTATATCCAATGGTTGCTAATTATATAAACAATTATGTGTATAAAACAAGAGTAATATGTTATGAAAAAATGGTTGATGGCTTAAAAGTAGAAGATATAAATGAGAAATTTCGTAAGATGGAAACCTATAATCGTTTGTTAGGAAGAACTACTTTCAACATGAATGATCCATTTGTTCATGGTGCTGAAATAGAAAATGAACAGTTAAATTTTATAAACAAAGAGGAGATATTTGGTACGATTTCAATTCCAAAAATAAATGAGGAGTTGCCAATATACTTAGGAGCAAGTCAAGAAAACTTAAGTAAAGGAGTAGGGCAAATTGAAGGGACTTCTTTACCTATTGGTGGGAAAGATACACATGCTGTATTGGCAGGACATCGTGGATATCACAGGGCAACGATGTTTCGTCATCTTGATCGATTAAGGGAAGGAGACGTATTCTATGTAAAGGTATTTGGAAAGCAGCACGTGTATAAAATAATTGGACGTGAAATCATTAATCCAAATCAAGTGGATAAATTAAATGTAGTAAAAGGAAAAGACAAAGTTACACTGCTTACATGTGAACCATATACATCAAGTAAATATCGTTTGTTAGTATATGGGGAGCGAGTAGAAAGTGAGCAAAAGGAAATGGAACGTCTGAAAAAGAGTATAGTCGAAGTTAGAAGTTATGAAACAAGAGATATAATTATAAAACTAGCTTGTGGAATAGTAGGTTTCATTGTAATTTGTATTGGTTTGTATGGATTACTAAGGAGCAAATAGGGATGATGATACTTAAATAGAACAAAGAAAAATGCCACTTCAAAAAATGAAGTGGCATTTCTTATATTTCCTCTAAGCTATTAACTGGAACTGTTAATTCGCGTCCTGGGTTTTTTACTTCATATATGCGGGCGGTTTCATTGCTTTCGTCGACGTGTTGAATCATAACAGGCATGCCTTGAAAACTAACATTCGCTTGCTCCGCTGACACAGAAAGCTCTTTTGCACGTTGAATATTCATTTATATTCCTCCCATCATTATTATCTTTGCTAAAAAAGAGGAATAATATACCATTTCGAGACATTCTTAAAGTTTTTGTATTATTTGTAATGTTTCTTTAATAAATGAAGTGAAGATCGAATCAGGATAGCTATCTATTGCTTGAACAGCTTCTTTTGCCTCTGTTAAGGCAGATTTTTTATCTTGAAGTTCTATATAGCAAAGGGCACGATAAGACCCAGCTGTTAATACCCACGATTGATCAAGTGGATGATTCATATAATCTGGTATGGTAGCGTGTTTTAATGTTTCCAAAGCTTCCTTATAACGTTTTAAACCATACAAAGATTTTCCTTTTTCAAGATAATACAGCCCATCGTCTTGGAAAATTGGATCATTTTTTAGTTTTTCTCGAAATTGTTCTAGATGTTCCAATGCGATTGTATATTCATTCGTAACAGTGTTGTAGTAATAAGCTTTTAATATATCTACATTTGCAGCGGATAAAGTATCTTCTGTAAAAATGGCAAATTGCTCCGATTTTTTTATGTAATATAAATATTGTTCTTTATCAGTTGTGATGATTTTTTGATAAGATAAAATGCGATAAAATTCATCTGTTTTATAATACACTTGATGTTTTTTTGAAAATGCAAGTGCATCTAAAATGACTTTTTCACATTTTTCATAATTGCCGTATGCGAGTAAAATAATTGCCTCTTTTAAGTATAGTTGTATATGTGTAATAAGATCCATTTCTAAATTTTTCGCTTTATATTCATCACGAATTGTGGCGATCATCTGTAAACATTCTTTATATTTTTTCTGCTTGAAGAGCATATAGTAAAACAGTAGTTTCGTTTCAGTACTTTCGCGATACAAAGTATATTTTTCAAATATAGAAACAGCGGTTTCAACGTAATATTCAATATTATAATCGTTCATAACAGCTGCTGCTGTTATGAACTGTTTATATAAACGAGCTGTATTTAAAGTAGAAGGTAGCTCTTTTTGAACGATAGGTAGTAAAGTTTCATATACTTCATCGCATTTATTCTTTATGAGTCGCTCCATTTTTTGAATGAGTTCTACAATTTCATCATCGTCTTCCTCTAATAAAAAACTCGTTTCACATCCAAGTTTTTCTGCAATATATTGTAATGTTTTCATCGAAGGTGTAGCTTTTCCGTTTTCAATTTGACTAAGCATGCTTTTTGTCAGTTCAGAACCTGCTAGCTCAGTTTGTGTAAGTTTTTTTTCTTTTCGTAATGCTTTAATTTTTTCGCCGAGAGTTGCCATATTGTAGCTCCTTTATAATCAAAAAGTTAAATACAATTAAACTTTTTTTGTTGTAATAATTGGAAAGTTGATTATATAATAAGTTTAACACAATTTAACTTTTGAAGGGAGAGTGTCATAATGGAAGATGTAAGTATAGATCAAAATGATTCAAGAATGAAGATTGCAACGAGAAATATCATTTTAATGATGATTGGAAAAATGACGTCTTTATTAGGCGCAGGTATTTATACGTTCGCAATGGGGTTATATGTATTAAAGACAACAGGTTCTGGGATGGGCTTTGCTACTACACTCGTTTGCGGGTCACTTCCACGGATGATTTGTGGACCAATTGCTGGTGCTGTAGCTGACCGTGTGAGTCGAAGATGGCTTGTCATCGGTACAGATTTATTAAGTAGTTTAACGATGCTTATCATGTTTATCCTTGCTACTATATTTGGACCATCACTTCTTTTTATTTATGTTTCAGCAGCATTATTATCAATTTGTGCAAGTTTTTATTCTGTTGCATTAACTTCGTCTATTCCTAATTTAGTAGATGAGGGGCGTATTCAAAAAGCGAGTGCTTTAAATCAAACGGCAGCTTCTTTATCAAATATTTTAGGGCCAATTATTGGCGGAGTTGTATTTGGTTTCCTTTCAATTCAGTCGTTCTTTTTGTTAAATAGCATTACATTCTTTTTAGCGGTTATTTTGCAATTATTTATTGTATTTGATTTATATAAAAAAGAAGTGGCTGAGAGTAAAGAGCATTTCTTGACGAGTATAAAAGAAGGTTTTTCATATGTAAAACGACAACATGAAATATATGGTTTAATGAAAATAGCATTGTGGGTAAACTTTTTTGCTTGTGGGCTAACCGTTGCACTGCCATACATTATCATACGTACATTGCATTTATCTTCAAAGCAACTCGGAACTGTAGAGGGAATGTTAGCAGTCGGAATGCTAATGGGTGCGATTACTTTATCAGTGCGTAAAGAAGTGAATAATCCGTTTCGTTCTATTTATACTGGACTGTTTTTGTTTGCAGGTTTAAGTTTATGTACAGTATTCCCGTTGTTAGTTACCATTCCAAAAGTAGCAAGTTTTATTTACTATATTGCTTTCATGATGTTAACTGGTATAGCAATTATGATTGTAAATATTCCAATGCAAGTACATATGCAAAAGACGACAGATCCGAGCTACCTAGGGCGTGTGTTTGGCCTACTTGAAACAATTGCGACTGCAATCGCACCGCTCGGTATGATTGTATATGGGTTATTGTTAGATATGTTGCCAACTAGCATTGTTATGATGACAATAGGCGGAGGTTTATTGTTAGTTGTATTAGTTGGAGTAAGGCAACATATGGCGAAAAAACAAGTGGATGTGTCGGCTTAAAAACAAGAAAATAATAAAAATGACCAAATTAGTATTTTAGTTTTTGAAACTCTTTTTCATGTATGTTACAGTATAGTGAGCAGGCAAAGAAAAGGAGACAACAGCATGAAAAAATTAAGTTTTGTTATGCTTTTTCTATTAGTCGTAATGGCTGGATGTAGCAATTATGACACATATATTGAAACAGGTATGCAATCATTGAAAGATGAAAAATATAGTGATGCAACAATGTGGTTTGAAAAAGCAGAAAAAGAGGAATCAGGAAATGAAGCGAAATCATATAAAGAGATGGCCGAGAAAATGGATCACGGAGCAACGGCATTAAAAGACGGTAAGTATTTAGAAGCGAAAGACATTGCAAATGAAGTGTTACAAATGAAAAAAGACGATGCGCTTGAAACAGCTGTAACATCAAATGCCGAAAATATGCTTCAAAAAGCAAAAGATGTAGAAGAGAAAGTGAATGAAAGAGTAGCAAAGCGGAGAAAAGTAGAAGAAGAAGGAATTGATAAACTCATTAAGGCTGTAGATAGTATAGATGATGTGAAAGAAAAAGAGAAAAAAGTTTCAGAAGCATTAGATAAGGCTGAAGAGGCACAAGCAAAAATTGAAGCGAAGAAAAATAAATAGATTCATAGTGTAAAAGGCTGTCGTGTATAACGACAGCCTTTTAACTTTTTTCTGCATAAGAAGTGATACTCTGTAGTAAAAAAGAAATAATTTTAGAATTCCATCTGTCTTCATGATGAATGGTATAAATGTTACGTTGAAATTCAAATTCAGGGATCGGTATGTAGCGTAGTTCATTTCGTTGTACTTCTTGTTCAATAGCAAGTTTAGAAATAAAGGCAACCCCATTACCGTATTTTAAAATTTGTTTCATCGTTTCTAATGAATCTAATTCAATTTTTGATTGGAATGTAATGTTATGAGCTAACATCCATTTTGTAAGTAAATCTCTCGTTGTAGATGGATTACGATGTAGTAATATCCGTTCCTTTTCGATATCTTGTAATGATACATTTTCTTTTTTTGAAAAATGATGTTCTTTGGAGAAAGCAAGAACAAGTGTATCAGGCATTACATTCGTCTGTTTTAAAGATGATTCATCAAACGGTGCTGCGGAAATTACACCGAGATCGATTTCATGATTTTGTAGCATCATTCGAATTTCAGGGGCTGTTTTTACCATGAGTGTTATTTTTATATTTGGAAATTCACATTGAAATTGATAAACAATTTCTGGTAAAAGATAAGTCGCTGGTACATAGCTAGCGCCAATTGTTATAGCGCCTTTATGAAAATCTTTAAACTCTTGCGTGACCCGTCTAGCCTCTTTCATAAGCGCATCTATTTTACAAGCATAATGATGCAATGCCTCACCAGCCTCTGTTAAGAAATATCTTCCAGAACGTAATTCAAATAAAGGTACACCGAGTTCCTCTTCTAAGCTTTTTATATGGAATGTAATAGTAGGTTGTTTAACTCCAAGCTGTTCTGCAACAATCGTGAGCTTTTTGTATTTCTTAATAAGCACTACAATTTCTAATTTTAAGAGATTCATGGCAAGTTGCCCCTTTTTCTTCTAACTATAGAAAAAATCTATAGAAATAAATAGTTTATTAGAAGTTTTTTAATTTAATCTTTACAGTACATTAACATTCAGTATAAATCTTCCATATAGAATGAAAGCAGGTTAAGAGTGAGGGGAGAGAGGTGAAACGATGGATATTAAAATTAGTGGATTAGAAAAATCATTTGGAAAAGTACAAGCGTTAAAGCCGTTACAAATTGTGATGAAACAAGGTGAATTCACCACACTTTTAGGACCTTCGGGATGCGGGAAAACGACATTACTCAGAATGATTGCAGGACTGGAAGAGCCAGATAAAGGTGAAATATATTTCGGAGATACGTGCATGTATTCTTCTTCTAAAAAAATAAAAACATCTCCTCATGAACGTAATATCGGTATGGTATTTCAAGATTTTGCTTTATGGCCACACATGACTGTATTTGAAAATGTTGCATTTGGTTTAAGAGCTACAAAGCAAACGAATCAATTACGGGAAAAAGTAGAAGAGGCAATAAAGCGAGTTCGCTTACAAGGGATGGAGAAACGTTATCCGCATGAACTCTCTGGCGGACAGCAGCAACGTGTCGCATTTGCTAGAGCGATTGTAACAAAGCCGCATTTCATTTTGTTTGATGAACCGCTCAGTGCACTCGATGCAATTTTGCGAGAAGAAATGCGATTAGAGCTTATGGATATCGTTCATTCCATTGGTTTAACGGCATTGTATGTAACCCACGATCAAACAGAAGCGATGTCAATGTCAGACCAAATTATTGTCATGAAACAAGGAGAAGTATTACAAAAAGGAACACCAGAAGACATTTATGTGAAGCCATCTCATGAATTTGTTGCAAAATTTGTTGGTAAGGCAAATTGGCTTGTAGAGGGGAAACAAATGGTTCGCCCAGAGCATGTAAGCTGGACGAAAAATGAAGTGTGCGAAATATATACAGGTGAAATTCAGCACGTTACATATGTAGGGGAACGTTATGAAGTGAAAGTAAACATGGGGACACTCGGAATATGGACAGCTTATCACAATAGTAAGCTAAGCATTGGGAAACCAGTATCGTTATATGTACCAAAAAAATGTATTCATCATATAGGGGGAAAATCGTATGAAGAAATTCAGTTCGCTTAAGTCTTTATTCGTATGTACTTTATTATTTTCTGCAGTCGTAACAGGGTGTAGCTCAAAGACAGGTAATGCAGATGCAAAAAGTAAAACGACTAATGAAAAGAAAATTGTCGTATACAGTGCAGGGCCAAAAGGGTTAGCAGAAAAAATTCAAAAGGACTTTGAAAAGAAAACGGGTATAAAAGTAGAAATGTTTCAAGGGACAACGGGAAAAATTTTAGCGCGAATGGAAGCTGAAAAGAAAAAGCCAGTCGTTGACGTAGTCGTACTTGCTTCTTTACCAGCGATGGAAGGATTAAAAAAGGATGGTCAAACGTTAGCTTATAAAGAAGCGAAACAAGCTGATAAGCTTCGTTCTGAATGGTCGGATGATAAAGGACATTATTTTGGATATAGTGCTTCAGCGTTAGGGATTGTGTATAACACAAAAAATGTGAAGACAGCGCCTGAAGATTGGAGCGATATAACGAAAGGAGAATGGAAAGGGAAAGTGAATCTTCCAGATCCAGCACTTTCAGGTTCAGCTTTAGACTTTGTGACAGGATATGTGAAAAAGAATGGAAAAGATGGATGGAATTTATTTGAACAGCTTAAGAAAAATGAAGTTACAGTAGCAGGGGCAAACCAAGAAGCATTAGATCCAGTTGTAACAGGAGCAAAAGATATGGTCATTGCGGGTGTTGATTATATGACGTACAGTGCAAAAGCAAAGGGTGAACCGGTTGATATTGTTTATCCAAAAAGCGGAACAGTTATTAGCCCACGTGCGGCAGGTATTATGAAAGATAGTAAAAATGTAAAAGGTGCAAAAGAGTTTATTGATTATTTATTATCAGATGATGTACAAAAACAAATTTCTAAAGCATATTTATTGCCTGGTAGAACAGATATAAAAGCGGAGAATAGACCAAACGTGGAAGAGATTCCAGTATTAAATATTGATTGGAAAACAGTTGAGAAAGAACAAGATGAAATAGGAAAACAATTTAAGAAAGTATTTCAATAAGATGGTGATTACATGGTAAATCGATTCATATCAGTAAGGCAAGTTGGAATGACGGTAGCTTTGTTACTTGTGGCGATGTTAATCGTCATTCCGCTTTTTCTCATTTTACTTTCTAGTGTATATGAAAATAGTAGTTGGAATTTTTTAAAGCCGTTTGAAGTGATGCAGAGTGGTGGATTAGCTGGGATTTTTCTGAATTCGATGCTTCTAGGTGTACTCGTAGTAATAGGGGCAACTATCTTTGCATTTCCACTAGCTTTCATTATGAGCAAAACAGATGTTGGAAAGCATAGCAAGTTAGATATTGTTTTTATGATTCCATTTATGACACCGCCGTATATTGGATCGATGGGCTGGATTTTGTTCATGCAACCGAACGGATATTTTGAACAGTTTTTTCCGATGCTAAAGACGGTTTCATCTTCGTTCTTTAGCTTAGGAGGTATGGTTTTAATTATGAGTCTGCATTTATTCCCATTTCTTTACTTCATGTTGAAGAATACATTACTTCAAATTGGGAGTAGTAAAGAAGAAGCGGCAGCAGTTCATGGTGGAAGCTTTTTCTATCGTTTAAGAAAAATAATATTACCGTTATTAGTATCAAGTTATGTAATGGGTGCTTTACTCATTTTCGTAAAGACGATTGCTGAATTTGGAACGCCGGCTACATTTGGGCGGAGAATCGGATTTCACGTGTTGACTTCAGAAATTCATAAATTTATTTCGAGTTGGCCAATTGATTTTAGTAGTGCCACAGCATTATCTTCTTTACTACTTAGCGCATGTATGCTCATTTGGTATATGCAAAACGTATTAAATCGAAAGTATTCATATGCAATGGTTAGTGGAAAAGGTGTGAAATCTAAAAGGTACACTTTGTCTATATATGTGCGCGTTGTAGCATGGGTTTATGTAATTGGTTTATTAATCGTATCAATTGGAATCCCGTATTTTTCTATACTGATTGCTTCTTTGTCAAAATTAAGAGGCGGAGGCTTACAGTTACACAACTTTACAACGAGCCATTATGAAGCATTATTTACAATCGGATCTCCAGGATTAGAAGCTCTATGGAACAGTTTTCTTTTTTCACTCGTAACAGCGATTATTGCTGTTATGATTGGCGTCTTTTTAGCACTTATGATTCGAAAGGGGAAAAATTCCTCTGAAAAATGGCTTGATATGTGCGGTATGTTACCGAACATGGTACCAGGAATCGTGATGGTTGTAGGGCTTATTTTATTTTGGAATTCCCCTTATATGCCCCTGTCCATTTACAATACACCAGTCATGGTAATCGTAACGTACGTTGTTCTTTTTTTACCTTATACAGTGCAGTATGTAAAATCATCGCTCGGGCAAATCGATGATTCTCTCGTGCAGGCAGGAAGTATTTTTTCTGGGAATTATATGTATATTTTTAGAAAAATAATATTACCTCTTATTATCCCAGGTATTCTTGCCGGATGGGCGATGACATTTACAATCTCGATAAGGGAGTTAGTAGCATCGCTTCTCGTACTACCTCCATCAGTAGAAACGTCAGCAACATTTATTTTTGCTCAATTTGAACAAGGAGAAGTATCTATTGGAATGGCGATGGCTGTCGTTTCAGTTGGACTTACAACACTATGTTTATTACTTCTGCAGCATATGGAGCAAAAACGAAAAGGGGTAGCATGATGAGGGTAGAAGTATGGGGAGGAGCGGGAGAATACGGTCGCTCCTGCTATTTCGTAAAAAATAAAGAGACAAAAATATTATTTGATTGTGGTATTAATCGATCATATGAGGATAGTTATCCAAAAATAGAGCGGGAAGTTGTACCGTTTTTAGATGCAGTATTTTTATCACATATTCATGAAGATCATACGATGGGCTTACCTTTATTAGCGAAGTATGGATATAAGAAAAAAATCTGGACAACTCGTTATACGAAGGAGCAACTCCCAGCTTACTATGAAAAATGGAGAAACTACAATGTGACGCAAGGATGGAATGTGCCATATAACGACCAAAATGTGAAAGATTTAAATTATATATATGTTGATGAGATTAGTAATCCGAATGAATGGATACAGATTACTCCTACATTGCGGTTTCAATGGGGGTATAGTGGGCATGTATTAGGAGCTGTTTGGTTTTTAGTGGATATGAGTCATACATATGTATTTTATTCTGGCGATTATTCAGCAGAGTCTAACATATTACGAGCGAATTTACCTGAGAAATTGCGCGGCGATATAAAAGTTGCAATTGTAGATGCCGCTTATCATACTGATGATGTTTCGCAACATGAACGAGTAAACGAACTATGTGCAGAAATTGAACGAGCTGCGGGGCAAAAAGGGATAGCATTACTACCTCTGCCACCCCTTGGTAGGGCGCAAGATATCGTGTTGTATTTATATGAAAAATATAAAGAATTTCCCATTATAGTAGATCAAGAAATTTTGGATGGATTCGAAGAAATGATCGTATATAAAGATTGGATCAAAAATAATGAAGAACTTGAAGAGCTGTTGGAGAGTTTAAAAAGAAACATAATAGTTATGGATGATGAAAGCGGTACGCAACATAGTTTTGGAATAATTGTAATGAGTGATGCGAATATGCAAACGAAACGAGCGCAGTTATATTATGAACAAATTCGGCATGAAGAAAGAAATTCTATTATCTTTACTGGGCATGTTGCTAAAGGGAGTTTTGCAGAAAAAGTTTTGAAAGAACGTATAGGTAAAGAATGTAGGGTGAAGCGAGTTCCATATAAAGTTCACCAAAGTATAAGAGATGTGAAAGAGATGTTAAATGCATTATTACCGGAACATACGGTGTTAGTACACGCTTTAAAAGAGGATACAGATCGATTACAGAAAAAGCTTAGCACGGCAGGGTATGAAAATGTATATTCACTTACTATGGAACGTATAGAAGTTATTTAACATGTAAAGGGGATAGGTATATGAAAAAAGTATTTGTATTCGTAAGTATTTTCTTTTGTTGTTTCCTTTATTCCGATAAGGAAGGGTTTGCTGCTAGTCCAATGACACCTAGTTTTGAAGTGAAGTTATTATTAAAGCCAGAACAAGTACTAGGTCCTAACAAAGAGATGAAGCAAGATGTACTAGAGCATTTCCAGGCTGGTACAAATTATGAAAGAATACAAGTACAGTTTTTAGATACTGCAAATAAAAATTTAAGTAATGAAGGTTGGTTTGCTAGAATTCGAAAGAAAGAATTTAGTAAAGATTTTGAGCTAACATATAAAAAAAGATACCCTATTCCAAACGGTGTAATTCAAGATGCACTAGAAGTAGCTAAAAATGATGGATTTGATAGTAAAACCGATAACTATGATGCGGAAATAGATTGGGGATTTGAAAAGAAAACGTTAAGTATTTCAAATAAGAAAAGTTACAGTACTAAAGGATATGGAGTACTTGATCTACCAGACGAACAAGCTGCTCAAAACATGTTATTAGAAAAGTTACCAGGGAAAATGAACAAATGGTTGTATACGAATTGGGGAGAAGAGATGTTAAGGGATTCCCGTATTTACGGTCCTGTATTAATGAAAAGGTATACAGGGGAGTTTGAAAATAGTAAAACGAATATTGAAGTTTGGCCACTAAGTAATACAGGGAAAATCGAAGATGATTTCGTAATAGAAGTATCGTTTAAAACAAATGAGGAAAGTATTGCGAAAGAACAAAGAGAAGTATTAATGAAGAGTATAGAACAAAAAGGATGGCTGTTACCGGAAGATAGTTTGAAGACAGAGCTTATTTTTCAGTAATTATTAAAGAAGGAATCCATATGTCATGGATTCCTTCTTTAATATATGAGCACTAAGCTAAATCAGCTGACACGAACATATCACTATTTTGAAGGTTTTTAGAACGTAAACTATAAGCAACTACCTTCTTTTTATATTGCTTTACAACATCAACATGCTCTTCATGACTATAAATATAAAATGTAAAATCCTTTTTGCCGCGTTTTGCATTGATAATTAAAGGAGTACCCTCATTGTGTGGCGGTGCATAATAGCGATCTAAAAATAAACCTTCGTTAAAATCATGAATAATTTTGGATTTTTGTTCGCCTTCTACGTTATTTCCATTGATTGTAACAGTCGCAGTCTCTTCTTCGAGCTGTGGATGTGTTTCGTACTTGCTAATAATGGATTCAATAACAGTGTTAGGAAGGCTCGAAACGATAATTTTAAATGCTCCAAATACAACCAACATAACAATAAACCAAGTCGTCATACTATATCATCCCCTTTTTCCTATTAAATAATATAACTCATATGGTAATAGTACATAAGGTGAAGTTTTGTATAATTTGTGAAAAATTTTCTTTTTTTGAACGTTTTTTAACAAATGGAGCTTTGTAAAGAATGAGAGGGAATATTTGGTATGATAAAAATGTAAAGACGTTATATATTTTATAAGGGGGTTATAAAATGGGAAAATTAGATGGTAAGGTCGCTTTTGTTACAGGAGCTGCGATGGGGAACGGAGCTGGAATTGCACATGTATTTGCAGAGCTAGGGGCGAAAGTATTACTTGTTGATATTTCAGAGACAGTTCATGAAACTGCCAAAAATATCGTAAGTAAAGGGTTAGATGCTGTGAGTTATGTCGTCGATGTAGCTGATATGAATGCTGTAAAAGAAGTAGTGAAAGATGCATATGAGAAGTACGGAAAGATTGATGTGTTAGTAAATAACGCTGGTGTTATTCGACTTGCAAATTTTTTAGATATGTCAGATGAAATGCGTGATTTTCAATTTCAAGTAAATATTAATGGGGTATGGAATTTTTCTAAAGCGGTATTGCCATATATGATTGAGAAAAGTTACGGAAAGATTGTGAATATGTCTTCTGTAACAGGAACATTGGTTGCTGATGAAGGTGAAACTGCATATGCAACGACGAAAGCAGCAATTTGGGGATTTACAAAAGCATTAGCACGAGAAGTTGCAAAACATCATATTACTGTAAATGCAATTTGTCCAGGTTACATTATGACACCAATGGCAGAGCAAATAGCAAATGAATCTGATCCAAATGAGCCGAGCAATGTAATCGATGGAATTGCTTCTGGTGTTCCTTTAGGACGTTTAGGGAAAATTGAAGAAGTAGGTCAGTTAGCAGGTTTTTTAGCATCCGATGAATCAAGCTACATAACAGGTACACACATTGTCATTGATGGTGGTAGCACATTGCCAGAAACAGTTTCAGTCGGTGTAAAGTAAAAGGACTATGAATGAGAGTTTTAGTTCTTTCAATTATAAGGCTAGAAGGAATCAGAAAGAGATTTCTTCTAGCATTATAATGTTATGTACTATTATTAGAAAAATCAATTTTGTTACAAAAAGTTGAAATCGAAGTATTTTAAAAGAAAAAGGTTTATAATAAAAATATAACTAATAACCACATTACTAATTATAAGGAAGTGTAACTATGAGTACTGTAGCAATCGTGTATGGTATTATTCTTTCCACAATTATTGTTTTGTTTTTCGTTGGGGTTTCACGTTATATTCATAAATGGAAAGAAGGCGTTGCGAAATTAAATCACATTGAAGAGGAACTTAGTGATTTAATGTTACATCATGGTAAGTAAAAAGTTTATTTTTAGCTAAATAATGTGAAGGATATCACAAAACATGTTCTCATTATGAGGCATGTTTTTTTGTTATGTGAATGATAGGCACATTCATACATTTTTTCCATACGATACAGTGTGAAAGCCGAAATGTTCGGAGTGGAAAAGAGGGATAAAATGAGTAGTTCAGGTTATGTTCCAGATAATAAAAATTTAAAGAAAAGTTCAGGAACTCCAAATCTTTTCTTTGATTCACGAAAAAATATCTTTTTTAAGAGGAATGAGAAAAACGTTGCATATGAAGTTACGTCAACGCAGTTACCAGCAATGATAGGTGGTGCGTTTGTTGATTTATTTATGACAAAAGGGCATATGCGGGAACCACATTGGCATCCGAATGCGTGGGAATTGGATGTTGTAGTATCAGGAGAAGCAGTTACATCCATCTTAAATCCCGAAACGAATCAATTGCAAAATTATCATGTGAAAGCGGGGCAAACTGTCTTTATTCCAATGGGATGGTGGCATTGGATCACAGCAGTAACAGAAGAAGTACAATTACATTTGTTCTTCAATAACGATCAGTTTGAAACAGCAGAAGGATCAGACATACTTAGATTAACACCGCCAGAAGTATTTCAAGCTGCATACGGGGTAAGTGCAGAAAAATTAGAGAAGGACCTTTCGCCAATTAAGGAGTCAGTTGTAATTGGTCCTCTTAACTCAAATCGTATAAGTAGCGTTAAAGAAAGTGACGAGTCAAATATAGTAGTTACGTTAAATGGACAAATAACACCATGTGAAATAGAGTAACTCTTTCTTTTTAGGAAGAGTTACTCTATTTGTATAATTTTGTAATTTAATTCGTTATAATTATGAGATAGAAGGGAATGTATTAGAGGGGGTATATTGTGAACATATTAAAGGTTATAGGAATAATTGTAGGAGTCATTATAGTAGCTGTTATAGCTTTCTTCGTTATTATGAATTACTATTTGTCAAAAGAAGATCCTGATTACGTATTAAAGTACATAAAAGAACATAAAGAAGATGAAACATGTTCATTACTTATTAAAAGAAATGGAGAAGTATTAACTTCTATAAACGAAAATAAAAAATTGCCATTAGCGAGTATGGCAAAAATCGTAATAGCAGTTGAATTTGCTAAGCAAGTGTCAGAAGGAAAGATAAGCCGAGATGAACAAATTTCATTGCAGGAGCTAGAAAAATATTACGTTAAAAATACTGATGGTGGAGCACATCCTGACTGGTTAGCAGACGCTGCAGCTAGAAAGTTAGTGAAAAATGGACAAATCGCTTTAGAAGAAGTCGCTAAAGGGATGATTCATTATAGTTCTAATGCAAATACAACATATTTGTTAGAAAAGCTTGGAATAGAAAGAGTAAATGAAAGTATAAAAGAGTTAGAGCTTACTAGTCATGATAAGTTTACTTCTTATACGGCTGCACTATATATGAGAGGATACGTAGAAAAAGAACTTCATGTGCCAGAAAATCAGTCATTAAAAACGTTACGTAACATGTCAAAAGATGAATATAATAAACATGTGTTACAAATACAGGAATGGATGAAAGATGAAGAAGAATGGAAAAAACGGGATATCCCATTAAAGGTAGATATGGAATTTCAGCGAATTTGGTCAGATCGATTAGTGGGTGCAAACGCTAAAGATTATATGAGTATAATGGAAAAGATAAATAGTAGAAAGTATTTTCCAAAATCAATACAAGAAGAAATCGAGAACATTTTCAAAGGAACAGTTAAAAATAATAAGTTTGAATATGCTGGTCAAAAAGGTGGTTCTACCGAATTCGTATTGACCAAAAGCTTGTATACTACAGATAAGAAAGGGAATAAAGTAGAAGTTGTCATTATGTTTAACGATATAGAAGATCAAGTTGCATATCAAAAGCTGCGAAATAATATAGATTATTTTATTCGAGACATTATAACAAGTGAGAAATTTAGAAATAAATTATAATAGAATAATTTTATTATGTAAACAAGATGCTATTAAAGGTAGGTGTTGAGATGAGGTTGAGGGAGTATATGCTTGAAACGTTTCCAAATTTAGAACTTAGACCACCTCTATTTTATAATGGGGATATTGGTATTCGCTTTAAATTAGGTGTGAACTATGATTGCACTAATATTTATGAAAACTGCCCATATTTAGAAGGCGTTTATAATAGAGCCATTACTTTATTTCAGTCTTTACATTCCAAAACAGACGATATTTATATTGTAGTGGATGTAAATGATTTTGCAGACGGTGAAACTTTCAAACACAAATTGAATATCTTTTCTAAGTATGTAAAAGAGAAGTCTGATTTGTTTAAGTTACAGAAAAATACAATCCCTTATATTTTTCCAGAAGACGATGAAGACGGGGTATATAAAACGCATAGATATACTTTGAAATGTAAAGTTTCAGACTTGAAATACATTCCTATGCTAAAAGCAATTTGTAATCAAGATATGGGAATCAAACCATGTATTTTTCATAGGGTGTATTTCATAAATGTTAACAAGAATACTATATTTCATGTTTATGATGATAGAGGTTGTGATGTATTAGCTACCTCTCCTAATACAATTAGGGGTATTTATCATACATATAATGATTGGATATTAGAATACGACAGAAATAAAATTGATAAAGTATTTAATTGAATGTAGGCTATTTTAAATGAGGGAAACACCATATGGGGTGTTTCTCTTTTATTAATATGGAAATCAACATTTAAATTTGGCGGCACTTATTGTAAAAGTAAAGGGATTTGATGGTAATGTATTGAATTTGGGTAGAAACGGAAAAAGGAGATGAATAAATGACAACAATATATTTCGTTCGCCATGCCCATTCTACCTATACAAAAGAAGAACGGGAGCGACCTTTATCTGAAAAAGGGCACTTAGATGCAGAGAATGTAACACGCTTATTAAAAGATAAACATATTGATGTTGTGCTTTCTAGCCCGTACAAAAGAGCAATTCAAACTGTACAAGGAATTGCGAATACATATCATGTATCAATAGAAATAGAAGAAGATTTACGAGAAAGGTTATTAAGTTCAGAGCCAGTAGCAGATTTTAATGATGCTATCGAGAATGTGTGGGAAGATTGGAGTTTTGCATACGAAGGCGGAGAATCAAATGATGTAGCGCAAAGGCGTGCTGTAATATGTATGCAAAATATATTAAAAAAATATGAAGATAAGAATATTGTAATAGGAACTCATGGGAATATTATGGTATTACTTATGAATTATTTTGATTCAAAATATGATTTTCGATTTTGGAAAACAATTCGTATGCCCGATATATTTAAGTTGAATTTTCATAATGAGGATTTAGTTTCTGCCGAAAGGATAGAGAATACGGGTCATCAGATAAATAATTTGTAAAAGTTTATCAAAAAAAGAGGAAAGAGAGATGTTATTGTAGAAGTATGACTTTGTAACATAAAAAATATATGTTAAAGGAGGCTGTTTACATGTTTGAGAAAGAGAAAGAAGGGCTTATTGAAGTTCACAACGTATATGAAATTGCACCAGCAGATGGAACAATTATAGGTATGGCAACGGAAGAAGAAATGGAAATTGCTGCTGAACTAGAGCTGCAGTACTATGCCCATTCTCGTTTGTTAGAAACAAATATTCAGTTAGACGGTTCCTCCTACAAAGAGTTACTTCAGGAGTTCCAGGAGTACGAAAGAAAATCAATGAGCTTTTGGCGAGCAATACATAAGCGTTTAGCTGTGCCATGGGCATGGGTATTACGTATTGACGTTGCGAATGGTCCTATATATGTAAGTAATGGGAATGCGTATTACGAAGAAATCGATGATGAAGAAGATTATGAATAGATAAGTAAGGAAGCAGCTTTAGTTGCTTCCTTTTTTTATTTTTAGGGAGTGAACAGCCTCAATAATAATATCTGGTCGATCATTTTCTATTTCGTGACCAGCATGTTCGGCAAGTATATATTGGCTGTTTATTGAGAGTTGTAATTGTTCATGAATCAGTTCTTGCCACATTGCTTCAAGTTGTGTCGCTTCCTCTTTTTGTATGCCGCCCTCAGTCAACTGAGTAATAGAATATTGAGGGTCTCTACCGATAACGATTAATGGTATTTCTAATGTTTTATATAGCTCTTTTAGTGAAAGAGCACAGTTTTTCCACTCCGATAGTTCAGAAGCTGTCGCTTTATATAATGAAGGAGAGGTAGAAAATTCAATTTGTTGTCTTGATTGACCGGCTAGCATAGGTTTTAGTTCATTAGAAAGCATGTGTACATCCATTTTGGAATATGTATTATATTTTTGAAGCCACATATCATCCGAATCTGTTTGATCAGAAATTGGTAAATGAAGTTCATCTAATCGGTGTAAGTTCATGGAAGTAGAATCAACTAAAATAAGTGCTTGCAACTTATCTTCATGTAACATCGTAAAATGTTGTGCGCATAAGCCTCCGTAGGAATGACCAATTAGAATGATAGGCTCGTGAATATCTAGTTTTTGTAGTAACATATGTAGTTCTTGTGTCGCTTGTCTTGTAGTACGTGAATGATTCCCTAGTTCGCTTTTTCCGTAACCTGGGCGATGGTATGAAACGACTGTAAAGTGTTGTGAAAGCTTTTCTATAATAGGAAACCAATCATAAAATGAGCAAGTCATTCCGGTTTGAATGACTACAGTTTGTGTACTACATCCTTTTATATATACTTCTATAGTTTGCCCCAATACCTCTACAAATTTATAAATAGTAAACCCTCCTAACTAAGCTTGAAATAATTTTTGACAAGCGAAAACAATACACCAAACACCTATACCGAATAGGACAGATGTACTAAGTGAAAACGAGTTTTTTAAACCCATATAGACGATAAATAATAGTAGTGCAGATGCAGGAAATCCATATAATACACCTATAGCAAATTGACTTAATTCTTGTTTGTTCCCGCCTTCGAAAGAAATCCAAAATAGGCTCAGTAAACTTACGAGAGGAAGGGCAGCAATAAACCCGCCAATCGTACTATAATGTTTAGCGACTTCAGTAATAACACCGATAATAAGTGCCGAAACGATTACTTTAACGAGGAAATGCATACTTTGCCTCCTTCGCTAATAACGAAAAAGCTTTTTCGATTAATTGTTGTTCTTCTTTCGATAACTGCGATTCTAATATTTTTATCTTTTCTTTATCTAGTAAAGTATGCTTTTCTAATACTTCAATGCCTTCTTTCGTTAAAGTAAGGTTCACAACTCTTTCATCTTGTTTGTTTCTTTCTTTCATGATAAAACCTTTTTGAATAAGGCGCTTTACGTGTTCAGATGTTGTGTTATGAGAGAGAGAAAGCTCAGTAGCGACTTTTCCAATTGTTATATCTTTCTCACGAGAAACGATTTGTAAAATACGAATGGCTTGGTGAGAAAGGTTGTCTTCATATTCATATCGTAAGTGATAATAAATGCTCTCCCAATGCTGATTGATGTCTTTCATAATGATAAATCCTCCTGTTTTTATATCGTATAATAAGATATATTCGTTAATATAGAAATAAAATCCTTTTATTTGGATAAAAAATGTTGAAAAAGTTTATTTTTATTGAAATATAAGGTAATCTATGTGTAAAGGTATACATTTAGCAAGAGAGAGGATGATAGCTGTGAATACATTCAAATGGATGAGTCATGAACAGATGTATGTAGATGAAATACATGTTGAAAAATGTGGTCCTCTTTCAGTCGGCGTATATGGGGGGAATCAAGAGAGTGATGCATATGAACGAGGAGATGCGGTGCTTGCTTGGTGGGATCCTGAATTACAATTTGAATTTGTTATGATTTTTGATACACACCACAAAACAAAAAATATAGATTATATAATAGAAGCAATTTCAGAAAGAAAAGAGAAACTAAAAGAGTTATTTTCCTACCCGATACATTTAGCTTTTCATCATACACATATGTACTTATTAGCATTATTTACAGATGAGCTGTTTATTGAAAAATGTGATCAAGATGATGAGGAACTTGCATGCTTAATTTGTTTGCGAAAAGGTGAATTTTTATATTGGTTATCAGTTGGTAATTGTTTCGCATATTTATTCCATTCTGAGAAAACGAAGAATGGAAAAGGACGATTAAATAAACGGAAGAATTACGAATATATCGGTAGGAAAAATATTTTTGCAGCAAATACACCTTGCTTTACGTCAGGTGTAAGAGGATTAGAAAAAGGAACGAATCACATTGTAATGGCAACAGACGGTATTTTAGAGTGTGATAAACGAAGGTTTGATGATGACCAATCTTTAGTAGAAATATTGCACGATGGAAGTTGCTTACAGATTGAACCAGTATTAACAAATGTACTGCAGTGGAAAGGGAGAGATTGTGCCACAATTATTGGATGGTCCATTGATACTGATAACAAACAATGTGCTAATTAATAAAAAAGAAGTTCAAGGTTTTTATCCTTGAACTTCTTTTTGTTAAGCGATATGGATGTGATACGTTTTTAACCACTCATTTACTTGTAGCATGTATTCCATAGCACTTCTTGCTTCGAAATTGTTAATTTCTTTATTACTTTGATCGGCAATGGCAAGTAATGTGGAATGATTAATAAGTGAGAAAATAGGATTGTTTTTATTACTGCACATGTCGAGTGATAAATGACGAATTGTTTGTAAATAATGTGGGTCTTGTGAAGTTGGATACGCACTTTTTCTTCTATTGCGTACATCGTCAGGTAAAGCAGGTTTCAGTGCTCTACGTAAAATGCCTTTTTCAATATTATCAATGCTTTTTATGTTAAAAGGAACGTTCCATAAATATTCAACTAATCGATAATCGCAAAACGGTACACGAACTTCAAATCCTACAGCCATACTCATACGGTCTTTACGGTCAAGTAAGAATGGGAGAAATCTCGTTAAAAATAAATAAAACATTTGACGTTGTTTCGCGGATTTTTTACTTTCGCCTTCAAGAGTAGGTACTTCAAGTATCGCTTCTTGGAATCGTGAATCAATATAGTCTTCTAAGTTACATTGGTTATTTACTTCATTTAAAAGAAGAGGAGAAGTGTTTTTCCAATTTGTTAGCCAAGGAAACTTATCGACATATAGTAATTCTTCTTGGTGAAACCAAGGGTATCCACCGAATACTTCATCAGCAGATTCTCCGGATAAAGCTACGGTCGCATCTTTTTTCATTTCGCAAAATAGTAAATATAGTGAAGTTTCCATTTCACCAGCACTCGGTAAATCTTTTGCGCGAAGGGGAACGAATAAGTGATTTGCTAATTCTTCAGCATTCACAATAATATCATGATGAGATGTCCCTACATGTTCAGAAACGCGTTTTACCCAAGGAGCGTCTAAACCAGTGCGAGCAAATGTCAGCTCGAAATCTTTTGCGCTATTTACAAAGTCAACGGAATACGTATGAAGTGTTTTATTTTCATCAGCAAATTCTTTCCCTGCTAGTGCAGTAATCCCGCTAGAATCTAATCCCCCTGATAACATGCAAACGAGAGGGACGTCGGCAATTAATTGTCTTCTTACTGTATCTTGTAAAATAGATAAAATATGCGATGATGTATCTTCTATAGAATCTGTATGGGTCTTACTTTCTAAATTCCAATACTTCGTAACTACTTTTTTATGACGTGTAAACGTTATACAATGTCCAGCACGCACTTCTTGAATATGTTTAAAGACGCCACATCCTGGAGTTCGAAATAAGCCTAATCCAAATATTTCATTTATGCCATCCGCATCAACTTCAGCGGGGACAGATGGATGCGCTAATAATGCTTTAATCTCAGATCCGAAAATAATACTGTCATTTCTTTCTGTATAAAAGAGTGGTTTTACACCTAAATGATCACGTGCTAAAAACAGTTGTTGCTTCTGATCATCCCATAAGGCGAAAGCGAAAATACCATTTAAATGTTGCACGCAGTCTTCTTTCCATTCTAAATAAGCATGTAGTAAAACTTCTGTATCTGAATGCGTTTCAAATGTATGACCACATTTTTGAAGGTGTTCCCTCAGCTCACGGAAATTATAAATTTCTCCATTATAAGTAAGAGCATACGTATAATCACCAGCACGAAATGTCTTCGGCTGTGTCCCGCCTTCTGGATCAATTACAATTAAACGGCGGTGTGCAAAAGCCGCGCGAGGTGAAAACCAAAATCCTTCAGCATCAGGACCGCGATGCTCAATACGATTTGCCATCTTTTTTAAAATAACATGTTGATTTGAAAGGTCTTCTTTCCAATCTACCCAACCTGTAATTCCACACATACACATCTCATCTCCTAATTTTAAATAGTAGATTAACGAAATAAAATGTACACTAAGTTAAAGAATGACTATATAAATAGTATACTACATGAATTAAATTGCAGACTTGAGAAAATTTTCTTTGAACGCATAGTTATGTGAGACAATGGCTAAGGGAAAGTATTCCATTACATATAAAAAATAATAAAAAGATGAGAGAAAATATTTTTTTAGACGTTATATAGGGTGTAAAAGCTTTTACAAAAAAATAAGGGGAATCGCTACATGAAATCAAATGAGAAAAATTATATAAAAAGATTAAAGCGGCAAAAAGAAGATGCGCTAGAATTTGTTGTTGATACATACTTACCACTCATAAAAGGAATCACGCACAAAGTTCTTCTTCCTGTTCAAAATGATGGGTTAATAGAGGAATGTGTAAACGATATATTTCTTTCCATATGGAATAACGCAAATAAATTTCATGGAGAACCAAATGATTTTAAAAAGTGGATTGCGGCAATTGCGAAGTTTAAAGCGATTGATTATTACCGGAAAGCGACTAAAAAAGTTGAAATTATTTCGGATGAGTTTCATATTAGTACAGAAAAGTCGGCAGAAGACGAATTAATCGTTATGGAAGATAGGGAAGAGTTATTGAAGCTTATTAATCAATTAGAACCGTTAGATCAAAAAGTGTTCATTATGAAATATTTACTCGGTATGAAGACAGAAGAAATAAGTGACAAGTTAGGGTTAACCCGGGCAGCGATCGATAATCGTGTGTACCGGGGAAAAAAGAAACTACAACAAAATGCTACGAATATTAGTTTTGGAGGTAGTGTAATATGAAAGACATTTATGAACTATTAAATGATATTGATATAGATGAAAAAGAACTTGAGGAAATTGAGGCTTCTGAAATTGAAAAAGAAAAAGTAAAGCGTAATGTAAAACAATCGATACGTACGAAGAAAAAGATGAAAAGTTGGAAAAAAGGCGTTGCTGCTGCATCTATTTTAGTCGGCGTATCGGTTGCCATGCTTGGCATCGGATTTCCGACATACGCTGGAGGATTACCAATAGTAGGTGACATATTCCGATTTTTAGATAATGGTAGAACAGGGTTATATGAAAATTATAAAGAGTTTTCGACTGAATTGAATATGACGAGGGAGAGTAATGGGGTTAAAGTTACAATTAATGATGCTGTGTTCGATGGTAGAACTATTACAATCACATATTCTATTGAGAGCGAAAAAGATTTAGGAGAGAAACCGTTCCCATTTGGAAGTCCGCAAGTTATGGGCTTTGATGGCGGAGGAGGTAGTTCGAACGTTACAAAAGTTGAAGAGGGGAAATATGTAGGAATGACTACGATGAGTGGTCATGGTAGTGAAAGATTAGATGTTGCAAATGTTTGGTGGGATATAGAGGCAATTGAGTTGGATTATGAAGGTAATGTAATAAAGGGAAACTGGAACTTCGCACTTAGTTTAAAAGCAATGAATAGTAAAGAAGTAAAGGTTAATGGGGTTTCTGAAAATGAATTAATAAAAGTAAATATAGACAAAATGGAAGTAACTCCGATGTCATTTATCGTTTTTTTCAATCAGGAAGAATCTAAAGTATTAAGAAGTATATGGGATAGCGCTGATGTGGAATTAGAAATAAAAGATGATTTAGGAAATAAATATGCTGGTGAAGGAAATGGCGGAACTAGTACAGTAGCAGAACCGCACAAAAGTAGTTGGAGTTCCACATTCCAAAAGTTAAATGAAAATGCAACAAAGCTTATCGTTACACCTCGCGTGCACTTGCGAGTACATACACCTGAAAATCATGGTGGAGTAGAGTATGTGAATGGGAAAGAGAAAAAAATAGAAGTACCAAAAAAAGAAGCGAAGAGCAAAGATATTGTTCTAGATGATATCGTAATTGATTTAAAGAAATAAAAGAAAGACTGCCTAAAACGATTAGGCAGTCTCTTTTCGTTAAGAACTAGTAACGAGCAATGCATGCGGATGCTGCGTTTTATATTCATCTTTCCACGGAATGTTTAGTTGTTCCCACGATTCACCACTATCATTGGATTGAAACACGCCGTTGTTATTTAAAGTGTAAAATGTATGTGGTTCTGCTTCGTTTGTCGCAAACATCGAAATGACTGTACCAATTGCAGATGGTAGTCCTTGCTGTACTTGCTGGAACGGAGTGTCTTTCGTTTTACGATAAATATAAGATTCATAAGGAATACGGTGATGAGCGAGATCTGCACTCGGTGCGGCAGAAACGAGAATTGTATTACAATCAGCTGGATCGATAGCCATGCTATATAAATAATGATGTTCAAGTCCATCACTACATGAAATCCAGCTGTTTCCACTGTTATAACTTTCAAGATATGCGCGATCAGGTCCGCCCATAAAGCCGTCACCACATGATGCATAAAGGCGATTTGGGGCTTCAGGGTGCATAAGTAATTGATGAGCATCGATAGGAGCACCGAATTTTTTATCAATCCATGTATGCCCTTTATCGTTACTTTGAATAACAGCACCAGCTTCGATTGAAACGTGGATTGTATTTGGATTGTTTGGATCAACTGTAATCCAGCGTACGTGATGGGTAAAAGGTCTAGGCGGAAAAGCCCACGTATAAGAAGATAATAATGATTTCATATTTTTCAGTTCTGTCCACGTTTCACCACCATTTTCTGAACGGAATAAAGCGCTCGGTTCTGTGCCGACATAAACGACGCCATAGCCGTTAACTTGTTCATTCGGGCTTATCGTAATGGAAGTGATCGAAGAATGTAAAATACCATCTTCTTTTGGAAAATCAAAGTAACGATACGAATCTCCAATTGGCCTCCATGAATCTCCACTATCGTCACTTAACCAGAGACCTCGTCCAAATGTGCCGCAATAGACACGATTCTTTTGAAATGGATCAACAGCGATACAGGTAGGTTGCATATTTTGTAAGTGATACGCTGCTTCATAGTTACCATATCGTTCTTTTACTACAACAAGTTCACGTTCCATACAGAGAAATAGTCGTTTCAATTCAATAACCTCCTTCAAATTTCTTTCATTAGTAAACAATATGAAGCTGAGAAAGAAGTAGTCTTATTTTTTGTTGAGAAAAAGGACTTGTTTGAAAAGTATCGAAGTGTGTATACAGAGGAAGCGGGATAAAGATAGGGAATTTGTTTCATACTAACATACAGATATTGCACTTAAAGGAGCATTTTGTATGGGACATTCGCATGATCATGGGCATTCTAAAAATAAAAAAGCGTTACTACTTGCATTCTTACTAACAACCAGTTTTATGATTGCTGAAGTTATTGGGGGATTTGTAACAAATAGCTTAGCACTACTATCTGACGCGGGGCATATGCTAAGTGATGCAGTATCTTTAGCTTTAAGTTTACTTGCGTTTAAACTCGGAGAAAAAACAGCAACAACTGCGAAAACATATGGATATAAGCGAGTCGAAATGTTAGCGGCATTATGTAACGGTGTCGTCCTTATTGTCATTTCAATATACATTTTTATTGAAGCAATTCGCCGTTTTAAAGAGCCAGTTGAGATTGCTAGTAATGGGATGCTTATTATTGCTGTACTTGGTCTACTTATTAATATTTTATCAGCTTGGATATTAATGAGAGGCGGAGATGTAAAGGGGAATTTGAATTTAAGAAGTGCTTTCTTACACGTATTAGGTGATCTATTAGGATCAGTTGGAGCGATTATTGCTGCGTTACTTATTAAATTTTTCGGATGGACTGCTGCAGATGCGATTGCTAGTATTCTTGTGTCTATTTTAGTCATTATTAGTGGATGGCGTGTAACACGTGATACGGTCCATATATTAATGGAAGGTGCACCAAAGCACATAAATATTGAAGAGGTAAAAAGTACATTGTTAAATATTACGGTTGTAAAAGAAGTTCATGATTTGCACATATGGTCTGTCACATCGGATTTTCAAGTATTAACTTGCCACTTGATTATTAAAGGAAATGAAACACAAAGTGTATTAAAAGAGGCTACGGAAGTATTAAAAGAGAAGTTTCATGTAGAACATGTCACCATTCAAGTAGAAATAGATGGTGAATTTCATCATAGTGAGACAACTTGCAAAGTATGAAAGAAAAAGGATAAGAAAAAGTGTCATAACATTTTTCGCGCGGCATACATATATATAATGTGGCCACAAATACTTTGTAAGGTAAATATTTCATGAAATTACTTTACTTATAAAGAGTCATCTTTTATAATCAAAAGTGGTAATTGATAAAGATTATCATTTTCAATAATCGTAGAAAGGAGTTTTTTTAAAAGATGAGTAGTCAACTCCGTTTTGCTGTTGAAAATCGTAAGAGGCATTTAATTGATGAGTTAATTGGAGCAGGTGTGTTTAAAATTCGCGACCGACAGTTATACGAGCTGTCTTTAGAGGAATTGGAAAAAGAATACGAAGATATGGAAGATTATGCAGATATTCAGGCATAACTATATAGATTAGTAAAAAGGGAGCTGGTTACGATTTTATGTAGCCAGCTCTCTTTCTATTTCGTAGAAATTATTTTTTGTATTTCTTTCATTGGACGGAGCCAGTTTTGAGTCATCATTTGTTCCATTTGTTTTTCATCCTGCTTCTGCAGTGCTTGAATGATAGCGTGATGTTCATCAATAGATTGACTTGCTGGAACAAAGTTTTGGAAAAATAAATATTCAAGGCGTAAAACGTGAAGTTGCATATTTTCTAGAAAGGGTTCAATATATTGATTTTTAGCAATAGAAGAAATTGCATTGTGAAATTGTATATCTAATTCTAAAGCTTGTTTTGCGTTTTTTTTCTCTATAGAGTACTGAAAATCATTATTTATTTCAGAAAGTAGTTTCAAATCAGCTTCTGTAGTGTGTTGAAGTGCTTGCTTACCTATAATAGAGTGAAGACCAGCCATCGTTTCATAAATAGTAGGTATGTCGTCTAACTTAATAGGAGCAATTTTTGTTTTTTGCCCAGGTACCATTTCCACTAATCCAGAAAGCTCTAATATTTGAAGGGCTTCTCTTACAGGTGTTCTACTTACTCCTAGTGCTTCAGCCAATTCCCCATCATTAATTTTTTCATCGGGCTTCAGTACACCTTCAATAATCCAATCTTGTAGTTGATTTAAAACAAGTGATTTTGCTGAAACTCTTCCTTGTTTTTTATAATTTTGAGGGACAGGCATAGTGAATTCAATCCTTTCATTGTATATTTTCCTTTTTCGCAGTAACAAGCTTTAATTTTTGTTTCCCTTCATCCGGTTTTTGGCTTAAGATAAGCACCATTACAATGACACAAAAAGCACCTACTAACTGAAAAGATTGAAATGGCACGTGCAATATAAGTACAGAAGAAATAATAGCTGCGAGTGGTTCTGTACAACCGAATAATGTCGTTTCTTTCGGAGTCAAGTATCGTATGCTGTCTAAGTATAAATAAAAAGCAATAAGTGTTCCGAAAATGACGACAAATGTGATGAGCGGTAGGGTACTGAGTTTTACATATTTCATAGTTGATAATAAAATAAATTCTTTCGTAGAAATAAAGTGTACAATCGTTACACCAATACCCCCAATAATCATGCCCCATCCAACGATAACAGAGGAAGACCATCTTTCTAGTAATCCCTTTGAATATAAACTATAAAAAGCGAGAGATAATCCAGATAAAATCCCCCAAATAATAGCTGGTGTAGAAACAGCTAAGTTATGCACAGACCCGTTTGTTAGTAAGAGGAAAGTACCTACTAATGAAAGGGTAATTGAAATAAAATCAATTTTTGATGGACGAACGTTCCATTTGAAAAGTAAGTATACAGTGATAAATATAGGAGCTAAATATTGTAATAATGTTGCAACGGCGGCATTTCCTTCTTTAATAGAAGCAAAATACGTATACTGTACAGCAAGCATACCGAATAAACCAAACAATATCATTTTATAAGCATCAGATTTTTGTTTCCAAATGCCGAATATTTCTTTTTTGCTTGTTCCGAATGATGCAATAATGAGTAAGATAATGCCAGATATAAGTAATCGGATTGTAACTAACCATTCAGTAGAAATATTGTCATATTGAAAAAGTTGTTGTGCAGCTGTTCCGGACAAGCCCCATAAACAAGCACCGATGACAACCATAATGATTCCTTTTAAACGATTTGGATCCATCATGTATAGAGTCCTCCTTTCAGAAAATATATTGTATACAATATGCAATATATCACGAAATGAATAAAAAATAAACTGAAATTTCTGTGTTGTATGGTGGAGATTTGAATAGTTCCAGTTATATTTACGATACAAGCGAGCAGGTTAAATAAAGAGAGATAAAATTATAAAATTAAATCATAATCAACAGGATAAAAAAATAAAGATAAGAGTAATTTGGTTTGTTAAAAATATGTGTAGAAGGAGATACGCGATGAACTGGGTTACTCATAAACCAACATTTGAATTTGATAATTTTAGTCCATTTATTCGTGCGAATACTGCGTGGCTTGGGCATTTGGAGTTCGCATACGATTTAGTAAGATTTGAAAAACCAGAAATATTAGTTGAGCTAGGTACACATCTAGGCGCTTCTTTTTTCAGTTTTTGTCAAGGGGTAAAGGATGGGGGATTATCTACAAAATGTTTTGCTGTAGATACTTGGACTGGAGACGGGCATACAGGTCCATATGGAGAAGGTGTTTTCCAAATCGTAGATAAAGTGGTGAAAATGAGCTATCCCAATATAGGTAATTTAATTAAATCTACTTTTGATGAGGCTGTTGATCAATTTCAAGATGGAACGATAAATTTGTTGCATATTGATGGCTATCATACGTATGAAGCAGTTTCTCATGATTATAAAACATGGTTACCGAAACTTGCGAATAACGGTATTGTGTTATTTCATGATATTGAGGTGAAAGATCGAAACTTCGGCGTGTATAAGTTTTGGGATGAAGTCACAGCAAAGCACCCTCATTTTCAGTTCCAGCATTCATATGGACTCGGCGTATTATTTCCGAAAGGTTGTAGCGATAAGTTTATGGAAATACTTAAAAATAAAGAAGAAATACAAAATATGTATAAATAAAAGTGGAGCATGCATCATTTGAATGATGCGTGCTTTTTTGTGTGGGGAATAATGATATTCCTTTAAACGGTGAGGATAATAGTAAAAAGTTTTATGTTGGCAAATATTAAAAAAGTTACTCTTTGATTGTTAAATATAAAAAATGTAACATTTTTTATATTTTCCATTGCGAAAAGTAGCATCTACTTTTACAATAGAAAAGGTGTCCAATATATTATACTGGAAAAATAAATCGAAATAATATGAAAATTTTGTTTTGTCTTCGCTAATTGTATATTACATACATGTAAGACGACACACGTCATGTTATCGACTTGTAAGGAGAGAAAAAAATGAAAAGTGTAAGATTACCATCGATGCTAGAAATCATAGTTCTTTTATTATTATTTCTTGCTGTTGTCTTTTCCTTCCAAACGATTTTTGATCTCCCAATTCAATTAGCGCTATTTATTTCATGGTTTTTAGTAATTGCGCTTGGATTAAGATTAGGATTTCGTTATCAAGAATTGCAAGATGCAATTACAAAAGGGATTTCTAACGGATTAGAAGCAATACTCATTTTAGTTGCAGTAGGTGCTTTAATTGGAACATGGATTGCTGGTGGGATAGTACCAACATTAATTTATTATGGATTAGAATTTATTCACCCTAGTATATTCCTATTAGCAACATTAATTATTTGTTCGATCACTTCTATCGCAACAGGAACATCTTGGGGAACGGTAGGAACAGCAGGTATTGCTATGATGGCGATTGGTGAAGGTCTTGGGTTACCATTACCACTTGTTGCTGGTGCAGTTCTTTCAGGTGCTTATTTCGGGGATAAATTATCGCCACTTTCTGATAGTACAGTACTTGCAGCATCTATGGCAAAAGTAGATGTTATTGCACACGTACGAGCTATGCTTGTATTAGACGTTCCAGCGTATATTATTACTAGCATTATGTTTACTGTAGCTGGTTGGATGTATGGCGGAGATAACGTAGATTTAAATCGAGTAGAATTTTTAAAGGAATCATTATTAAAACACTTTGATATTAAAATATGGATGTTAGTTCCGGCGATTATTGTTATTGTCCTATTAGCAATGAAGAAGCCTTCTATGCCTACAATTGCAATGGGAGCTTTACTTGGCGCAATTTGGGCAACTGTTTTCCAAGGAATGCACTTTGGAGACGCAATTGGAACAGCATATAACGGATTCTCAATTCAATCAGGCGTTGAGTTTGTCGATAAGTTATTAAACCGTGGCGGAATTAACGGTATGCTCGGTTCAGTAGCCGTAATTATTTTCGGTTTAGGGTTTGGTGGATTACTTGAAAAATTAGGTGTTTTAAAAGTAATCGTATCAAAATTCGAAAAGAAATTAAATTCTGCTGGTAATGTAACATTATCTACATTAATCGTTGCATTTTTAGCGAACATATTTGGATGTGCGATGTACGTATCACTTATTTTAACACCGAAAATTATGCAAGAAAGTTATGATAAACTAAAAATCGACCGCCGCGTATTAGCGCGTAACTCAGAAGTAGGTGGAACATTAACTTCAGGTATGGTTCCATGGTCGGATAACGGTATTTTTATGGCTGGTATTTTAGGTGTTGCGACGATATCATACATTCCATTTATGTGGTTAAGCTTCGTATCGTTAATTTTAGCAGTTATTTACGGATATACAGGCAAGTTCATTTGGTATGTAGATGATGCTGAAAAAGGAAAAGAAGCGTCATAAATAAAAAATCACCTTCTACGTGTTGTAGAAGGTGATTTTTTATTTTCTAATAGGGGTCGAAGAAGTTATCTCGTCCTCATATTTAGCAATTTTTTGTTGTATCTTTTTCGGCTAATTGACGAACAAGTTCATATCCAATTCCTTTATTCGCACCTGTTATAAAAGCATATTTTTTCATATTGAATTCCTCCAGTAGTGTTATAGTAGGTTACAAAGGAAAGGATACAGCCTAAACTTAAGTTTAGGTCAAGAGGAATTTTTTTAAATAAATATAAAATATCTGTATATAAGAGTGAGAATTCTTATCATTTAAGAGGAAGTCTGTTATTATAAGAGATGTAGGTATTATATTTTCAAGGGGATGAAAACATGGAGTACAGAATTGAAAGAGATACATTAGGAGAAATTAAAGTTCCAGCTGATAAATTATGGGCAGCACAAACACAACGCAGTAAAGAAAACTTCCCGATTGGAACAGAGCAAATGCCGCTTGAAATTGTAAAAGCATTTGCAATTTTAAAGAAGAGTGCAGCGCTTAGCAATCAAAAATTAGGAAAGCTATCAGAAGAAAAAGCAGAAGCAATTGTGACAGCAGCTGACGAAGTGATTGCAGGGAAATGGAATGAACATTTTCCACTTGTCGTATGGCAAACAGGTAGTGGTACTCAGTCAAACATGAATGTGAATGAAGTAATTGCAAACCGAGGGAATCAAATTTTGAAAGAGAAAGGATTTGACGTACATATTCATCCGAATGATGATGTGAACATGTCTCAAAGTTCAAATGATACATTTCCAACGGCGCTTCATGTAGCATGTGTACTCGCAGTAGAAAATCACGTGTTACCAGCAATTACGAAATTAAAAGAAACGTTAGCAGAAAAAGTAAAAGCATTTGAACATATTATAAAAATTGGTCGTACACATTTACAAGATGCGACACCGTTAACATTAGGACAAGAAATTAGTGGATGGCACCGTATGCTTGAAAAAACAGAGCGTATGATTGCAGAGAGCAATACATATATGAAAGAGCTTGCGATTGGTGGTACTGCAGTTGGAACAGGTATAAACGCCCATCCTAAATTTGGTGAGATGGTATCTGAGGAAATTAGCCAATTTACAGGTAAGCAATTTATTTCTGCACCAAATAAATTCCATGCATTAACGAGTCATGATGAAGTTGTATATACGCATGGGGCATTAAAAGCATTAGCAGCGGATTTAATGAAAATCGCTAACGATGTGCGCTGGCTGGCAAGTGGTCCACGTAGTGGGCTAGGAGAAATTATTATTCCAGCAAATGAGCCAGGAAGCTCTATTATGCCAGGTAAAGTAAATCCAACGCAAAGTGAAGCGTTAACGATGGTTGTAGCACAAGTGATGGGAAATGACGCAACAATCGGATTTGCAGCGAGCCAAGGCAATTTTGAGTTAAATGTATTTAAACCTGTTATTGCATATAACTTCTTACAATCTGCTCACTTATTAGCAGATGCAATTGTTTCATTTAATGATAATTGTGCAGTTGGTATTGAAGCAGATGAAGAAGTCATTAAAGAGAATGTGAATCGTTCATTAATGCTTGTTACAGCATTAAATCCGCATATCGGATATGAAAATGCAGCGAAAATTGCGAAGCATGCTCATAAAGAAGGGTTAACTTTAAAAGAAGCAGCATTGCAATCTGGACTACTAACAGAAGAGCAATTTGATGAAATTGTCGATCCGAAAAAAATGATTGCTCCGAAAGAGTAATAAAAACGCCAAGATTCTTTGTTTAGAATCTTGGTTTTTTTATTACTGTAAATGCCAAAATATATTATTTGTTAGCAGACATATTCAATATTTTCATATGTGGGCAGTTTTCTTTTAAAAGTGCAATGAATTTTTCTTCTTCTTGTGGTACGAAAGTTGTCACAGAGTCGAATAAATTATAATGGATTTCTAATTGCTGTCTAGTCCATTTCTTTGAATGAAGTTTTTTACCAGAGTATTTAATGTGGCGAATATCTTCAAAGGGAATTTCAGTACGTAGTATGAAACCATGTTTTACGAAAAGAGATGATTCCGTTACGTTGTAGTGAGAGAAATAGAATGAAGAAAGATTCACGATATTTAGCAGCATCATGAGGGTGAAAAAAATAGAATTTTCATTTTGGAAAAATAGTGAAATGAAAAAAATCATGATAAATAATGTAATAGAAATGACGTGAAATGGATTTTTTTTCGCTTTAAATTTCAAGTTAGTCACCTCGGTATACGTGTACTTTAACTAAATTAAATCATAACATCGTAATAAAACGTGTGAATATGCATAATTGCATATTCACACGTTTTATTATTCATGTAAAATTTCTTGATGGAATACATTCAAAAGAAGTTTTGTAATAGTGGAGTGGCATGAAGTGACTTACAAGAATAGAAAGATAGTGTTAGTCATAATTAGTTGTATGATGATTATGGGGAGTTGTGCTAATACATTTGTTGAAGATAGAAACCGAAAGCATACATTTGTACAAGCAAGTAAGGTTTTAGTTGAGACTGTAAATAGAATCTTTAAAAGATAAAGGTGTTTTCGTATACGGAAACACCTTTTTTGTAGTTAAAATTGAATGTACTTTCTCCCAATGTCCATATTCACTAATTGCATATGTATTTTGGGCAATTTGTTTAACAGTAAACCAAGGGTCGTGCAGAATAGTCATGTTTTGTTTCACATCCTATCGTAATTTATTTATTAAATACATTCGCTTTTTATTGCTTCATGTCCTTTTTAAAGAATATTTTATAGACATTTTTTATAAAGGTTTGAAAAATAGGTAAACGAAACATTGAAATGTTTATTTTGTTTATGTTAAGATGATGAAGTGATAATAAACGTTATTGAAATTTGTTTATTTTAAAACGGACATTTTAAAGGAGTGTTTAGTATGAGCGATATTTCAGAGAAGTTTTGGGATGCGTCGGTAGAGGGATTGAAAAAAGGGTATGTGTTTGATGAGGAAACGGAAGAGTATATTTGTTTAGCTTGTGGAGAAACGTTTATTAAGGGTGTTATTTATCAAGATAATCAAGTTTTGTATGAAGCAGAGAAGTTTGTACAATTGCATGTGCAAAACGAACATACATCTATGTTTGACTATTTATTAAACCTTGATAAGAAGTATACGGGTTTAACGGATTTGCAAAAGAAGATGGTTCAGTTTTTCCATATGGGGCTGAATGATAAAGAGATTGTGAAAGAGGTGGATGGCGGAAGTACTTCAACCATCCGCAATCATCGGTTTACACTTCGAGAGAAAATGAAGCAAGCGAAAGTGTTTTTAGCGTTAATGGAACTGTCAGAAGAAAAATCAAAAGTACAAACGAAATTTGTACCCATTCATAGAACAGCAACGATGGTAGATGATCGTTACAATATTACAGAAGAAGAAAATGATGAAGTGTTAAAAACGCATTTTACAGAGGGATTAGATGGACCGCTTTCTAAATTTCCAAAAAAGCAAAAGCGTAAATTAATTATATTACGTCATTTAGTGACGAAGTTTGATAGTCATAAAAAGTACACTGAAAAAGAAGTAAATGCTATTATAGAAAGCGTATATCCGGATTTTGTAACTTTGAGAAGATATTTAATCGAATACGGGTTTTTAGATAGAACAGCTGATGGAAGCCAATATTGGGTGAAGTTATAATATAGGGACAAGAAAATGAATAGAAGCACATCGTTATAACAACTATACAAAGAGATAGAAGTTGAAAAACAGATTTTTAATAAAAGGAGAAATGAAATTTGAAACCACCTACAAATAACAATAAAGAAGGTGCGGAGTCACATAAGTTAGAAAGTGAGAGTAAACCGATTTGGAAATCGATGTCCATGTTTTTAGTACCGTTACTATTAAGTAATGTACTACAATCAGTTGGACAATTATTCGGTATGGTAGTAGTAGGAAGATGGCTTGGAGTGAATGATTTAGCGGCCATATCGGCATTCTTTCCTCTATTTTTCTTACTCGTTTCATTTGTAATTGGTATTGGTTCAGGTAGTTCTATTTTAATAGGTCAGGCGTTTGGGGCAAAAAACGAAGATCGTTTAAAAGCGATTGTTGGTACGACGCTAACATTTACCTTTATTATTGGAGTTGTGTTAGCGATAGTAGGTAGTATTTTTGCAATGGATATTATGCGCCTTATGGGGACGCCAGAAAATATTATTGAAATAAGTGTACATTATGCACGTATTTTATTTATATCGATGCCAATCTTATTTTTATATTTCGCATACACAACGTTTATGAGAGGTACAGGAGATTCTAAAACGCCATTTTACTTTTTAATTGTAAGTACAGCGCTAAATATGATCTTATTACCAATCCTTATTTTTGGATGGTTAGGTGCTCCAAAATTAGATGTGTATGGAGCAGCCTATGCTTCTGTTATATCTACAGTTATTACGTTTATTGTCATGTTAGTGTATTTAAAGAAAAAAAATCACCCACTACAATTAGATAGTACGGTAAGGAAATATCTTCGAATGGATTGGGGGTTATTAAAGCTTTTACTACGACTTGGTATTCCAGCGAGTATTAATATGATATTAGTTTCATTATCAGAAATTGCGGTAATCGCGTTTGTAAATCGTTACGGTTCGGATGCAACAGCAGCTTATGGCGTTGTGAACCAAGTTGCAAGTTATGTGCAAATGCCAGCAGTTAGTCTTGGTATTACAGTCTCCATTTTTGCTGCCCAATCAATTGGTGCGAATCAATTTAATCGATTGCAGAAAGTTGTGAAGGCCGGAATTATTATGAACTACGTCATCGGTGGTGTGCTAATATCTCTCATTTACTTGTTCTCAAGAGACATTCTATCACTATTTTTAACGAGTCAAACTACAATTGAAATTGCTCATAGCCTAGTTATGATTACATTATGGAGTTATTTAATTTTCGGGCATGCGCAAATTATTAGTGCGACAATGCGAGCGAGTGGTACAGTATTATGGCCAACTGTTATCGGCGTCGTATCAATATGGCTTGTAGAAGTACCTGTAGCGTATTACCTTTCTTACCATACAAGTCTTGGCATAGAAGGGATATGGATTGGGTACCCAGCAGCGTTTATTGTCAGTTTAATACTACAATATGCATATTATAAGCTTTCATGGCAGAAGAAACGAATTACACGATTAGTGAGTTAAATATTGAAAATGTCCCTAAGTTATTATACTTAGGGACATTTTTTGTAAGTGTAGGTTACAAATAGCTTTTTAAAGTAATATCAAAATGTTGTCTAATGAGTTTGTTATCACTCATATAAAACTCCCACGCTTTTTCTGGTTCACCGATAATTTCAAAAGATTCTTCTGTAATATATAAGGCACAATTATCCTCTAGTGCAATGCCTTCTATATTCCCTTGATGATTTTGTAAAAAGGAATGGAAGGCGTTCATTCTATTTAATTGATTATAATGTGGACAAAACCTTTTGTTCACAATTCCCCAGCCGTTGCTCTCTATATAACCGGAACCTTCATAATCTGAGCGGATGCTAGATGTGAACCAGCACATAGCACCAGCGCTGTATCCTGCAATGAGTGTTCCTTGCTGCAGAGCCAATAGTAATTTTTCATCGAGTTTATGTTCTTTCCATTCTGTAACCATTTGAATATAGTTCCCGCCACCGAGATAAATTAAATCAGCAGACTGAATCATTTCGTCTATTTCATATTTAGAAGGTGTATCAGCTATAATACGTAAAATTTGTACGTCACAGTGTAATTGTTTTTCAAATGTGTTTAAAAATAATTTTATATAGCTTTCATCATCATGACTAGCTGTAGGAATGAATAATACTTTCGGATATTGTTTATTTGTTAATTCTATAAGTCGCTCATTAATAGGCGAGTGATTGGAATCTTGTAAATCACCGCCACCAATGACAGCTAATTTCATAGTAAAGCACCACCTAATCATTTTTGTTATATAAAAATTCGATAGAAGAGAGTTACATTCCTTCTGTGATGTAATGATTAAGTAGAAAATATAGTTTAAATATATCGGAATAGTAAAGCAAGGGCTGGTTATATTGGGAAATGAATTAGAAACAATTTATTAATATATAATACTTCATACTATTGTTTCAAAATATGGAAACAATATGTTTAAATGGATATAAAGAAGCATGTATTCATATTGAATGAGTGCTTATACTTTAAAAAGGAATCGGAAATAATAGAGATTTTACAAATGAGTTTTTACTTTTAATAGGAACTTGTATTACAATATGGTAAAATTATTTCAATATATTTATTTAATATAAAAATACAAAGAGGGAGCGTGAAAAAAGTGGATTTTCGATTCGAATTTACAACGAAGGTGAAAGAATACTTGGATGATGAGAAGGATGAAAAAATAATAAAAGATGGACATAGAGATATCATTTTTCAGTATTTATATCCGCTAGAGAGTGAAATTGGTATTTATAAAAATCCTAACTTTACTTTTTTTGCATCAGGAAGACGCTCGCATATCGTATTAGAAAACATTGAATTTAAAACAGAGGTAAATGTAAAAAGTAACATCATTGAAATTACAAAAATAGTGGATAATGTCGTTATCCCGTTAGATACGATCGTAGCGAAAGATCGAGAATTGTTTGCACTTGGACGTAATGAGAAGTTTAGTGTACAAATATTAGAGCAGTATCTCTTTGATACATTTGGTGAAAAATTAGGTTTAAAATGAATGGAATTGCCTATGATAGGTAGTTCATTTTTGTATATATCATTTACGTTTGACCTTTCATGTAATTTATACTACAATTCGTAGTGTGAAAGGAGCCGCATGATGTTTACTCAAAACTATAAGCTAAATGAGCAAGGGTTAAATCATTTCTTTGGACCGCTTGAAGCAAAAATTATGGAGATTGTTTGGTCTAGCGAGGGTATTACGATTAAAGAAGTGCAGCAGAAATTAAGTGAAGAATCACCTGTGAATTTTAACACTGTGATGACAGTTATGAACAGGTTAGTAGAGAAATTACACTTAGAAAAACAAACTGTGAAAAGAAGTGGCATATATCGTGCTGTACAAACAAAAGATGAATTCTTATCCAATCAAACGAAGAAAATGACACAGGAATTGATGGGGGAATTTGGAGATTTAGTTGTAAATCATATGCTAGATGAGTTAGAGCAGGTTGATCCGACTTTAATAAAAAAGTTAGAAGATAGATTGAGTCAGTTAAAAAAAGAGGATTAATGAAATGAAATGGCAAATGCGTAAAATCGTATTGTTAGCAGGAATTGTTAGTATACTCTTTTTCAGTATGCTAGTGTATTACGTTACATATCCATTTCTGTTTCAAAATAAGATGTTCTTTCTTTCGAATTTTTGCTTGTTTCAATTAGAAAAACATATGAAGGAGTTATCGCTCATTCGTATTATAATCGCTGGATTTCTACTACTTACTGTGTTTATCGTGTGTAAAAGGATATGGCGACAATTTTTTTATAGTAAAAGATTACAAAAAGTACTTATCCCTTTCATCCGAAAAGGAAAGCAAATATATATATTGCCGACTGCGGAAGTTGCGGCATTTACAATTGGGCTATTTCGTCCGAAAGTTGTCATATCAGAAGGGATGATTCAAACATTTTCAGATGAAGAAATGGATGCGATTATTTTTCATGAAGAATATCATCAAAACAATCGAGATCCGCTAAAATTATTTTGTTTTACGTTATTAGCAGAAGGAATGATGTACATACCGATATTAAAAGGGTTGTTACAGCGGTATCACACGTATCAGGAGCTAGCTGCTGATAAATATGCGATGCAAAAAATGGAGTCTTCGTTTGAGTTAGGTAGCGCGTTATTAAAATTAATTAAAATAAAGGCAATGGAAAACCGATGTGTGACAGCTTCATTTGCAAAAACAGCAATAAATTTACGAATTGAGCAAGTGTTACATGAAAAAGTTGTTAAGCTTACTATTCCGTTACATACGAATTCGGTATATGTAACAGTAGGTTTATTCTGTATGTCGGTTGTACTGATTGTCGGAGAGTGCATATAGCCTCTTTTTTTAAGAATTAACACTACTTTATGTAGTGTTTTGGGAGGAAGAAAAGTGAAGAAACTAATTGCTATTATACTAGCCGGAGCATTAATTTGGGCCGGAGTTAATTTTTATAATTCAAAGAAAGAAGAAAAAGAAAGAAAAGCGAAACAAGCGGAATTACAGAAAACAGAAGTATTACCACAAGTAGGATTTAAAGCACCAGACATAACATTAAAAGGATTAGACGGGAAGCTGCACTCATTAAATGATGCAAAAGGAAAACCATATCTTATTAATTTTTGGGCATCATGGTGCGGTCCATGTGAAATGGAGGCACCTGACTTAGTTCGTATGTATGATAAATATAAAAAGGATGTTGAAATCTTTGCGGTAAATGCAACAATAGGAGATCCAGTGCAAGAAGCGAGCGCTTTTGCGGATCGTCACGGATTTAAGTTTCCTGTTTTACTAGATATGGACGGAGTAGCCGGATTAGATTATAAAGTGTTTTCTTTACCAACTACATTTTTTGTTAATAAAGATGGAATTATTGTAGAGCAAGTACGAGGCGTACTACCTCCAGATCAATTAGAAGAGAAATTCAAGAAATTAATTGAGAGTTAAGAGGGGATTTCATAGTGATGGAGTGGATCGTAAGGTTACAACCCGTATCTCTTATAATTGGAAGTTTATTTGGATTTATGTTGATGAAACGAAAGATGAAGAACGAAAGTGTACCATATGAAAAAATGATGGATGCAGTAACAAATGCTTTTCTTATCATCGTATTTGTATGGAAATTTGCACCGGCAATTTTAAATCCAGTATGGGCTATTAGGTCGCCACTGCAAGCATTATTAGCTATAGGAAGTACGAAACATATTGTAGTAGGATGCATAATTGCAAGTGTATACATTGTTTGGAAAAGTAAAAAGGAGCAATTTTCGCTTCATACTTTACTTGATGCAATACCTATTGCGCTATGTATGAGTATTATTTTTTATTTTCTATTCCACCAAAAAGTAGGAGTACAAACGACATTGCCTTGGGGTGTGAAAGTATATGAATCTAATTTTTTATATCATCCTATATTCGTATACGAGATCATTCTGGCTCTTTGTATAGTGGGCTTGTTATGGATGAAAAATGAAAGGCTTGGAAATGGAAAGAATATAAGTGTTTTTCTAATTATTGAGGGGTTTGCTCATATTATTATTTCGCTTGTTAGTGAACAGAATTCGGTTCTATTTGGTTTATCGATGCAGCAAATACTAAGTTTTTGTGTTATGAGTTTAGGGATTTTGTTCGTGCCGAAAAGATAAAAATAGCCATGTATGGAGGAATCCGCACGTGGCTATTTTTATTACATCTTTTAAAAAATCGGCGGAGTAACAGAAAATAAAACAATGGCATTTTTCTCGAATGGATTTACCCATTTATGTTTTAAATAAGCGGGTATTTTTACGCTATCACCCGTTTCTAATATGTATTCTTCTTCATTTAAATGTAATGTGATTTTCCCTTCTAATACAAATGCTAATTCTTCACCTTTATGTTCTAGTACATTCTCTGATGAAGCTGTATTCGGCGGGACGGTCATAATTGCTGTTGCTAAATTTCCTGTGAAATCAGGTGATAGCATTTCATATGATAAATTATCGATAATCATTTTTTTGCGTTTATGAGAACGTACAATTAAATCGTCTGTATTGGTATCTTCAAGTAAAAAGCTAAATGTTGGAACATCAAGAGCTTTAGCGAGTACTTTTAATGTTTGGATAGAAGGGTTAGCAGACCCGCGTTCAATTTGACTTAACATAGATGGCGTAATATCGGCCATCTTTGCTAGTTCTTTACTCGTTAAACCTTTTTCTTTTCTTTGTTTTTCAATTTTTTTACCAATATCTATATTTTCCATATTGAAAATCTCCTTACTAATTATTAAATTATATTTAAATAAGTTAAATTGAAATTAACTAAAGTGGATAATTTATGTTAAACTATATTAAAATTAATTTAATTATAATTTATTAAATCGTAAGCTACAAGGTGATGAGGAGGAAGAGGAATGAAGGAAATAGAGAAATTAAAAGAGGAATATCCACTATTAAATAAATTGATTGAAATAGAAGAAGTGTTTTGGGTGAATCCGAACATGGAAAAGTATGAAACGGCAATAAAAGATTCGCCACTCAGTGAAGAGAATGTAAAAGATGCGGAGGAGAGGTTAAAGCGTTTTGCATCATACATTGCGAAAGTTTTTCCTGAAACGAAAGACACAGGCGGTATTATAGAATCACCTTTAGTGAAAATCCCTTCTATGAAACAGTCTTTAGAGAAAAATTACGGGCAACCTATATTAGGAGAATTATTATTAAAGTGTGATAGTCATCTTCCGATATCAGGGTCAATTAAAGCTAGAGGCGGCATTTATGAAGTGTTGAAACATGCTGAACAATTAGCTTTGCAGCACGGTATGTTAACAGAAGAAGATGATTATTCCATTTTAGATAGTGATACATGTAGAGCGTTTTTTGCCAAATACTCAATTGCTGTAGGTTCTACAGGTAATTTAGGGCTAAGCATTGGGATTATGAGTGCGAAACTAGGTTTTAACGTAACGGTTCATATGTCAGCAGACGCGAAACAATGGAAAAAAGATTTATTAAGAAGTAAAGGTGTAAATGTTATTGAATATGAAGCTGATTATAGTAAAGCTGTAGAAGAGGGGCGCCAGCAAGCAGATGCAGATCCTAGTTGTTATTTTGTAGATGATGAAAACTCACATGATTTATTTTTAGGATACGCAGTAGCAGCATCGCGTTTACAAAAACAATTAGAAGAGTTAGAGATTGTAGTGGATGAAGAGCATCCTTTATTCGTTTATCTGCCATGCGGAGTAGGTGGCGGACCTGGCGGAGTCGCATTTGGTTTAAAGTTATTGTATAAAGACAACGTACACTGTTTCTTTGCAGAGCCAACACATTCTCCATGTATGTTAATCGGGTTAATGACAGGACTTCATGATAAAATCGCCGTTCAAGATATCGGAATTGATAATGTAACAGACGCGGATGGACTTGCGGTAGGAAGGCCATCTGGATTTGTTGGTAAAACGATGGAACCATTTTTGAGTGGGAATTACACAGTAAGCGATGAAGAGTTATATAGATTGTTAAAAGAACTAGCTGATACAGAGAATATTTATTTAGAACCTTCTGCATTAGCAGGTATGATAGGACCAGTGAAAGTATGTAAAGAAGATGCGTATTTACAAAAGCAACAGTTAATGGAGAAGATGCAAAAAGGTGCTCATATTGTATGGGGAACGGGCGGTAGTATGGTTCCAGAAGATGTGATGAATGGGTATTATAAAACAGGTGAGGCATTAACAATATTAGAAAAATGAGGCTAGTTGTAGCCTCATTTTTTCATGTACATAAAAATCTTTGTTATTTTCACAATAGTTCTTTATAGTATAGATAAAGGATAACTAATATTGAATAAATACAACAAAAAAGCTTTATTTTACATAATAAGAGGATGTGTATACGATGTCATTACAGACTAAATATATAGCGGGTATTTCGCTTGGGGTTATGGGAGTAGGTTTTGCGGCTTCTATTCCTTTTCAAGGGACGGTAGCTGGTGAGATTATTCAAGGTGGATTTGAAGCTGGGTTAGTTGGTGGACTTGCGGATTGGTTCGCAGTTACAGCATTATTCCGTCACCCGATGGGAATTCCAATTCCGCATACAGCTTTGTTACCTAAAAATCGTAAACGAGTAACGAAAGGACTCATTAATACGTTAGAAAATGAGTGGCTAACGAAAGAAAGTATTACGAATAAAGTAAAAGAAATGCAACTAGCACAAATGGTGCTGCAAATTGCAGAGAGAGAAATGCAGTCTGATGCTGTGAAAAAAGGGATTGTAACGATTGCGGAGAAAGCGATTGTTTCAATAGATACGGAAAAATTAGCGGTTATTATTGAAAAAGAATTAAAAACATATTTGCATACAATGAATACAAGTAATATTTTACAAGTACTTGTTGATCAATTAGTTGTGCAAGAATATGATGAAAAGACACTTGATTACATATTGGTAAAAGTGAAAGACTGGACAGCGCAAGATGAAGCTCGCTACCAACTCGGAAGCTTAGGTATGAAGGCGATGGAAAATATAAAAGTAGATGGATTCTTGCAGTTTACTTTGAAATCATTTATGAATATTGTAGATGAAGATAAAATTGGCGGTATTTTGCAGAAGTTTATTATTAGTAATATTAGCAGCTTACAAGATGCTGATAATAGCACGAGACAACTTATATTAGCGAAAATTCGTCAAGAAATAATAAATGTAAAAGAAAATGAAGCTTTACTACAAGAATTAGAAAATTGGAAAGAAAAATGGATTGCCAATTGGAACGCTACTGACAAAATTAAAGAGATGCTGGAACAAGTGCAGCAAAAAGCAGTTGCCTTTGTAAACAATGAAGAATTTGCGGATAAGTATGTTATTCCATTTTTACAAAAACAAATGAATAAAATAAAAGATGACGAAGTGACTGTTCAAAAAATAGAAGATTGGTTACAAAAACAAGTTGTGAAGCTTGTTGAGAATAACCATTCGAAAATCGGAAAGCTTGTGCAAGAAAATCTTGATAAGTTAGATGATAAAACGTTAATTGAAATGATTGAAAATAACGTCGGTAAAGATTTGCAATGGATCCGAGTAAACGGAGCTGTTTGCGGATTTATGATTGGCTTAGTGTTAGAGGGAATTAAAGCGATTATATGAGAAAAACCTTCCGCAATTGCGGAAGGTTTTTTTATTTTTCAATAACGCTCATATTTAAATTGTAAGCTTTCTCAATATTTAACTTGTACGTTCCATTCCCGGTTTTAATCGAATTTTTATACCAATGTTCTTGCCCGTTTAATTCTGGATTTTCTTCTGAAGTATTCTCTTCTTTTTTCGTTACATCTTCAACTTGTTCCCAAGGTGTGTTTCCGTGGGATTCTTTTTTGTTTGTTATGGCGATTAAAGACACATCGCTTTCTTTCGTTAAATGAACAGATACATTTGAACTTTCCTGTACAAACCAATTATTTTGTAATTGACCTGGATAAAGGGATAGTTCGTTATTTGAAGCACGAACTTCTACATTTTTATTTTGTGGAAGAACGAGTGTCGGTTTGACCTGTGGTGCGGAATTCCATAACGTATGTTGAATTGGTAATGATTTTAAAGTGATATACATCGTTTCCCCGGCTGTTTGAACGGAAAGAAAATCTTCTTGTTTTAAATTAAGTTTTTCATTAGCTTTCGTCGTCATTTCATATGTTCCAAGAAGATGAATTTGATTTGTATCATTTCCCTCTATTGTTAGAGGGTGCTGCCCTGCATCCACTACAATTTTCTTTATAGATTCAGGTATATTAAGTTGTCCACTTGGAATATTACTCGTTTGGCGAGTAGTATGAATAGAATGACGAACCTCATCTAGTAATCCAGTTGATAATAAACAGTAAAAAGCAATGCCAACACTTCCTAAAACACCGATAAAGAAAATACTAAAAATATCATATTTAATAAATGATTGTTCCTTCTTAGAAAATAGAAGGTAAAGTAAAATTTCCGCGCCAAGTATAATAAGTAAAACAGGCCACCATGCTGTTAAGGAATCTAATACCTCAGTACCTTTTATAACTGAAAATAGTAAGAAGCAACCTAATGCAATAATAGAAAGCCCCATTGAAAATGTTCCAACGCGCCATGTTCTCATTCTTTCGTACCACCTTTATTTTCTTTATTTCCAAGTAACAATTTAAAGCCGCCACCAATTAAGAGGAGTGCAACGATAGATGTTTGGAAATAGCGATAATACAGCTCGCTAAGATGAATGTTAAATATAGTTGCGAAGTAATCATTCAAAATAGGAAGGACTGTTTGATCTAATAAATAATAACCACCGAGTGTAATTAATCCAATACCGATCCACCTTTGATGATTGATAAAATAATCAATGATAGGTTCATCATTTACACGTTCTTTTCCATATTTTGCAGTTTGTTGTAAAGCGTCAAAAAAGCTATAGAACCAAATGATGGGTACTAAAAATAAAAACGCTGAAAGTCTTAATAAGTCGAGTAAATATATTGAAAGTAAAAAGGCTGCCATAAGCTGAAGACCACGGCGCTGTAAGCCTAAATACATATGTCCTGCTCCAGGAAACATCGCTAAAATAGAAGCGAATGTTTTACTTTTTTTTCCTTGTTCACGGTGCTCTTCAAAATCTTCGAAAATGGTACGATCAATTAATTGCTCACCACGTTCTTTTTTCTGGAGTTGCTGAACAACATCGAAGAAATTATAAATCCATAAAACAGGTAACGTCACGAGAAAGATAAGAAAACTTTCTTGAGATGTTAAAAGAGCAACGAAAATGATCATACTTCCGATTCCTGTACAAGCTACTAAAAATGTAAGGCCACGTTGCATAAGTCCTAATTGAAAATGACCAAGTCCAGGGATGATGGAAAGAAGAATGATATAAAATCGTTCGCTCTCTTTAGAGGACTCTGTCAATTCTCCGGTTGCTTGTTTTTTCGATTGGTTAATAATTGTGATAACTAAATCTAGTAAGTTGACCACCCATAACACGGCTAGTAAAAATAGAGAAAGAAAAGCAAGTTCGCGCGCTATTAATTCTACTACGCAAAAAACTGCAATGGAAAATAGTAATAAAGCTCCTCCACCATATAAAATAAACCGTCCAAACTTCTTTAAATATAAATGTCCAAGCCCAGGAATTAGCCCTAATACAAGTGCTAAAAAGGGATTTTTATTCATGCTTTGAACCTCCGTCCTTTTTTGATGTATCTACCGATTTGTTTACAATTTGTTGTGAGATAGAAGACTCGTTATGTTTTGAAGATTTCTCGAAATTTGATGTCGCTGTGAAAATATATTGGAATAAACCACTTACCATAAAAATAATTGTAGCCGCAGTCGCAATTATGTAGTGAACGATGGTGCGCTTTAGTGAGTTTGTTTTTATATTTTCATTAGGTTGTAGCGTTTCAAAATTAATTTGCGTCATAACTTCGTTCGTAAATGAATCATCATTTATCATTGGAAGGTTTTCCTGTTGTTCATCAATACTTTCCATATAAAGTGCTAAACAATGATCACATTCATAAAGATGTTCTTCCATAGATTCACGTTCATTGCTTTCTATAACATTTAATGTATAATTGCGCCAATCTTCTTTTGAATAATGCATCATAGAAACTCTTCCTCCTTCCAATGTTTTTTAATCCATTTTCTTGCCCGATACAGTTTCATTTCGACTGTTTTCACTTCGATGTTTTCCTGTAAAGCAATTTCTTGATAGCTTTTTTCTTCTAAGTAATGTGCGAGAACGACGTCACGGTAATTATCGGGAAGTTCTCTCAGTTTTTGAGCAATGAGTAATTTCTGCTCTTTCGTCAATAATAAAGCCTCAATATTATGAGAGGATTTTATATTTTCCTCAGTTTCTTTACATAAAGAGAGTTCTTCGTTTTCTCTAGCTTTCTTTCTCTTATAATCAATAGCGTGATTGGTGGCAATACGCGCCATCCACGTTTTTAATCCGCGAAATTGATAATTTGGGAGAGAGGCGTGAATTTTTACGAATACTTCTTGTGTAACATCTTTCGCATCTTCTTCATGTCTTAAAATAGAAAAGATAACTTGAAAAATATAATGACGATATGTTTGCACAAGGATACGAAAAGCATGTTCGCTTCCTTGCTGTGCTTTTTCAATTAATTGTTTTTCCTCAATGGGTCTCTCCCTCCTTTTTGACGCATTCTATTATATAGACGTAAAGAATGATAAGTCACCCTACACATGTTGTAAAAAAAGAATAATATATTTTTAGGAAGGGGGCTAGATGAAAAAAGGTGTGAAAAAATGGTAAAGAGAAGTATATAATGAGCAAGTAAGAAATGTTACGGGAAGAAAGGATGTGAATGTTAGTAGGGGAAGATCCATACTAACAAACATGAAAATTAAAATATTAATAGCAGATGATAACTCTTTTATAAGAGAAGGTATGAAAATTATTTTAAATACATATGAAGAGTTCGAAGTGGTAGATACAGTAAATGATGGGAAAGAAGCAGTGGAATATTGCAAAAAGAACGACGTTGATATCGCACTTTTAGACGTTCGTATGCCAAATATGAACGGGGTAGAGGCAACGAAATTGATTTGTGAAGAGACAGAAACGAAACCGCTTATTTTAACGACGTTCGATGATGATGAATATATTTTGGACGCAGTAAAAAACGGAGCAAAAGGTTATTTATTAAAAAATAATGATCCAGAGCGTATTCGAGATGCGATTAAAGGAGTATATAACGGTCAAACCGTTATGCAAGATGTAGTTCTCGATAAAATTAAGTCTAATTTAATGGAAAGTAAAGAGGAAGAATGTAAAATAGATAAAAGTCTTTTTACTGAAAGAGAGCTGAGTATTATCGCATTAATTGCAAAAGGCTTTTCGAATAAAGAAATCTCGAAGCAACTTTTCATATCAGAAGGAACAATTGCAAATTATATTACGTCAGTTTTAGGGAAAACTGGACTGGAACATCGTACACAAATCGCGATTTATTATTTAACAGGGAAAGTAGATTAAAGATATGGAATTTTGGTTAATTGTAAGTAAATTAATTGTCTTTATATATATTGTGTTTAGTTACATGTATTTAAATGTTGCGAACTTACCATGGATTATACTTACTTTGCTTTTATATCTTTCTGTAAACGTGCTGATTTCTATATGTAAAAAAGATACGTACAAAAACATATTAACTTGCGTATCAATTGGTCTAGTTATGTTATTTACATGGAAGATTCATCCGTTTTTTATTTTGTTTTTGCCATTGAACTTATATGAAGTTATATTCCGTTATATAGAGAAGAAATGGCAGCTATTTATCATTATGATGATTCCTATTATCTTTACAAATGAAAGTATTAGAATGACATATGGATTAATTGTTGCATTTTCCTTTCTCGTATTAACTATGGCAGAACGGTATATATCGCGTGTAGTAAAGCTTGAATCACAAAATGATCAGATGCGAAAAGATATGCAGCGGCTGACGAAAAGCTTAAATGAAAATAAAGAGTATATAAGACAATCAGAGTACACATTTAAGTTAGAAGAGAGAAACCGGTTATCACAGGAAATTCATGATAAAATTGGCCACTCGATGACAGGGGCACTCATTCAAATGGAAGCAGCAAAGAGATTAATGGGGATAGATAAAGAAAAATCTGCCGAGTTATTACAAAATGCAATTCATATTTCAAAAGATGGTATTGAAAGCATTCGGATTACATTAAAAAATATGAAGCCACCAACTGAGCAAATTGGCATTCATCGTATGAAATTATTCATAGAGGAATTTGCCGGTAAGCATGATATAAATATTCCTTTCGTATATAAAGGGAATTTAGATATGATTTCACCGATTCAGTGGAAGATTATCGGTGAAAATGTTACGGAGGCATTAACAAATGCGATGAAATATGCTGATGCGACAGTCATTTCAATCGATATTCATGTACTTAACAAGATGGTGAAAGTGCAAGTGAAGGATAATGGAAAAGGTGCAACACTTGTTAAAAAAGGTCTCGGGATTATGGGGATGGAGGAACGAACGGCGTCTGTAAATGGTAAAATTATTGTAGATGGAACAAGTGGTTTTTCAGTAACAATGTTGCTACCGATATGAGGATGAATCATCTCATATGAAAAAAGTGAATAATCTCATGTGAAAAGAATGAACTTCTGCACTGAGCAGGTTCATTCTTTTTGTTTATACTAAAAGCAGAGAAACCGAAATAGGGGTGAAACGATGAATACTTTAGAAATTAAAAATTTAACGAAAAAATTTGGTGATTTCATCGCAGTTGATAATATGTCTTTATCTATTAAAGAAGGAGAAATATTTGGCTTTTTAGGATCGAATGGTGCTGGTAAGAGTACGACAATCAACATGATTGCTGGTTTGTTAAGAAGTAATGAAGGTGAAATTAGCATACTAGGAAAAAATATAAAGAAACATAATCGATTTGCGAAGATGAATATCGGTATCGTTCCGCAAGATATTGCAATTTATGAAGAGTTAACAGCCTATGAAAATGTGAAATTCTTTGCTGGATTGTACGGATTACGAGGAGCTGAATTAAAAGCTAGGGTCGAGGAAGCTCTTCAATTTGTAGGACTTAGCGATAAACAGAAAAGCTATCCAAAGAACTTTTCTGGTGGGATGAAACGAAGACTGAATATCGCTTGTGCAATTGCTCATAGACCGAAGTTAATTATTATGGATGAGCCGACAGTTGGAATTGATCCACAGTCAAGAAATTATATCCTGCAGTCTGTTCGGAAATTAAACGAAATGGGAAGTACGATTATTTATACGAGTCACTATATGGAAGAGGTAGAAGAGATTTGTACGAAAATAGCGATAGTAGATCACGGTAAAGTGATTGCAGAAGGAACGAAAGAGCAGTTAAAAGCGATTATTACTGATACGAAAGATATTTGGATTGAAGTGAAATCGGTAGAGAATTTAGATGTAGAAAAATTAAAAGAGATAAACGGTGTGAAAGCTGTTCAAATTGAAGAGAACGTAATTAAAGTAAATTCTGATGCAGGATTAAATAATTTAAATAAAATTGTTCAGCACTTCATCAATCATGACATTGAAATCCGTTCGTTAGAGGAGCAGGCTCCTAACTTAGAAACGGTATTCCTTACGTTAACTGGAAGAAACTTACGAGATAAATAAAGAGTAAATGAAGAAAAGGTAAAGGGAGGTTCATCAATTGAACATCTTCAATATTGCAATTATGCATATGAAAAGGGATTTCAGAGACGTAAGAACTTTAGTTTTTATGTTAGCTTTTCCGATTGTGCTTATGCTTGTGTTAGGTACAGCATTAAGTAATGCGTTTAATAGTGATAGTCATTCAATTAAAGATATACAGGTGCTATATAAAGATGAAGCGAGTAGCACGTTTTCTCAAGCATTTGAAGCATTTGCGAAAGAAGTTGATAAATCGGGGATTCATTTTAAAAAAGCTTCTGAAGGTATAGATGGGAAGGAAGCAGTGAAGCAAAATAAATATGCTGCTTATGTAGAATTAAATAAAGATGGTGCAAAAACTTACGGAAGTGACAAAAGTAGTATTGAGGGAAGTATTGTGGAAGGTATGCTTATAACATTTGTTGATAAGTACAATGTAGCAGCCGAAGTTGCAAAAGTTGATCCTAGTAAGGTGAGCGCAGTTATTTCAAATGGAAATCATAATGATTATATAAAAGAAACATCTTTACAAGCTGCGAATAAACCGGGTTCTATGGATTACTATGCGGTTGTAATGACGACGATGATTGCGCTGTATGCTGCGATGGGAGCAAGTTTTCTAATTCGAGGAGAACGAATACGTAAAACAGGAGATCGCCTTATTGCTGCACCTATAAGTAAGGCTGAAATTTTCATTGGGAAAGTGCTTGGTAGTCTAGTAGCAAATGCCCTGTGCATATTACTCGTTATGTTATTTAGTAAATTTGTCTTTCAAGCGAATTGGGGAGATCACCTTGGAATCATATTTCTTATTTTATTAACAGAAGTCTTTCTAGCAATTAGCTTCGGTTTAGGGATTGGATATATTACAAAAACACCTGAATCGTCTAGAGCAATTATTATGGTGGTAGTGCAATTAGCTTCTATTTTTGGCGGTGCATATTTCGTAATAGAAGAAAATTTCGTTACGAATTTATCACCATTAACGTGGGCAAATACAGCTGTTATGAAAATTATTTATGCGAATGATGTAGGGGCAGCACTACCAGTCATTTCTTTAAACATTGGAATATCAGCACTCTTTTTATTAATTGCAATTATTGCATTACGTAGACGGGAGGGGCTATAGTATGAAAGATATTTTATGGCTCATACAAAAAACGTTATCTGTACTTTTGAAAAATAAAAAAGGGTTATTGATTATTATTAGTTTGCCAATAATTGGGACGCTCATCTCTTTTTCGATATACGGAAATGCAGGGCAAGGAACGTTAAATATCGGGATTGTAAATAAAGAAAATGAGCCGATAGCAAACGATACGATAAAGTTTTTAGAAGGATTAAATCATGTGAATGTGAGTAAGGTTAAGGAGTCTGAAATAGAAGATAAACTCACTTCTAAAAAACTTGATGGAGTTATTACATTAGCTTCTGGTTTTTCAAAAAGCGTTCGAGAAGGGAATCCAGATCATATTGAAATTGCATCGATTAAAGGTGATCAAGTAACAGGATTTATAAAATCATATTTATACAATTATATTGATAATGTAGCAGCTATTAGTAAAGTAGCAGGAACAGATCAAAGTGCATTTGATAAGATGTACGCAGGGTATCAAAAAAGTTCATTTAAAATGAAAACGGAGACGCTAGAAGATACTTCGAAAAATAAAGATATGACAAATCAAACGATGGGTTATCTTATTATGTTTATGTTGTTTTCAGCAGTGAACTTATCAGGATTTATTTTAAAAGAAAAAGAGAATAGAACGTACTTTAGATTATTATCAACACCAATTGACGGAAAGAAATTTATATTGTCCAATGTGGCAGTAAATATGATGATATTAACATTGCAAATTGTCATTGCAGTACTATTTCTGACGAATGTTTTTCATACAAATATTAATATGCCTTTCATAGTAATGATTGGTGTGCTTATGATATTCGCTTTAATTGCAATTGGTTTATCATTAGTCATTGTGTCTTTTTCAAAAAGTTCAGCTGCTTCAAATGCAATGCAAAATTTAGTGATAGTACCAACATGTTTGCTTGCTGGATGTTATTTCCCGTACGACATTATGCCAAATGCAGTACAAAAAGTAGCTAATTTTCTTCCGCAGCGTTGGTTATTAGATACGATAGCAAAATTACAACAAGGAATTCCGTTCTCTGAGTTGTATTTAAACATATTAATTTTATTCGCTTTTGCGATTGCGTTCTTCTTAATTGCCATTTATAAATTTGGAAGAAATAATGATGCGAGAAACTTTGTTTAATACAAAAAGGGTGTGATGTAAAGTCACATCCTTTTTTGTATAAAGCATGAAATCTAAATTTGAATGACAAAATAGAAAGGAGGAAAGAAAACGAGCGGAAGGAAATTAAAATGATTAAAAAAATATTGCGAGTTACTTCTATTATTATTGCTATTTTCGTTTTTATTTTAATTTGGATGCATATTGACGTTACCTTAGGAAGGAAAATGGAAGCTGGCAAAAATATGCCGACAGAGTATGCCCCTCACTATAGTGATTTTCAATTATATGTAGAAGGGAAGTCGTTTTATAAACAGCTATTTACTGACATAAGAGAAGCAAAGCAATCTATTTACACGTATTTTTTTATTTTGTCGGATGATAAAAGTAGCCATACTTTTTTAAGTTTATTAAAAGAGAAGGCAAAAGAAGGAGTAAACGTCTATTTATCAGTGGATCGCATTAATGATTTATCATTTGAAAGAAAGATGATAAGTGAATTGCGGGAAAGTGGTGTACATTTTACATATAGTAGAAAGCCTGAATTACCATTCGGGTTTTATTCACTTCACCATCGTAATCATCGCCGTATTACGACAATTGATGGGGAGATTGGCTATACAGGTGGTTTTAATATAGGAGATGAGTATTTAGGTAAAGATAAGCATTTTGGATATTGGCGTGACTATCATGTGCGCCTTAAAGGGGAAGGAGCAAAAGATTTAGAGGAACAATTTGCTTTAGATTGGAAACGAGATACGAAAGAAGATATAAAGAGGAGTACGAATAAGGCTAGTAAAGGGAATACATTGCATACTATGGTCAGTTACAATGGGCATTACGTTGCTGAAAAATATATAGAGCTAATAAAACAAGCTCAGCACTCAATTGTAATTGCAACGCCGTATTTTATACCGAAAAATAAAGAATGCATGAATGCTTTAATCGCAGCACAAAAGCGTGGTGTTACAGTGAAAATACTTTGGTCATATAAACCAGATTTACCTCTTATAAAAGAAGCGGCGTATCCATACATACGTCAAGCTATTAATAATGGGATTACTGTATATGGGTATAAAAAAGGAATGTTCCATGGAAAATTAATGCTTATTGATAATGAATTAACCGTTATTGGCACAACAAACTTTACTTCGCGTAGCTTCAATATAAATGATGAAATGAACTTGTATATTCATGGTGGTTCAATTGTAGGACAAGTTAATAATGCATTAACGGAGGATTTTCATGATTCAAAAGAAATGACGAAAGAATTTTTTGAGAAGTTATCATTTTGGGAGCGTTGTAAGGAGAAATTTGCGGGATGGATTGATTTTTATTTGTGATGATAAAGGAAGAAAGGGTGTCTAGAAAAGACGCCCTTTTTTGATGGGAAATAATTATTTTTCATGCACAAGCAATGAAGCATCATCATTAATCAAAGTCCCTACATGCTCACCTAAACAAATTCTTTTCATAACCCCAGGCTCATCAAAGTTAAAGACGTGTGCTGGTAAGTTGTAGTCTCGAGCAAGCAGTAAAGCGGCTTGATCCATTACTTGTATGTTTTGCCTAACAATATCGTTATAGTTTAGTTTTTTGTACATTTTTGCTGCTTTATTATGTTTTGGATCACTAGTAAAGACGCCATCTACTCCTTGTTTTGCGACTAATATTGCGTCACTATTCATTTCAATAGCCCTTTGAACACTTGGGTAATCTGTCGTAACGAACGGTTGCCCGTTACCACCTCCAAAAATAACGATATACCCGTTATCTAAATGGTGGACTGCACGTAGGCGAATGTATGGTTCAGCTACAGCATTAAACGGGATGGAAGTCATAACGCGAACTTCTTTATTTGTTTTGCTTGTTAAAACGCCGCGTAGCATTAAGCTATTAATGATGGTACCTAACGTCCCGATATTATCAGCTTCTACACGATCAATTCCCCATTCCTCAGCTAAATGACCTCTGAAAATGTTACCGCCACCGATGACGATAGATACCTCGATACCTAAATCAACGATGGATAAAATTTCATTTGCGATATGTTCTAATCTTTTGGAGTTAAAGCTATTTCCGGTTTGATCGGCAAGTGCACCGCCGCTTAATTTAATTAAGACACGTTTATATGGTCTCATAACAATTCCCCCTATATAGATCGCAACAAAAAAGGAACAAAGGCGAATGCCCTTGTTCCTTTTTAAGAAAATGAAAAAGAAAAGAAGAAGATAAGACGAATTTTTGTACGTAATTTTTCATATCATCCACTCCTTTTCATTTTGGTTTGTTGTAAGTATATATCTTTTTGATTATACAAAACAATCTGATTACTTATCAAGTATATTTTATCTTTTTTTAACGAAAAGGTGTCAATGAAAAAGAAAAGAAAAATTTTCGAATTTTTTGTGACGAACTTGTAGGTTTTTGTATGATTTTGTAGGTTCCCCTATATGATGTGTGAGTAAGCTTTTATAAATATGAAATGAAAGCGTTCGCATAAAGGGGATGAACATAAATGAAAAAATTCGGATTAGCGACACAAATTTTTGTCGCACTTGTTTTAGGGATTGTAGTAGGGGCAATCTTCTATGGTAATAAAACGGCGATTTCTTATATCACACCAATTGGGGATATATTTATTCACTTAATTAAAATGATTGTAGTACCGATTGTTATTTCAGCATTAATTGTTGCGGTAGCTGGTGTAGGCGATATGAAGAAGCTTGGGAAATTGGGCGGGAAGACCATTCTTTATTTCGAAATTATTACGACAATTGCTATTTTAATGGGATTACTTGCGGCGAATATATTCCAGCCAGGTACTGGCGTTGATATGAATAACTTACAGCAAAGTGACATTTCTTCTTATAAACAAACAGCAGATGCTACAGAGAAGCAAGGATTCGCTGAGACGATTGTTCATATCGTACCGAAAAACGTATTTGAATCGATTGCACAAGGTGACTTATTACCGATTATTTTCTTCTCAGTATTATTCGGTTTAGGAGTTGCAGCAATTGGGGAAAAAGGAAAGCCTGTCTTTAATTTCTTTGAAGGTGTACTCGAAGCGATGTTTTGGGTTACAAATCAAGTTATGAAATTTGCACCATTTGGTGTATTCGCATTAATTGCGGTTACGGTTGCAAAATTTGGTGTAGCAACACTACTTCCTTTAGGAAAACTAGTGCTAGCTGTATACGTAACTGTTATACTATTCGTTGTGATTGTATTAGGTATTAATGCACGAATGGTTGGCGTAAACATTTTTACATTAATGAAAATTTTAAAAGAAGAACTTATTCTTTCATTTACGACAGCAAGTTCAGAAGCTGTTTTACCTAATATAATGAGAAAAATGGAAGAGTTCGGTTGTCCAAAGGCAGTTGCTTCTTTCGTTATTCCGACAGGTTATACATTTAACTTGACTGGATCGGCTATTTATCAAGCGTTAGCGGCATTGTTTGTTGCACAAATGTACGGTGTGCACATGTCACTGACAGAGCAAATAACGTTATTATTCGTTCTCATGTTAACATCCAAAGGTATGGCGGGAGTTCCAGGTGCATCGTTCGTTGTTGTATTAGCAACGTTAGGTTCAATGGGGTTACCACTAGAAGGTATCGCGTTAATTGCGGGAATTGACCGCATTTTAGATATGATTCGCTCATCTGTCAATGTATTAGGAAATGCATTAGCGGCCATTGTTATGTCGAAGTGGGAAGGCGAATTCGATAATGAGAAAGCAAAACAATATGTAGAAACAGTCAAAGAAACAAAAGCAGCATAAGAAATCGTTAAGGAGTGAATAATCATGGCAACATTAACTGAAGTTAAAAATGGTGTTCGAATTGAAAAAGACTTTTTAGGTGAAAAAGAAGTACCAAACTATGCATACTACGGCGTACAAACAATGCGTGCAGTTGAAAACTTCCCAATTACAGGATACAAAATCCATGAAGGTTTAATTAGAGCGTTCGCAGTTGTAAAAAAAGCTGCAGCGCTTGCCAATACAGATGTAGGAAGATTGGAATTGAACAAGGGCGGCGCGATCGCAGAAGCTGCTCAAGAAATTCTCGATGGGAAATGGCATGATCATTTTATCGTAGATCCAATCCAAGGCGGAGCAGGTACTTCAATGAACATGAATGCAAATGAAGTCATTGCCAATCGTGCTCTTGAATTATTAGGAATGGAAAAGGGAGACTATCATTATATTAGTCCAAATAGTCATGTAAACATGGCGCAATCAACAAACGATGCATTCCCAACGGCGATTCATATCGCAACATTAAACGCATTAGAAGGTTTATTACAAACGATGGGTTATATGCACGATGTATTTGAATTAAAAGCAGAACAGTTCGATCATGTTATTAAAATGGGTCGTACGCATTTGCAAGACGCTGTTCCAATTCGTCTTGGACAAGAATTTAAAGCGTACTCTCGCGTACTTGAACGTGATATGAAACGAATTCAGCAGTCACGTCAACACTTATATGAAGTGAATATGGGAGCAACTGCAGTTGGTACAGGCTTAAATGCAGATCCAGAATATATTCAAGCTGTTGTAAAACATTTAGCTGCAATTAGTGAACTACCACTAGTTGGTGCAGAAGACTTAGTAGATGCAACGCAAAATACGGATGCATACACAGAAGTATCTGCAGCACTGAAAGTATGTATGATGAATATGTCTAAAATTGCGAATGACCTTCGCTTAATGGCATCAGGTCCACGTGTTGGTTTAGCAGAAATTATGTTACCGGCTCGTCAACCAGGTTCATCTATTATGCCAGGGAAAGTAAACCCTGTTATGCCAGAAGTAATTAATCAAATTGCATTCCAAGTAATTGGTAACGACCATACAATTTGTCTTGCTTCAGAAGCAGGTCAATTAGAATTAAACGTGATGGAACCAGTACTTGTTTTCAACTTACTACAATCAATTAGCATTATGAATAACGGTTTCCGTGCCTTTACAGATAATTGCTTAAAAGGAATTGAAGCGAATGAAGATCGCTTAAAAGAGTATGTTGAGAAGAGTGTAGGAATTATTACAGCCGTAAACCCTCATATCGGTTATGAAGCAGCAGCTCGCGTTGCGAAAGAAGCAATCGCGACAGGGCAATCCGTTCGAGAACTTTGTGTGAAAAATGGTGTATTGTCACAAGAAGATTTAGAGTTAATTCTAGATCCATTTGAAATGACACACCCAGGGATTGCAGGAGCAACTCTTTTAAAGAAAAACTAAAAGAAGAGGGGGGACAAGCCCCTCTTTTTTGTTTACAATATAGAAATGCTATATATGAATAGAGGTAGGGATGTTATGAGTAAGTTTACAGTAGCTTCTAATGGTTCATTAGAAACGACATTAAGAGGAGTAGAAGTATTATCAACACCACTTTTAAATAAAGGGGTTGCTTTCACGCAAGAAGAAAGAGAAGAATTAGGTTTAAAAGGGTTATTACCGCCAGCAGTTTTAACGTTAGAAGAACAAGCGCGCCGAGCATACGAACAATTTTGTTCTCAGCCGGATGATTTATTAAAGAATGTATACTTAACAGCGTTACATGATCGAAATGAAGTATTATTTTATCGTATTTTAACAGATCATTTACGCGAAATGTTACCAATCGTATATACACCAACTGTCGGTGTAGCGATTCAAAGATATAGTCATGAATATCGTAAACCACGTGGTGTGTATTTATCAATTAACGATCCGTCAGGTATTGAAGAAGCATTCGCCAATATCGGTGCAACAGCAGAAAATATTGATTTAGTCGTTGTAACAGATGGAGAAGGCATACTTGGAATTGGTGACTGGGGCGTTGGTGGCATTAACATCGCAATTGGAAAATTAGCTGTTTATACGGCCGCAGTTGGAATCGATCCTAGCCGCGTATTACCGGTAATTTTAGATGTGGGTACAAATCGTGAAGAATTATTAGACAATCCATTTTATATTGGAAATCGTCACCCTCGTATAACAGGTGAAGCTTACGATGAATTTATTGATACATTTGTACAAGCGGTAAATAAGCAATTCCCGAAAGCACTTTTACATTGGGAAGACTTCAGTTCTCGTAATGCACGAAAAATTTTAGATAAATATCGTCATGATATTTGTACATTTAATGATGATATTCAAGGTACAGGTGCAGTTTCCCTTGCCGCTGTATTATCGGCAGTAAAAGCTTCTGGTGTACCGTTAAGTGAACACCGCGTTGTTGTGTTTGGTGCTGGTACGGCTGGAATCGGTATCGCAGACCAAGTTAGAGATGCGATGGTACGCGCCAGCTTATCAGAAGAAGAAGCATATAAGCGTTTCTGGTGTATTGATCGTAACGGATTAGTTACAGATAACATGGAAGATCTTCTTGATTTCCAAATTCCATATGCAAGAAAAGAAGCGGAAGTAAGTGAGTGGAAAGAAAATGGTGTGATTGGACTTGCTGAAGTTGTGAAACATGTGAAACCGACAATTTTAATTGGTACATCAACTGTTGCAGGCGCATTTAAAGAAGAAATTATTAAAGAAATGGCTTCTCACGTAGAAAGACCAATCATTTTACCGATGTCGAATCCGACGCCACTTGCTGAAGCAAAACCAGCTGATTTAATCGAGTGGACAGAAGGAAGAGCATTAGTTGCAACAGGAAGTCCATTTGAACCAGTTATATATAACGGTGTAACGTATGTGATTGGACAATCAAATAATGCACTTATTTTCCCAGGTCTTGGTCTTGGAACAATTGTCGTACGTGCAAGCGTCATGACGGACGGAATGTTCGCAGCAGCAGCTGAAGCAGTTGCAAGTATGGTTGATACAAGTCAGCCAGGAGCACCTATTTTGCCAGAAGTTGAAGAGTTACGTAATATCTCGGAAATGGTAGCAATTGAAGTAGCGAAAGTTGCCGTTGCGGAAGGTGTTGCGAGAGAGAACTTAAGTGATAACGATATTAAGATTGCAGTGAAAGAAGCAATCTGGGAGCCGGAGTATCGCCAAATAAAAGCGGTAGAAAAGGTTAGAATATAGAAATAAAGCCCGTTTATAATATAAGCGGGCTTTCACTTTTATTACTGAAAAAAGAGTATAGGAAGTGGCACCTTTGAATTGGAATCAATTATGGAAGAAAGATATATCTCTTTTAATTATATTAATGGTTGTTGTTCCGATTGCTGGAGAGCTTAATTTTCATCCTTTTAATGATACGTTTCGTGTTAGCTTTGGGACACCGTTATTCTTCTTTTTATTACTATTTTTAAGAAGAATACCAGCAGCGGCTGCGGGTATTCTTGTCGGTATATGTGTAGTCTTATTCCGAGTATGCCTTGACTGGGTCATGCAAGGCTCATTTCATATGACAGAATCATTTTATTTGCGTTATCCTGTGTTCTTTTATTATTTTATTTATGGAAGTCTTTTTTCACTTTGTAGGGTGAATAAGTTTCATCAGAAGCCAATTGTTATTGGATGTCTTGGAATTTCAATTGAAATTGTTGCAAGTATGTCGGAACTTGCGTTTTATCACATGTTAGTACTAGGTACAACAATAACAATTTCTGAAGTAAATAAACTCATCATTATTGCTATTTTCCGTAGCTTCTTTGCACTTGGCTTTTTAAATATGATGAATTTATATGAAACGAAATTAAAAGAATCACAAGTTCGAAAAGAAAATGAAAAAATGTTCATGCACCTTTCAAATTTATATGTAGAATCTGTTCATTTGAAAAAAACGTTACAAAATGCAGAATTAATTACACAAGAAGCGTATCAATTATATCGGAATTTACAAGCGAATGATGATTCCAGCAGTAAAACAGCATTGAAAATAGCAGGAGAAGTGCACGAAATAAAAAAGGATAATCAAAGGATTTTTGCAGGATTATCTAAACTGTTATTAGATAAAAATGTGGCTGAGTATGTAGAAGGTCATGAGCTTACAGAAATGATTGTAAGAATAAATGAAAAGTATGCTGAAATGTTAGAGAAAGATATACGTTTTTCTAAACATATAGAAGGTGAACACGCTGCATATCACGTGTATACGGTGCTATCAATTTTTAATAACTTAGTTGCGAATGCAGTTGAAGCAATTGAAGATAGAGGTCTCATTCGTATTAAGTTATATAAAAGAGAACCAAATGTAATCTTTGAAGTGATTGACGATGGCCCAGGTATCGCACAAAAGTATAAGAAATTAGTATTTAAGCCCGGGTTTACTTCAAAGTATGATCAAACAGGAACACCGTCCACAGGTATTGGACTTTCTTACATAGATGAAATGGTAACAGAGCTCGGCGGAGAAGTAAGGTTAGAAGACAATGAAAATGGGAACGGGTGTAAGTTTATCGTTTGTTTACCGGAGTGCAGTTTAAAGCGGGAAGGGGAATAGGTTTGTTTTATTATATCGTAGATGATGATGAAGTTTTCCGTTCGATGCTTTCGCAAATTATTGAGGATGGCGATCTTGGGGAAGTAATTGGAGAATCGGAAGATGGAGCGTTTATTGAAGCAGAACAGTTAAATTATAAAAAAGTGGACATTTTATTTATTGATTTACTAATGCCGATGAGAGACGGCATTGAAACAGTTCGCCATATAGCATCTTCATTTACTGGGAAAATTATTATGATTTCCCAAGTTGAATCGAAACAGCTCATTGGTGAGGCATATACACTTGGTGTAGAATATTATATTACAAAACCACTAAACAAAATAGAAGTAGTATCTGTTGTACGAAAAGTGATAGAACGTATTCGTTTGGAACGTTCTATATATGACATTCAAAAATCATTGAATAATGTGTTTCAGTGGGAAAAGCTGCAAATGCGTAGTGAAACAGTGCAAGAAGGGAAAAAGATATCAGATTCAGGACGCTTCTTACTATCAGAACTCGGTATTGCGGGAGAGAACGGAAGTAAAGATTTACTTAGTATGCTAGAATATTTAAATGGACAAGAAAAGGCGCAAACATTTGAGTTTGGATTTCCTGCTTTAAAAGATATCTTTCACCAAATAACAGTAAAAAAATTAGGGGAACTAGCTTCAGATGCAGATATAGAGAAGGAGAGAAAAGCATCTGAACAACGTGTAAGAAGAGCAATTTATCAATCATTAAACCATTTAGCTTCTCTTGGACTAACAGACTTTTCAAATCCGAAATTTGAAAGTTATGCTCCGAAGTTTTTTGATTTCACTGTAGTTAGAAAACGGATGACAGAAATGACAAAGGATGGGGTAGCGACTTCTGGCCATATACGAATTAATACGAAAAAATTTATTCAAGTGTTGTATTTTGAGGCGAAACGACTGATGGAGATAGAGTGAAAAGGTGCTTATAAATAAGCATCTTTTTTTGTTAAATCAACATTTTATATTTTCTCGTGAAGCATGTAAAATGTTAAGTAAGAGAAAATGGTTTTACATTAAGGAAGTGTCAAAACAATGAGTTTTACATTAAATAAATCGATTATTAAAGAAGTATGTGGAGAAACCTCATATAAAAGAGGCGAAGCTTATTATAAATCAAATAAAGTAATCGTGAATTACTATGATGAAACGAAAGAAATTTGTGAGGCGACGGTAAAAGGGAACGAGGATTTTCATGTTACGGTAGAAAAAGCTAAGAAAGGTGATGTTGTTGCGAGATGTAGTTGTCCTTCGTTAGCGTCTTTCCAAACGTACTGTCAACATGTAGCAGCTGTATTGATACAAATAAATTATAACCAGCAAACGGGTGGAATGGGCTCTATTAGTAGCAGAAATGATCAATTAACAAACGGGATGTTTCAGTTGTTTGCAGATAAACCACTGAGGCCAAAAAGTAAACAACATCGGTTTGATACACGTGAAATATTAGATGTTGCGTTTATATGTTCACCGGTAGCGACGAAAAGCGGTGGGGCTCTTCTTGGAATTCAGTTAAAACTTGCCAAAACATATTTTATAAATCATATTAGAGAATTTCTTTCTAAAGTGGAGAAGAGAGAGACTTTTCATTGTTCCAATGAATTTACATATACGCCAGATGTACACAGTTTTAAACAAGAAACAGACGCGATTATACAACAACTCATTAAAATATATCATAACGAAAAAATGTATGAAGATGCACTAGAAGTACATGCGAAACAAGATAAAAGTATGATATTTATACCGCCAGCTTCTTGGAATGATATGCTCTCTGCACTTTCTAGAGCCGAGTATGTAAAGCTGAAACAAAATGAGCAACTGTTTCAGGGATTACACATTTCAAAAGGGTTATTGCCATTACATTTTGAGTTTACGAAAGGGAATAATGGCGGGTTTACCCTTCATATAGACGGTCTAAATCGTGTTCGAGTTTTGGAGATGTATAACAACGCTCTTTACGATGGGAAATTATATCATTTATCTATGGAAGATTGTATGCGACTTATTGAATTGCAAAAGATGATGAGTCGCTCAAATAGCAATCAGTTTTATATTCCTGAAAATAAGATGGAACATTTCGTAGCGAAAGTTGTGCCTGGATTAATGAAACTTGGAACAGTGCGCATTGATGAAGTCATATCCGATCGTGTTGAAACGCCATCGTTAAAAGCAAAGCTATATTTAGATCGTGTGAAAAATCGTTTGCTAGCAGGTCTTGAATTTCATTATGGAAACGTCGTGATTAATCCGCTAGAAGAAGACGGGCAACCTTCTGTTTTTAATCGTGATGAGAAAAAGGAAAAAGAAATTTTAGACATTATGAGTGAAAGTGCCTTTGCAAAAACAGAAGGCGGTTACTTTATGCATAATGAAGAAGCTGAGTATAACTTTTTATATCACATCGTTCCAACGTTAAAAGGTTTAGTTGATATTTACGCGACAACAGCAATCAAATTACGCATTCATAAAGAGGATACCGCACCTCTTATTAGAGTGAGAAGAAAAGAAAGAATTGATTGGTTGTCATTTCGTTTTGATATAAAAGGAATACCGGAAGCTGAAATTAAAGGTGTATTAGCGGCTCTTGAGGAGAAACGTAAATATTACCGATTAGCGAATGGTTCTCTATTATCACTAGAGAGCAAAGAGTTTAATGAAATTAATCAGTTTGTAAAAGAATCAGGTATTCGAAAAGAATTTTTACATGGGGAAGAAGTGAATGTTCCGCTTATTCGGAGTGTAAAATGGATGAACGGACTTCATGAAGGTAATGTTTTAAGTTTAGATGAGTCTGTTCAAGATTTAGTTGAAAGCATTCAAAACCCGAAAAAATTAAAATTTACAGTGCCACAAACTTTACATGCTGTAATGAGAGAGTATCAAGTATACGGGTTCGAATGGATGAAAACACTTGCCTATTACCGTTTTGGCGGTATTTTAGCAGACGATATGGGACTTGGAAAAACGCTGCAAAGTATTGCTTATATAGATTCTGTTTTGCCTGAAATTCGAGAGAAGAAGCTGCCTATATTAGTCGTTTCACCGTCCTCGCTTATTTATAATTGGTTTAGTGAATTGAAAAAATTCGCTCCACATATTAGAGCAGTTATTGCAGATGGAAATCAGACAGAACGGCGAAAAATTTTAAAAGATGTAGCAGAATTTGATGTCGTAATTACGTCATATCCATTACTAAGAAGAGATATAAGGTCGTATGCGAGGCCGTTTCATACGCTATTTCTTGATGAAGCACAGGCGTTTAAAAATCCGACAACGCAAACTGCAAGAGCAGTGAAAACAATTCAAGCTGAATATCGTTTCGGACTAACAGGAACGCCTGTAGAAAATTCATTAGAAGAGCTATGGTCTATTTTCCACGTTGTATTTCCAGAATTATTGCCAGGAAGAAAAGAGTTCGGTGATTTAAGGCGTGAAGATATAGCGAAGCGCGTAAAACCTTTCGTATTAAGACGATTAAAAGAAGATGTATTACAGGAGCTGCCAGATAAAATAGAGCACTTACAGTCATCGGAGTTATTACCAGACCAAAAGAGACTATATGCTGCTTATTTAGCGAAATTAAGAGAAGAAACGTTAAAACATTTAGACAAAGATACGTTACGTAAAAATAAAATTAGAATTTTAGCTGGCTTAACGAGATTACGACAAATTTGCTGTCATCCCGCTTTATTCGTTGATGATTATAAAGGGAGTTCAGCTAAATTTGAGCAACTGTTAGACATACTAGAGGAATGCAGAAGTACTGGTAAGAGAATTTTAATCTTTTCTCAATTTACAAAGATGCTGTCCATTATTGGTCGTGAATTAAATCGTCAAGCGATTCCATACTTTTATTTAGACGGAAATACACCTTCGCAAGAACGTGTAGAGCTATGTAATCGATTTAACGAAGGGGAAGGGGACCTATTTCTCATTTCTTTAAAAGCTGGTGGTACGGGGCTTAACTTAACGGGTGCCGATACGGTTATATTATACGATTTATGGTGGAATCCAGCTGTTGAACAACAAGCAGCAGATCGGGCATATCGGATGGGACAGAAAAATACGGTACAAGTTATTAAGTTAGTGGCTCACGGAACAATCGAGGAAAAAATGCATGAACTGCAAGAGAGTAAGAAAAATTTAATTGCTGAAGTGATTGAGCCGGGAGAAGAGAAATTATCATCCATCACGGAAGAAGAAATTCGAGATATTTTAATGATCTAATAAAGAAAGCTATGCCTTCAAATATATGAGGGCATAGCTTTTTCGTTGTAATAATTATATTTTATTTTGTACAAAGTAAAGAAACTAAATGTTATTTCTTTGTACCTTTACTTTTGTATGGCTTTGCAGCTTTCTTCTTTTTTGCACTTGATTGCCAACGGTTCCACCCTTTACTTCCTGTACCTTGTCCTACACCTTTTTTCGGTTTTGCTTTCGTTTTACTCATATAATCACTCCGTTATATAAAAATCTAATTTGATAATAGTCAATGATTTAGAAAATACTCTTTATAAATGACTATGTTTGCTTTAAGGAAAACAAACTGCTTGAATGCTATAGTATATCATGAATTTGCAAGTAAACTGAAAGGAATTACAAAGAAAATGAAAATAATACGAAATACTGCGGATTCTATATTTCGAACGATTACATTAATCGTCGTATATACGTTAGTTTCAGTTAGTGAGACGTTTTTTAGAATACCTAGGCAAAAGAAGTAAAGAAGGTATATTGGAAACAATCAATAAAGCCGTAAAATAAAGAATTGAAAAATATTTTAAAACTTTTTGTTGACTTTCTTTATTTTTTGTATAGAATAATCATTAATAAAATGTTTCAGAGATGTGACAACAAAACGACTATGAAAGGACGAGTAGTAGTAGGACGTAGTCTAAGCGAGTCAGGGATGGTGTGAGCCTGATACGAAGCCTATTATGAAGAACCTCCTGGAGTTGCTAACCGAAATCCTTGATAGGAAAGTAGACTTAGCCGGGAACTTCGCCGTTACAAGAAGAACAGTATCGAGATATTGCATCTCCGTATTGTATAAGTGAGCAACCTCTGTTGCTAATTTGGGTGGTACCGCGGAACCAAAGCCTTTCGTCCCAGTTTTTTGGGAAAGAAGGGCTTTTTTTGTTGGCTTCTTTTCACAACATCCAAACATTTTAGGAGGAAACCACCATGTATCAATCATTAATGACAGTAAGAGAGACTCAAATCGCAATTAAGGAAGTTAAAACATTTTTCGAGGATCAATTAGCAAAACGACTTGAATTATTCCGTGTATCTGCACCATTATTCGTAACGAAAAAATCAGGATTAAACGATCACCTAAACGGTGTAGAACGTCCAATTGAATTTGATATGTTACACTCAGGAGAAGAATTAGAAATTGTGCACTCACTAGCGAAGTGGAAACGATTTGCACTCCATGAATATGGATATGAAGCTGGTGAAGGTTTATATACAAACATGAACGCGATCCGTCGTGATGAAGAACTTGATGCAACACATTCTATTTACGTTGACCAATGGGATTGGGAAAAAATCGTTCAAAAAGAATGGCGTACTGTAGATTATTTACAAAAAACAGTACTAACAATTTATGGAATATTCAAAGATTTAGAAGACCACTTATTTGAAAAGTATCCGTTCCTTGGGAAGTATTTACCAGAAGAAATTGTATTCGTTACTTCTCAAGAACTAGAAGATAAATATCCAGAATTAACACCGAAAGATCGTGAACATGCAATTGCAAAAGAACACGGTGCAGTCTTCATTATCGGAATTGGTGATGCACTTCGTTCAGGTGAAAAGCATGATGGACGCGCAGCTGATTATGATGATTGGAAATTAAACGGTGATATTTTATTCTGGCACCCAGTACTACAATCTTCATTTGAATTATCATCAATGGGAATTCGTGTTGATAGTAAATCACTTGATGAGCAGTTAACGAAAACAGGTGAAGACTATAAACGTGAGTATGATTTCCATAAAGGTATTTTAGAAGACATACTACCATTAACAATTGGCGGTGGTATCGGACAATCGAGAATGTGCATGTACTTCTTACGTAAAGCACATATTGGTGAAGTTCAATCTTCTGTATGGCCTGACGATTTACGTGAAGCTTGCAAGAAAGAAAACATTCATCTATTTTAATAGAAGAGAGAGAATAGCTTAAATATAGAGCTATTCTCTCTCTTTTTATTGTGTAAACGAATGGTTTACAGTGAGTTTTACTAATGGTTTCTTTCTTTTATATATCTTTTTATGTAATAATTTGTTAAAGGAGGGGACGTTATGAGCTTAGGGGAGCAGTTAAAAAAATTACGAGAGTCAAATGGATTTTCACAAGAGGATGTTGCTAAAAAGATTGGTGTGACCAGGCAAGCGGTATATAAAGTGAAACTTTAATCAGTGGGCGATTTATCCTACTGATTATTAGTTGAACCAATCGGGCTTTTATAGGCAGTTAATCGCATCTGGCTGCCTTGATTATGCTTAAAAGCTTTGATGAGATTTACTGCCTGTTAAAGCGGGGTAAATGGGAAAATGATAAAAGTTGTCCTGATATTGATAATTTCATTTTACTGAGCGAAATGTATAATGTTACGCTAGATGAGTTGATAAAAGGGAATCAAGATTTCAAAAAGAAAATACATAGTGATGCAGAAGATGAGGATTTTGAGAAAGAGAACGAGTTTGGTTTTTATATTGGATTTGGTTTACTAATTATGAGTGCGTTCATTGATTATGAAAAAATACAGGTGGTTGTATTAGTAATTGCACTATTCATGATGGTTTTTTATTCGGATGTGAAGAAAGTTATTTTGAATGAGTTCAGATCGTTTTTTAAAAGAAAAGATATATATGACAAAAAGTGAGAAGAGTAAGTTATATTTCCTAGGAAAGAGTATAACAAGAAACTAAATTGTTTTATAATAATTTTAGGATGTTAATAGTATGTTAAAAAGCTCAAACAAGTATAACCCCGTTCTAAAGCTAGGGCGGGGTTCAAAATCTAAGTTTTATTAAGTGTAAAGTTCTTTCAAATATTTTTACTTTAGTAAAGACTTCTTATAAAAAATTACTTATTTATTACCGAGTTCTTCCGCTAAACCGATTAAAATGCCTTCAGTTCCACGAATGTAGCAGAGACGGTAAGAGTTCTCGTATTGAACTACTTCGCCAACGAGCTGAGCACCATGCTTAGTAGTAAGCCTAGATACCATTTCGTCAATGTCTTCAACGGTGAACATGACGCGCAAATAACCGAGGGCGTTGACAGGAGCTGCCCGGTGATCTGCTATAGCAGGCGAGGTAAGAAATCGCGAAAGTTCAATTCGGCTATGGCCATCTGGAGTTACCATCATAGCAATCTCTACGCACTGCGAACCGAGTCCAGTTACGCGACCGGCCCATTCACCCTCTACAGTGGCACGCCCTTCGAGTTTTAACCCAATCTCCTCGAAGAAAGAGATTGTATGATCAAGGGATTCTACAACGATGCTAACATTGTCCATTCTGAGTAATTTATTTTTTGACATTGTCTTTATCTCCTTATATGTAAAAGTGTATTATCTAATCATCTTCTTAATTATACTATTAAAAAGTTACAAATTTCTTTCAAACAAAAAATAGCTTGTCACAGTATAGGAAAATGTGACAAGCTGTTTTTAAGTATGTCATATAGTATCTTGTTAACAAACAATACCGCGATTTCCCCGAAAAATGTTTCTACGCTGTATGCTCTTAAAGGGCCCGATCGTTGTATAGAATGAAGTGTATTATTTAAATGATAAATACATTTCTTATTACTCTATATGCAAATAGCTTTCTATTTATATAGGAAGGAAGTAGATTCATATAATTTGTTTTAAGTTTTACTAGTAGAAATTAGCTCATCTGCACTAAAGGCTCAATTTTCGCCATAAATGATTGATGCAGCGCCTCGACACCTGTTACTAAATGAAGGCGGTCAATAACGACAGACACTTTAATTTCTGATGTACTTACCATTTTAATATGAATATCTTCTTCTTTTAAAGTAGTGAACATATTCGCAGCAACACCTGGATTAGAGACCATACCAGATCCTACAATTGATACTTTTGCTAAATGATTTTCATATTCTACTGATTCATAGTGAAGTGCCTCTTGATTTTGTTCCAATACTTCTAATGTTTCTCTTAAATCATTAGAATGGATGGAGAAGGAGAGATGAACAGTTCCTTCATTTGTAATACTTTGAATGATGATATCTACATTAATATGTGCCGCTGCTAATGTAGAGAAAACTGTTGAAAGCGAGCCTTGTTCCAATCCTTTCACTGTGATGCGTGTAATATTATCTTCAAATGCAATACCTTTAACGATTGATTGTTGTTCCATGTTACATTCTCCTTTTACAATTGTTCCATTTTCTTGTTCCATACTTGAGCGAACTTCTAAAATGACATTATGATTTTTAGCAAACTCAACAGCACGCGGGTGTAATACACCAGCACCGAGGTTTGCAAGTTCTAACATTTCGTCATAAGAAATTTCATCTAATTTATAAGCATCTTTTACAACTCGTGGATCCGTCGTATATACGCCTGTCACATCTGTGTAAATATCACATTTTTTAGCTTTCAGTGCAGCAGCTAATGCAACAGCAGTTGTATCAGAACCACCGCGTCCAAGCGTTGTAATTTCATGGTTTTCACTAACGCCTTGGAAGCCAGCTACGATAACAATCGTACCTTCAGCAAGATAAGATTGAATTCGATCTGTATGAATGTCAGTAATCCGTGCACTATTATGTACAGATTCTGTCGTAATACCAGCTTGCCATCCTGTTAATGAAATTGCGTTATAACCTTTTGCTTGTAGTGCCATCGTTAATAATGAAATAGTCACTTGCTCTCCTGTTGATAGAAGCATATCCATTTCGCGTTTACTCGGATTTTCTGTAATCGCGTTAGCGAGTGCGACAAGTTCATCTGTACTTTTTCCCATTGCCGAAACGACAGTGACGATACTATGTCCTCTTTCATATTCTTCAATAATTAAATTTGCTACATGTTGAATGCGTTCAACGCTTCCGACAGAAGTGCCACCAAATTTTTGTACAATCGTTTCCATTACGAATTCCTTCTTTCATCCATTTTTAAGAATAGATTAGGACATATATAAATCCCAATATTCCTGTAGTTACCAGAGAAAAACAAAAAACACCATCTCAAATAAGTGAGGATGGTGCTGTTACAGGAAAAGGGAAACAGAAAACGGAGCTAATAAAAAAACCGCCAAAAAAGGAATACCATAAAAATGATATCTCTTTTTTGTAGATAGCTCTTCATATGTACACGTCTGTACATATGACAGTTCTGTTTCTATTCGAAAACAGCCCCAATCGATACATACAGAGAAATATATCGATTTCGGCAATACTTCCTTTCATCTAATTTCATAGACATCTCTGTGTCTCCATTAGAATACTCATAAGTATCGCAACCTCTATCTCACGTTTTAGGCGAGAGTGTTTGATTTATGAAGTTGTTGGTAACATTTGTTTTATAATAATTTATATTTTTCGAGGAATCAAGTGTTTTGTATATATTTTAAAAATTCTTTCTTTTTGTTAGAAAGTTTGTGAAAAATGTAGCAAAATAAATTTATTACATGTACATTAAAATTATAGTGCATTGGAGGTGGAGGAATGAAGGGGAAAAAGCCTATTTATGTTTCGGCAGAAATGAACACAACAATGGAGAAATTATGGAAATACACGCAAGAACCACATATACATACAGAATGGGATGCTCGCTTTACTGAAATTTTGTATGTAGAGAAAAAAGAAGGAGAACCACAGAAGTTTTCATATAAAACAAAAATTGGATTTGGACTTGAAATAGCTGGGGAGGGGGAATCGATAGGTGAGATAAGAAAAGAAACAGGAGAACGGATTTCTTCTTTGAAATTTTGGACGGATAATACATTATCTCTTATTCAAATAGGGCGTGGTTATTGGAAGTATACACCCCGTAAAGAACACATTCATTTTGAGACGCAATATGATTATGATACGAGGTTTGGTCGTATAGGGAATGTAATAGATTTCTATATGTTTCGGCCGTTATTAGGCTGGGCAACTGCTTGGAGTTTTGATGCTTTAAAATTATGGTTAGAAAAGGGGCTTCATCCTAGGTTGCTAATTAGAAGAACAATGACATATTGGCTCGTATGTTTTTTATTTGCATTTGTATGGATGTATCAAGGGATCTTCCCAAAAATAATTTTCAGTCATCCAGAAGAGATGAAGATGCTTTCTGCGATTATTGATTCAACTGGAAATAGTATTGCAATTCTTAAAGTAATAGGGATGTTAGAAATTATTTTTGGTATCATATGGCTATTTCCAGTTCCAAAACAAAAATTATTTATACTACATATTTTTATGTTAATAGCTTTAACGATAGTGGCAGGATTTACGAATATCGCAAGCTTTACAAAGCCGTTTAATCCAATTACGTTAAATCTTCTTCTAATTGGATTATCGATTGTCGGTTATATAAATAGTTTTGATTTACCAAGTGCAAAAAATTGCAAGAGGAAGAGAAAGGGATAATGTATGGCTAATATGTATGAAAGACTATTAGGGGATTCTTATAACAAACTTCATCCAAAATTACAGAAACGCTATGAGATTACAGAAGAAAATAGCTTTACTGGAGAAGGAAAGATGGATGAAATTTACGGAGGTTCTTTTTTCGTAAAATTGATATTAAAAATTGCATCGAAGTTTCGAATGTTTTTCCCTGAGCGTGGGAAGAAAGTGCCATTTACAATACATAATACCGCTGAGCGAGATGAACATGGACATGAACTTGTGCGGTGGAATCGTACTTTTTACTTTCGTAATAAGAAAAGATATTTTAATGCGGTAATGAAACTTGATGAAAATGAAATTGTAGATTATTTTGGTGAACCACATTTACTCGTCTCTACATTGGATTTTTATATTGATGAGTTAGGGGCAATGCATATCTCTTCAAAGAAACAATGGTTTTACATGTTTGGAAGAAAAATCTCTTTACCGAAATTTTTATACGGAGAGGCAAACATTGTTGAAAGTTATGATGACGAATTACAATGTTTTCGAATTCATGTTCAAGTACAAAATCCGTTAATTGGTTCGCTATTTTCATATAAGGGAACATTTGTGGAGAGGAAATAAATGATATGAAAAATATAATAGTTGGGCTTGCTTGTTATATTATTTTTCTAATATGTGAGTGGTCAAATGTAAACCCAGTTGAAGCAATTATTTTATTATCTATTTTGTTATGTATACCGATGTCTTTTTGTATTATTGATAAAAGAGCACGAAATGGATCGTATGTATTATTTTATAAATCCGTATCGTTTTTATATCCGATAGCAGCGATTTGTGCAATGTTAGCTTTCGTAACAAATCAATATATCTTTGCGATAATTTGGTTTGTATATACGGGGATCGTTGCGTTATTTGGTATAAATAGATTACTAGAAAGAGGATGGACACCGTTAGAAGAGACAGCTATCGATAGTGCGTTTATTTATTTGTTTTTAGGTGGTTTTTGGTTTTTTGCTTCTGTAGCAAAACTCTCCATTATGCACTTTAGTTCTGACATCATTTTGCTTACCGCTGCACATTTTCATTACTCTGCATTTCTATTGCCATTATCAGCTGGTTTAATAGGGCGGAAGAGAGAAAAGAGCAGTAAAGTATATGATGCAATTATGTTTATTATAGTCATTTCACCGATGACAGTTGCGATTGGAATTACGTACTCAAGGGTATTTGAATTTTTTGCAGTGTTCCTATATTTATGTGCGATTTATGGGTATGGAATTTATGTTTGGCGGGCGAAATTTAATGCTATCAGTGCAAAAATCCTCCTAATCATATCGTCTAGTACGCTCATGGTAACAATTATGTTTTCACTTATATATTCGTATGGGAATTTGAAACATGTAATGACGATTACAATTGCTCAAATGGTTTGGATTCACGGTGTTGTTAATGGAATTGGAGTAGCGTTGCCGGCATTTGTCGGCTGGATGATTGAAAAGAGTGTTCCGAACTATAAATATTACGGGAAACCAATGAGCAGATTAAGAGGAGAGGCGACAGTTGGTGAAGCATTTTTACATAACAGAAATGTAATAGATAGCAAGGAATACAAAGGTTTAGTTGATAAAATGAATGATTTCCATAGTGGGATATTTGATAGGGCCAAGATTCCTGTAAGTATTATTCGTTTTTATGAAAATACAACAGAGTATGAATTACAATCGCATATTAAATGGACTCGCTGGTTCCGCCCGTTTGCATTTTGCTATGAGAAAATGAGTAAGCGTGTAGGACAAATACATTTAGGAATGGGCGGCAAGTGGGAAACGATGCACGGCTCTATCATAGGGATAATGGATGAGAAGGATGGAAGGGAGAGTGTAAGAGCTTGGTTAAGGAAAAATGAAGCAGGAGCATCTATTTTTGTAGCTCTTTACTCAAAACATACGTATAAGAATGAGACATATATGAATATCGCATTGCCTCTACCATGTTCGAATATGACGGGGGTTTTAAAATTACGTAATGATAATAATAATTTAATTATTACTAGTAAGCTGAGAAGAAATGGTAAGGGAGATGAGGGGATCTATATACATACTCGTTTCTTTACAATCCGTTTACCGTTAGCTGAGACGTTTATTATTAAAGAGGGCACCAATCAAATGTTAGAAGCTAACCATAAAATGTGGATATTTGGAGTTAAGTTTTTAGAAATTGATTATGAGATTAAGAAAATAGAGGAGAAGTAAGAAAAGCTTGGAGAGATTCCAAGCTTTTTTTACGTATGGGTAATTGTCATAGCGACTTGTTTATCTAAGTCTTTGTCCCAAACACGTTGAATTTCAAACGTACCTTTTTCAAAAAATAATGGAAATCTTTCTTTAAACCAATCTTGCATAGGAAGATTTAGTGCTGTAGCGATTGGTACCCATAATAATTTACCTTCAGGAGGATTCGAAAGGAGTTCACCTTCAAATGAATCTGTCCAATAGTTAAATACCATATATCGAACATTTTCTTTCGGATTTACGTATTCATCTAATCCCTTAAAGGTTAAAGTTGAAACAAGTAATCCAGTTTCTTCTTTTACTTCCCGTTTAGTAGCTTGAACGATACTTTCTGGAAAATCTACTTTTCCGCCGGGAGCGATGTAACCAGGGAAGCCAAGGTGATTGGGGCGCTGTATTAACAATACTTTGTTATTCCGCTGAATCATACACATTGTATACATACGGTGCTCTATATCTTTCCAATTGTTGCTCAAATGAATCTCTCCTCTTAATAAAATCTTATAGTTTTTAACTATAGTTATGTATGACAAAAAATACAATAATAATACAAAATTATACAATTTTCAATTGACTATTACTAATTTTCAGAACTATAATTAGTCTGTTACATAAATACATCGTACTTGAGAGGGGAATATATTCTATGAAAAATAGAATAATCGCAGCAGGAGTAATTGCAGCTAGTATATTATCTTATTCATCTAGTAGTTTCGCGCAAACGAAAAAATTTCCAGATGTCCCAGCTAAACATTGGGCAGAAGACTCTATTTACTATTTAGTAGAGAAAGGTGCAGTTACAGGTAACGAAAAAGGAATGTTTGAGCCAGGAAAAGAAATCACTCGTGCAGAAGCAGCTACAATGATGGCTAAAATCTTAAACTTACGAATCGATACAAATGCTAAACCATCTTTCGGTGATTCTCAAAACCAATGGTATACTCCATTCATCGCAGCCGTAGAAAAAGCTGGCGTTGTTAAAGGGAAAGGAGCGGGCGTATTCGATCCAACTGGGAAAATTGACCGAGTTTCAATGGCAGCGATGCTTGTTGAAGCATATAAATTAGAGGCAAAAGTAAAACAACCAGTACAAACAAAATTTGCAGATTTAAATGATAGTTGGGGGAAAGATAAGGCCAACATTTTAGTAGAATTAGATATTTCACAAGGTGTAAATAAAACAGAGTGGTTACCTAATAAAACTGTAACGAAAGCAGAAGCAGCGAAGTTTATTGCAAAGTCAGATTCTCTTAAAATAGGTAACCCTTTAGTAGAACAGGTAATTATTATTGATCCGGGCCATGGAGGAACAGACCCTGGGAAGGCAACGCAAGGATTACATGAAAGTGATATTGTATTAGATACATCTAAAAGATTACAAAGTTTAATAGAGAAACAAACTCCATTCCGCGTGATGTTAACACGTGAAACAGATATTCGCCTTGATGAAAAACAAGGAGAAGACCTTAAAAAGCGTGTGGATTTCGCAAAGGAACATAATGGAGATATTTTTGTAAGTATCCATGCAAATGCTTCTCAAAAACATGATGGATATGGAACAGAAACTTTTTATTATAAAGGATCTGAAAAGAAAGAATTAACTGAACGTGAAAAAGATAGTTATATGTTAGCTAATAAAATACAAAAGAGATTAGTTAAAGCTCTAGATACAAGAGATCGTGGTGTAAAACCAGAAGATTTTTATGTACTAAGAGAAAATGAAATGCCAGCAGTACTAACGGAGCTAGCATTCTTAGATAATAGTACAGATTATGAGAAGTTAGCTTCAGAATCTGGAAGACAAATAGCTGCTGAGGCAATTTATGAGGGGATTTTAGATTATTATGAGTGGAAAGGCTTTGATGTTTCTAAATCCCATTTAACAAAATAATAATGTTGATTACTAAGCCCATCGCCTTTATAGAGATGGGCTTTTTATGTGATTTTATGTAATTTTGTATCGAAATAAAAAGATATATCGTATTATGTTGATTATAAATAAAATAATGGTAGATTAGTTGATTTTTATCACGTATACTTTTACTGTTGACTATTTAAGAGTTTGTTAGTTTAATAGGGAAAATTATACGATAAAGGGAGGCAAGTTAACACGGGACAAGCATATAAAAAACGTGTTAAAAAATTTATGAAAAAAGTTATTTCTAATGTGTTAGCAGTGACAGTCGCGCTTCAAGTAGTGATGGCTCCAGCAACTTCGTTTGCATCTACAAAAGAATTTCCAGATGTTCCAAAAAATCATTGGGCACTTGAAGCAATTAATGATTTAACGTCAAAAGGGATTATTGCAGGTTACGATAATGGTAAATTCGGCTTCGGAGATGTTGTAACTCGTGAGCAAGTAGCAGCATTAATGTATCGCGCATTAAAACCAGAAGCAAAAAGTGATTATAAAAATCCATACTCTGATATTAGTGCAGGAACGACAATGTTCCCAAAGGAAATTTTAGCATTAACAGATATGGGGATTTTCGTAGGTGATGATAAAGGAACGTTTAGACCGAAAGAATCATTAACTCGTGCTGAAATGTCTGTTATTTTGCAAAGAGCATTTAAATTAGAAGTAAAAGCACCACATACATTTAATGATATAGATGCATCATATTGGTGGGCAAAAGAAGCAATTAGTGCATTGCAATCTAATGGTGTATCAATAGGGAATGAGCTTGGAGGATTTGATCCATCAGGTGTATTAACACGTGAAAGCTATGCACAATTGTTATATAGAGCGATGCAAATTAAAAAGGATGTTCCTGCTGAACAACCATCATATATTAATCTAGATGTGACATTACCATCTAACGTAACAGCGCAAGAGATTGATAATTATATTCAAAGATTCCATCCAGATAGCCCGTTAGTTGGAATTGGACAAGACTTTATTAAAGCGCAAAATGAGTATGGTGTGAATGCACTATACTTAGCTGCACATGCAATCTTAGAATCTGGTTACGGTAAATCAGAAATTGCATATCGTAAACATAATTTATTTGGTTTAAGAGCATATGATCGTGATCCATTTGCATATGCAAAATATTTACCGTCATACGGACTAAGTATTTCATATAACGCTGATTATGTAAAAAAGAACTACTTAGAAGATGGTGCAAGATATTTCAAAGGTTACACATTGCCAGCAATGAATGTTATGTATTCAACAGATACAGCATGGGCTGGGAAAATCGCTAATATCATGGAACGCATTAAGCCTTTTAATAAAGCAGATTACCAAAATGCAAAACGACTACCGAAAAACCCTAATACATTAAATGTAGAAGTATTAAGTGAAGCGATTCCATATAAAGATTATGCAAAAGATGCAAAAGCTACTGTCCAATCGGTAGGATCTTACTATCAAGTTCCATTCCCGTTTAACAATCCAATTAAGAGTGTACCAAATGTGACACAAAATGAAGTTGGAAAACTAGAAAATGGTACAAAAGTAAATGTATATCGTGAAGATCCAAATGGCTGGGTAGAATTTTCATTTGAAAATGCGCAAGAAAAATATTGGACATTGAAGAAGAACTTAAAATTATAAATAAAAAAGGTGTTTTCACTTATGAAAACACCTTTTTTATTTATATTTAACATGTAATATTTTTAGATTCAGTATGAGTTTCTTTTTTATGTTTTTACCAATAATTAAACCGTTTCATATATAATTAAAAGTGTTGAAGATTGAATTTTCTGTTTTTTATTGTTAACTTAATTTGAAAAGAGGAGAGGTATATGCAAGGGGAAATACCAACAGAGAAAAGTTTAAGTTATATCGGTAAATTGTTATTGCCGGTTAAAGCGTCACCACATTTTAAATTTTTATGGATCGGGCAATTGCTTTCGACTTTAGGTAGTTCGATAACGATGGTTATTTTGCCAGTCGTTGTATATTCATTAACTGGATCAACAGTTGTAATGGGAATGACTATGGCAATGTACATGCTTCCTAATATTCTTGCGTTACCGTTTGCGGGATTAATCGTAGATCGAATGGATCGAGTGAAAGTAATGTTATTTACAGATATAGTTCGCTGCATATTAATGCTATTACTTGCAACACTTATATTTATGGATGATTTAACAATTCCGCTTCTATATGTCCTCATAGCATTATATGGACTTATGGAAGGGATATTTCAGCCAGCATATGCGGCTGTAAGAGCGAAAGTATTTGTACCAGAAATTCGAAATGCAGCTAATGCATTAACGCAAATGAGCAATCAAGGTATACGACTAATTGGACCGGCTCTTGGAGGATTAATCGTTTCAGTTGCATCTGCTGGAATAGGGTTTGGACTAGATGCAGTAACATATTTGTTATCATTTTTTTGTTTATTATTTTTAAGGGAAATAAAGTTTAAAAAAGTAAAAACGATTGAAAAAAGAAAGATCGATTACAAACAAGAGTTTATGGAAGGTGTTTTCGTTTTAAAAAGTCATCCGTGGCTATGGATTACAATTTTAGTTTTTTCTTTTATCAATATTTGTTATGCAGGAATTATTGTCGTATTAATTCCATGGTTATTTAATGTTCATCATCATTTTGAAGCATACGTGTATGGATTAGGAATGGCATCCTCTGGTGTTGGAGCTGTAGTTGCTGCGCTAATATTCGGCGGGAGAGAACGGTGGTATAAGCGGGGAATACTTGCCTATGGTGGTGTTTTAATAAGTGGTTGTGCGCTTTTAATAATGCCGTTTATTGCTTGGGCACCTGTTTTAATTGTATTAATGGCAATTGAAGGGTTCGGTATGATGATATTTGGACTCATTTGGGAAACGAGTTTACAAGAGCTCGTGCCAGAAGAAGCATTTGGAAGAGTGGCAAGCCTTGATATGTTAGGTTCATTTGCTTTATTGCCACTAGGTTATGTAGTTGTAGGGTGGTTAGCTACTGTCATAGGTGGCGAGATAACGATTATAACATTAGCTATTTTAGTACTTGTAACAATTGGAGTAGCATTATGTGTGCCGAGTATTCGAAGATTTGATTGATGATATAAGGGAAGGTGGGAACGACTTATATGCTTATAAAAAATTTGAACGATATAGTCGCAAAGGAATGGGACAACCAATATACTTTGCAGGAAAAGATCTTTGAAGCAAAAAATTTCACAGTCTATATTGCTACCCATAGAGAAAATAAGCTAGCATATAATCAACTAGTATTAATAAAACATTTTTGTAACGAAAAGCCTTCCGTGCATATTTGGCATAAGAAAATTAGCACCGATGCAACAAAACTGGACATCACAAAAGAAGTGACAGAAGCCATTCAAACTGGTTTTGTAAATGAAGAGTAAGCCCTAATTAAATTAGGGCTTACTCTTCATTAAATACAAATGTTTGTTTCAGTTTTTTACTTTCATTTACTGGATGGCCGTTGTAAGAAAAGTTCTTTTCTTCCCAAGTAATCACAACTTTAAAATTATGGCTATTAAAGTCTAATGGGAATACCATGTAGTCAAAGCTTGTATGACTTTTAGAAATATTTTCATTAGGTGTAGTAGGTTTAAAGGTAGCTTTAGAGGTAGGATTGTTATCAAGTATTTCCACGGATACGTTTGATACATCATGACCGATGTTTTTTACGAGTAAACTATATGTATCAAATACACCTTGTTTTGGCTGGATTGCTTGCTTGTTTACGTTATGAGATTTATCAATTTCGATATACCATTGTTTAGACTTTGATGCAATTGGTAGTGATTGAAATGTGTATGCACTAGCTTGTATTGGTAGTGCTAAGCATATAAGCGTAAAGAGAGTTAATATTTTTCGTTTCATTTTTTGAGAGCTCCCATTCTTTAATGAATTTGTTTGTTATTTTCTTCTCTTTTTGAGATAATATACCATGCGATTTAGGGGGGAAGATATATTGAAAGAACTCGTAAGTATGGGAAGCGGTATTTTTCTACAATTGTTATTTTTGTATATATTTATTTCTGGAATGTTATTAGATTTGAATCCATGTAATGCAGTAATTGTGTATATAAGTATTGAGGTACTAAGCCTTATCGTTGGAATGGATTAAGTTACGAATAATCAAGTTACTCTTACTGTTATGAGGGGGATGTTTTTATTATAAAAAGAATATACTAAAAATTCTATAAAAACCATTTAGTTAATTTGGTTAAATATGCTAGAATAAATTGAAAGCGTTTTCTTATATGGAAATAGGAAAGCATTTTCTGTAAAGGGGAGGGGATAGTAATGATTACATTTTTAGCATCAATCGTCGTATTGATAATTGGTTATTTTACATACGGAAAGTTTATTGAAAAAATATTTGGAGTCAATTACAAAAGAAAGACACCGGCCTATGTGAACCAAGATGGCGTAGATTATGTACCTATGGATAGGCGAAAGAATTCTATGATTCAATTATTAAATATTGCAGGTACTGGACCTATATTTGGGCCAATATTAGGTGCTTTATATGGACCAGTTGCCTTTGTTTGGATCGTAATAGGGGCTATTTTTGCAGGTGCTGTTCATGATTATCTTACAGGGATGATTTCTATTCGAAATAAAGGGGCGCATATTCCTGAATTAGCAGGGAAGTTTTTAGGAAATGCAATGAGACACATTGTAAATGTTTTTTCACTGTTACTTTTAGTATTAGTAGGAACTGTGTTTATTACAACACCAGCATCATTACTTGATATTGTATTGCAAGGGAAAGTGTCAATAACTATTATTTTATCCGTTATTTTCATATATTACATTTTATCTACAATCTTGCCGATTGATAAAATTATTGGAAAGATTTATCCGGTATTAGGTGCATTATTGCTAATAAGTGCTATTGGCATAGGGGGAATGATGATAATAAAAGGTTCTCCTATCCCAGAATTAACGTTTGAAAATATGCATCCAGATAATGCGCCGATTTTTCCATTATTAATGCTGACAATTACATGTGGTGCTTTATCAGGATTTCATGCAACACAATCACCAATTATTTCACGGACAATTCAAACTGAAAAGCACGGCAGATATGTATTTTTCGGTATGATGATTGCAGAAGCGATTATTGCGATGATCTGGGCGGCTGCGGCGATGAGTATTTTCTCATATGGTGAATTAAATGAGTTAATTAAATCAGGTACACCAGCTGCGGTTGTAAGTGAAATCTCAAAGACAATGTTAGGGGCTGTCGGTGGAACGATTGCTGTTATCGGAGTAATTGTACTACCAATTACATCTGGTGATACTGCATTTCGTGCGGCACGTTCTATCATTGCGGACTATTTCAATTTTAATCAAACGAAATTGAAAAACCGCTTAATGATTGCAATTCCATTGTTTGTTATTGCATACGGTTTAACGAAAATTGATTTCACACTATTATGGAGATATTTCTCTTGGGCTAATCAATCGACTGCAGCAATTGCGTTATGGATTGGAACGATGTATTTATTCATAAAAGGAAAGCCGTATGTTGTTTCCTTAATTCCAGCGATATTTATGACGCTTATGACTGTTATTTATATTTTAAATGCGAAAATTGGTTTTAATATCCCGTTAAACACATCTTATATTATAGGTGCAGTTATTACCGTTATATTAACTGCTATATTCTTTATGAAAGCCATGAAAAATAAAAATGAGAATATTGAAGTAGATGTGCAATTAGAGAAGGAAGCTGTGTAGAGATTTTTCTACACAGTTTTTTCTAATGTAAAAAATTTTCCAATAATATGTTAAAATAACAGTGTCATACAACAAGGGGGATTTGTTTTATGGAAAATGGAGTTCTTGCTAAAGTAGATGTAACGAAAAGAATTGAATCGAAATCTAAGTACAATAAGAAACTTGAAAAATATCAAAGGCGCTTATTAGCGTTGCAGCAAATTGTAAAAGAAGAAAAAATTGCAGTTATGCTCGTTATGGAAGGCTGGGATGCGGCTGGAAAAGGTGGGGCGATTAAACGAGTGACGGAACACCTTGATCCGCGTGGGTTTCAAGTAAATCCAATTGGAGCACCAGCACCTCATGAAAAACGATACCATTACTTGCAACGTTTCTGGCGTAAACTTCCTCAGTACGGGCAAATTACTATTTTTGATCGCTCATGGTACGGCCGTGTGTTAGTTGAGCGGGTTGAAGGTTTTGCTACAAAGGAAGAGTGGACGAGAGCGTATGACGAGATCAACGATTTTGAAAAACTATTAACAGATGATCATTATATAATCGGGAAGTTCTTCTATCATATTAGTAAAGATGAACAATTAAAGAGGTTTAAAGATAGAGAGAACAATCCTTTGAAAAGATGGAAAATTACAGATGAAGATTGGCGTAACCGTGAAAAATGGGACGAGTATGTTGAAGCAATGGAAGAAATGTTTGAAAAAACAAATAAGCCAAATGCGAAGTGGCAAATTATTGCGAGTAACGATAAATTATACGCTAGATTGAAAACGTTGAAAGTAATTATTTCGTTAATTGAGGATTACCTGTTAGAACATAATATAGAATTACCTTCGTATTATTATGAGATGAAAGAAGGTAAGACAGAAGATTTTAAAACGAATTAAGATGTAGTTGTAAAATAGTACAAAGTTTGTTTATGAAATATAAAGTAGAAATACCCTGTAATTTTGAACAATAAAATTACAGGGTGTTTTTTATTTAGAAACATTTTACAAATAACAGAATAAGGTATATAATCAATAATCATATTAACAATGTTAATATGATTATTGATTATATACTATGTGGGGGTCTTATTTTGAAAGGAAGAGATGTTGTTTTAGGCTTATTAATGGGAAAAGAATTGTCTGGTTATGATATTAAAATTGTGTTTGAAGATGTATTTACTCATTTCTTTGATGGAAGTTTTGGGATGATCTATCCAACGTTACGTCAGTTGGAAAAAGAGGGGAAAATAAAAAAAGAAGTTGTTATGCAAGAAGGGAAACCGAATAAGAAAATGTACTTTATTACAGATGCAGGGCGTGAAGAGTTTTATCAATACATGCAAACGGATGTAGAGAAAGATGTTTTGCGTTCAGATTTTTTAATGAGGATGTATTTCGGTAATTATAGTGATGATAAGGCAATTAAAAAATGGATTGAGGATGAAATTGAAAGGAAAGAAGCATACATTGCGGATCTACGTCTGAAATATGAAAAGTGGAGAGAAGGTATTACTTTTGTTGAGGAAATTTCACTCGATGTAGGTATCGCATCGTATAGTGCTCAAGTTGAGACATTGAAAAGAAAACTAGAACAATTAGAAGCAAAAAACAATAAAACAGAAGAATGAAAAACACGTTCACAATAAATAAAGGGGTGGATGAATATGGAGCAATCAAAGGGTATTAAGATTGTCCTTTTAATGTGTTTAGGTATATTTCTTTGTATGATTGATACGACAATTATGAATATAGCTTTACCGGCGATACAAACGAGTGTAAATACTTCATTAGAAAAGATGTCTTGGGTATTAAATGTTTATACAATGACAATAGCGGTACTTGCTATCCCGCTAGGGCGGATAGCTGATATCTTTGGAAAAGCAAAGATGTATATTCTTGGTCTGGTGATTTTTGGTGGTGGATCGGTACTTTGTGCTTTTGCTAATACAGGGGATTTTCTTATCTTTTCTCGCTTTATACAAAGTGTAGGGGCAGCGATTTTATTTCCAACTAGTATGGTAATTGGTGTATCAGCTATGCCGTTAGCTAAGAGGCATGTTGCACTTGCAATTTTAGGCGTAACACAAGGTCTGTCAGCTGCAATGGGACCAGTAATAGGTGGAATTATTACACAAAATTTTGGTTGGAGATGGGTGTTCTTCGTAAATGTTCCAATTTGTATTCTTGGAATCATTTTATGCTGCACTATGTTAAAAATAAAAAATGAAGAACGTATTATCTCAAAAATAGACTGGGTAGGACTACTATTAAGTAGCTTAGCAATTTTTTCTTTTACTCTCATATTAGTAAAAGGTAATACATGGGGATGGCAAAGTAATATAGCTTTGTTTTGTTATGCAATTAGCACTATTTCTCTTATTCTATTTGTTTTAGTAGAGCGAAAGATTCATAACCCCATGGTGAATTTAAATTTATTTAAAGATCGAATGTTTGTCGGAGCATCTATCGTTGTCATATTAAGTAATGTATTTTTAATTGGAGTTACTGTATTGCTTCCGACGTTCTTGACGAAAATACAAGGTCGAACGGAAATTGAAGCAGCTTTTTTAGTGACACCTATTTCAGCAATGATATTTTTTGTCTCACCAGCTGCAGCAACTTTAATTAAAAAACTCGGAAAAGTAACTATTATTTTGTCAGGCTTTCTTGTTATGGGCTTATCTTATTATTGGCTGCAAATGATTGATGTTAATTCAACAAATATAGAAATTATTATTCCATGTATGATACTAGGTGTTGGGTATGGTTTAGTAGTAGGTCCAATTACAGTTTTAAGTGCTTCTTCGTTTGAAGGGGAACTATTAACTGCTTCTCAAAGTGTCGTGTCAATGTTGCGGCAAGTAGGTATTGTTTTAGCGGTCGCAATATTTGTATCTAACTTAACTCACAACTTAACTGTAAATAAAGAGAATGTATATCGTTATGCAGAAGAAAAGGTGCGTAATATTCATGTAGGTAATACTCAGCGAGCGGAGATATTACAAATGACAAAAGAAAAAATAGAGAATCAAAGTATAGAAACGAATGTAGAAAAGCATCAAAATGAAAAATTTGTAGGGTTACATAAAGAGAAAAAAGACGAATTAATCCACCAAAAAGTAGATGAAGTGTTAAATGCTGTTCCAGTAGAATATAGAGATATAAAAAGAGAAGAAGTTATGAATCAAGTGACAAATGAAGTTGAAAAACAAGAGGAAAGTATAAAGAAAGAAGTACTCGCATTTTCGAATGATGTAAACCATTATGCTAAGAATCAGATGGCGATGAGTTTTACAGATTTATATAAAGCGAGTGTGCCAATTATTTTAATTTGTGCTTTAGTAAGTTTGTTATTTTCGGAAAGAAAGGTTTTGAGTAAAAAGAAAAGTGGAAGAGTAGTAGAGGAAGTGTAAAAAAACAGGCTAATAGCAGCCTGTTTTTTTGTTTTCCCCTTACATATTGTGAATAGTAATATTTTTAATATAGCATAAGAGAAGTCGAGTTTGGTTAGAAAATTTTTTAGAATGAAAGAGATAAATAGAAAACGGCATTGAATATGTAATGTTAAACATAGTACATTAACAAGAGGGTTTAATTTCAAAGGGAGGATGAAGAATTGTTACATAAGGCGGGGGCTTTAATAAGTAATCGTATGTATACAGAGGAAGAGCAACAAAAATTATACAAAAGAACGTTAATAATCGTAAGTATTTCACAAATGTTCGGCGGAGCTGGGTTAGCTGCTGGGATTACAGTAGGTGCACTTCTTGCGCAGCAAATGCTTGGGACAGATGCATTTGCAGGTTTACCGGCTGCTATGTTTACGATGGGATCTGCGATAGCGGCTTTCTTTGTTGGGAAGTTATCGCAAAAGTATGGTCGCCGCGTAGGGCTTGCAGCGGGTTTTATAGTAGGTGGACTAGGGGCTATTGGAGTTGTATTGGCAGCTTTAATAAATAGTATTATTCTTTTACTAGTTTCTTTACTCATATATGGCGCGGGCACAGCTACAAATTTACAAGCGCGTTATGCTGGAACGGATTTAGCGAATAAGAAGCAAAGAGCAACTGCCATTAGTATTACGATGGTAATGACGACTTTTGGTGCAGTCGCAGGTCCAAATTTAGTAGGTGTAATGGGAAGGTTTGCTCATTCAATTGGAATTCCTGAACTTGCTGGCCCATTCATATTATCAGCGGCGGCGTTTATACTGGCGGGTCTTGTCCTTTTTGTTATGCTACGTCCAGATCCGTTACTTATTGCTAATATGATAGAATCATATAAACAAGAACATACATATAAAGGGCAAGCGGTAATAGAAAAAGCGAAAGAAAATAAAAGAGGCATTACAGTTGGAGCTATCGTAATGATACTTACGCAAATCGTGATGGTTGCGATTATGACGATGACGCCAGTTCATATGGGACACCACGGTCATGGATTAAGTGCAGTAGGACTTGTAATTGGTTTTCATGTGGGGGCAATGTATCTTCCGTCTCTTGTTACAGGAATGTTAATTGATAAAATCGGTAGAACTACGATGAGTATAGCAGGCGGAGTAATTTTACTAGCAGCAGGTGTCATAGCTGCAATAGCACCAAGTGATTCTTTAATACTATTAATCGTTGCTTTGTCTTTACTTGGATTAGGGTGGAACCTCGGTTTAATCAGTGGTACTGCTCAAATTGTTGATGCAACTATACCTTCCACACGTGCAAAAACACAAGGGAAAATAGATGTGTTTATTGCGTTAGCTGGAGCTTCAGGCGGAGCGATGTCAGGTATGGTAGTGGCGAATTCAAGTTATGCGGCATTATCATTAGCTGGAGGGGTTTTAGCTTTCATGCTTATTCCTGTTGTGATATGGTCTCAAAAAGGAGAAAGAAATTAAAGAAGAGGTTCTAGTTATTGACTAGAACCTCTTTTTCATGCATTTAACTTAAATCCCACTCCACAATAAGACCTAAATGTGTAAGACCACCACCAAATCCGTACAGTAAAAGTGTGTCTCCGTTACTTAATTTTCCTTCTTTTCTAGCTAAATCTAGAGCGAGTGGAATAGAGACAGAAGATGTATTCCCCATATATTCCACGCTCGTTAATGTTTTTTGTATTGGAATTTGAGATTTTTCACAAATAGATTCAATCATGCGTAAGTTAGCGCTATGAGGAATGAGCCAGTCTATATCATCTTTTTGCATATTTGCGGTATGTAATAGTTCTTTTATACCTGCTGGTACTGTGCGTGTTGCCCATTTATATACTTCTCTCCCATTTTGAACGATTTTTTCATTTGTTTGTAGTTGTGTGCCATTCATAGTGGTAGATAAATTTGTTCTGTATAGGTGAATTCCGCCGTCACCGTTTGTGCCCATATGATACGCGATAAAGCTCGGTTTGTTTTCATCTCTTTCTAATAAAATAGCTCCAGCACCATCGCCAAATAAAATGCAGGTCGTTCTATCGGTGTAATCAGTAACTTTTGATAATGTCTCTGTCGCTACGACAAGTACTTTTTTATGTGATCCAGAAGTAATCAAGCTATTACCGACGTGCAAGCCATATGTGAAACCAGCGCAAGTGGCATTTAAATCAAATGCCATTGTATGAGGTATGTTGAAGTATTGTTGTATTTGGCAAGCAACACTAGGGAAAACGTAATCAGCAGTAGTAGTAGCGACAATGATACAGTCGACATCTTCTAAGTTTTTCTTATATGTTGTACATAAATTTTCAACTGCTTTAATGGCTAAGTTTGAGGCGTATTCATCTTCGCTAGCGATTCTTCTTTCCTTCATTCCTGTTCTTTGTACAATCCATTCATCATTCGTATCGATCATTTTTTCTAAATCATGATTTGATAATATTTGTTCTGGAACATGAGTACCAATTGCAGTAATACGGGATTTAGAATTCATAGGAACAGCTCCTAACTTTATTTTATAACCTGATACTAATATCAGGTTATAAAAAAGTCAATATAGATTTTTAGTGTATTGAACGACTTAGCTTACTATGGAGGAATTTAGCGAGTGTTGTAAAAATAATATACGAGAAGTTTCTAAAATTGATAATGAAGGGAGTTGGGCTCCTTGAAAAGAATTTTACGTATGTTGCCTTTTGTCATTATTTGTAGCTTTATTTTTATTATTTTTCCAGAGAAATCTTATGCTTGTGATTGTATTAACGTATCAGCAGAAGAGGCTTTTCAAAAAAACGATGTAGTGTTTGAGGGACAAGTAATTGAGGTTGGAAGGAAAGAAGGAGGTGGAATTGAAGTATTATTTGAAGTGAAGAAAATTTGGAAAGGGACAAATTCTTTGCAAATTATTGTATATACAAATGGTGGTGATTGTGTGTTTCATTTCGTGGAAGGAGGAGAGTACTTAATATATTCTTCTCAAAGAGGATCTGAAAAACAATTACACACAAATAGTTGTAGTGGAACGAAGAGATTAGATGAGGCAGGGGCGGACAAAGTGGCTTTACGTCAAATTGCAAAAGAGTCTGTTCCAACGAAGAAAGTGGATTTAAAAGGGGAGATGGTGAGCGGTTTCAGTTGGTGGCAAGTTGCTATCATTTCCATTTGTCTATTATTAATCATTGTTTTTGTTGTGAGAAGAACTCGCAAAAAATGACGATTAAAGTAAATATATAAAGATTTTCTTTCTGTTTCTATAGGTGGTTTAATCTTGTGAAAGCGAATTACTTATGCTACACTTTATGTAACTTAAAATGAACGGAGGGGCTTCCTTTGATCTTAATCAGATTACGTCTCAATACTTTGTGCCAATAATTGAATAGCGCTCAAAGGCTCTGTCTGTGTGCAGAGTGAACGGGATTGGTCTGCCTATTTTAAAGGAACCCTTTATTAAGCTTATATGTGAAAAAGAGGGAGGGACGAATACGCCCTCTTTTTGTTTTGCCTTTATAAATAGAATGGGATTGTATAGGTGAACACTTATAGTGGATACGCATACGATCTTGGGACTTTTTAACTATGAGATAGGATGAAAGCACAACTTTCTTCTATTTCTTTGGTGAACCCTTATCCGTTTACGAAAACACAGGCAGCGACCTGTGTTTTTTATTTTACGTAATCGAAATGGAGGAATAAATATATGGAAGAATTATTACAAAGAGCAGTTTTAGTTGGAGTAAATTTAGGTAATGAGGATGATTTTGCATATTCGATGGAAGAGCTAACGAATCTTGCAGAAGCTTGTGATGTAGAGGTAATTGGACAAGTGACGCAAAATTTACAACGTGTAAATCCATCCCATTATATTGGAAAAGGAAAGATTGAAGAAGTAGCAGCCTATGTAAATGAAGTAGGTGCGAATATGGTCATCTTTAATGACGAATTATCGCCTTCTCAAATTCGAAATTTAGAAGCAGATTTAGATTGTAAAGTAATTGACCGTACCATATTAATTTTAGACATTTTTGCGCAACGTGCGAAAACGAAAGAAGCGCAGTTGCAAGTAGAAGTGGCCCACCTTCAGTATATGATGCCTCGTTTAATTGGTCTTCGTGAATCGTTAGGAAGACAGAGCGGCGGTGTTGGTACGAAAAATAAAGGTGTCGGTGAGAAGAAATTAGAGTTGGATCGTCGTAAAATTGAAGAACAAATTTCAGTTTTAAATAAAGATTTAGAAGCTCTTGTTGCGCAGCGTCAAACGCAGCGAAAACAACGTAAGAAAAATGAAATTCCTGTTGTAGCATTAGTAGGTTATACGAACGCGGGAAAATCAACGACGATGAATGCGATGCTTGAAATTTACAATGGTACAGAAGAAAAACAAGTATTTGAAAAAGATATGTTATTCGCGACGTTAGAAACATCGGTGCGAAATATTGATTTACCAGATAACAAATCATTCTTATTAACAGATACAGTTGGATTTGTAAGTAAATTACCGCATCATCTTGTGAAAGCATTCCGTTCAACATTAGAAGAGGTAGCGGAAGCAGACTTACTTATTCATGTTGTAGATTACGCAAATCCAAATTATGAACAGTTAATTGATATTACAAATGAAACGTTAAAGAAAATTGGAGTAGAAAATATTCCAACAATTTATGCTTATAACAAATCAGATATGGTAGATGTTGAAATTCCGAAAGTACAAGAAGACCGTGTTTATTTATCAGCGAAGAAACACGTTGGAATTGAAGAACTTGTAAAAATGATTCGCTCACACATCTATAAAGAGTATACGAAGTGTGAAATGTTAATTCCATATGATCAAGGACAGGTAGTTTCTTATTTCAATAATCATGCGCACGTTCTATCTACGAGTTATGAAAACGAAGGTACGAAACTAGAAGTAGAATGTAAGACGAGCGATTACGAAAAGTATAAGCGTTTTGCAATTTAATAAAAAGGCGATCCTAATATGTTTTAGGATCGCCTTTTTCTTATTCTGTAATAGAAGCCCATTTATAAGAATAAATTCCTGCAAATGGACGAATAACAACACCTTTTATGGTTGGACGTTCTAAATATACAAGCCCTGATTGGAAGATTGGAGCAATGGCTGCATCATCTTCAAGTAAGATTTTCTCAGCATCTTGGAACGCTTTCCAACGTGCTGGTAAGTCCGTTACTAAAGTAGAGCTCGTTTTCTCAATTAATTCGTCGTATTGTTTGTTTGAGTAACTCATCTTATTAAACGGTCCGTCTGTGACGAACATATTTAAAAATGTTGTAGGATCAGGATAATCTGGTCCCCAAGTAGAAAGTGAAATTTCAAAATCGCCATTTCCTTCACGATCTAAAAATGCTTTTACTGGAAGTGGGTGTAATGTGATTTTTAGTCCAGGTAAGTTTTTCTCCAGTTCACCTTTTAAAAACTCACTAATTTTTTTATCGTTCGATTCATCAGTTGTTATGATTGAAAGAGAAGCGTTTTGTAAATTTGTTTCTTTTTTCGCAGTTTCCCATAGTGTTTTAGCTTCTTTCACATTTGTTTCTACTTTTACATTACTTGTACTGCGAAAATCTTTATTGTCAGGTCCTTTTACGAATCCTTTTGGAACGAATGCATTCGCAGGTATAGAACCATTGTTTAAAATCGTTGTTGTGATTCCTTGTTTATCAAAAGCAAGCGAAATAGCTTTACGAGCATTTTTGTTTGCTAATAAAGGATTCTTTTGACTAAATCGGAAAAATGTCACAGAAGGACGTTCCATTTTCTTTAAGCTTGGATCTTTTTGATATTTATCAACAAACTCTGAATTGATCGTAATACGGTCTACTTGTTTACTTTCAAATAAATTAACGGCTGTTGAAGTATCTTTTACGATATTTACATTAATTTCATTTAGCTTCACATTTTTATTATCCCAGTAGTTCGGGTTTTTCGTCATTTTGTAACTTGTATCATGTTTCCATTCACTTAATTGGAACGGCCCATTATAAACTACATTTGCAGCTTCAAGCCCGTAATTTTTCCCTTGCGCTTCTACTATCTTTTGGTTTTGAGGATAAAATGTTGCAAATCCCATTAAACCTAAAAAGTATGGAACAGGGTGTTCTAACTGTACTTCAAGAGTTTTATTATCAATCGCCTTTACACCAAATGAATCAATTGGTAATTCTTTTTTATTTATTTTTTCAGCGTTTTTAATATCGAACATAATATGTGCGTATTCAGAAGCAGTTTCTGGATTAACGGCACGTTTCCATGCATATTCAAAATCATGGGCAGTTACTGGATCGCCATTTGACCATTTTGAATCGTGTAATGTAAATGTATATGTTTTTCCGTCTTCGCTCAGTTTGTATGATTCAGCTGCTGCCGGAACAGGTTTGTTATCAGGACCAGGCATATATAATCCTTCCATTACGTTGTTTAATGCAGCGTAAGAAAACCCATCGGTTGCGATAGATGAATCAAGTGTAGAAATTTCCCCAGCTTCTACAATGTTTAACACTTGTTTCGAAGATTCTTTTTTCTTCTCTCCGGTAGTTGTTGCCTCTTGTTTTTGACCACATGCTGTTAAAAACATAGATAATGTGATTGAGAGTGCAACGATTCCCTTTGTTTTTTTCTTCATAGTTGTCATCCTTTCCTTCATCTCTGCCTTAGTATAAAAGAAAATATAGAAAATTTCTATAAATAAATCCGATAAAGCATATAGAAAAAATATATTATTTAAAAGGTGATATTTCTGGAAAAAGAAATGAAACCAGTATAGAATAGAAATGTTTCAAAAGTCAGAATTTATTACACCTACTGTAATAAATATATATATTTTACAGAAAGGAGAGATTCACATATGCAGGCAGTTTCGCAAAAAAACAGAGTAGAAACACCGACAATATATCGAATATTATTTGCGATTAGTTTCGGTCATTTTTTAAATGATTCGATGCAAGCAGTTGTGCCCGCGTTGTTTCCTATTTTGGAAAAAACGATGAATTTATCCTATATGCAAGTAGGGTGGATTGCGTTTGCTTTAAATATGACATCATCGATTATGCAACCGGTTTTTGGTATGTATTCGGATAAGAAACCGTCACCATTTTTATTACCGCTCGGAATGTTTTCGAGTATGCTTGGGATGATTGGACTTGCATTTGCACCGAACTTTATTATTGTTATTATTTCTGTTTTATTTATCGGATTAGGTTCCGCAGTCTTTCATCCAGAAGGGGCTCGAGTTGCTTATATGGCAGCTGGTGCAAAGCGAGGTTTAGCGCAAGCGATTTATCAAGTGGGAGGAAATACAGGGAATTCTCTAGCTCCTATTTTTACAGCATTAATTTTCGTTCCACTCGGTCAAATTGGTTCTTTAGGTTTTACTGCCTTTGCAGCGGTAGGAATTGTATTATTAATTTTCGTATCAAATTGGTATAGAAATGAATTAGCGACTGGCGCTGTGAGAAGAAAAAAGAGGGCTGCGCTTGAGGCGGAAAATGCGATTGTAAGTACACATATTAAATTTGTTATTTTACTTCTTGTTTTTCTTACTTTTGTACGCTCTTGGTATGGTGCTGGTATCGGGAATTTTTATCAATTTTACTTAATTGAGCATTACGGTTTATCTATAAAAAATGCCCAGTATTTCGTATTCGCATTTATGATTGCCGGCGTATTAGGAACTTTCTTCGGTGGTCCATTAGCAGATCGATTTGGAAAGAAAACAATTATTGTATTCTCAATGCTAGGTTCAGCACCACTTGCACTTTTATTACCTCACGTTTCGCTCGTGTGGGTCGTACCGCTATTTTTATGTATCGGTTTTATTAGTTCAAGTAGTTTTAGTGTAATTGTTGTTTATGCGCAAGAACTTGTTCCTGGAAAAGTAGGAATGGTATCTGGATTAATTGTAGGGCTTGCGTTTGGACTCGGCGCTTTAGGATCTGTAGTCCTTGGGAAATTAGCGGACATATATAGTCTACAATTCATTATGTTACTATGTAGTTGTCTACCATTAATTGGACTTACTTCTTGGTTATTACCAAGTGATAAGAAAACGATAGAATAGGGGATGCGCCATGAAATTATGTGAAAACGTAACAGAATTAATAGGAGATACACCTGTCGTCCGATTATCTAAATTTATTCCAGAAGACGCAGCAGATGTGTATGTAAAACTAGAAATGTTTAATCCATCGCGCAGTGTGAAAGACCGTGCTGCCTATAATTTACTGCACGTTGCAGAAGAAAATGGTCTCATCAAACCGGGAGATACAATTATTGAACCGACAAGTGGAAATACAGGAATAGGCTTAGCAATGAATGCAGCCGCAAAAGGATATAAATCGATTTTAATTATGCCAGATAATATGTCAAAAGAGCGTATAAATTTATTAAAAGCATACGGAGCAGAAGTAGTTTTAACACCGGCAGAACAAAGAATGCCAGGAGCAATTGCGAAGGCGTTAGAACTGCAAAAGCAAATACCAAATAGTTTTATTCCGCAACAATTTGAAAATCCAGCAAACCCGAATATTCATCGTTATACGACTGCACTTGAAATTTATGAACAAATGGATGGAAAGCTTGATGCATTCGTAGCAACGGCTGGAACTGGTGGAACTATTACAGGGACTGGTGAAACGTTAAAAGAGAAACTACCAAACTTATATATTGCAGTAGTAGAACCGAAAGGATCTCCCGTTTTATCAGGCGGTGTGCCAGGTCCTCATAAACTAGTAGGAACAAGTCCGGGGTTTATCCCGAAAAATTTAAATACAGAAGTGTATAACGAAATTATTCAAATTGCAGATGAAGAGGCTTTAACGACAATGAGAAACTTAGCTAGACAAGAAGGTTTATTAGTAGGGCCGTCTTCCGGAGCTTCTGTTTATGCCGCAATTATGATTGCAAAACGATTAGGCGCTGGTAAAAAAGTTTTATGTATTGCACCTGATACAGGTGAGCGTTATTTGAGTATGGGATTATTTGAATGAAAATGATAAAAACACCTTACTCGTGAAATTGTTACGAGTAAGGTGTTTGTTTTAGGTTGTAAAGAGGGGGAGAATAACAATGAAACTATTAAAACCAACATATGAATATAGCAAACAAATTATGGAGTATCGCGATGCGTTTTTACATGCTGATGAACAACCACACGGCAGTAGTTCTTTACAAAATTTTGATTCTCTCGATGAATGGTTTGAAAAAGTGAGTATACAAGAAGCGGGAGAAAACTTACAAGGTAATCGAGTACCGTCTAGCCAATTTTTAAGTTTTGAAAAAGGGGAACTTATAGGTTTTGTAAATATTAGACATCGACTAAACTCAGAATTATTGCGGGAAAGTGGTCATATTGGATATAGTGTCCATCCAAATAAACGTCGCCAAGGTTACGCTACAAAACAACTACAATTTGCATTGGATGAAGCACAAAAATTAGGATTGCAGAAAGTGTTAATAACTTGTGATAAAGCTAATATCGCTTCGGCTAAAACGATTCAAAAGGTTGGCGGTGTGTTAGAAAATGAAGTAGTTTCTTCTCATACTGGGGAAATTGTACAACGTTATTGGGTAGAAATATGATGTAGTGGAACTTTGAAAAGGGAATAAAATGTGTAATATCGAAATAAATAAAAGAAGTAAGGCTGTAATGCAATTATAGGGGGAAATGAAGTGGGATTAAAAGAGAAAGCGATAGAAATGTCAGAGATTTATAGGAAGAACCCAAAAGTGGAGGCTATTATTTTAGCCGGTTCAGTAGCTAGAAAGCTAGAAGATGAACATTCAGATATAGAACTACATATTTTATGGTCAATGCCACCAGAGAATGAGGATCGTAAAGGGCCTATTAACTATATTGGTGGAACAATTTTGTCATATCATCCTTATGAGGAAGAAGAATGGTCGGAAACGTATTTGACGAAAGAAGGAATTAAATTAGAGATTAGTAACTTTTTAACAGAAACAGTAGAGAAAGTGATTTCGGATGTGGTGGATCAATATGATATAAGTTATGAAAAACAATGTATTGTATCATCCGTGCATGACGGTGTTAGTTTGTATGGGGAAGAGAAAGTGAATGAATTAAAAGATAGAGTGGTAGCATATCCAGAAAATCTAGCGAAACGGATGATTTCAGAAAATCTTTGGTTAAGCAATCGCTGGCATAATCGAGAGGCGCTTTTAAAACGAAAAGATTGGCTTATGCTATATGATGTTATTTGTGAAGCACAAAGGAATATATTTGGGGTCTTATTTGGTTTGAATAAAATGTATGTACATCACCCGGCGTTTAAATGGATGCCATATAATGTGGAACGAATGATTATTAAGCCTGAAAACTTATATGAGCGTATGGCGAATACGTTAATAGGGAAACCGGAGTATAGTGTACAAGAGTTAGAAGTGTTAATCGAGGAGCTATTACAGTTAGTAGAACACCATGCTCCGGAATTACATATTGCTGAACAGCAAAAGCGTATTCAATATGCGAAATAAAAAACAAAGAGATGTAACCCTTGTTACATCTCTTTGTTTTTTATTTTACTAATTTCCCCAGTATAGGTAAGCGTTGAATTCTATCACCGAGAATATGTGAAGCAAGTCCACTTGTTAATACGAATAAAAGGTAAACAAGCCCTCCAGCGGCGCCACATATAACGACAATGAGAAGTGATTCCATATAAGTTTGTCCAGGAATTAACCATGTTAAAATTGATTTTAATGCCATCACAACAGCAGACATTGCTGCGGAGTAAATTGTAATAAGAAATACTGTTTTTGCTGTCTCACTAATTTTAAATTTCGCAAACTTAACGATGCAGTACAACATAATACTATTGGAAACGAGGTATCCAAGAATGGTTCCAAGTACAGCACCGTGTCCGCCAAATAAATGTAAGAGCGGTGTATTTACTACAACTTTAACGAGAATTCCGGCTGAGAATGCAATCATTGTTTTTCTTTGATAATCGATTCCTTGTAAAATAGCTGCTGAAACTGTGAAAATCGCACTTAATATAGCAGACGGTGCGAATGAAATTAAATATTGTGATCCACCAAGTGCGATTTCAGGATTTACATAAACCATGCGGAATGCATCGTAAGCGATGCTAGCAAGACCAAATGCAGCCGGGATTGTGAAGAATAACAAGACTTGAAATATCTTTGAAATTTGTTCTTGTAATTCTTCTAATTTCCCGCTTGTATAAGATTTCGTTATAGCCGGAATGATCGTTAAGGAGAATCCAGTTGCAAGTGAAGCTGGAATCATAATTAACTTTTGGGCATAGTTCGTTATATAAGCGAAAACTGCATTTGCTGTTTCTAACGGCTCTCCCATCGCTCTAAGGACATCAGCTACAGTATATTGATCTACTAACGTGTAAAGTGGAATTGCGATGCCGACAAATACAATTGGGATTGCATAGCGAAGTAATTCTATATAAATATTTTTTAATGGGATATGGGATGTTCTTGATTTTAATTCACCTTCGGGAGGTTTTAACCCATTATATTTTTTCCAGTACATCATTAAAATAGAGACACTTGCAAGTGCTCCGATAACAGCTCCAAACGTAGCAACTGCAACAGAAGAGGCTACGGAACCTCCTAATAGTTTTGAGACGATAAAGCTACCAACTAAAATGAAAACAACACGTGCAATTTGTTCCACGACTTGAGAAACAGCACTTGGTTTCATATGTTGAAAACCTTGGAAATAACCACGTGTAACACTCATAGCTGGTACGATAATAAGTGCAAAACTTAATGCTCGCATCGTAAGTGTTACGTCAGAGATAAATTGTGGATCTGGCGTTTTCGAGCGAATAATAAATTGTGATATGTATGGTGCTCCAATAAATAAAACTAAAAACCCTAAAAATCCCATAAACAACATTAATTTTACGCTAGAGTTGTATAATTTTTTGCTTGTACTATAATCACCAAGCGCATTATGCTTTGCAACAAATTTGGAAACGGCAATAGGGATACCGGCAGTTGAAAAGCTTAATAAAATTCCGTACCAAGAGTATGCATATCCATATAAAGCGACCCCTTGTGTTCCGACTAATAGTTGAAAAGGGAAGAAGTATATAAAACCTAATATACGTGAAATCATTGTTGCGCCGCTTAATAAAGCAGTTCCTTTTAAAACTTTTGAAGTAGACAAAATTCTTTCCTCCTACTCGTGCTGTCTTACGTTTATCGTATATTACTATAAACCTGTTAGAGTAGTTAATATAGTATGGAACATAAATATTCTAATATTATTCACTTAAAAGTCATATTTTACATTTTCAAATAGAATGTAATACGTAAAAATTCAAAATATAAGTTGACACTATTTTTAATGTGTGATAAAAATGATAGTAATCAATTCGGAAAATAATATTTGGGCAATGAAAGGGTATAGTAGTGAATATCTCCCTATTACAGAGAGCTGATGGTTGGTGTGAATCAGTATATAGATTATTCATGAAGTTCGTCCTGGAGCATCTTTCATAAATCTCACATTATGAGGAAATGAAAGACGGTAGTTTATACCGTTATCAAATAAAGTGGTGAAGATTGTTTCACAACTAGGGTGGTACCGCGATATTTATCGTCCCTACGTATTTACGTAGGGACGTTTTTTATTTAGGTCCTAACTTTGTTGTGGCTTCATAACTAGGGTGGTACCGCGATAATTTATCGTCCCTACGTATTTGCGTAGGGACGTTTTTTATTTAGGTCCTAACTTTGGTGTATCTTCATAACTAGGGTGGTACCGCGATATTTTTGTCGTCCCTACGTATTTACGTAGGGGCGTTTTTTATTAGTAGAGAGGAAGTGAACGTATTAGAAAAGAGTGTGGATAGAACAATATAAATACCGAATTGTAAAACAGAAAAAGATAAAGAGAGGAGATTAACAAATGAATTCACAGCAATGGACATCGAAATTAGGTTTCGTATTAGCTGCGGCAGGTTCAGCGATTGGTCTAGGGGCAATTTGGAAGTTCCCGTATATGGCCGGAATTGGAGGGGGCGGCGCGTTCTTCCTTATTTTCATCGGTTTCACATTATTAATTGGTTTACCGCTATTATTAGCTGAATTCGTAATTGGAAGAAGTACACAAAAAGAGGCTGTTGATGCGTATAGAGAAATCGCACCAAAAACATTATGGCCATGGTTAGGGAAATTAGGGATTGTAACATGTTTCATATTACTTTCTTTCTACAGTGTTGTAGGAGGCTGGATTTTATTATATTTATGGAATGCAATTACAGGTAGACTATGGGAAGGAAATGGAGCATACGAAGATACGTTTGGTGAAATCATTTCCAATCCGTATTTAGCAGTAGGATCACAGCTATTATTCATCCTTATTACTATTTTTATTGTAAGTAAAGGTGTACAAAATGGTGTTGAAAAAGTAAATAAATATTTCATGCCAGCGCTATTCGTTTTATTCTTTGTATTAATCGTTCGTGCACTTACGTTAGATGGTGCCGGAGAAGGGGTTCGTTTCTTCTTACAACCTGATTTCTCAAATGTAACATCAGAAGTAATTTTATATGCGATGGGTCAATCGTTCTTCTCATTATCGGTCGGTGTAGCAGTAATGGTAACGTATAGTTCATACTTACCGAAGGAAGAAAGTTTACCGCGTTCAGCATTTTCTATCGTAGCTTTAACGCTTGTAATTACATTACTTGCAGGACTTGCAATTTTCCCAGTAGTGTTCGCATTTGGAATGGAACCATCTCAAGGACCGGGACTATTATTTATCGTACTGCCAGCTATTTTTAGTAAAATGGCATTCGGAAAATTCTTCTTCATCGTTTTCTTACTACTATTCTTCTTTGCTACTATTACATCAGCGATTTCGATGTTAGAAATTAGCGTGGCATCTTTAACTGCAAAAGGTAAAGGGAAACGTGAAAAAATGGCTTTAATCGTAGGTTTATTAATCTTCGTTGTAGGAGTACCATCAGCATTGTCATTTGGTATATTAAGCGATCTGAAGATTTTCGGAAAGACAGTCTTTGATTTAGCGGATTATGCAGTTAGTAACGTATTAATGCCACTTGGTGTTTTATTAGTTTCTATCTTTGTTCCTTTAAAAATGAAGAAAGATGTATTAATGAAAGAGCTTGGTGTAAGTAAAAATAAAGGCTATAAATTGTTTGTATTATGGTTATTCTTACTTCGCTTCATCGCACCAATTGCGATTATTATCGTATTCTTAAATGTACTTGGCATTATTTAAACAAAAAGGTAGCGTATCGTTTTATGATACGCTACCTTTTTATTTTGCACTTTTTTGTAATTCATTTACTGTTACGAACTGATAGCCCTTTTTAGATAAAGAGTCTAGAATACCTTCGATAGTCTGTAAATTTTCATTAGACTCATCATACATAGAGTGCAGTAAAATGATAGAACCTGGTTTTACATTTTTAGAAACGTAGTCAATTTTATCTGCCGCAGATTTATAAAAAGTATCAGGTTCAAGATCCCATGTAATCGTTTCGATATTATTTTTATTTAAATAATATGGTAGTCCAATTAATTTTTTTCCATTAGGTGGTCTAAAATCAATTTCGCCTGTAAATCCTATTCGGCGGATTAATGAATTTGTTTTTTCTATTTCTTCTTTAATAAAAGAAGGTGTTTTAAAAACCATTCTGTTATGAGAATATGTATGGTTTCCAATTTGGTGTCCAGATTGTACGATAGATTTTCCTAACGATAGGTTTTTCTCTAATTCATTTCCAATTAAAAAGAAAGTAGCTTTTGCATTGTATGTATCTAGTAGCGGTAATATTTGTTTTACATTGTTAGTAGGGCCATCATCAAAAGTTAAAGCAATCACCTTTTCATTTGTTTCTACTCGATTTGTTAAATCTCCAAATAATTGAAAGCTTCTTGCATTCATCAATTTGTATGTTCCGAATAATGCTACAGTAATAATGAATAATGTAACGATTGTAATAATTATTTTCTTTTTCATAAAGCAACCTCACTATAGTTTTTGATTGGACTAAAAAGTATTATATCAAACTAAGTAATTTCATGCTTTAAAAAGGATGTGGATGCAAGGGGAAGGAATTTATCATATAATGTAATGAAAAAGGTATATTAGGAGGTGTTTACATGGCGATTATCATTCAATTGCCGGACACTGCAGCGTCTCATGCAAAGCCAAGTATGGAAATGGCGATACTTTGCGTGAGGTAGACAAGTAATATACAATCGCCTAAATGAGCTCGAATCATTTTTATATTTGGCTTTGCACCTTATTGAAATGAACCATAAAAAATAAGGGGCGAGCAGAAATGAAATACGTAAAAGCTAAGGCAGTTTTACCAGAGAGTTTAATTACTGAAATTCAAAAGTATATACAAGGTGAAACAATTTACATTCCAAAACAAGAAACGAAACATTATAAATGGGGGACACGATCTGGAGGAAGAAAACAGTTAGATGAAAGAAACAAAGCCATTAAAGAAGCGTTTAAAAGTGGAATTGCTATTCATCAACTTGCAGAAGAGTATTTTCTTTCCGGAGAAACGATTAAAAAGATTGTGTATTCTAAATAAGAGGAAAAGAGTCTGATTCATATTACTTTGAATCAGACTCTTTTTGTTTTATATGTATTGGATATATGAGATGTGAACGGGCATGATAATAGAAAAAATGTGCCGTTTTTTTATAAAATGGTATACAGAGCACTTGAAAAGTAGAAAGGTGAACATATATGAATCATATTGGACAAATAACGATAGAGCTTTTAATTGGTTTCTTTGTTCTATTAATTGCTACAAAAATACTAGGGAAAACACAAATATCTCAGCTAACACCCTTTGATTTTATTTCTGCTATCGTCCTTGGTGAGCTCGTTGGAAATTCAATATATGATCCTAAAATTAAAGTGTGGTCTATTTTATATTCAGTATTTGTATGGGTAATTTTAATTTATACAATAGAAGTGATAACGCAAAAAATCAGAGGAACAAGAAGGTTTTTTGAAGGATATCCTTCCATTATTATCCGTAATGGAAAGATTGATCGTGAACAATTAAGTGTAAATCATTTGGACATTAACCAATTACAACAAATGCTTAGGCAACAAAAAGATATATTTTCAATCCGAGAAGTTGAATATATGATATTAGAACCTAACGGAAATATAAGTGTTCTGAAAAAAAGTAAATACGAATCTCCTACTATAAATGATTTAAGTTTAAAACATAAGCCTGTATACTTACCAATTTCATTAATTAGTGATGGAAAAGTAGTGAAAGATAATTTGAGAGAAGCGGGCTTTGATGAAGGATGGCTGTATAAACAAATAAAGAAAAAAGGGATTACTAAATTTGAGGACGTGTTATATGCGGAATGGAAAACAGATGATGGCTTCTTTTGTCAGGAAATGGAGCGGTAAAATATAATCGATGTATGTAATATTCGTTTCTAAGTTATCTTTTACATACCAAAAAGCTAAATCATTGTATACAATAAGATTAGATCAACAATTTGTATGGAGTGATAAAGATGGAAGCTTTTATTAGAAGTGATCAATATAATTTTATAAAATCACAAGCTTATATTTTAGCGAATGGGCACGCAACGGCAAATGATAGAGGTGTCATTCAAGCGTTAAAATCATTAGCAATTGAAAAGATAATACATGTATTTGAGAATTTAACGGATGAGCAGAAAGAGTTAATCGATACGGTATTAACAGTTCAAAATAGAGAAGATGCAGAATCGTTTTTAATGAAAATAAATCCGTACGTCATTCCGTTTCAGGAAGTTACAGCACAAACATTAAAAAAATTATTTCCTAAGGTGAAAAAATTAAAACTTCCTGATATGGAAGAAATGGACATGAAAGAATTATCTTATTTAAGCTGGATTGATAAAGGGTCAAGCAGGAAATTTATTATAGCAAAAAATGATAAAAATAAGTTTGTTGGTCTGCAAGGAACGTTTCAAAGTTTAAATAAAAAGAGCATTTGTTCTTTATGTCACGGACATGAAGAAGTAGGGATGTTTTTAGTTGAAATTAAAGGTGATATACCAGGAACTTTCGTGAAAAAGGGAAACTATATTTGCAAAGATGCCGTGGCCTGTAATCAGAATATGAAATCACTTGATAAATTACAGGATTTTATTGAGAGATTGAAGAAATAAAATGGAAAACCTCTAGTGCTTAAACTGGAGGTTTTTTATTTAAGAAACGGTAATAGATTTCTTTTTTAAAAGATATAATTTATAAATAAAACATAGGAGAGCTAAAGAAATGTTTAAAAAGTTTTTACTTTCTTTACCGGATGTTTTACTTATATGTATTGTTATCTACATAACGTACACAACTACTCTTAGTTTTGTACAGATGTTAGTAATTTCAATTACAATCGGAATCGTTGGTGGTCTTGTTGTAAGAATTTGTAAGGATTTATTTACTTTTATGAAGTGGACAATTAAACAAAGGAAGTCTTGACTATGTTTAATTGCTATACTAGGAGGAAACGAAATGACTAAGAAAAAGAGTAGAGTGAAAAACGAAATCGCACTTTGGACATTAACAGCGGTTGTTCTCATCATTGTATGGTACTTTTATCAAAAATAAAAACGCATCGCACTTTGAAAAAAAGCACGATGCGTTTTTATTATTTCTTTTGCCAATTTTCTTTTATAAAGTCTTCACGGCCAGATTCTTTTTGCTCAGTAGCATATTTTTCTGGGTTCTTTTTATAGAAGTGTTGATGGTATTCCTCAGCTTCATAAAAAGGTGCAGCTGGGCGAATTTCAGTTACGATTGGCTCTTTAAACATACCGCTTTCTGCAAGAGTTTGTTTTGATTTTTCAGCAAGCTCTTTTTGCGTTTCGGTATGATAAAAAATAGCGGTGCGATAAGATGGACCACGGTCAAAGAATTGTCCGCCATCATCAGTTGGATCGATTTGTGGCCAATATAAATCCAGTAATTTTTCATATGGGAAAATAGAAGGATCAAATGTAATTTGTACAACTTCTAAATGACCAGATGTACCCGCTTTTACTTGTTCATATGTTGGGTTTTCTACATGACCACCTGCATAGCCAGAAAGTACTTTATGAATACCAGGAAGTTCATCAAACGGCTTTACCATGCACCAAAAGCAACCGCCTGCGAAGGTTGCGAGTTCGTATGTTTTTTCGGACATTGCTGTAATCCTCCTAAATATATATGTTTTATATAGTATTATATAAAAAGTTTTATTGCGCAATAAAAAAGATTCGAAAATATATGTATTATTAAAAATATTTCTAAAAAACATGTTGACAATGAAAAGAACAACGTCCTATAATACGTTTAACAAATGAAAGTTAATTGGGAATTTTCTAACTTTATATGTTGTATATGCAAAGAAGAGGAAAGTAGATGATTATGATCGTTTCAGAGAGCTACTCCAAGGCTGTGAGAGTAGTAACAATCGAGTCATTGAAGATCACCTCGGAGCATCGCTTGCGAAAGGGAAACTGAGTAGAGGGCGACGGCATCGTCTCCGGTAAAAGGACGGGGGTCTAATTGGACCTACAGAGCTTATATTTCGTGAGAAGTATAAGGAAGCTGAGTGGTAACGCGAAACTCTCGCCTCAGCAATCAAAGCTACTAAATTGTAGTAGTTGATTGCTGAGGCGAGAGTTTTTATTTTAAAAAATAGAATAAGAAAATGCGTAGAAGAGGAGAGTAAATGATAAAGATTGTTTCAGAGAGCTGCCCCAAGGCTGTGAGGGTGGTAACAATCAAATCTTTGAAAATCACCTCGGAGCACTACTTTTGAAAGCTAGTAAAAAGTAGCGGAGTTGTTTCCGATAGAAAAACAAAAGTCTAATTGGACTTGCAGAGCTTACATTTCGTGAGAAGTGTAAGGAAGCTGAGTGGTACCACGATTCCCTCGTCTCAGCAATGGATTGCTACAAGTATGTATGTAATCGATTGTTGAGACGAGTATATTTTTAAGATTTATATACTGAATATTCTGCTAAAAACACTCATCTCAGCAATCGATATAGAAATAGATTGCAAAAATAGAGAGAAAAAAAGAGGAGCGATGTGAGATGGGAAATCAGTACATTTATATGAATGGGGAATTTGTAGAAAAAGAAAAGGCAGTTGTTTCAGTATATGATCATGGTTTTTTATACGGAGACGGTGTATTTGAAGGGATTCGTAGTTACGGTGGAAATGTATTTTGTTTAAAAGAACATGTAAAACGATTATATGAATCGGCAAAATCTATTTTACTTACAATCCCACTGACGGTTGACGAAATGGAAGAAGCAGTTTTACAGACGCTTCAAAAAAATGAGTATGCAGATGCTTATATTCGGTTAATTGTTTCAAGAGGAAAAGGGGACTTAGGGCTCGATCCGAGAAGTTGTGTGAAACCGAGCGTTATTATCATTGCAGAACAATTAAAATTATTCCCACAGGAATTTTACGATAATGGACTAAGTGTCGTATCTGTTGCATCAAGACGTAATATGCCAGATGCATTAGACCCACGAATTAAGTCAATGAACTACTTAAATAACGTACTTGTAAAAATTGAAGCGGCACAAGCAGGAGTGCTAGAGGCACTTATGTTAAATCAACAAGGATATGTTTGTGAAGGATCTGGAGATAATGTTTTCGTTGTGAAAGATGGAAAAGTGTTAACACCTCCGTCATATTTAGGGGCATTAGAAGGCATTACGAGAAATAGTGTTATCGAGTTATGTGAGCGACTGGGTATTCCGTGTGAGGAAAGACCATTCACTCGCCATGACGTATATGTAGCGGATGAAGTGTTTTTAACAGGAACGGCAGCTGAATTAATTCCAGTTGTAAAGGTTGATTCAAGAGAAATTGGAGATGGGAAACCAGGAAGTGTAACGAAACAATTGACTGAGGAATTTAAAAAGTTAACGAGAGAAAGAGGCGTACGTGTTCCAGGGCTGGCAGAAAGCTTACTGTAGGTAGGGAGAGGAGTTAATTGAAATGAAGCAATATACAACTTATGAGAAATTGCAGTGTGAAGAAGTGACAGGAGCTGGACACGTTATTCAATGCTTAAAGAAATTAGGCGTAACGACTGTTTTCGGTTATCCGGGCGGAGCAATTTTACCAGTGTACGATGCGCTATATGAAAGTGGATTGAAGCATATATTAACTCGTCATGAACAAGCTGCTATTCATGCGGCTGAAGGTTATGCAAGAGCTTCTGGAAAGGTCGGGGTAGTATTTGCTACCTCTGGCCCAGGGGCGACGAATTTAGTTACAGGCTTAGCAGATGCTTATATGGATTCGATTCCTTTAGTTGTCATTACAGGGCAAGTTGCAACACCACTCATTGGAAAAGACGGGTTTCAAGAAGCTGATGTTGTCGGAATTACAGTACCTGTTACGAAGCATAATTACCAAGTTCGTGATGTGAATCAGTTATCACGTATTGTACAAGAAGCTTTTTACATCGCCGAAAGCGGGCGGCCAGGACCAGTATTAATTGATATTCCAAAAGATGTTCAAATTGAAAAGGTAACAAGTTTTTACAATGAAGTAATTGAGATTCCAGGGTACAAAATAGAGGCCATGCCAGATAGTATGAAGCTTAAAGAGGTAGCTAAAGAAATTTCAAAAGCGAAACGCCCACTTCTTTATATTGGAGGAGGTGTCATTCACTCAGGTGGATCTGATGAACTTATCAAATTTGCGAGGGAGAATCGTATTCCAGTCGTGTCAACTTTAATGGGACTGGGTGCATATCCGCCGGGAGATCCATTATTTTTAGGAATGCTCGGTATGCATGGAACGTACGCTGCAAATATGGCAGTAACAGAATGTGACTTATTACTTGCTTTAGGTGTTCGCTTCGATGATCGTGTAACAGGAAAATTAGAACTCTTTTCTCCCTATTCAAAAAAGGTACATATTGATATAGATCCTTCGGAGTTTCATAAAAATGTAACTGTGGAATATCCAGTTGTTGGAGATGTGAAAAAAGCGTTACACATGTTGTTACATATGCCAATTTGTACACAGACAGATGAATGGCTTACGAAAACCGAGGAATGGAAAGCAGAATACCCTCTTTCCTATATTCAAAAAGAAAGTGAGTTAAAACCACAGCATGTTATTAGCTTAGTAAGTGAATTAACGAATGGTGAAGCGATTGTTACGACAGAAGTAGGACAGCATCAAATGTGGGCTGCGCATTTTTATAAAGCGAAAAACCCGCGGACTTTTCTAACATCAGGTGGATTAGGAACGATGGGATTTGGCTTCCCGGCGGCAGTTGGTGCTCAGCTTGCAAAAGAAGAAGAACTCGTTATTTGTATTGCAGGTGATGCTTCTTTTCAAATGAATATTCAAGAACTACAAACAATTGCTGAAAATAACATCCCTGTAAAAGTATTTATTATAAACAATAAATTTTTAGGGATGGTAAGGCAATGGCAAGAAATGTTTTATGAAAATCGATTATCAGAGTCGAAAATTGGATCGCCAGATTTTGTGAAAGTTGCAGAAGCTTATGGAGTGAAAGGGTTAAGAGCGACAAATTCAACTGAGGCGAAACAAGTGATGTTAGAAGCATTTGCTCATGAAGGACCTGTCGTAGTTGATTTTTGTGTAGAAGAAGGTGAGAACGTATTTCCGATGGTTCCACCAAATAAAGGGAATAACGAAATGATTATGAAGAGGTGGGAAGAATGAGTCATACTTTTTCATTAGTTATCGATAACGATCCAAATGTCTTATTACGCATAAGTGGAATTTTTGCTCGGCGTGGTTATTATATTTCTTCATTAAATTTAAATGAAAGTGAAATGGAGTTAACGGCAGTTTGTACAGAACAAGAAGCAATATTACTCGTCGGTCAGTTGAAAAAGTTAATCAATGTACTGCAAGTAAACAAATTATAAGGAGTGTATGGAGTATGAAAACATATTATGAGCAAGATGCAAATGTAGAGTTATTGCAAGGGAAAACAGTTGCGGTAATTGGCTATGGGTCTCAAGGTCATGCACAGGCGCAAAATTTACGCGATTCTGGTGTGGAAGTTGTAGTTGGTGTTCGGCCTGGTAAGTCTTTTGAAGTAGCAAAAGCAGATGGATTTGAAGTGATGTCTGTTTCAGAAGCAGTTCGAACCGCGCAAGTTGTACAAATGTTACTGCCAGATGAACAGCAAGCTCATGTGTATAAAGCAGAGGTAGAAGAGAATCTTCGTGAAGGACAAATGTTACTTTTTTCACATGGATTTAACATTCACTTCGGCCAAATTAATCCGCCAAGTTACGTAGATGTAGCGATGTTTGCGCCAAAAAGTCCAGGTCATCTCGTTCGCCGTGTATTTCAAGAAGGAAATGGTGTTCCAGCATTAGTCGCAGTACATCAAGATGCAACGGGCACCGCATTACATGTAGCGCTTGCGTATGCAAAAGGTGTAGGGTGTACACGTGCAGGTGTAATTGAAACGACATTCCAAGAAGAAACAGAGACGGATTTGTTTGGTGAGCAAGCGGTACTTTGCGGAGGTGTAACTGCACTTGTGAAAGCTGGTTTTGAAACGTTAACAGAAGGCGGATATCGCCCTGAAATTGCATACTTCGAATGTTTACATGAATTAAAGTTAATTGTTGATTTAATGTACGAAGGTGGTTTAACGAACATGCGCCATTCTATTTCAGATACGGCAGAGTTCGGAGATTATGTAACAGGATCGAGAATTGTTACAGATGAAACGAAGAAAGAAATGAAACGAGTACTTACAGAAATTCAGCAAGGTGAATTCGCGAAGAAATGGATTTTAGAAAACCAAGCTGGGCGTCCAACGTATAATGCGATGAAAAAAGCAGAGCAAAATCATCAGTTAGAAAAAGTAGGAGCAGAGCTTCGTGAAATGATGAGCTGGATTCATGCACCGAAAGAATTAGTAAAGAAATAGAGTAATAGATTGTAAGTGAAAAATACGTAAGAGGGGATTTGACAAGATGAGAAGTGACATGATTAAAAAAGGTTTTGATAAAGCGCCGCATCGTAGTTTATTAAAAGCAACTGGTTTGAAAGATGAAGATTTTGATAAACCGTTTATAGCTATTTGTAATTCTTTTATTGAAATTATTCCAGGTCATAAGCACTTAAATGAGTTTGGGAAACTTGTTAAAGAAGCAGTACGTGCAGCAGGCATGGTTCCCTTTGAATTTAATACAATTGGAGTAGATGACGGTATTGCGATGGGGCATATCGGTATGCGTTATTCGCTTCCGAGTCGTGAAATTATTGCAGATTCAGTGGAAACGGTTGTAAACGCACATTGGTTTGATGGCATGATTTGTATTCCAAACTGTGACAAAATTACACCAGGTATGATGATGGCTGCACTACGTATTAACATTCCGACTGTGTTTGTTTCGGGCGGCCCGATGGCAGCAGGAAAAACATCTAAAGGAGAAGTTGTCGATTTAAGTTCTGTTTTCGAAGGAGTAGGAGCGTATCAATCTGGGAAAATTTCAGAAGAAGAATTAAAGGATATTGAAGATCATGGCTGTCCATCTTGTGGTTCTTGTTCCGGTATGTTTACAGCGAACTCTATGAACTGTTTATGTGAAGTGTTAGGTTTAGCTCTTCCTGGTAACGGAAGTATTTTGGCTATTGATCCGAGACGTGAGGAGTTAATTAAAGAAGCAGCAGAAAAATTAAAGATTTTAATTGAAAGAGATATTAAACCGAGAGACATCGTAACAGAAGAAGCAATTGATGATGCGTTCGCGCTTGATATGGCGATGGGCGGTTCAACAAATACAGTGTTACATACATTAGCACTCGCACATGAGGCAGGACTAGATTATGATATGAGCCGTATTGATGCCGTTTCAAGGCGTGTACCACATTTATGTAAAGTAAGCCCTGCTTCCAATTGGCATATGGAAGATATTGATCGTGCAGGCGGGATTAGTGCAATTTTGAAAGAGATGAGCCGAAAAGAAGGAATACTTCATTTAGATCGTATTACTGCTACGGGGCAGACGTTAAGAGAGAACATTGCTCATGCAGAGATTAAAGATAAGGAAGTTATTCATTCTCTTGAAAACCCTCATAGTGAAGAAGGTGGATTACGTATATTAAAAGGAAACCTTGCGAAGGATGGGGCAGTTATTAAAAGTGGGGCAACTGAAGTAAAACGATTTGAAGGACCATGCGTTATTTTTAATTCACAAGATGAGGCTCTTGCGGGTATTATGCTTGGGAAAGTGAAGAAAGGCGATGTAGTTGTTATTCGTTATGAAGGACCAAGAGGCGGTCCTGGTATGCCGGAAATGTTAGCACCAACGTCAGCAATTGCTGGCATGGGATTAGGTGCAGATGTTGCGCTATTAACGGATGGTCGTTTCTCTGGTGCTTCACGTGGTATTTCAGTAGGGCATATTTCACCAGAAGCAGCTGCGGGCGGAACGATTGCACTTCTTGAACAAGGGGATATCGTTTGTATCGATGTTGAGGAAAGGTTGTTAGAAGTAAGAATTAGTGATGAAGAATTAGATAAGCGTAAAAAAGAATGGAAACGACCAGAACCGAAAGTGAAAACGGGATGGCTTGGGCGCTACGCACAGATGGTAACGTCGGCGAATACAGGTGCAGTCTTAAAAGTCCCAAATTTTGATTGAGCCAATATAAAAGAGATAAGGATGATATGAAATGGTGCAAAAGGTAAAGGAGAGAGTGAAAATTGAAGATATCTTAATGGCTCATAATTGCATGAAAGATATCGTTATTAAAACACCGTTACAACGTGATACAGTTTTATCTGAGAAATATGATTGTGACGTTTATGTAAAAAGAGAAGACTTACAATTAATTCGCTCTTTCAAAATTCGTGGTGCGTATAATCTAATTCAAAGTTTACCGAAAGTGCAATTACAAAACGGTGTTGTTTGTGCAAGTGCTGGTAATCATGCGCAAGGAGTAGCTTATACGTGTAATTTATTGAAGATTCCGTCAAAAATTTTCATGCCGACGACGACACCTAAACAAAAAGTGTCACAAGTACAATTTTTCGGTGGTGATTTCGCAGAAATTGTATTAGTTGGTGATACATTTGATAGCTCTTTCCAAGAAGCACAGCGCTATTGTGAAGAAAATAGGATGACGTTTGTTCACCCATTTGATGATCCATATGTTATTGCTGGTCAAGGGACAGTCGCAGTTGAAATTATGCATGATATGGAGAAAACGGTTGATTATATCTTTACAGCAATTGGCGGTGGTGGATTAGCATCAGGAGTTGGTACATATGTGAAAGGTGTTAGTCCTGCTACAAAGATCATTGGTGTAGAGCCAATGGGAGCTGCATCTATGAAAGAGGCTTTTCTTCAAAATGAAAATGTCGCATTGGAGAAAATAGATAGTTTTGTTGATGGGGCAGCTGTTAAAAAGGTAGGAAAGTTAACATTTGAAACGTGTAAAGATGTAATTGATGATATTGTTTTAATACCAGAAGGAAAGGTTTGTACGACGATTTTAGAACTGTATAAGAAAAATGCAATTGTAGCTGAACCGGCTGGTGCGCTATCTATTGCAGCGCTTGATTTATATAGAGATGAAATAAAAGGTAAAACAGTTGTATGTACGCTAAGTGGTGGGAATAATGATATTGATAGAATGCAAGAAATGAAAGAACGTTCTCTTATTTACGAAGGGTTAAAGCATTATTTCATCATTGAATTCCCACAGCGTTCAGGTGCGTTAAGAGAATTTCTTGATAAAGGATTAGGAGCAGAAGATGATATTACTCGCTTTGAGTATATTAAGAAACATAATAAGGAAAATGGTCCAGCATTAGTCGGAGTAGAATTAAAACATAAAGAAGATTACGAGCAATTAATTACCCGTTTTAAAGAAAATAACATTCAATTTATGGAGCTTAATAAAAATCCTGTTTTGTTTGATTTGCTTATTTAATGGAAGGAAAGAGTTAGCACCCAAATAAAAAAGATAGATACAAGCGAGGAAATATAATGCTTGTTCTATCTTTTTTATAGTTAAACTAGATATTCATTAAATTCAAGAAGAATAAAGCTAGCTAACCAAAAGAGTATCGCAATACGAATGATTACATACATAGTAAATTCAAAGGTAGTAAGTTTTCGTTCCCGTTTTAGTTTTTTTAGGAGTCTAACAGAGAAAAGTGAACATAAAAGTAGAACGGCTATAGACATTTTATAAATATTCTCTAACAAACTTACATTTTCTAATAAATCTTTTAGCATGTTCATCACCTATTCTTTAATGTATATTACAGGAAAATAGATTATGTGCTGTTTAGTTTCGTCTGTTTTTTATTTTTCCGGTATCATCAATTTCTACATCGCTTGAAACTTCTTGTAAATATTGTAGAGCTTTTCTCTTTTCTTCCTCATTTACAGGGGAAACTTGGTTGTTACGGATGATATAAGGATTGAATGACATTTGGACATCCTTTCCTTTAAAAGTTAAAGTTAATACACCAGTTTCAGCACTTTTTCCGTTCACATAACTTGGGAATAAAAAGTTTCCTAATGAGTAAGCGACAGGAACGTTATTATAATATTCAAACCCTTGTAACCAATGTGGATGACTTCCGACAATCGCGTCGGCTCCTGCTGTAACCATTTTATTTACATATTGTTTTTGATAATCTACCGGACGATTTGATTTTTCGACACCCCAATGCATATAGACAATTAAATAGTCTGCATCTTTCTTTTGCTCTTTAATTGTTTTTGTTACAAGATTTAAATCATACCCGTTCGCAACGCCAGGTTTATTGTCATCAGCTACCCAAGTAAAATCAGGCATAAATCGGACGAATGAAAGGAATTTGAATTTTTTTCCTTTTACAGTCATTTCTCGTGCAGTATATGCATCTTTTGCATTTTTTCCGGCTCCAATGTAAGGGAACTTTAATTTTTCTACGTGAGAAATCGTGTCTAATAATCCATCTTGTCCATAATCAAGTGTATGGTTATTCCCAATATTTACGATGTCATATCCAGTGTTTTTTATCGCTTGAAGCGTGGATGGATCACTTTTAATCCAAAACAGTTGTCCAGGAGCTTTCTTTTCTTTCGTTGTAAATGCTGACTCTAAATTAACGAAAGAAATATCAGCTTTTGTTATTTCTTCTTTTACATGCTGGAATGGATAATCAGCCCCGTTTTTTTCGATTACCGGACGTAATTGCCAATCGAACATTGTATCACCAGAGAAGGTGAGTGTAATTTCCGGGTCTTCTATTTTCTTGTCGCTTTTTGAAGTAGTTTTACTAGATTTGTTTTGGAAATCGGGTTTGTCTGTCGCCTTTGAAGTAAAAGAGTGGTTAATTAATACAACAATTGGTGTAATACAAAAGGCTATTAACAAAAATCGTTTTAGTAAAGTTTTCATAAATACCTTCCCTTTTGAGTTTATCTCGCAATTAGATTAGCAATGAGTCTATAAAAAAGTAATTGGTGTATGTACAGATACAAAAAAATGCGGTTTATGTAGTGAAAAACATTTGTTAATATTCTCAATATTAAGTTAACATATAGATAACCTGTAAATCAATGTGTAAACCAAAATATAGAAATAAAGAATTCGAAGGGTGAAGAACGAGAAATGGTTATATTAGGAGCAGTTGTAAATGGGGTTTGTATTATATTTGGTACTTTACTAGGTAAATTATTTAGTAAGATTCCAGAAAGTATGAAGGGAACGATCATGCACGCAATCGGTTTAGCGGTTACTGTGCTTGGACTTCAAATGGCATTAAAAAGTGAAAATTTTCTAGTTGTCATTTTAAGTTTAGTAATTGGTACGGTCATTGGGGAATGGTTACAATTAGAAGGAAAGTTAAAACAGTTAGGGGATTGGCTAGAAAATAAAGTTGGATCAAAAGGGAAAGGGAGCATATCAGAAGGGTTTGTAACAGCTACACTTATTTTTGCAATTGGTGCGATGGGGATACTGGGTGCACTCGACAGTGGTATTCGCGGAAATCACGATATTTTATTTACGAAGGCGATTATCGACGGATTTATTTCTATTATATTAACGACAACTCTAGGGATTGGCGTAGTATTTTCAGCGATTCCAGTAATTTTATATGAAGGTGGCATCGCAGTTTTTGCAACACAAATTAATAGTGTTGTCCCGAAAGAATTAATGAATCAATTTATAGTGGAAATGACAGCTACAGGCGGTATTATGATAGCTGCTATTGGATTGAACTTACTGGGATTTATTAAAATTAAAGTCGCAAATTTACTTCCAGGTATATTAGTAGTTGGAATCATTGTTTCACTTATTTATAGTTACGGTTTAATAGTAAAGTAGGGGAAGGAAATACATATGGAGGGATTTCAATTTACAAAACGTGTGCATAACATATTGAAGATTGCAGCAGAAGAGGGAGAAAGTAATATCATTCAACCAGTTCATTTATTTATTGGCATGTGTAAAGAAGGTACTGGCGTATGCAGCGAGTTGTATATGTATTTGTTTCGTAACGTGGGTACAGATTTTTTAGAAAAGCTTTCAATACGAAAACAAAATGATTTAACGAATCAAGAGTATAAAAAAATAGGGCATTATAAGTTATCATATAAGACGCTAGAAGTTTTACAAATAGCGAAAAAACGTATGGAACGTTTTCAGCAACTATTAATGAACGAAGGACATGTTATATATGCACTCTTTCGCGTGGATACGTTTATTGAAAATCCACAAATACAAAAAGAGATATTACGTATTGTAGAAGAGCCAAGAGATTTAGCGGTTGATTTAAAATGTTTTGTTCCTGCTTATACTCATTTAACTTGTCATGTTAGAAAGGCTAACTCTTCTGATTTTGGGAAATTAGTAAGTTTTGTTAGTGAGGAATTCGGTGAACGTTGGTTACATTCGATAGAGTACGGATTTCGTACATATAAAGAAAATGTACCTATTTATATAGCAGAACAAGAAGAAGTGATAGTAGGTTTTGCTTGTTATGACGTAGTGAGAGGAAAGAAAGGATTGTTTGGTCCAATGGGCACGGCGAAACAAAATCGTGTGAAAGGTATAGGGAAGCAATTGTTACATTGTAGTCTGCATAGTATGAAGTAAGAGGGTTATGAATATGCAATTATTGGGCAAGCGGGCCCAATTGAGTTTTATGAGAGATGTTGTAATGCACGTTTAGTACCAATCATGGGTTATTAACCAACTTCATTTAGGTGGAGTTGGTTTTATTATGAAAAAAATGTGGGAATGTAGTGATTTTTATTAGAAAATAGCGGGTTTTGTAGTAAATCTTACAAATAAAGCAAATTACTAAACTTTTTACAAGAAAGGGTGTAGAATGGGTATCTAAAGAAAGAAGGTGTGAAAATGGCCAGCTGGAAACGAAATTTAATGATTTGTTGGCTAGGTTGTTTTACCACTGCAGCCGGTATGAGTTTAGTAATTCCTTTTTTATCTTTTTATATTGAGGAATTAGGTGTGACGGGCACTTCTAGTATTGCACAGTGGTCGGGACTTGCATTTGGTGTAACATTTTTAATGGGTGCGATCGTATCACCAATATGGGGAAAGCTTGGTGATATACATGGACGGAAATTGATGCTAATTCGTGCGAGCCTTGGTATGGCGATTATTATGACGCTAATGGGGTTTGTAACGGATGTGTATCAGCTAGTCGCACTAAGATTTTTGATGGGAGCAGTATCTGGTTTCCTTTCAACAGCGATGACATTTATTGCAGCAGAAACTCCGAAAGAGCATTCAGGTTGGGCAATTTCTACAATTTCAACTGGTGGCGTGAGCGGTTCATTACTTGGTCCATTACTTGGAGGTTATTTATCTGAGTTAATTGGAATGCGTCATGTTTTTCTTGTTACAGGAGCTTTTTTATTCCTTTCCTTTCTCATCGTTTTTTTCTTTCTACATGAAGAAAATCACTCTGCTCAAGCAAAAAAAGTACAAACGAAAAAAGTATGGACGATGGTTCCAGCTAAGCATTTAATTATTAGTTTGTTTGTAACAACATTTATTATTCAACTTGCTAATATGTCTGTTCAGCCAATTGTTACATTGTACGTGAAAAATTTAGTTGGTCCTCAAACAGCGCATATTGAAACAATTGCAGGCGCCGTTATGTCAGCGACAGGATTAGCTGTTATTTTGGCAGCACCAAGATTAGGACGATTATCAGATCATATCGGTCCTCAAAAAACGTTAGTTGTAGCGTTGTTTGCTGCAGGAATTATTTTTATCCCGCAAGCATTTGTAACCTCAGCTTGGCAACTATTAATTCTTCGATTTTTATTAGGTATCGCACAAGCAGGATTATTACCTTCCGTACAAACTCTACTAAAACAACATACACCAACTCATGTAACGGGACGAATATTTGGGTATAATCAATCGTTTCAGTTTTTAGGAAATATGATTGGACCAGTACTTGGTGGACAAATTGCAGCACATGCAGGCTTCCAATATGTTTTCTTCTCTACATCATCACTATTATTTATTGCGTGCATTTGGGTTTATTTTCATAATAAGAACGAAGAGGTATCAGAGAAACGACATTTGGAAGTTAGTTAACTAGGTGAATGAAAAAGAAAAGGATGAAGCAATGATTACTTCATCCTTTTTATTTAAAATTGGAGGCAAAGATAACTTAACGTACCAAGCTCGTAACTGCGGTGAATGACTTCACCACTATTTTCACCACTTCCCATAGCGATAAATAAAGGAACAAAATGCTCTGCTCTTGGTACAGCTAATTGAGCATGAGGGGCATTTTTCTCCCAATGAAATAATGCATCTTTATCGTTAGTCTGCATATGTTTTATAATCCAATCATCAAATTCAATTGCCCATTGTTCGGGTGTACTTTGATTCCATTTCAGTGCTCGTAAGTTATGAACGGTAACACCGCTACCAATTACTAAAATATCTTCTTGTCCAAGTCCTTTTAATGCTTCTCCAACCTTAAATTGCTCTTTTGCAGGAAGGAATGGATTGACTGATATTTGTACGACAGGAATATTTGCTTCTGGATACATACGGTGCAATAGTGTCCATGAGCCATGATCTAAACCTCTCGTCATATTATGATGAACTGGAATACCTTTGTTTTTAAACTTTGTTTCTAACATGGATGCAATGCTAGAAGAACCTTTTGCACGATACTTAATTTCGTATAACTCTGGAGGAAAACCTCCAAAATCATAAATTGTTTCATATTCGTTATCTGATGAGGAAATCGTTAGTACTTCGCTTTCCCAGTGAGCAGTGAAAATAACAATTGCTTTCGGTTTATATGTTTCTCCAAGCGTTTTTAAAAACCTTGTATATTCTGTATCTTGAATAGCGAGCATCGGTGAGCCGTGTGCTAAAAATAATGATGGCATCATAATAGAAACCTCCTAAAAATATAATAATTACTTTATGTAAGTAACTATATAATTTTATCTATAGTTCGTCAACATATTAAATTAAGAGCTAATTAGAAAAGTGAGTCATTTGTCATAATGAAGGCAATTGCATATAATACATAATAAGAATAATGAATGGATATTCATTTTTTGAGATACATAATAGAGTTGGGAGCTGACGAAATGAACGTACAGGAAAGTTTCGTTACGGCAATGGATGGATCGGAAATTTATTTACGTAAGTGGTTACCAGAAGGTGAACCGAAAGGGATTATTCAAATTGCACATGGTATGACAGAACATGCAGGTGTTTATACAGACTTTATTGATGCGTTATTAGAAGCGGGATATGGTGTTTATGCGCATGATCATAAAGGTCATGGGAAAACGGTGAAGAGAGAAGAAGATTATGGTCATTTTAAACCCAATGTAGGTTGGAATGAGGCTGTATCTGATGTTATCTTTGTATCTGAAACGATAAGAAAAGAGCAGACATGCCCGTTATTTTTACTTGGACATAGTATGGGTTCTTTTTTATCAAGGCGTGCTGTACAATTGAAGGGTGAATTGTATGATGGATTTCTTATTTCAGGAACTGGTGGAAATCCAGGGCTTTTAGGAAGTATCGGTCATAAAGTAGCGACAATTGAGATGAAATTACGCGGGGAAAAAACGAAAAGTCCGATGCTAAACTTTTTATCTTTCGGAAACTTCAATTCACACTTTAAACCAAATCGTACAAAATTTGATTGGTTATCTTCAGATAATAATCAAGTAGATAAATATATTGCGGATCCATTATGTGGATTCATTTGTACGACTAGTTTTTATCGAGAATTATTTTCTGGTGTATTAGAAGTAAATAAACTAGAAGAGTTCAAGAAAACACCGCAAAACCTTCCAATACATATTTTTTCAGGAGATCGTGATCCTGTGGGGGATATGGGGAAAGGTGTAAAGGAAGTATATGAGAATTATAAAAAATGTGGCGTGAAAGATGTAACACTGCGTTTATATGAAAATGGAAGACATGAAATGTTCCATGAAGTAAATCGAGATGAAGTATTTCAAGATTTGATTTCGTGGTTAGAAGAACATAATAAATGAGAATGAAAGCTAAGTCCAGACTGTTTATAGTTTGGACTTTTTGTTTGTAGGTGTTGCAAGTATTTACTGATGTAGTGTTCATATCATTTTTACATATTTGAAGGTAGGTTATATTCTATATAATTAAATAGATAGAAAGCCTTGTGCAAATGAGGAGATAAATGTATAAAATTAATAATCAAACTTTTTATAAAGCAACAGAGGCCAATCATAATAGTAGTATAATAGTGAATGAGGTGTTAATAGAATGGAAGATAAAACATTAGGTTTACTATTAGATGTTGTTGGGGAATTATTTTCAGATGAAATTTCAATTGCTGTATCGAATACGAAAGAATATATATACTATCGGCCAAGTAAACGAATTGATTTAAAGATTAGTGTCGGTGATCCTATAAAGGAAGGAACGATTGCTCATAAAGCAATGGTGACAAACCAAAAAACCTCTGAGTTTATGAATCGGGATGTTTTTGGTATTCCTTATCATGGTATGGCCGTACCATTCTCAAACAATGGAAAGCTTGAAGGTTGCGTGACAGCCATTTATCCAGCTTTAACGGACGGAAAATCAGTCGTTACTTTAAAAACAACGGACGGCTGGATTCCGGTTCCTTTTTCAAAAGTCATGTATTTAGAGGCGAAAGATAAAAAGACGTATGTAAATGCAGAAGAGTTAACAGGGACACATAAATACTCGTTACAAGAATTCGAATACTTACTTCCGAAAGATTCATTTATTAGATGCCACCGTTCCTTTATTGTAAATGTGAATCATATTCAAGCGATTTATCCTGATACGCATTCTACTTTTTTACTTTCTATGGATAATGGAGAGAGGGTTCCAGTTAGTCAATCATACGCTAGTTATTTTCGTAAACTTCTAGGATTCTAAATTATTCTGCTTTAGAGACTAGATTCGCTGTTTTGTCTGAATTTTTGCCATTGTATACTGAAATCCCTATTTAGATACTGTTAAAGTGTAAAATAATTATGAATATTCATAGGGAGAGGGATTACATATGGAGAATAATTTGGATAGAATTAGGGATGAACGTCTGAAAGATCGCGTAGTTACACCTGAAGAAGCAGCTTCATGGATTGAAAGTGGAATGACTTTAGGCTTAAGTGGGTTTACACGTGCAGGTGATGTAAAAGCAGTCCCATTTGCGCTTGTAAACCGAGTTAAGAATGATACATCTTTTAAAGTAAATGTTTATACTGGTGCCTCTTTAGGTTCTGATGTAGATAAATTATTTGCGGAAGCAGGAATTTTAGGGAAAAGATTGCCTTTCCAAGCTGATGCGACTATGCGAAAAGGAATTAATAACGGAGATTTTTTATTTGTGGACCAGCACTTATCTCATACATCAGAGTTACTTCGCGCTGACGTTATGGATGTAGATTTTGCTATTTTGGAAGCGGTTGCGATTACTGAAGATGGCATGATTATTCCAACAACTTCAATAGGAAATTCTTTAGCGTTTTCTTTAAATGCTAAGTCCATTATTATTGAAATGAATATGGCTCAATCCACGCAGTTAGAAGGACTGCATGATTTATATGAACCAGGTAAACAAGGAGAAAGACTTCCAATTCCGATTGTGAAAACGGATGATCGAATTGGAACGATTGGCATTCCAATCGATGTTGAAAAGGTGAAAGGGATTGTGTTTACGAACCAATTAGACTCACCTTCGACAATTGTTCCTCCGGATGAAGAAACTGTTATTATGGCACAGCATTTAATAGAGTTCCTTCGAAAAGAAGTCGAAGTAGGCCGATTAACAAATCGTTTAGCACCGTTACAATCAGGAATTGGCTCAGTGGCTAATGCTGTTCTTCATGGAATGTTAGATTCGGAGTTTGAAGATTTAGAAGTGTATTCTGAAGTTTTACAAGATGCGGTCTTTGATCTTATGGATGCTGGAAAAGTCAATTTTGCTTCATGCTGTTCAATCACACTCTCTGAGGAGAAAATGCAAAAAGTATTTTCCAATTTTGAAAAATATCGTGACAAATTAATGATGCGCCCGCAAGAGATTTCTAATCATCCTGAAATCATTCGTCGCCTCGGATTAATCTCGATTAATACTGCTTTAGAATTAGATATATACGGAAATGTGAACTCTACTCACGTTTTAGGCACAAAAATGATGAATGGTATCGGTGGTTCTGGTGATTTTGCGAGAAATGCTCGCCTAGCTATCTTTGTTACGAAATCGATTGCGAAAGGTGGCAACATTTCAAGTATCGTTCCTTTTGTTTCACATGTGGACCATACGGAACACGATGTAGATGTTATCGTCACTGAACAAGGGTATGTTGATCTAAGAGGACTGGCCCCAAGAGAAAGAGTGGAATTAATTATCGAGAATTGCGCACATCCAATGTATCGTGATCAGCTAAGAGCTTATTACGAAGAAGCTAAAACGAGAGGTGGACAAACTCCTCATGTTTTAGAAAAAGCTTTTTCTTGGCATACGAATTATGCTAAAAATGGAACAATGCTTGAAGCGGTAGTAGAAACTGTATAGGTGTGTATCGTTAGAAATAGTAAAACGAAAGATTGAGTTTGAAAAAAATTTTAGAAGAAGAAAACGCCAACTTTCAAAGATGGCGTTTTTTTCTTTAAATACATTGCTACAGGCCGTACTGATTATAATAAAGATTTATGAAAATAAGAGGGTTTTTTAATTACTTTTCGAATCATTTTAATAGTTTACATATCGAAGGTGAGGAGAAAGAATCATGAAGATAAGAGAAGCGTTATTAAGTGAAGCAAATGAATTAAGTGAACTCGCACTACAATCAAAAGCGACGTGGGATTATAGTGAAGAATTCATAATTGCCTGTAAGGAAGATTTAACTATTACAGAAGAGTATATAAATAATAATTTTGTATATGTTTTTGAAAACGATAATACGAAGATTGGATTTTTCTCATTTTTACGTAATGATAAAGCTCTCGATTTCCTGTACATTCATCCTCGTTACAAAGGGAAAGGCTACGGGAAAATAATTTGGAAGTATGTAATAGAAAAAGCAAATGAACTAGGCTTAAAAAGTTTTACGATTGATAGTGATCCGAATGCAAAAGGATATTACTTGAAAATGGGCGCACAGTTAATCGGAGAGACACCATCAACGGTCTTTAAGGATCGTTTACTGCCTCTTTTGAAATATGATGTGTAAAACTATTAATAGTAGGGGAAGATTAGAGTGGATGATGTAAAGGAAAAAAGAATATATGAAGCATTAATAAGATCGTGGTCGATTGAAACAAGTTCAAAGTGGACGACTGAGAATCCAGCAAAGGGACAGTGTGGTGTAACGGCTTTGGTCGTTCAAGACATATACGGAGGAGAGATTAAAAAGACAAAAGTAAGAGAGGCGTGGCACTTTTATAACTTTATAGATGGACAGAGGTTTGATTTTACAGAGGCTCAATTTAATGAAAAACTGAATTATATGGATATAGAATCAAATCGAGAAGAAGCATTTGCAGATACAAATGAAAAACAATATTGCATGTTGAAGAAAAAGATAACGAAAGAATTGAAATTATCTTTTGACTCTTAATCTTTAATAAGTTACTATAATGGTGGTAACTTATTAAAGGGATCTTCATAGAGTTGAAAGGGGAAATACTTTTGAAAACAACTTATGTAAACGCTACAATCGTAACGATGAATGAACAAAATGAAGTGATAGAAAATGGATATATCATTGTAGAAAATGCTCAAATTATAGATGTGAAGAGCGGAGAATTCGCTAATGATTTTGAAGTAGATGAAGTAATTGACATGAAAGGAAAATGGGTTTTACCAGGGCTTGTCAATACACATACACACGTTGTAATGAGTCTCTTAAGAGGTATTGGTGATGATATGTTATTACAGCCGTGGCTTGAGACAAGAATTTGGCCACTTGAAAGTCAATTTACTCCAGAACTTGCGGTTGCTAGTACGGAATTAGGATTACTTGAAATGGTGAAAAGTGGTACAACATCTTTCTCTGATATGTTTAATCCAATTGGAGTAGATCAAGATGCAATTATGGAAACGGTATCAAGGAGCGGGATGCGAGCTGCTGTTTCAAGAACTTTATTTAGCTTCGGAACGAAAGAGGATGAAAAGAAAGCAATTGAAGAAGCTGAGAAATATGTGAAGCGTTACTATAACGAAAGTGGTATGTTAACTACGATGGTTGCACCGCATAGTCCATATACATGCAGTACAGAACTGTTAGAAGAGTGTGCACGTATTGCAGTAGAAAATCAAACGATGGTTCATATTCACCTTTCCGAAACAGAGCGTGAAGTACGTGATATTGAAGCGCAGTACGGAAAACGTCCAGTAGAATATGCGGCAAGTTGCGGATTGTTTAAACGACCAACAGTGATTGCACACGGTGTAGTATTAGATGACAATGAGCGTGCATTTTTAGCGGAACATGACGTTCGAGTAGCTCATAATCCGAATAGTAATTTAAAACTAGGGTCTGGTATAGCGAATGTAAAAGCGATGTTAGAAGCAGGAATGAAAGTAGGAATTGCAACAGATAGTGTTGCATCTAACAATAATTTAGATATGTTTGAAGAAATGCGCATAGCGACTTTACTACAAAAAGGTATTCACCAAGATGCAACAGCGTTACCGGTTGAAACAGCTCTTACACTTGCAACTAAAGGAGCGGCTGAAGTAATCGGCATGAAACAAACAGGATCACTTGAGGTTGGAAAGTGCGCTGATTTCATTACAATTGATCCGTCTAATAAGCCTCATTTACAACCAGCAGATGAAGTATTATCGCATCTTGTATATGCTGCTAGTGGAAAAGATATAAGCGATGTAATTATTAACGGAAAACGTGTCGTTTGGAATGGCGAATGTAAAACGTTAGATGAAGAGCGTATTATATTTGAAGCAAGTCGATATAAACGAGGTTTGCAAAGATAGGTAATTGAAAAAGCTATCCTTTTTAAAAAGGATAGCTTTTTTTCTTGAACGAATAAATATTCAAAAGAATGTCGCATCTTTCTGTTCATATTTCTGCTATAATATATAACGCTTTATAATATTTTATATTTAAGGAGAACAACTCATGAAGCGAAAAAAGAGCCATTTAATGGTAATGGCACTTGTTACATCCTTATTATTAACAGCTTGTAATAATAAGGAAAATAAAAGTGATAAAGAGGCAAAAAAACAAGTATTAAATGTAACAGTATCAGAAGAAATTCCTTCTCTTGATACAGCGAAAACGATGGATGGTACGTCAGCGCACGTTATGCAGAACATATTTGAAGGGTTGTATGTATTAGATGATCAAGATCAGCCGATTCCAGCAGTAGCAAAATCGTTTAAAAGAAGTGAAGATGGTAAAAAATATACATTTGATTTGCGTAAAGATGCAAAATGGTCAAATGGAGACAGTGTGACAGCAAATGATTTTATGTTTGCATGGAAACGTGCAATTAATCCTGAAACAGCGTCTCAATATGCGTATATGCTTTTTTACGTGAAAAATGCAAAAGAGATAAATAAGGGAACAGTGCCTCTTGCTGAACTTGGGGTTAAAGTTATAAATGATTATAAATTGGAAGTGGAACTTGAACAGCCAATCCCGTATTTTTTACAGTTGTTAGCGCTACCTATTTACTTACCACAGCATGAATCATTTTTGAAAGAACAAGGAAAGAATTATGCATTGGAACCTAGTAATCTCATATATAATGGGCCATTTGTATTAGAGAAATGGAAGCATGAACAAGAGTTTCAATTAAAGAAAAATGATACATATTGGGATGAAAAGAAAGTGAAGTTAGACGAAATAAACTTTCATATTGTAAAAGACACAATGACGGCTGTTAATTTATACGAAGCTGGTAATTTAGATAGGGTACCTATTAATTCTCAATTTGTAGACAAGTATAAAGGGAATAAGGAATTACATATGTCGAGTGATTCTGGAATTGCTATGCTACGTTTTAATGAAAAAAATAATGCATTAGCAAATAAAAAGGTACGTCAATCTATTTCATTAGCGTTAAATAAAGAGGACTTCGTTGCTCACTTTATTAATAACGGGGCAAAACCTGCCAGTGGAATGGTACCAGTTGGTCATGTAAATAAAGAGACTGGTAAGGATTTTAGAAAAGAAAACGGAAATCTTTCTTCATATGATTTGCAAAATGCGAAAAAGATTTGGGAAGAAGCGAAAAAAGAGCTTGGAGTAGACCAAGTAAACTTCGAGTTTTTAACATTTGAACAAGATAATGCAAAACGTATGGCAGAATATATAAAAGGTGATTTAGAAAAGAATTTACATGGATTAACGATACAAATTAAACAACAGCCATTTAAGCAAAAATTACAGTTAGAACAAACAGGTGATTACGATATAACTATGGCAAATTGGGGACCTGACTATAAAGACCCAATTAGTTATTTAGAGCTATTTACGACGGGTAATCAGAATAATAAAATGAATTACTCTAATTCTCGTTTCGATGAATTAATAAAGAAAGCGAAAACTGATTTTGTACTAGAACCAGAGAAGCGATGGGGAGCATTGCTAGAAGCTGAGCAGGTATTATTAGAAGATGCAGCTGTAGCACCGCTGTATCATATTGGTTCAGCATATGTACAAAAGGATTACGTAAAGGGAATTGAAAAGCATCAATTTGGTGGTGTTTATACTTATAAGAATGCTTATATCGCTAATGAATAAATACAAAAAACCTTACTTTTTAGAAGTAAGGTTTTTTACACATGAATTCTATTAAACCGATTTTAATAAAGCGTAAAAATTCGTATCATATGGGATATCATCTTGATACATATAATTTTTTAGAACGCCTTCTTTTTTAAAGCCTAATTTTAATAGTACTTTATTGGAAGCTTCATTTTCAAGAAATACAATTGCCCCGATCCGTTTTAAATGAATCGTATGGAAACCGTATGATATAACCTCAGAAACAGCTTCAGTCGCATATCCTTTTCCCCAGTGTTCAGGCAAAAAGGCATAACTTATATTGGCTCGTTTATGCTCAGAAGACCAATCGTGAAAACCAATGGTACCGATGAGTTCTTTCTTGTCTTTTAATTCGATTCCCCATTTTATACCGCTTCTTGCATTGTAACTCAACTTAAAGTTATGAATGATTTGTTTAACTTGATCAATATCTTGTAACGGTTTTTGGCCATAATAGCGCAGTACGTCAGTATTAGAGAAGCATTGTAGTATACCCGGTGCATCTTCTTCAGTAAGTTCTCGTAAAATGAGTCGATCAGTTTTCAAAATAGGAAACATGCTTTCACTCCATTTCTTTTGAAACTAGAATGTGTTGTTATTATATAATCTAGTCTGAAAATAAAGATTATTCAAGGGGGAGTATGGTTTTAATTTATGATAAAATGGATTGTGGAATATATTTCAAAAAGAGGTTTGTATATGGAGAAAAATTCAATTTTAATTGTAGATGACGATCAAGATATTATTCGATTTATGAACGTGAATTTAATGCAAGAAGGTTTTAAAGTTTTTAGTGCTCATAACGGAGAAGAGGCTTTAGAAATTATAAATAATAATAGCATTCAACTTGCTATTTTGGATATTATGATGCCACAAATGGATGGGATAGAATTGTGTAGACGGATTAGAGAGAAACATAGTTTACCAATTATATTTTTAAGCGCCAAATCATCGGATGTAGATAAAGTTATTGGATTTAGTACGGGAGCAGATGATTATATTGTGAAGCCGTTCAGTACAATTGAATTTATCGCAAGAGTGAAAGCCCAATTAAGAAGGTATACATATTTCAATCAAAATGCTGTCCAAGTAATAGAAAAGAAAATAAACATTAGAGGTTTAGAAATAGATGAAGTGTCGAGAACAGTAATGTTATATGGAGAAACAATCAATCTTACAAAAACGGAATATGAAATTTTGTACTTAATGGCAGCTGCAAAGAATCGTGTATTTACTATTGAAGAAATATATGAGAGCGTTTGGAAAGAAAGGGCTTATGAAAGCAATAATACAGTAATGGTTCATATCGCAAGATTAAGAAATAAAATTGAAGAGAATCCAAAAGAACCGAAGTTTATTCAAAATGTTTGGGGAGTCGGATATAAAATTGAAGATTAAATCATTACAAGGCATTAGAGCTAAGTTTTTTATCGCATTCATATGTAGCATCTTGTTAGCGACTGTAAGTATAATAGTGTTTCAAATTTTGGTTGGAAATATATATAGTCAGGTTAATGTTTTAGAGGGAAAATATTCATTTTTATATTTTATAGTTTTTTTGATTTTTACTACAACATACTTTGCATTCATGACAAAAACGCTGATGAAAAGGTTGTCTCAAATTAACAAGAACGTGAAAGAAATAAGTGAAGGCAATTTTGAAATACATATACCTATTTCGAAAAGCGATGAGATTGGTGAACTAGCGGCAAATGTTAATAGAATGGCGAAAAGCTTAAAAGAGTCTATCGAGAATGAAAAAAAATCACAGGAAATGAAAAATGAAATGATTAGTAATATTTCTCATGATTTACGAACGCCAGTAACATCTTTAATCGGTTATGCAGATCTGTTAGGAAATAAACTTCATTCGAATGGAGAAGAATGTGAACAGTATGTAAGTATATTAAAGCGAAAAAGTTATGAATTAAAAAATCAAGTAGATGATTTATTAGAATACTGTCAAATAAATTATAGAGAGATTGAATTACATAAAGATGAAGTAGATATGAAAGCATTAATTGAACAAATCATGATTGACTTTGTACCACAATTAGATGATGCTAATATGAGCTTTTATATTAAAAGTGATGAAGTGCTGCATGTAGAAGTTGATGTAGCACTTATAGTGAGACTATTTGAAAATGTAATAGGTAATAGTATTATGTATGGAAAAGATGGAAAGGAAATTGCAATTGAAATTTCCAATAAAACAATGAATGTTGAAGTAGAAATTAAAAATTTTGGACAATGTATTCCGGAAGAGGACCTTCCTTACGTTTTTGAGAAATTTTATCGTAGTGAAAAATCACGTAGTTCTTATACTGGTGGGAAAGGAATGGGGCTTGCAATTTCAAAAAGTATAGCCGAGCTCCATCAAGGGGATCTAACTGTACGTAGTAACGATAAAGAAACAGTTTTCACTGTGAAATTACCGCAGTATAAAAAAGTAAGAAAGTCGTAAGTATTTCTTTTATATGTCGTAATTTTTACTTTGTATCATTGAGAAAAAGGATATGAGAGTAGGGATGCGACATGTGGAAGAAATTTTTATTAGTGATTATAGTTTCTTTTTTAATTATAAGTTGGATCTTAGTTTATGTAGCTAATGGTGTTACATCAGTTTTTGTTTGGTGGAGTATTCAGGCTTTTAGTTTTATTTCAGTTTTCCTCTTGGTAGGATCAGTAATAATATTTTTTTGGAAAGGCATTTTTAGAAAGCGGATAGATAGAACGCTATTTTTAATCATTCTGTTTTCTATCATTGGAGCTTGGCCTGTCGGTTGGTTTGCTAATATAGGTAGAATTGCTTACCCAGCAGATATACAATCTATGAGTCCTAAAGCAGTAGTTCGTTTTCCTTTGAATGAACGAGCATTAATAGGCTGGGGTGGTGATTGGTTAGAAATGAACTATCACGTTATAAAACCGAATGAACGATGGGCATATGATATTCTCATTCCACCTGCTGAAGTGAAAAGTAGTAAGTTAGAGGATTACGGTATATATGGAGCGAAAGTAAGGGCACCAGCTTCTGGGACGGTTGTATCAATCAATAATGATGAAAAAGATTTAATTCCCGGATTGGATGATTTTCAGTCAATGGCAGGGAATTACATATATTTACGGATAGATGAAACAGAGACATTTTTGATTCTTGCCCACTTAAAGAAAGGGTCCATTAAAGTTAGAGAAGGACAACGTGTAAATGAAGGAGAATTTCTTGCTCAAGTCGGTAACTCAGGAAGTTCAAGTGAGCCGCATTTACATATTCATCATCAAAGGCAAGATCCGTCCAAGGTAAGTATGTTTTTTGCGGAAGGATTGCCACTTTACTTTCGAACTGAAAATGGTGTCATGATGCCAGAAAGAGGGACATACATAAGTGGTAACTAGAAGAAAATCATTTCATTCAAAAAAGGTATTCCAAATTAAAATTGGAATACCCTTTTTTCATTACCCTACAAATGTTTGATACAGTAAGAAAATATTTAAAATGATAACAAGTATAGCAATGATCCAAGCGATAAAGGTGGTTATGCGGTGATTAACGAGTGCACCCATAATTTTTTTACTACTTGTAAACATAATAAGTGGTACTAATGCAAAGGCAATACCGAATGATAAGACGACTTGGCTCATGACTAGAGCGTAAGTTGGATTTACACCTAAAGCGATAATAACTAATGGTGGAATCATTGTAATAAAGCGGCGTAAGTATAACGGAATATGCATTCGAATGAAACCTTGCATAATAATATCACCTGACATTGTACCGACAGAAGAGCTAGATAGTCCTGCTGATAAGAGACCAATTCCAAATAAAGCAGCTGATACAGGACCGACTAAGTTACTAAACTGGTTAAAAGCAACATCAAGATCTTCAACATGCAAGCCGTTTTTAAAGAATAGTGCAGCAGCAACAATTAACATACTTGCATTAATTGCTCCAGCGATAATCATTGCGATAATGATATCAATAAACTCGAAGCGGAAAATCTTTTTCTTTTGTTCATCATTTGTTCCGACTACGCGGCGTTGTGTTAAGGCGGAATGTAAATAGATTGCGTGCGGCATAACTGTCGCACCTAAAATTCCAGCTGCAAGTAATATACTGTCTACGCCTTGGAATTTTGGAATGAAAAGTCCTGAAAGTAGAGGACTTAATTCCGGTTTTGCATAAAAGACTTGTACACCAAAAGCGATAACAACAATAAAAATCATCCCTGTTATAATCGCTTCTAATGGACGAAAGCCTCTGCGTTGAAATTCAAGAATAATAAATGATCCAGCAGCTGTAATTAAAGCTGCGGGTAACATCGGAATCCCAAATAATAAATACAATCCGAGTGCGGCTCCAATAAATTCAGCTAAATCAGTCGCCATAATAACGAGTTCACCTTGTATCCATAAACCGATGGAAACAGGTTTTGGGAAGTTTTCTCGAGCGATCTCAGGAAGGTTTCTGCCCGTAGCGATTCCTAATTTAGCGGATAAAGTTTGGATTAATACAGCCATTAAATTAGAAGCAAGAATTACCCAGAGTAATAAATATCCATATTGTGATCCAGCGGCAATATTTGTCGCGAAATTGCCAGGATCAATATAAGCGACTGAAGCGATGAAAGCAGGACCTAAGAATGGTAATAGCCTTTTTAAGCCTTTCGTTTGTCCGCTTAATGCTAAATGCGCTGATTGAACAGTTGTACTTTGAGAAGGGACATGTTCATCTTTTGATATATCTTTATTCATAGTCGTTTTCCCCTTTGAAATGTTAACTTGATGAAATTATTGTAAGTATTCTTATTCTTTATTTCAATACATTTAAATGTACTAGGTTACATTTTTATTTGAACACAAATGTTTCCTTAGTGCAAATTATATGCCTTTATACAATGAATGGTGTGGTGTTATTAAAAATTGGGAGTTTATGGTGTGATGAGGCGGGGAAACATAATGAATTAAAGGGCTGTTTTTGAAATTTATGTGAACATAAAGCCGATAATACAGCATATTAATTGATGGAATTGCATTTGTATGATATATAATATATTGGGATTACAACATAACCACAGTGTTTTGGTGTGTAATCTTGTTTTTTATTTTTGTTAACTGATAGAAAATAGTATAAAGAGAAGGAAATGGGATTCATTTTCTTATTATATATGTTTTGATATGGACGTTAACTTATACATGATTTTAAAAATTAGATAGGTGGTAGAAATACATTGGCAACTACAAAACCATACAGAGTATTACTATATTACATGTACACAACAATTGAAAACCCAGAAGAATTCGCGGCAGAGCATTTAGAATTTTGTAATTCACTTGAGTTAAAAGGAAGAATCCTTGTAGCTAAAGAAGGTATTAACGGAACTTGTTCTGGTACTGTAGAGCAAACAGAGAAATACATGGAAGCAATGAACAACGATCCACGTTTTGACGGTATCGTATTTAAAATAGATGAAGCTGATGGTCATGCATTCAAGAAAATGCATGTGCGTCCTCGTCCAGAGTTAGTTACACTTCGTCTAGAAGATGACATTAACCCACACGAAATAACTGGGAAGTATTTAGAGCCAAAAGATTTTTATGAAGCAATGAAACAAGAAGATACAGTTATCATTGATGCACGAAATGATTATGAGTTTGATTTAGGTCACTTTAAAGGTGCGATTAAACCTGATATCGAATCATTCCGTGAATTACCAGATTGGATTCGAGAAAATAAAGAAGTACTTGAAGGTAAAAAGATTTTAACTTATTGTACAGGTGGAATTCGTTGCGAGAAGTTTTCTGGTTGGTTAGTTCGTGAAGGCTATGAAGATGTAAGTCAGCTTCACGGCGGTATTGTAACGTACGGAAAAGACCCAGAAGTACAAGGTGAGCTTTGGGATGGACAATGTTACGTGTTCGATGAGCGTATCGCTGTACCAGTAAATCAAAAAGAACATGTTATCGTTGGTAAAGACCACTTTACAGGTGAACCTTGTGAGCGCTATGTAAACTGTGCAAATCCAGAATGTAACAAGAAAATTTTATGTTCTGAAGAAAACGAAGCGAAATATTTACGTGCATGTTCTCACGAATGCCGTGTAAGCCCACGTAACCGCTACGTAATACAACATGAATTAACAGAAGAACAAGTAGCTGCTGCATTAGAGCAAATCGAAGCAGGGAAGTAAGCTATAATAGTTTAAAAAAGTACTTCAAACTAAAATTTGGAGTACTTTTTTACGTGTGTTTTTTGTCGGTTTTTGTCGGTAAGTCGATATATCTTAAAAATCGCTGATATATTTCGAGTTGCGCTGATATAATCGGAAAATCGTCGATAAAAATTTAATTTACTGAAACGTGTACTACGTATTTGTAATGTGAAAATAACCTACTTCTCATCATTTTTCTCTCTCACAGCAGAAAGTACAGTTTGTTTTACCCACGCTTTTCTTCGTTTATGTTGTATGCCCCATTGGTATAAACTTTGCGCACCTAAAATAAGTGAAATGACTATGCCGCTAATTGCTATTAACAGCGCGAAAAATTCAAGTGGTGACGAAATTTTGTTTGAATCGGTGTTTCTTAACAGATCAATCATAGTAAACCCTAACATTTGGCCTACTACAGAGTAGAGCGTTAAAATTAATAGTAAAAGGCTATCTTTTTTTGAAGCAACATTTTCTTGATATTTAAACAAACTATCAAGATTTTGTTTTGCATTCGAGTATAGTATCTCGATGTTAAAAAGCTTTCTTAAGCGGAAGAAAATATCTTCACTCTGTGATTGGGATACTAGCTCTAAAGAAAAGTAATTCGCCGTAAACGAATTGATTGAATAAATTAATTTCTCTATTTCATTTGTATCTTGTTCAATGTTTAATTCAGCATAAGCGTTGGCCATTTTCAATAAAACAATTTTATGAAATAGATTTAATAATAAAGCGTAATAAAACTCCCCATACATTTGACTCGCAAGTTTAGTAAATTCGCGTTCTCCTTCATTTGTTACACATGTAAAAATATGTTCTTCCATAATGAAATAACGATTTGGAGCCCATCTCTGGTAAGCATGTTTTTTTAAATAGTCATGAATATAAGGAAAATTATTTGCACTCACATATGCCTTGCCATCACTTGTTAACCCGGAAAGACTAGAAGTACGATAAACATCCACTTCAGTAAGCTCCATATCTTCTTTTATAGATAATAAAGTTTGTACGTACATTCGCTGATCTTCAAAGAAAGGAAAGGTTTGAAAGTAAGAACTTCTTAATCTCTTCTTCTCAAAGAAATCTGTTATGCCATGGAATAAATAACCAAAAATGAATCTTTCCACTTGGGAATACTTTTTTCCATTACATTCAATACAAATAGTCTCGTTTGTATCATTTTTAGTTTCAAGTACACGGAAACGGGCCGCAAATTCAATTGCTTCTGATAATGTTATGTTTGGAGCGGTTTCTACTTCTGTCCGAATTGTTAAGAAGCCAAGCTCATAAGGACAAAGTGTTACGTCAATAGAATGAATGTTGAATGGAACGGAAATAAGATTTGTTGTTAAATGTCCAGTTAAGTTAAGATCTTTAGAATAGCGCTGCAATCCTTTTTGATGCTCTGAGTGAGGAAAGAGTATTTTATTTGTAAATGAAAGATAATATGCTTCCATATTTTGATGTGAAACTTGAAACTTTCCGTAGTATGTATTTTCATTTTCAAGATGATCGAGTCGAAAAGGGTGAAAATCATTTTTCTGTAAGAAAGGGAACATATTTTGTTCATATCCAGTTTTAAAAGAAAACGGGAATATAAATTGAAATATAGCTGTTGTTACATCTTTTTCCTCGATTGTATGTATTGCCTCCATTTACATTGTTTCCTTTCCAAATATGCTATAAAAACAACATGCCCAAATTCATTTGAAAATAACCCCTGTTTTATACTTGATTAAGAATGAAAATTCAGCTTATTTAGTAGGGGACATGTATAATGTTATGTATACTGAATGTTATAAAATTGTATTTTGAAAAGGGGGATGTTGTATGCGTATTTTAGTATTAGGAGCGGGAGGCGTTGGAGGATTTTTTGGGGGACGCTTAGTAGAAAAAGGAGAAGATGTTACTTTTCTTGTTCGTAGTAAACGGAAAAAACAATTGGAGGAAAGAGGGCTTGTAATCCGAAGTGTTAACGGAGATTTTTCCTTTCAACCGAAATTAATAACGAAAGAAGATCGAACTGCTCCATTTGATGTTATTTTATTTTCAACAAAAGCGTATCACTTAAACGAGGCAATTCAAGATTTGAAGCCGTTTGTTGGCGAAAATACTGCAATCATTCCATTGTTAAATGGTATCGCTCATGTATCGCTATTACAAAAGGAATTCGGTGAGGAAAAAGTAATTGGCGGTTTATGCTTTATCGAGACGACTTTAAACGATGAAGGAGAAATTGTACAAACTAGCGCTGCCAACAGACTTGTGTTTGGAGAAATGAAGTCTCAAGATTCAGAGAGAATAAAGCATATTTCTAAAGCATTTACAGGTACGAAATCTAGTTTTATTTTAAGTGAAAACATTATGCAAGATATGTGGCATAAATATTTATTTATTGCTGTAATGTCGGGTGTGACGACATTAATGCGGGCACCGATAGGACCGATTCGTGAAAGTGAAGGTGGACACGATTTTATCCAAAACTTATTTGAAGAATGTATGCAAATTATGAGATGTATAGGAGCACCAATTCAAGATAATATTGTCCAAGAACATATGAAAACAATTGATAAAATTTCGTATAATATGAAGTCATCGATGCAACGTGATATGGAAAAAGATTCGTCCATTGAAGGCGAGCACTTGCAAGGATACTTACTAGATGTAGCAAAACAATTTTCTATAGAAGCACCATTATTAGGAGCAGTATATCAAAATTTGAAAGTGTATGAAAAAATGATCTTGAATAGATCTGCAATAGAATTGGATGTATGAAAAAATAAAAAAGAAAGCAATATATAAGTGTATTGCTTTCTTTTTTACGACAAATTATTTGTTTCTTTTTGTTCTATCTGTCAAATTTATTTCCTGTTCACGTTTACCGTATAATTGATTAATTTCATTTGCTAATGCATCTAAATAGGAATCGGAAAAAATAGGTTTCTTTTCTTTAGACATATGGGTCTCCTTTATCGATTTTTTAGTATTCATTATGTATATTTACCAGCGGATTATGCGCAATCATTTTAATTTTTTCTTTTTCAAAATTTTTGTTTACATTTTGAAAATAAAGGAGTATTATAATCCACAGTTTCAATTTTCTAAATCGCTGAAACCGCATGGTGCGGGGGACCCGTTCTTATGGATTAGTTCTTAATCCAATGGGGTGAATCCTTGAAAAAGGTAGGGCTACTCATAGGCCCGAATCCGACAGCTAACCTCGTAAGCGTTATATTGAGAAGGAAGGTGGAGCTTGTGCGACAAAAAAAATAATGTCTACAAGTCTATTTCGTTATGGCTTGTAGACATTTTTTGTTTTCTGAAGAAATCGTTTATCCGCTGTAACTAGCAGAAAAGTTCGTACAAAATTATTGGAGAGTGGACAGCATTGGTTTCATCTATTAAAAGATTTTTAATTGGAAGACCGTTAAAATCAACTGAGTTAGGAGAACAAAAGCTTAATAAAACGAAGGCACTAGCAATTTTATCTTCTGACGCTTTATCATCGGTTGCTTACGGTCCAGAGCAAATTTTAATTGCATTAGCAGGCGTTGGAGCGATCGCTTATTGGTATTCCATTCCGATCGCTATTGGGGTATTAGTATTATTGACAGCCCTTATTTTATCTTATCGACAAATTATTTTTGCTTATCCGCATGGCGGGGGCGCATATGTTGTATCAAAAGAAAATTTAGGGATGAATCCAGGGTTAATAGCTGGGGGATCTTTATTAGTCGATTATATTTTAACTGTTGCAGTAAGTGTGTCTGCAGGTACAGACGCACTCACATCAGCTTTTCCTAGTTTACATGCACATAATGTAATCATTGCGATTATATTTGTTATATTTATTACCATCTTAAATTTAAGAGGCGTAACAGAATCAGCTTCTGTTTTAGCATATCCTGTTTATTTATTCGTTTTAGCACTATTTATATTAATTGGTGTAGGGATATATAATATTTTAACGGGTCACGTTTCGCAGGCTCTACACACGCCGATTGGAACACCGGTTGCGGGAATTAGTTTGTTTTTACTGCTAAGAGCATTTGCTTCAGGAAGCTCTGCTTTAACAGGTGTTGAGGCGATATCTAATGCAATTCCAAATTTTAAAGATCCTGCACCTAACAATGCAGCGAAAACATTGCTTGCAATGGGTGCATTACTTGCAGTTTTATTTTCAGGAATTGTGTTCCTAGCTTATTATTACGGAATTTCTCCAAGTAAAGAAGTAACAGTTGTTTCACAAATTGCTGAACAAACATTTGGACGTAATTTCATGTACTATTTTATACAAGGTACAACGGCTTTAATATTAATTCTTGCTGCTAACACAGGATATTCTGCGTTTCCGTTATTAGCAGTTAACCTTGCAAAAGATAAGTTTATACCAAGAATGTTTACGATTAGAGGAGACCGCCTAGGTTACTCAAATGGAATTATTATACTTGGAATCGCATCGATTATTTTAATTGTAGCTTTCCAAGGGCAAACAGAGCATTTAATTCCGTTATATGCAGTAGGTGTATTTATTCCATTTACACTTTCTCAAACGGGTATGGTATTAAAATGGCTTCGTGAAAAACCTGAAGGATGGGCTTTGAGATTAACGGTCAATTTAATTGGTGCAGTCATTAGTTTTATCGTAATGAGTATGTTCTTTTTAACTAAGTTCGCACAAGTTTGGTCAATCCTTATTTTCTTACCTGTTATTATCTTCTTGTTCCACAGAATTAAGAAGCATTATGATGCAGTAGGTGACCAACTAAGTTTAAAAACTTGTGAACGGATTGTACCGATTGAAGGGAATGTAATTGTCGTTCCAGTAGCTGGTATGACGCATGTAGTAGAAAATTCATTAAACTATGCGAAATCTCTTTCGGCAGATCAAGTTATCGCTGTATATGTTGCTTTTGACAGAGAAGAGGAAAAGAAATTTGAAGAGAAATGGAAGAAGTGGCAACCTGAAGTAAGGCTTGTTACATTACATTCTTATTATAGAAGTATTATTCAACCGCTAACAAAGTTTATTGATACAGTACAATATAAAGCGAGTGAATCAAATTACCGAGTTACTGTCGTTATACCACAGTTCATTCCGAAAAAAGGTTGGCATAACATTCTTCATAATCAATCTAGTTTACTTATTCGTGCGTATTTACTTTATAAAAGAAATGTTGTTATTACGACAGTTCCATATCATTTGAAAAAGTAAGAAGGTTTTTTAAGGATAGCTTTACGTAAGTAAAGCTATCCTTTTTGTGTATATTCTATGCATAATTGCATATCGGTTATAAAAGTATATTGATATAATTTTTTCGCCTCGGAAAAAGTAGAGGTTTTCGTTGTGATATATGGATATTTCAATTGAAAAAGTGAAGCGGATTATATTTTGAAATAAGGACATAAAAGCTTGAAAATAAAGGGAATGAAAATACTTCTTTACGATAGATAAATAGCTGTGTTTAAATGACCTTACAGTACAAAACTTATATGAAAAGAAAACGTAATTTCATATTTACATACGTTATTTAGTTTAAAATGAATAATATTTTTGTGTAATATATTCACTGTATCAATGTGGAAAATAAGATGGAATAGAAAAATTATGCAATGTTATTCATACTAAGTATATATGAAAAGTTTTATAACAATAAGTAAGTACTGTAGCAATAAAATTTTGGAGAGGTGGTTCGTACATGGATCGCGATGAGAACGTTCTCTATTTTAACCATCTCAAATTATGTGTAAGAAAATAGAATAATAAAATGCGATAGTAATAGTTGCTAATACATAGGAGGAGTTAAAGTGAAAAAGACTTTAATTACAGGGTTATTGGTTACAGCAGTATCTACGAGTTGTTTTATTCCTGTAAGCGCTTACGCTAAGGAGGGGCAAACAGAAGTGAAAACAGTATATGCACAAAATGTAATTGCTCCAAATACATTATCGAATTCAATTAGAATGTTAGGATCACAATCACCACTTATACAAGCATATGGATTAGTTATTTTACAACAGCCAGACATTAAGGTAAATGCGATGAGTAGTTTGACGAATCATCAAAAATTTGCAAAGGCAAATGTAAGAGAGTGGATTGATGAATATAATCCGAAGTTAATCGACTTAAATCAAGAGATGATGAGGTATAGTACTAGATTTAATAGCTATTATAGTAAGCTCTATGAACTAGCAGGAAAAGTCAATGAAGATGAACAAGCAAAAGCAGATTTTACAAATGCATATGGAAAATTACAATTGCAAGTACAAAGCATCCAAGAGAGTATGGAGCAAGATTTATTAGAGTTAAATCGATTTAAATCGGTATTAGATAAAGATAGTAATAACTTATCAATTAAAGCTGATGAAGCAATAAAAACACTGCAAGGATCAAGTGGAGATATTGTGAAATTAAGAGAAGATATTAAAAGAATTCAAGGGGAAATTCAAGCTGAATTAACTACTATATTGAATAGACCTCAAGAAATTATTAAAGGTTCTATTAATATCGGTAAACAAGTATTTACAATTACAAATCAAACTGCACAAACGAAAACGATTGATTTCGTTTCTATCGGTACTTTAAGTAATGAAATTGTAAATGCTGCAGATAGCCAAACGAGAGAAGCAGCTCTTCGCATTCAGCAAAAGCAAAAAGAGCTATTACCACTTATTCAAAAATTATCACAAACTGAAGCAGAAGCGACTCAAATTACATTCGTTGAAGATCAGGTAAATAGTTTTACAGAACTAATTGATCGTCAAATTACAACATTAGAAACGTTATTAACGGATTGGAAAGTTTTAAACAATAATATGATCCAAATTCAAAAGAATGTTGAAGAAGGCACGTATACAGATAGTAGTTTACTTCAAAAACATTTTAATCAAATTAAAAAAGTAAGTGATGAAATGAATAAACAAACAAATCAATTTGAAGATTATGTTACAAACGTTGAAGTACATTAAAAATAAGTAACGATATAGGGAGAGAAGAAAAATGACAAAAAAACCTTATAAAGTAATGGCTCTATCAGCACTTATGGCAGTATTTGCAGCAGGGAATATTATGCCGGCCCATACGTATGCAGCTGAAAGTACAGTGAAACAAGCTCCCGTACATGCGGTCGCAAAAGCTTATAATGACTATGAAGAATACTCATTAGGACCAGAAGGCCTAAAAGATGCAATGGAAAGAACAGGTTCAAACGCTTTAGTAATGGATCTGTACGCTTTAACAATTATTAAACAAGGTAATGTTAACTTTGGAAATGTATCGACTGTTGATGCTGCTTTAAAAGGAAAAGTGATTCAGCACCAGGATACAGCTAGAGGAAATGCGAAGCAATGGTTAGATGTATTAAAGCCACAGCTTATTTCAACGAATCAAAATATCATTAACTATAATACGAAATTCCAAAACTATTATGATACTTTAGTTGCTGCGGTTGATGCAAAAGATAAAGCGACACTTACGAAAGGGTTAACTAGATTATCAAGTAGTATTAATGAAAATAAAGCGCAAGTAGATCAGTTAGTAGAAGACTTAAAGAAATTCCGAAATAAAATGACGTCGGATACGCAAAACTTTAAGGGTGATGCAAATCAAATTACATCTATTTTAGCTAGTCAAGACGCTGGAATTCCGCTATTGCAAAATCAAATTACAACGTACAATGAAGCGATTAGTAAATATAATGCAATTATTATCGGTTCATCAGTTGCGACAGCTCTAGGGCCAATTGCAATTATCGGTGGTGCAGTAGTTATTGCTACAGGTGCAGGAACGCCGTTAGGAGTGGCGTTAATTGCAGGAGGCGCAGCGGCTGTAGGCGGTGGTACAGCTGGAATCGTATTAGCGAAGAAAGAGCTTGATAATGCACAAGCTGAAATTCAAAAAATAACTGGACAAATTACAACTGCTCAATTAGAGGTAGCAGGATTAACAAACATTAAAACACAAACTGAGTATTTAACAAATACAATTGATACTGCAATTACAGCGTTGCAAAATATTTCAAATCAATGGTACACAATGGGGTCAAAATACAATTCTTTACTTCAAAATGTAGATTCAATTAGTCCGAATGACCTTGTTTTTATTAAAGAAGATTTAAACATTGCGAAAGATAGCTGGAAAAACATTAAAGACTATGCAGAAAAGATTTATGCTGAAGACATTAAAGTAGTAGACACAAAAAAAGCATAATCGAATACGAATCGTTAGAGCGTTAAGTGTTGATGAATGATTTGAAGCTCCTGTTCAGTTGTGAGCAGGAGCTTTTGATATCCTTATAAAGAGAATAGGTGGAAAATATGCAGAAACGATTTTATAAAAAATGTCTTTTAACGTTAATGATTGCTGGGGTGGCAACGAGTAACGCATTTCCTTTACATCCTTTTGCAGCAGAACAAAATGTAAAGGTGCTACAAGAAAATGTGAAAAACTATTCTCTTGGACCAGCTGGATTCCAAGATGTAATGGCACAAACGACATCAAGCATGTTTGCAATGGATTCATATTCAAAATTAATTCAAAATCAACAAGAGACGGATTTAAGTAAAATAAGTTCGATTAATAGTGAATTTAAAGGGAATATGATTCAGCATCAAAGAGATGCAAAAATGAATGCGGCATATTGGTTAAATAATATGAAGCCTCAAATTATGAAAACGGATCAAAATATTATTAATTACAATAATACTTTTCAATCGTATTATAATGACATGTTAATAGCGATTGATCAAAAGGATAGCGGAAAACTAAAAGCGGATTTAGAAAAGTTGTATGCGGATATTGTAAAGAATCAAAATGAGGTAGATGGATTATTAGGAAATTTGAAAGCTTTTCGCGATAGAATGGCGAAAGATACAAATAGTTTCAAAGAGGATACAAATCAGTTAACAGCGATATTGGCAAGTACGAATGCAGGTATTCCAGCTCTAGAGCAACAAATCAATACATATAACGATTCGATTAAAAAGAGTAATGATATGGTTATTGCTGGTGGCGTACTTTGCGTAGCTCTAATAACATGTCTTGCTGGCGGACCGATGATTGCCGTCGCGAAAAAAGATATCGCAAATGCAGAACGAGAAATCGCTAATTTAAAAGATAGAATTTCTGGAGCGCAAGCAGAAGTCGCAATTTTGACAGATGTAAAAAATAAAACAACAAATATGACTGAAACGATTGATGCAGCAATTACAGCACTGCAAAACATATCAAATCAATGGTATACAGTAGGGGCAAAGTATAATAATTTACTACAAAACGTAAAAGAAATTAGCCCAGAAGAATTTACGTTTATAAAAGAAGATTTACATACAGCAAAAGATAGCTGGAAAGACGTAAAAGATTATACAGAAAAATTACATGAAGGCGTAGCGAAGTAAACAGTGGACTAGTTCTGCTGTTTATTTTTTTATCCTGTTTTTGTGAGAGGTGGACTTGTAATTTGATATATAAATTTCTGATCAAGTCTTTTATATTTAATGTTTTAATGAAAAAAGCTATACTGTAAGCAAAACTAAAAATTGGAAAGGAAATACTAGAACATGGAAAATTATCTATTATTTATCCTTACAGCAATGTTAATCATAATGATGCCTGGTCCTGGTTTTGCACTAGTTACAAAAAATACTATCTCGCATGGTAAAAGTGGTGGGATAAAGACAGTTTTAGGAACGATATCTGGAATGATGATTCATACAATAATGGCTACGTTAGGACTCTCTGCTATTCTAATGAAATTTGCTATGTTATTTACATTTATAAAATGTGCTGGGGCTTTTTATTTAATTTACTTAGCTGTAAAGTCAATTAAAAGTGCCTTACATAAAAAAGAAGATATGTCAGGTCCAATAGAAATGGACTCTAAGAATATTGGGGCAATTAAAAGCTTTAGACAAGGATTTACTACGGCAATTTTAAATCCAAAAACTGCTGTGTTCTTCCTTAGTTTTTTACCTCAATTTATTGTAAGTAATCAAAATCATTTCCTCCAATTTCTTTTATTAGGACTCACATTTACGACTTTGACTGCAATATGGTATTTGCTTTATATCTCGCTAATACGCCAATTAAGAACTTTTTTAAGGAAAGAAAGAGTGAACCGTACAATAGAGGGTATTACGGGCGCAGTATTATTAGTATTTGGGGTTAGATTATTTTTCCAAAAATAAATATGTATATGAAAAAGAGAAATAATCAATAGTGGTTATTTCTCTTATTTATTCTAATACTATTTCACACTTATATACTAATTTGAGTTTTAAAAATGAGTTTCTCAATAATCCGACCTGTTTGCTTAATAAAAAGATTCTACATTATGGGAGGACAAGTCGCCCGTAAACGCCCAATTTGTGAGGGATGATAATCAGTAGGGGAGGGACAAACTCCCTATTGATTAAATTTCATTGTATATACTAAGCGGAGTAGAAGTTCAGGTATATAAAATTCAGTAGTCGAAATTTCTTGCATAAAGCTGTATAATGCTTGTAACGAAAGGGAAATACAGGAAAGGATTTGTATTGAGTTACTATGGATAAAGATAAACAACAATTAAGCGTTGAAGTTGCAAGATTATATTATCAATCAGATTATAGTCAGCAAGAAATTGCTAACAAATTAAATATTTCAAGACCGACAATTTCTAGACTATTAAAGTACGCGAAAGAAAAAGGATTTGTTCAAATTAGTATAGCCGATCCATTCGCTGATTTAGATAATGTCGGCAATTTACTGAAAGAAAAATATAACTTGTTAGAAGCACATGTTGTATTTTCCCCAGTGCCAGAATATGCAACGATTACAGAGTATATAAGTAAATATGCAGCTGAGTATATGGAAAAGACGGTTAAAAACGGTGATATCGTTGGTGTAAGCTGGGGAATGACGATGTATGAAATCGCTAGAAAAATCGTACCACAACATGTAAAAGGTGTAGAAGTTGTCCAGCTAAAAGGTGGTATTAGCCATTCGAGTGTAAATACATATGCAAATGAAACCATTGCATTATTTGCAGATGCTTTTCAAACGACGCCAAGAAATCTGCCTCTTCCAGTTATATTTGATAATGCAGTGACAAAAGAATTAGTAGAGCAGGATCGACATATTCATCACATTATCGAAATGGGGAAACAAGCGAATATTGCAATTTTCACTGTAGGAACAGTGCGAGACGAAGCGCTATTATTCCGATTAGGTTATTTCGATAAGGATGAAACAAGTTTACTCAAAAAACAATCGGTCGGTGACATTTGTTCACGATTCTTTGATGGGGACGGAAATATTAGTAGTGAAGAAATTAATAAGCGGACCATTGGAATTGAGTTAGAGGAACTGAAATTAAAGAAACGCTCTATTTTAGTTGCTGGTGGTAATAGAAAAATAAAAGCAATTGATGGTGCGTTACGTGGCGGATATGCAAATGTATTAATTATCGATCAGCATACGGCGAAAGAATTGTTACATTATCAAAAAGAAGATTAGAAATAAAAGGCTTTCTCAAGATATTCATTTTGAGAAAGCCTTTTATTTTGTTATGTATGAATTATGGGATTATTTTTGAATACAAATTGCCTTTTTTAAAATAATTATGGATATTGAGATACATACTACCATTGTTAATATAAAAAATTTGAATTTATATATGAAGTATTTCTTAGTTAGAATGCGCTTTATTTACTGGAAGGAAATTCCTTTTTAAAAAGAATGAACAAAATTTCAAAAGTATATTTACATTTGTTCAACTAAGAGTTAGAATGAAGTTGTTAAAAGATATGAGGAGTGAAGATAATGAATATTGCAAAGTTAATTGACCATACAATTTTAAAAGCTAATGCTACAAAAGAAGATGTTATGAAAGTAATCGAAGAAGCAAAGGAATATAAATTCGCTTCTGTTTGTATTAACCCAACATGGGTAAAGCTAGCTGCTGAAGAACTAGCTGGACATGATGTAGATGTTTGTACTGTAATCGGTTTCCCATTAGGAGCAAGCACGACTGAAACAAAAGCATTTGAAACAAAAGATGCTATCGCAAAAGGTGCAACTGAAGTTGACATGGTAATCAACGTAGGCGCTTTAAAAGATGGCGACGACGAACTTGTTGAAAAAGACATTTATGAAGTAGTACAAGCAGCAAAAGGAAAAGCTCTTGTAAAAGTAATCATTGAAACTTGTCTATTAACAGATGAAGAGAAAGTACGCGCTTGTGAATTATCAGTAAAAGCTGGTGCTGACTTCGTAAAAACTTCAACTGGATTCTCAACTGGCGGAGCAACTGCTGAAGATATCGCATTAATGCGTAAAACAGTAGGACCAAACGTTGGTGTAAAAGCATCTGGTGGTGTTCGTACACGTGAAGATGCAGACAAAATGGTAGCTGCTGGAGCTTCTCGTATTGGAGCAAGTGCTAGTGTTGCAATCGTATTAAATGATGCAAAAGGTGCTACAGATAACTACTAATCATTAGTGAAGTCAAGGGCAATAGATACACAAAGTAAAGTGTATCTATTGCTTTAACAATTGAAAGAAATGTAAGCGGATACGAACACGGGAGGAGACGGCTTATGAAATACTTAATCGGTGTTTTTGGCCTCGTATTGATTTTAGGTATCGCTTGGCTTGCTAGTAATGATAGAAAGAAAGTCAAATATCGTCCAATCATAACGATGGTTATATTACAATTCATTTTGGGGTTTCTATTATTAAATACAAGTGTAGGGAATATATTAATTAGCGGAATAGCAGATGGTTTTGGAGAGCTATTAAAATATGCCGCTGACGGTGTAAATTTCGTATTTGGTGGATTAGTAAATCAAAAAGAGTTTTCATTCTTTTTAAGTGTATTAATGCCAATCGTATTTATATCAGCTTTAATCGGTATTTTGCAGCACATTAAAGTGTTACCTATTATTGTGAAATCTATCGGTCTAGCATTAAGTAAAGTAAATGGAATGGGGAAACTAGAATCATATAATGCTGTTGCTTCCGCGATTTTAGGGCAATCTGAAGTGTTTATTTCAGTTAAGAAACAATTAGGATTATTGCCAGAGAAAAGAATGTACACATTATGTGCATCTGCAATGTCTACCGTTTCCATGTCTATCGTTGGATCGTATATGGTGTTATTAAAACCGCAATATGTTGTAACCGCTTTAGTGCTTAACTTATTCGGGGGCTTTATTATTGCTTCTATTATTAATCCTTATGAAGTTACTGATGAAGAAGATATGTTAGAAGTACAAGAAGAAGAAAAAAAGACTTTCTTTGAAGTATTAGGGGAATACATTATTGATGGATTTAAAGTTGCGATTACAGTAGCAGCTATGTTAATTGGTTTCGTTGCTCTTATCGCATTCATTAATGCAGTATTTAAAGGTGTAATCGGTATTTCATTCCAAGAAATTCTTGGTTATGCATTTGCACCATTTGCATTTATTATGGGTGTACCTTGGCATGAAGCAGTTAATGCCGGAAATATTATGGCAACAAAATTAGTATCAAATGAATTTGTCGCTATGACAGATTTAGCACAAGGAAACTTTAATTTCTCAGATAGAACGACAGCGATTATATCTGTATTCTTAGTTTCATTTGCAAACTTCTCTTCAATTGGAATTATTGCAGGGGCAGTTAAGAGCTTAAATGAAAAGCAAGGGAATGTAGTCGCAAGATTTGGTTTGAAATTACTTTTCGGTGCAACATTAGTAAGTTTCTTATCAGCAACAATCGTAGGCTTATTATTTTAATAGATTCATATCATATAAAAAGGAATGGTGATTGTAATGAGAATGGTAGATATTATTGCGAAAAAACGTGACGGCAAAGAATTAACAACTGAAGAAATCAAATTCTTTATTAATGGTTATACAGACGGAAGTATACCTGATTATCAAGTAAGTGCACTTGCAATGGCAATCTTCTTTAAAGATATGACAGATCGCGAACGTGCAGATTTAACGATGGCAATGGTGGAGTCTGGAGAAACAATCGACTTATCTGCAATTGAAGGAATTAAAGTAGACAAACATTCAACTGGTGGTGTTGGTGATACAACAACATTAGTATTAGGGCCATTAGTAGCTGCTTTAGATGTACCAGTAGCAAAAATGTCTGGTCGTGGTTTAGGACATACGGGCGGAACAATTGATAAATTAGAAGCAGTAGAAGGATTCCACGTTGAAATTACGAAAGAGCAGTTCATTGATATTGTAAACCGTGACAAAGTAGCTGTTATCGGACAAACAGGAAACTTAACACCTGCAGATAAAAAGATTTATGCATTACGCGATGTAACAGGAACTGTTAACTCAATTCCTCTAATTGCAAGTTCAATTATGAGTAAAAAAATTGCAGCTGGAGCTGACGCAATCGTACTTGATGTAAAAACAGGTGCTGGCGCGTTTATGAAAACAGAAGAAGATGCAAAAGAATTAGCACATGCAATGGTACGTATCGGAAATAATGTAGGACGTCAAACTATGGCTGTTATTTCAGACATGTCACAACCGCTTGGATTTGCGATTGGTAACGCACTAGAAGTGAAAGAAGCAATTGATACGTTAAAAGGTGAAGGTCCAGAAGATTTAACAGAATTAGTACTCGTATTAGGAAGTCAGATGGTTGTACTTGCGAAAAAAGCTAATACATTAGAAGAAGCGCGTGAAATGTTAATTGAAGTGATGAAGAACGGAAAAGCAACTGAGAAGTTTAAAGAGTTCTTAAGCAATCAAGGTGGAGATAGCTCGATTGTAGACAATCCAGAAAAAATGCCACAAGCGAAATATGTAATTGATGTACCTGCTAAAACTTCAGGTGTTATTTCTAACATTGTTGCTGATGAAATCGGTATCGCAGCTATGCTACTTGGTGCTGGTCGTGCAACAAAAGAAGATGAAATCGATTTAGCAGTAGGATTAATGTTACGTAAAAAAGTGGGCGATGCAGTAAAAGAAGGCGAGCCATTCGTAACGATTTATGCAAATCGCGAAAATGTAGAAGATGTAAAAGCGAAAATTTATGAGAACATTTCTATCGCTGAAACAGCAGTGGCTCCTAAATTAGTTCATACAGTTATTACTGACTAATCATCATTACACTTACTTTGAGGGGGAAATAATATGGATAAGAAAAAATATATTGAAGAAGCAAATAAGATGTTAGCAAAAGCGTATATTCCGTATTCAAAATTTCCTGTTGGGGCGGCGTTAGTTACGAAAGAAGGTAAAATTTATACTGGTTGTAATATAGAAAATGCTTCTTATGGTTTATGTAACTGTGCAGAAAGAACAGCAATCTTTAAAGCAGTATCAGAAGGTGAGCGCGACTTTAGTTACTTAGTTATTACAGGAGAAACGGACGGACCAATTTCACCATGTGGTGCTTGTAGACAAGTAATTGCTGAATTCTGTGATCCGAAAATGCCTGTATTATTAACGAATGTAAAAGGCGATGAAAAAGAAGTGACTGTTGAGCAATTACTTCCAGGTGCATTTACAAATGACGATTTAAAATAAGTTAAAAGCCATTTTGCAATATTAATTGCAAAATGGCTTTTTTGTTTGAAAATTGAATGTAATATTTTGTTCATATTCCGTTCATAAACTTTGCGTAAAATAAGTGTAGCGAATATGGAAAGTTTACAGCAGGAGGGATAGAATGAAGAAATTCTATAATGGTGCTTGTAGTTACTTATTAATTTATGATTTTGCTCAAAAAGTCATTTGAATAGATAGGAGTGGAAAGTATGATAGCACTTTTATCAAGTATTGTAGCAGTCTGTATGGCTGTTGGTGTCATGTTTCTTCGCTTTAAAGCAGCGAAAAAACCGGTAACGAAAAAGAAAATTATATTGCCCCCATTTTTTATGAGTACTGGTGCTATGATGTACTTCTTACCAGCGTTTCGGTTAACGTCATTAGAAATAGTAGAAGCAATTACTGTAGGACTTATTTTCTCTATATTCCTTATTAAAACAACGAAGTTTGAAATAAGAAATGAACAAATATATATGAAACCGTCAAAAGCATTTATATTTATTTTAGTTGGATTATTAGTAGTGCGAGTAGTAATGAAATCGTATTTAAGTCAATCGATTGACTTAGCAGAGTTAAGTGGAATGTTTTTCTTACTCGCTTTTGCGATGATTGTATCGTGGAGAATTGCTATGTATCGTTCGTATGATAAATTAGAAAAAACAATAAAAAGAGCTGGAATTTCTAAATAGGAAATCCAGCTCTTTTTATGTTTTATTGAAATTCTTTTGCGCGGAACTCATTTGCTTAATTTTAAACGTATTTGAGCATCTTGTAATGCGGCTGGTGTAACGTTAAGACCATTTTGATCAACAATTTTTGTGTTTAATAAAATGGAATCTAAGCTTCCACGAAATGTTTGTGTATAGTTTTGACGTAGCATTTGTTGTTCTTGTTTTTCATCAACTGTTAATCCAGTTGCTTTTTCTTTTTTTGATAATTCATTAATACGGAATAAAATGTTTTTCATTTGTTTCACCCCTAGTTTAATTTAAATATATTAGTTGCTTACTAATGTATAGTTATTGTAACGTGTAATTTTAATTATGTCAACACCATCAAAAAAGGTTAAAAATTGACGAAAAATTGTAACAATAATAAAATGAATTGATTAGATAATTATTTTTTAATCATACATAGAACGCTAGGGGGATTATTATGAAATCAACATTTTTTGCTCAAAATAGAGAACGATTAGTAAAAACATTACCAGATGAATCTATTACTGTTTTATTTGCCGGACAAGCACCACATATGTCAGCGGATGCACATTATAAATTTGTGCCGAATCGGAATTTTTACTATGTAACAGGAATCAATGAACCAAATGTTATTTTTATGCTGAAAAAGTTTGGGAATAGTGTAGAAGAGACACTTTTCATTGAAAAATCAGATCCAGTAATGGAAAAATGGGTTGGGAAAACTGTTTCTAACAAAGAAGCAGAGAAGATTTCAGGTATAAAGAAAGTTGTATATTTAGATAGCTTTGAAAAGACGATGTCAAATATACTCTTCACAGAAAATGTGAAGCATCTATATTTGGATTTAGAGCGTCGTGAATGGAATGGTACAGAGACAAAAACATTAGCATTTGCTAAACATGTAAGAGAACAATACCCACACGTAACAATTGGTAATGTATATCCGAATATTTGTGAATTGCGAGTATTTAAAACAGAAGAAGAAATTGAAGTGATTAAAGAAGCGATTGCTGTAACGAAAGACGGTATTTACAATGTACTTAAGCATGCAAAAGCAGACATGATGGAGTATGAATTAGAAGCTCAGTTTGACTTCACACTGAAGTCATCTGGCATTAAGCATCATGCGTTTCATACAATTTTGGCAAGCGGGAAAAATGCTACAGTTCTTCATTATGAAGATAATGATGCACAAATTCAAAATGGTGATTTAGTACTACTAGATTTAGGTGCTCAAAAAGACTACTATAACGCTGATATTAGTTATACATTCCCGGCAAATGGAACATTCTCTAGTCGCCAAAAACAAATTTATAATATCGTATTAAAAGCATTGAAAGAAACAACAGAGATTATTAAGCCAGGCTTAAAGTTCGCTGCATTAAATGAGCATGCTAAAAAAGTACTCGCAGAAGGGTGTAAAGCAATTGGTTTAATTCAAGAAGACGAAGAATTGTCTAAATATTATTATCATGGTGTCAGCCATTTCCTTGGTTTAGATACGCATGATGTAGGGACATATAAAGATAGAGTTTTAGAAGAAGGTATGGTTATAACAATTGAACCGGGTCTTTATATTGAAGAAGAATCGATTGGAATTCGTATTGAAGATGATATTCTTGTAACAAAAGACGGATACGAAAACTTGTCAAAAGATATCATTAGAGAAGTGGAAGAAATTGAAGCGTTTATGAGTGTAAATAATGAACATGTCAAAGGAAAACAAGCTGTAGTTAAATAATAAGAAAGTCATCACTAATTTATTTGAACTTTATCTCGAATCGTGGACAATTAAAAAATCCATGATTCGGGATAGGGTTCTTTTTATCTTCGAAATACTAATCTTTAATTATTAATCCTAATAAAGTCGCAAACTGAACAGCTTGATATGTAGATACTTTACATCCCCTTAAATCGCTCACTGAAACTGTCAGAGTATTAAAATTAGAAGAGCTAATATCGATCCCCTTCAGTGATGTCTGGTCAAAATTAGCTTCGTCAAGGCTACATAATTGGAATTCAACTTTTTTTAGTTTACAGTCAAAAAAATCTGCACTATTTAATGAAGTTTCATTAAATACAATCTTTTCTAGTTTAGAATTTCCAAATGCAGCTAAGTTCAAAATAGAATTCTCAAATTTAACATTTCCTAAGCTAGATTCTGTAAAATTAACCCCGATTAATTTACTGTTTTTAAATTCGACTCTGTGAACAGAAGAATTGCTTAAATTAACATTTGATAAATCACAGTTTTCAAAACAAACATCTGTAATATCAATATTGCTAAAGTCTGTATTCGTGAACTTACAATTCTTTATCACGGCATCATATAATCGTACTCTATCCACAGATTCATTTTCGAAAGTGGAATCGATAATTTCACACATTTCTAGTGTAGGATCTTCTTCATAAAAAATATCTTGAAAATTTTTTGAAGATAACTCTGGTGAAATTTTGGGTCTATCAATTTTCATGGTATATCAATCCTCTTCTATTTGATATATAAGTGTAATTTAGGTTTAGTGAATCCCCGAAAGGAACATTAGTTCTTATTATACACAATCATACGTTTTTTTGTGAAGAGGATTTTGGTTACCTTTTTCTAATTTAATAATCACAGTGTTATTGTTTCTTAAGAAATAAAGCCCTAATAAATAGGAGAACTGCTAATACATTCGTTACAGAGAAATCCTCTTGCATACCTAAAAGTATCGCTTCTTCTAAGGTTTCTGATTTAATAATTTTGTTTTAAGTGTTAGTGCATATGTTGTTTATACTCGTGTGAAGTTGAAGGAGTAAAATCGGGGAATGTTATGAATACCGAAACAATAATTACAACACTAATTGAAAGCACTAACAAAAAGCATCGGTGGATCACAGTAGAAAACCTTTCTGATAAAATTTGAATTATAAATGACATAGTAATCGTTATAGTAAATAAAAGGCTGATAAACAGTATACTATGAGCTTGTTGCGCATTTAGCATTTCTGTAATCATTGCTCCCATCATACTTGCCATTACCCCAGAGAACATTCCTTCTAAAGCAGTATATAGATGAAAACGTAGACCAACTAAAAAGCCGATACAACCACTAATTAAAATCGCAAGCAAAGTAGAATATAGCAATTCTCCTTTAAATAGAATACCTAAATAAAAACCTATACTTAAACCGATACTCATACTAAAAGACATAATAAATACCATATACTCCATTAAGGTACCCTTTCGTTTAGACATATATGATGTAATAAGAATCGAGATACAACAAAGCGTTAAGGCAGTTAACGTATAAGTAAACATCATGATACCTCCCTGTCCAATCATTCATTTCATCATATGTTCATATGGAGAGTACTTATGCTTATTTATATCTGCATATTATCTGCACAATTTAATAGAGGGGAGTTCGATATAATGTTCAAATATTGATGTGTGTTTTTAGTAGGAGAGGATCTATAAAAAACAGTACATTTCAATAACCATAGGTCATATTAGTTACAGAGGGAAAAGTAATGTTACTCTGAGAGAAATATATATAGTAAAAAATGAATAGAAAAGATGTTCGGCTTTTGAACGTCTTTTTTTGTGAATAAAAACGAAATAAGATAGCAAGCAGGGGAATGAAGCGGAGCTTAATTATTGGTTTTTCGAACAATAATAAGGTGGTCATAAGTTAAAACAATGTTGTATTCAGTGTTATTGCAAAGTTCATTTACAGCTTTGATGACTCCTGGGAATTGCTCAGTATAATCATGGAAAAGAATGAGTCCGTCATTTATAACGCGTGATACATAATGAGTGATGTCGTGTTTTACACTAGAATATTCATGATCACCATCAATAAATAATGCAGCAATAGATTTAGGACAATCATCGTAAGCTTGTGTACTAAACTTTTTTATTGGAATAACGAAATCTTGTAGACTATGGTAATTTATATTGAACTGAAATGAAGGATAATAATAATCAAGGAATGGATCAATAGCGTAGATTGGACGTTTCTTTTTGCTCATTAGAGAGCTTCCAAGTGCCAATGCAATGGTACTTTTTCCTTTATAGGAACCAATTTCAACTATATCGCCGTTTAAATGATCTACCATTGAAGGCAAATGCAATAGTGCAACTTGCTCATGCGGCGATAACCAGCCTTCGGTATGCTCTATAATTGCTAATAAGTCGTGTATACTTACAAGGTTTTTCATATTATCATCATCCTTTTCAAGTTTATAATAGCTTATGTTAATAGAAAAAAAGTGATATGGTTGTAGAGTTTAACTTTTGTACAATTGAATTCACATTTATGTTGTTTTAATTATAGGAGAAATAATATGTGAGTATCTCTATTGTGAACACATAAAGAATAAGCGTATAATATTATAGTTATCCCATTACTCGGGACAACCCGCGAATGATAAATAAGATTGTTGTTTTATCATCGCTTCTAAACAGATAGACAATGAAAGTAACAGTGGAATACAGATAGGGAGTTATAAAATGAAATTAATTATTGCCGAGAAACCAGATCAAGGTTTGGCTCTTGTTTCACAGTTTAAATATCGCCGGAAAGATGGATATTTAGAAGTAGAAGCGAATGAGTTATTTCCAAATGGAGCGTACTGTACATGGGCAATTGGTCATTTGACGCAGTTATGTAATCCAGAGCATTATCACGCCGAGTGGAAAAAATGGTCACTTAATACGTTACCGATGATTCCAGAGCGTTTTCAATTTGAAGTAACAAAGTCAAAGTATAAGCAGTTTAACATTGTGAAACAGCTGTTACATAATCCACAGGTAACAGAAATTATTCATGCGGGCGATGCTGGGCGCGAAGGGGAATTAATTGTACGAAACATTATTAATCTTTGTAACGTACAAAAGCCGATGAAGCGTCTTTGGATCTCCTCTTTAACGAAGCAAGCTATTTACCAAGGATTTAAAAATTTGCTTGACGAATCAGATACAATCAATACGTACTATGAGGCGTATACAAGGTCATGTGCGGATTGGGTTGTTGGTATGAATGCATCGCGTGTGTTTAGTATTTTGTTAAAGAAAAAAGGAATGAATGATGTATTTTCAGCTGGTCGTGTACAAACACCGACACTCGCGTTAATCGTAAAGCGTGAAAAGGAAATAGAAAACTTTAAGTCAGAGCCGTTTTGGGAAGTGTTCGCAACCTTTAATATAGAAGGAAAGAAGTATGAGGGGAAATGGGAGAAGGATAGTGAATCCCGCTTAAAAGATCCTGATATGGCGAATAAAATTGCAACATTTTGCCAAGGTAAACCGGCAGTAGTGAAGGAAATGAAAACGGAGCGTAAAGAATTTCAGCCGCCGCTTTTATTTAACTTATCATCATTGCAAGCAACGGCAAATAAAGCATTTAAATTCTCACCGAAAAAGACGCTTGATATAACGCAAGCACTATATCAAAAAGGAATTGTTTCTTATCCACGTTCAGATTCCAACTATGTTACACAAGGTGAAGCGGCAACATTCCCTGATATTTTACAGAAGTTAAGTCAGTTTGATGAATATAAAGGTTTATTACCAGCTCCGGTTGAATCGATTATGAATAATAAGCGTTATGTGAATGAAAAGAAAGTAACAGATCACTACGCCATTATTCCGACAGAGCAAGTTACAAACCCAAGCAGATTATCAGGTGATGAAAAGAAAATTTACGATATGATCGTAAGAAGACTTATAGCAGCTCATTATGAAGTTGCAATCTTTGACTATACAACAATTGTAACGCTTGTAGATGAACGTGCTGAATTTATTTCAAAAGGAAAACAGCAAATTCAAGAAGGCTGGCGTAAAGTTATTTTCCAAGACGATAAAGATGACGAAACCATTCTTCCAATTGTAGCTGAAGGTGAAGAAGGAAAAGTTGTAAAGGTAAAAGTGAAAGAGGGAAAAACACAACCACCGAAGCGTTATACAGAAGGACAACTTATTACGTTAATGAAAACAGCTGGTAAGTATTTAGAGAATGAAGAGCTTGAGAAAGTATTAAAGAAAACAGAAGGTTTAGGTACAGAAGCGACCCGTGCAGGTATTATTACGATGCTAAAAGACCGTAAATATATAGATGTGAAGAAGAACCAAGTGTATGCGACCGATAAAGGGAAAGTATTAATTACCGCAATCGGTGATAAAATACTAGCTTCACCAGAAATGACAGCGAAATGGGAGCAGCGCCTTGCAGAAATTGGTGAAGGCACGGCTTCACCAGCTACATTTATGGAACAAACGAAAAAGCTATCAGCTAAAATTATTGAAGATGCAGTGGAAATGTCTGAGAAGTGGGATTTCACCGGATTACATGTTGAATCGATTGAGCGAAAAGGATCGAAATTTACAACAGGTAAAAAGGTTGGAAGCTGTAAAAAATGTGACGGCGACGTAATTGATAAGTCAACGTTTTACGGTTGTTCTAACTACAACACAACGCAATGTGACTTTACCATCTCAAAGAAAATATTAAGTAAAACAATTTCACAAAAGAATATGACAAAGCTCTTAAAAGGTGAAAAGACCGATTTAATTAAAGGTTTTAAAAAGGGCGAGAAAACATTTGATGCGAAGTTAGAGTGGAAAGATAATAAGATTAATTTTGTGTTTGAGAATTAATTTGTTAAAAGAGCATGACATAAAACTGTCATGCTCTTTTGTTTTTCTTTTATATAAAATTTAACGATAAAAAAAAACCTTTAAATAATAATTTTTTATTGTAAAACGATAAAATTTGTATTAAAATCAAAATCATAATAAATGAGTGAGGTGCTTTTGTTAAAAGGTAACAACCTTATTTTTAAAATTAGAGGAGGTATAACTATGAACATTAACAATTTGATTGTTAAAAATATGGATAACCCCCATGAGTTGGAGAAGATGTATAGAAAAGATCCGAAAGCTTTTAAAAAAGCATTCTCACAAGCATGGGACCAAAACCCTGATTCTCAAGTTCTAGGTGCTTGGTATGAAAGGTTGCATTTCAAGGAGAAAGTAAATAAAGAAAAAACATCTTTGTTTCAAAAAGGTTTCTTATTCATGGGCCTTTTAGCTATTCTGGCCGGCATAAGCACCAGGATCATTTTCCACTTTGTTGAGCAGGAAGCAATTGCTCCAATTAACCTAGCTTTTGGTGTAATTCCCTTTATCGCTGCTTATTTTGTTTACAATAATACCCCGAAAAAAAGTATTATTTATTTCCTTGCAGCGTTGTTCCTAATTGCTGGGTTGTATCTTAATATGTTGCCATTAAATTATAAAGACAGCAGTATCCTTGCGTATTTACATCTTCCTATATTGTTATGGGTCTTATTGGGACTGGCATTTACAGGAAATGAATATTCAAAAGGTAATACAAGATTAGCTTATATTAAATTTAATTTGGAATATGCCCTTCTCTACGCTAGCATGGCAGTTAGCGGAATGATTCTAGCAGTATTCACCATGCGATTATTTAGCTTTGTTGACTTGGATATAGGAGAGTTCTATTTTAGTAATGTTGTTTTATTTGGAGCTGCCGCTCTCGCTGTAGTGGCTGCATACTTAGTATCATTGAATCTTAAACTTGCTAAAAATATTACACCATACATATCTAAAATTTTTAGTCCGCTTGTCTTGATTACATTGTTTATCTATCTAATAACGGTAGTTTGGGTCGGGAAAAATCCATTCTTGGACCGAAATTTCCTAATGGCCTTTAACGGAATACTCCTTGGTGTATTGGCTGTTACTATATTTTCTATCGTTGAGAGTGATTCAGATGAGAAAAAGAACATTTCAGACTATATAAATTTTGCCTTAATTGTTTTGGCGCTTATTATTGACACTGTCGCATTATCAGCCATTGTATTCAGACTTTCTTCTTACGGGATTACACCTAATAGACTTGCTGTTTTAGGGGTAAACATACTGATCTGGGCAAATTTAATTTGGATTATGTTTTCCTATATGCGTTTCTTGCAAAACAAATCAGGACCGACAGCTATCCAAGATGCCGTTACGAAGTATTTGCCAATTTACGGACTTTGGGCAGCTTTCGTTATATTTACGTTTCCTTTAATTTTTAATTAGAAAGGAACTGTTAATGTAACGACAAATTAATTCTTCTATAACGTATAAAATGCTTAGAGCCGATAATGATCGTTCATTATATAATTTCTCGACAATAAAAAACGTCCTATAGCAGGACGTTTTTTATTATGTATATTGCTGCTTCTTCTTAATAAGTAACAACACTTGTGAAACACAAGCAAGTACTGGCAGTTCAATTAACGGTCCAATAACGAGTGCAAGTGCAATAAGAGGCTCGTCAGGGAAAGCTGTCACAGCAATAGCAAGAGCAACAGGTGAGTTTCTTGCTAACGTTGTTAAGTTTAGACTTACTGTATCTTTATAAGATAAACGCATAACGTGCCCGATAAATTGTCCTAGTACAAAATTAATGATGAAGAACAATAGAACAGGAATGAGTAATAATAAAACGACATTCATATTTTGTAGTAAATATTTACCTTGTGATGCAAACATCGCTACGATTGCTAAACTTAAAAATACAATTTGGGCAGAGCTGAAAAACGGAATGAGTTTATTCTCGAGCGTTTCAGCTTTTTTCAGTTTATTCATAATGAATTTTGTAGCGTGTGCAAGTAAAAATGGTAAGACGATTACGATAACAATACTTTCTACTAAAACAGAAACCGCAACAGTCTTCATAACACCAGCGAATAAAAATAAATAAATGGGAAGTAGTAGTACTTGCAAAATTAAATTTACTGGTAAAATCGCTGTAGAAAGTGCTACATTACCTTTTGCTATTTCAGTAAAGATTAAGTACCAATCTGTACACGGAGTAACCATTAGCATAATAAATCCAACCCAAAGCGCAGGGTGATCTGAAAGAAATAGTGCTCCTAATCCCCAAGCGAGTAAAGGTGTCCATAAGAAGTTAATAGTAAGACTTGTTCCAGCAAATTTTAAATTGCGAAATCCATTTTTTATTTCTTTTAATGGGATGCTGAGGAATAATCCATATAGCATGAAAAATAAGAAGGGGACAATAAATCGCTCTGAATACATATGTATGAAATTAAATTGCCCGAGTATGATGCCGCATGTAACAGCAAAAAGAATAATAAAAGTTTGAATCTTTTCTATCGTGCTCATGAATGAATCCTTTCTAAATATGAATTTTCCTCTCTAATTTTATTATACAAGTAATAAGGCTGTAATTTGGTGTTCAATTGTATTTTAGTAAATGTTTTTAATTTGAGATTTATTTTTTTATTAAAAGTTACTTGACTAAAGTAAGTGACTATATTACAATCACTTACATAAGGTAATTAAATAACAAAAAGTTTTAATTAACTTTCCTTAAGGTATCAATTGGAACTTTTTATCCGACTTTAATGGGCAGTAAGACCCCCGCCTCAAAATTCAGCGAAAGCAAAGAAGTTGGGTGGGGGATCAACTGCCTATAAAAGTCCGATTGGTTCAACTAATAATCAGTGGGGGATGAAGAAAACCCCCACTGATTAAAGTTTCACTTTATTAGAATAAGAATTTTTGTGATGATGAATAATGAATATGATAAGAAAGTTTAGGTGAAGAAAATGGGATTATTTAGCTCGTTATTTGGTAAAAAAGAAGAAAATCAAAAAGTAGAGGAGAATAAAACAATGTCAAAAGTATTATTTGTAAAAGCAAACGATCGCCCAGCGGAGCAAGCGGTTAGTTCAAAAATGTATGAAACATTTGTAAGTACTTATAAAGAAGCAAATCCGAATACAGAAATTACAGAGTTAGATTTATTTGCATTAGATCTTCCTTATTACGGAAATATTGCTATTTCAGGTGGATACAAACGTAGTCAAGGTATGGAATTAACAGCAGAAGAAGAGAAGGCAGTTGCTACAGTAGATCAATATTTAAATCAGTTTTTAGAAGCTGATAAAGTTGTATTTGCATTCCCATTATGGAACTTTACTGTACCAGCACCATTAATCACATATATTTCATACTTATCTCAAGCTGGAAAAACGTTTAAATATACAGCTAATGGCCCAGAAGGTTTAGCTGGTGGTAAGAAAGTAGTTGTGTTAGGTGCTCGTGGTTCAGATTACTCTTCAGAACAAATGGCTCCTATGGAAATGGCAGTTAATTACGTAACAACTGTACTTGGATTCTGGGGAATTACAAATCCAGAGACTGTTGTAATTGAAGGGCACAACCAATATCCAGATCGCTCACAACAAATTGTTGAAGAAGGTCTAGAGAACGTTAAGAAAGTAGCGGCGAAATTTTAATTAATTGATAGTAAAAATGGAAAAACCAACATGGATGACCATGTTGGTTTTTTAGTCTATTTCTATGTTAAAAAATGTATATTTATAAAATGAATGAAAAGTTTGAAAATAGTATTGCAAAATATTATATATCAAACTATAATGAGTTCAAGAATAGTTGATGATCGAATTAAATATTCAGAAAATTCAATTAGTTAAAATTGGAAATGATATAGGTTATTTTGAATGGAGGTTATATTATGACGAATAAAGTACCGTTTTCGTTCATAGTTGTTATTGGTTTAATGTTATTTGCACTATTTTTTGGGGCAGGAAATTTAATATTCCCAGCAATGCTTGGTCAATCGGCAGGAGAGAATGTGTGGATTGCTAACGCTGGATTTTTAGTAACAGGTGTAGGTTTACCGTTGCTAGGGGTATTAGCATTTGGAATTTCAGGTAAAGAAGATTTACAATCGTTAGCAAGTCGTGTACATCCAGTGTTCGGCATTGTATTTACGACAGTTTTATATTTAGCGATTGGTCCACTATTCGCTATTCCGAGAACAGGCAGCGTTTCTTATGAAATTGGTATGAAGCCTTTTGTACCAGAAGCTATGGGTTCTTCAGCACTCATTCTTTTTACAATTATATTCTTTAGCATTACTTGTTTTTTTTCGCTAAATCCCGCGAAAATTGTCGATATTGTAGGAAAAATCTTAACGCCAATTAAATTAACGTTTATTGGGATTTTAGTAGTATTTGCTTTTATTCATCCAATGGGAGAAATGCAAGCACCTGCAGAGGCATATACATCACATGCGTTCTTTAAAGGGTTCCAAGAAGGTTACTTAACAATGGATACGTTAGCATCATTCGTATTCGGTATTATTATCATCAATGCGATTAAAGAAAAGGGCGCAAAAACAAAAAAAGACATTATGATTGTTTGTGCAAAAGCAACATTGATTGCTGCATCTATTTTAGCAATGATCTATTCAGCACTTTCATTTATGGGAGCTTCAAGTGTCGCAAAACTTGGTCATTTAGATAATGGTGGTGCAGTATTAGCAAAAGTTTCAAACTATTATTTTGGGTCATACGGCGGAATTATATTAGGGATTATGGTTACAGCAGCATGTTTAACGACTAGTGTAGGACTTGTTTCAGCGTGTTCTTCATTCTTCCATAAACTATTCCCGAATGTTTCGTATAAAAAGATAGCAATCATCTTATCAGTGTTCAGTGCAGTTGTTGCGAATGTAGGTTTAACGCAATTAATCGCAATTTCTGTTCCTGTATTAATCGCGATTTATCCATTAGCAATCGTCTTAATTTTCCTAACGCTCCTTCATCCATTGTTTAAAGGACGAGCAGAAGTGTATCAAGGCAGCTTATTAATTACATTTATTGTAAGTGTGTTCGATGGATTGAATGCAGCTGGTATGAAGTTAGCAGTAGTAAATAATTTTCTTACTAAAATACTTCCAATGCATGAAGTTGGGTTAGGGTGGATTTTACCAGCACTTATTGGCGGATTGATCGGGTACGTCATTAGCATTGTGAAAGCAAAAAATCAAGTTCAACCAGCAGCTAGTGCGGATAAGAAAATAGGTTAAATAAAAAAGTTATAGAACTTGTTTCTATAACTTTTTTTGTTACTATTAATAATGAGAGAAAATAAAGTAGTAGGGGAAATAAAATGAAAAAAACAATTGATCACATCGGCATTGCAGTGCGCGATATAGATAGTACGATAAGCTTTTATGAAAAGGTATTGTTAGGAACATTAATAGATCGTTACGTAAGTGAGGCACCTGGTGTTGAAAGCGAAGTAGCCATTCTTGAAGTGGATGGAGATAGAATCGAATTACTTGCACCGACGAATAATACGACGTCACCAATTGCCAGATTCATTAAACAAAAAGGTAAAGGTGTACATCATGTTGCATATCGAGTAGATGATTTAGATGTAGCTTTAGAGGAATTGAAAGAACAAGGAATTCGAACTTTAGAGCATACACTTCGAATGAATAAACATGGCAGAAGATTAATCTATCTTAACCCAGCGGATACAGAGGGAACAATCATAGAGTATTGTGATTATCCGGAAGAGAAATAGAAAAAAGATATTTTTAAAAAGATGTTACGTAATAAAGTAACATCTTTTTATTTATGTATTTCACATTTTCTTCACAAATGATTCACGATAACTTTTCTTCTTCAGGAACTTACATAAATATATTTTATGATATAATAACAATCGACTTTAAAAATGTAAGTTGTATCTATACAGGTAGTTACTATTTTATTAGAAGTTTAGAGGTGAGAGAGAAATAAAGAGTTATACTGTATAGAAATTTATATTTAATTAGGTTAATATTTCGCCCGAGAATTAAACTTAGGAAGTTAAAGGCATGAAAATAGAGCGATGAGTAAGAAAGAAGTGAAATGATTGTGAAAGTAATGAGAAGGGTAGGGACATGGCTATTACTTGCATGTGTGCTTATTATATTGATACCGAAAAGTGCATCTGCTCATGCGTACGTTGTGAAATCAAATCCTACTGAAAATGAAACATTGAAGAAAGCACTAGCTGTTGTGAAGATTGAATTCGATGAGGATATACAAGTATCACATTTTAATACATTGTTTGTAAGAGATACATCAGGTACAAGAGTAGATTTAAAAGATGCTCATATTGATAAGAAAAACAAAAAGTTATTAGAAGCAGGGTTAAAAGAAAATTTAAAAAACGGTCTGTACTCTATTCAGTGGAAAGTGATTTCAGCTGATGGCCATCCAATTCAAGGAGTTATTCCATTTCGTATTGGATTAGCAGAAGTGGAAGCAGACGGTATACAAGTGGAAGAGATGGGTTACGTCCCACAAATCGATATGATTATGGAACGTGGAATTTTATATACAAGTTTCTCATTATTTATAGGCGTGCTATTCTTTAATCTTATTATGTATAAAGGGAATGCAACTTCGGTCCGATCAAGGAGTAAGAACATAATATGGATCTCCTTATTTGGTATATTGATTAGCTTGTTATTCAATCTACCATTGCAAGCGAAAATAAATGCGGATGTTTCATGGCTAGAAGCATTCAATCCTTTACTATTAAAAGAAACATTACAGCTTTCTGTTTTTGGTTATGTATGGATTACTCAAATGGCTCTAATTAGTTCGCTTATAATCGTTACGTATTTTGTGATGAAGCGTGAGAAGCTTTCGTCGTTTAAAGTATGGAGCATTCCAATAGTATTGTTTATTGGGATACTTGTTATGAAAGCCTTTAATAGTCATGCATTTGGTTTAAAGTTTAAAGAGATTGCGGTCGTTATGGACTTTCTACATTTATTCGCAGCTTCGTTATGGATTGGTGGTCTATCATCTATTGTTCTCCTTTTACGTAAAGAGGATGATAAGTGGGGTATGTATTGGGATATGATCAAGCGCTTTTCACCGTGGGCAACAGGTGCTGTCGTCGTAATTTTAATAACAGGTCTTTTTAACAGTACATTCTTTATACCAACAATCCACTCGTTATTTGATACGAAGTATGGATTAGCTTTATTAGCGAAGATACTTTTATTCATTTTCATGGGGATATTGGGAATTGTGCATTATGTGAAAGGGAAAATGAGAGCGGAGCAAGGATTAGGGGCTACGGTGAAAGTAGAGTTTATCATTGGAATTATCATTTTCGTAATCGTAGCTTTTATGACAAACGTACAAACACCACCGATGCCTCCTACTGGACCTTTTACAGAGAGTAAGCAATTAGATAATGGATATGAACTTACGCTAAATGTAAGTCCTAATAAAGTAGGACAAAATACATTCCATATTACTTTAAAGGATGAGAACGGACAACCTGTTACTAATATGGAGCAAATTATTTTAACTACGCAATCATTAGATATGAATATGGGCAAAGGTTCATTTAAAGTTTCAGCCGTTTCACCAGGAGAGTATGAAGCGGAAGGTATGTATATTAACATGACAGGAAACTGGAATATACAAGTGCACGGATTAACAAAATCTCTTGATAGCTTTGATACAGATTATAAATTTATTGTAGGTAGCAGATAAAGAGCCGTTTTAGATGAAAAGGAGTAAATAGAAAATGAAACGTATAAAAAAATTAGGAACAACAATAATCGCAACAATAATTGCAATGGGGATTTTTTCGTTACCAGTTAGTGCTCATGTGACGGTACAACCAGCAACTTCTGATGTAAACTCTTGGGAAATGTATACGATAAAGGTGCCAGTTGAAAAGAATATAGCAACGACAAAGGTTACACTGAAAATCCCGTCTGGAGTGGAATTCCAACAATATGAACCAGTGCCAGGATGGAAAGTGCAAGAGCAAAAAGATACAGCTGGAAAAGTTAAAACTGTAATATGGGAAGCGACAGGAGAAGGGATTTCACCCGGTCAGTTCCAGCGATTTACTTTTGTCGCTAAAAATCCGGATAAAGAGCAAAAAATAGCTTGGGATGCATACCAACAATATAAAGACGGTGAAATTGTGGAATGGACAGGCGATGAAAAAGCTGAAAAACCACATTCACTTACAACAATTGCAAAAGGTACGTCATTAACAGGAGAACATGGTGAAGTGTCTAGTGTAGAAAAGAATGAAGGTACTAGTCATATGCAAGTAATAGCGATTGTTTTATCTATTTTGGCAATTGTATCTTCGGTAGGTGCGTGTGTTTTTGTCGTACGTCGTAAAAGATAAGTAAGGTTGAAAGGTCTCATCGTAAATAATGAGACCTTTTTTATTAGGTTTATGGATTAGTAAGAATGAGTATAGTGGCATTATTACAGTCATTATATAATGAAATTTATTAATGTATGGAATTTAATTGACGATTATTAATTCTTCCGGCAGGATACCATGTTCGAGCCAATTTTCAATTAAATTATTAAATAGAATGGAATTTGCTAAAGAGATCCCATGACCAATTTCAGGAACGATAATACCTGTGCAATTCGTATTATTTGCAAGGATTTCAGTCATTGAGTCTTTCATAATTCTTTTTTCTTTATCTCCAACAGTTACTAATATATTAGTATTAGCATCTTTGAAACCTTTTGGTATTGTAAACGACATATTTTCTTGTAATATCCTTACAAATGTATTTTTATTTATTTGACAACTGTCATGATAATAGTTATCAAATTGTGTTTCATCTATGTACATTGATTTTGCTTGTATTTTGGAAAATGTCTTACTCTTTACTAGATAGTAGGTTAAGCTAAGAGAGCTTATTAATGTTTTAGCGAAAGGAATTGGTTTAACTAATGCGCTATTTATCATAGCATATTGAATTAAGTTTGGTCTCATGCTGAGCATAGCAATTAATACTTGAGCGCCTAATGAAAACCCAATTACTATAACAGTTTTGCCTTGTCCTTTTTCTTCAATTAGTTCTATGATTTTTTCAGCACTAAAGTTTATTGAGAAATGCTCTTTACTTCTGTTTTTTCCTTGCTCAGGTAAATCAGGAACAAGGCAGTGAAAGTTAGTAAAATGTTTAATTTGTTTGTCCCACATCCATCCACCAACTCCGCCCCCATGAATAAAAACCATAAGTGGAGAGCTTGAATCTCCAAATTCTTTATACTTTAAAGCCATATAATTTCCCCCTTATGATTAGAATTGTTAGTTCATCCATGTAAAGTAGAGGTAATATTCTTACTACTTAAATATCATCATACAATAAAAAAGAGCCTACAAACAGTAGGCTCTTTCCCATATTTATTTCACTTCAACCTGCTGCCTCACAGCAAGTGTTTTTGGCTTTATATTTACAAAACAAATACTCACTACAATAAATAATAGTCCGATGAATAAGCTAATTGTAATGGCCTCGTGTAAGAAAATTGAACTTACAATAATAGCGATTAGAGGAATGAGAAATGTATAAGCCCCAACTTTACTTGCTTCACCAGCTCCAACGAGTGTGAAGTATGCAAGCCACCCCATTGCAATAACAAAGAATGAAATAAAGAGTAGGACACTAACAAATGGCATACTCCAAGCAATACTAGACCAACTTTCAAACTCTGAGCCAAATCCTACTAAACAAAGACCACCGATAAGAAGCTGAAGTGTTACCATCCAAATGGCATTCACACGGTGACCAGTTTTCTTAATAAATACTGTTCCAAGTGCCCAGCCAATCGCACATCCTAATGCAAGAAGGATTCCAATGACAGAAATATGTCCAGTTAAACTACTAGAGCTAATAACACCTACACCAATAAATCCGAGTACAAGCCCGAAGATTTTTAAACTGTACATTGATTCTTCAAGCCATATCCACGAGAAAATACCAAGTAAAACAGGTTGTAAAAATACGATAGCGGAAAATAGACCAGCAGGCATATATTGAAGACCAACAGTTTGTAATCCGTAAAATATAATGATGTTAAGTAAAGAAGAAATAACGTATAAATGCCAAGTTTCTTTTAAATGTAATTCTTTATATTTTGGTAGAGCGAAAAGGAGTAAAATGAATCCTCCAATTAAAGTTCGAATGCCTGCAAATAAAACGGGTGGTGTATAATGCAGGGCAAACTTAGATAAAGGCCAATTGATTCCCCACATAAAAACGAGAAAGGTAAGGATGATGGCCGTCTTAGTTCGAGAAAGCTGTGTCACGGTTAGACCTCCTTGTTGTTATTCATTTCACTATGATATGATATCGACTGTAATAAATAAAATGAATCTTTTTTATGAGGAGTATAAGTGATTAGTTATGACCATTACACAACTGCAAGTATTAATAAAAACTGTTGAGTTAGGTAGTTTTACGAAGGCTGCTCGGGTGTTAAATATGACGCAACCAGCAGTAAGTCATGCGATTTCAAGTATTGAGTCAGAGTTAGGAGTTACGATTCTTATACGTGATAAACGAAAAGGGTTAATTGTTACGGATGTAGGAAGCAGAATTCTTGTACATATTAGAGAGATTTTGAACGGTGTAGAGAAGATTGAACAAGAAGTTGCGATGGAGAAAGGACACGAAGTTGGGACGATTCGAATTGGGAGTTTTCCGAGTGCTTCTGCACATTTCTTACCGAAAATGATAAACCATTTTAAGGAAAAGTATCCGAACTTAGAAGTCGTTCTTTGTGAAGGAACGATTAAAGAAGTTGAAGATTGGTTAGTATCGAGGGTTGTTGATATAGGGATTGTTATTTTACCTAATAAAGAGATGGAGATTGTTCCATTAACGAAGGGGAAAATGGTTGTTATTTTAAGAGAGGATCATCCTCTTTGCAAGAAGGATGCTATTACAATTCGTGATTTGGAGAATGAACCGATCATATTATGTAAGGGCGGATACGAACCACCCATTATCGATATGTTTAAACAAGCAAACGTACCACTTCGGGCTGAGTATGTAATTTCGACAGTTACGACAGCTTTAAATATGATTCAAGAAGGATTAGGCATTGCAATATTAGCTGAATTATCTTTAATGAATTTACCACAGAATGTGCAAACGAGAGAATTGGAACCGCAAGTATGGAGAGAAATTGCTTTAGCTGTTCCTTCATTAAGGGATTCTTCAATCGCTGTGCAGCTATTTATTGAAGAATTTCAGGCGCTATTTGCAGAATAAAAAGAGGTGTCTCGTATATTATAATGGGACACTTTTTAATTTACTTATAAAAAATATGTGAAAAGGATTGACTTATTTTTTGGTTGTAACTATAATGATTACATCGAGGTGGTGATTACGATGAAAATTAGTAGCCGCTTTTCCATAGCTGTTCATATTTTATCTATTTTGAAAAAAAATCCATCTTCACTTTGTACTTCAGACTATATGGCTGAGAGTGTCAATACAAATCCAGTAGTCATTCGTAAAATGATGTCGTACTTGAAACAAGCTGGCTTTGTTTACGTAAATCGTGGACCGGGTGGCGCAGGTTTACTAAAGGATTTACATGAAATCACATTGTTAGATGTGTATCATGCAGTGAATGTAGTGGAAGAGGATAAATTATTTCACATTCATGAGCAACCGAATCCAGATTGTCCAATTGGGGCGAATATTCAAGCGGTGTTAGAAATTATTTTAATTCAAGCACAATCCGCGATGGAAGAAGTTTTGAGAAATATTACGATGGGGCAGCTGTTTGAAACTTTGCAAGAAAAAATGAATGCTTAAATCATATTTATATTTTTTTAACATTAATGTAACTTATGCGGTTACAACTATAAAGGTAAGGTGTAAAAGTTATGACTGTAAAAATGAAAGTATACTCAGATTTTATATGTCCATTTTGTTTTTTAGCAAAAGGTCCATTAGATGAAGTAGCGAAAGAAAAAGATGTAGAAATTGAATGGATGCCATTTGAATTACGTCCAAGTCCATATTCAAAAATAGATCCATGGAATGAGCCAGAAAAATTAGGTTCATGGGATGCTTTCATTCTTCCGACAGCGAAGAAGTTAGGAATTGATATGCGTTTGCCACGTGTTTCTCCGCATCCATATACACATTTAGCTTTCGAAGGGTGTCAATTTGCGAAAGAACGTGGACTAGGTAATGAGTATCATCACCGCGTATTCACAGCATTTTTCCAAGAAGAGCAAAACATTGAAGATATTGATGTGTTAACAAAATTAGCGGTAGAAGTAGGACTTCCTGAGGCGGAATTTAAAGATGCTTTAGTAACTCGTAAATATAAAGAAAAGCATCAAAAAGCAATTCAGCACGCATATGATGAAGCGAATATTATGGCTGTTCCAACTGTCATGATTGGAGATGAAGTCATTCAAGGGCTTGCTAGTAAAGAAACACTAGAAAGGGTCATTGATAAAGAAATTGAAAAGGATAAAACAAATTCATTTGAAGGTATGCAATGTAATACCGATGGATATTGCTAATTCGCTTGTTATGAAATAACAAAATAAATTATAAAACAAACATTTGGAGGAATTAAAATGTCAACAACTACAACAAACTTAAAAGAAGCAATCGTGAACCGCCGTTCCATTCGTAAAGTAACAAAAAATGATGCAATTACGAAAGAAAGAATTGAAGAAGTGCTAAAAACAGCTTTACACGCACCAACATCTTTCAATATGCAAAGTGGTCGTATGGTTGTATTAATGGATGGGGAGCATGAAAAGTTTTGGGATATTGTGAAAGAAACATTAAGAGCCCGCGTACCAGCAGAAAACTTTGAAGCGACTGTAGAAAGACTAAAAGGTTTTCATGCAGGTGTAGGAACAGTTCTATTCTTTGAAGATCAAGCAACTGTAGAAAAAATGCAAGAAAACGCACCATTATATAAAGAGCAGTTCCCATTCTGGTCTCATCAAGGAAATGCGATGTTACAACATACTGTGTGGATGTTATTATCTGCTGAAGGAATTGGGGCGTCATTACAACATTACAACCCAATCGTAGATGCTGAAGTGAAAGAAACTTGGAACATTCCAGCAGAGTGGAGCTTAGTAGGTCAAATGCCATTTGGTGAACCAAACGAACAACCAGCAGAAAGAACGTTCTTGCCTACTGAAGATGTAGTGAAATTTTATTAAGAAATATAATATGTAACGAGAAGGAAGTTGTGCTTAAAAACAGCTTCCTTTTTTGTAGTGGTGTTAATTTATGCGCGTTTAGGGAAGAAATATAAGAAATAATCCGGTGAGAAGGGAAGTAGAAAAATGAATGATGAGAAAAAATATACAGTGGTAGGTACTGATGTTGAGGAAGTAAAGCGTTTAAATAAAAATTCAGGGTTAACGTATAATCAAGTGAAAGAAATGTTAGCAAAGCAAATGCAAAAAAAGAAGTAATTAGATTGAAATCTTTCATTTTTTCATTTAGCATTTTGATTGGAGAGAGTTAAGTAAAAGGTAACTCTCTTTTTCGTATAAAGAAGCACCTTATAGAGTGGAGGAAGCAACATGAAGAAATGGGTGAAGGTAACGCTGTCTATCGCTGGAGGCATAGTCTTAGTAGCATGTGCCGGCGGATATTACGTGTATAAAAATTATTTTCCAAAGGAACCTGAGCGTATTGTATATGATAAAGAAAGAGTGCTACAACCGATACATAATCAGCTTAAAGGAATCAATATAGAAAATGTAAAGATAAAAGAAAAAGAAGTTGTAAATGCGACTGTAGATGAGCTTCAAAAAATGATTGATGATGGAAAATTGTCATATGAAGAATTAACGAGTATTTATCTCTTTAGAATACAAGAACATGATCAAAATGGAATAACATTAAATTCTGTTACAGAGATAAATCCTAATGCGATGGAAGAAGCAAGAAAGTTAGATCAAGAGCGAAGTAGAAACAAAAAGTCGAATTTATATGGTATTCCTGTCGTTGTAAAAGATAATGTACAAACGGCAAAAGTGATGCCGACTAGTGCAGGAACGTATGTGTTAAAAGATTGGATTGCAGATGAGGATGCGACGATTGTAAAAAAGTTGAAAGAAGAAGGTGCTTTTGTTTTAGGAAAAGCGAATATGTCTGAGTGGGCAAATTATTTATCCTTTACAATGCCTAGCGGATATAGCGGGAAAAAAGGACAAAATTTGAGTCCGTATGGTCCGATTACGTTTGATACATCAGGATCAAGCTCTGGATCTGCTACAGTAGTTGCGGCAGATTTTGCACCGCTTGCAGTCGGAACAGAAACGACAGGATCGATTGTAGCACCCGCAGCGCAGCAATCAGTAGTTGGGTTACGTCCATCTTTAGGTATGGTAAGTAGAACAGGAATTATTCCGTTAGCTGAAACGCTTGATACAGCAGGGCCGATGGCAAGAACGGTAAAGGATGCGGCAACGTTATTTAACATAATGGTAAGTTATGATGAAAAAGATGCTATGACAGAGAAAATGAAAGATAAAGAAAGAATGGATTATACGAAGGACTTATCAATAGACGGTTTGAAAGGGAAAAAAGTAGGAGTACTATTTTCAATAGATCGACAAGATGACAATAGAAAAGAAGTAGCACAAAAGATAAGAAAAGACCTTCAAGATGCAAGTGCAACATTGACTGATGATATTCAGTTAAACGCTGAGGGTGTAGATAATCTACAAACATTAGAATATGAATTCAAACATAATGTTAACGATTTTCTTTCAAAGCAAAAAAATGTACCGGTAAAATCGTTAGAAGAGATTATAGCGTTTAATAAACAGGATAGTAATAGACGAATAAAATATGGACAAACATTAATTGAGGGATCTGAAAAATCTGCTATAACGAAAGATGAGTTTGAAAAAGTAGTGCAAACGAGTCAAGAAAATGCAAGAAAAGAGCTAGATAGATATTTAGTAGAAAAGGGTTTAGACGCTTTAGTTATGATTAACAACGAGGAAGTTCTTCTATCAGCTGTAGCTGGCTATCCAGAATTAGCGGTGCCAGCAGGATATGATAACAATGGAGAGCCAGTAGGTGCAGTATTTGTCGGGAAGCAATTCAGTGAGAAGGAACTGTTCAATATTGGATATGCGTATGAACAGCAGTCTAAAAATAGAAAACCACCTAAATTGTAAAAGGTTAAACGAAAAAAAGATCTCAACTGAAGTAAGTAGGTGGGCTAATATAAATAGAATCTGACAATATAAAAAGAAAAAAAGGATTCTTCTTAATTAGTAAGAAAGATTGTCTATAGAAGTTCATAAAATGTAATATATTCAATTTCCATCCATTGAAGGGGGAGGTTAAATCTTAATGAATGAAGTGAAAAATTTCTTTCGAAGTAGAGGGTTTCAACGGTTTCTCGTTTTAATAATATTAGCGCTTGTATTATATGGATTAAAAAGTATGATCAACTTAATATTAATTACGTTTATACTGACATTTTTAATGGATCGATTTCAACGTTTTATTTCAAAGAAATTGAAAGTGAACCGGAAAATTGTTATCGCCTGTTTGTATATCATATTAGTTTCCTTTATTGGCACGACATTGTATAAATATTTACCTGTGTTAACGATACAAATTTCGCAATTGATTTATCAATTTAAATTGTTTTTTCAAAACCCGCCTGATAATGAAATCATTAAATATGCACTTTCGACAATTAACGGAATGGAAGTATCAAAGTATATAGAACAAGGTGTAGATGTCATCTATCAATCGATAGCAAATATAGGGAAGGTAAGTTTACAAATATTATTGTCTCTCATATTAAGTCTCTTTTTCTTATTAGAAAAAGAGCGTATTATTACCTTTACTTCTAAATTTAAAGAGAGTAAGCTAAAGATTTTTTATGAGGAGATTGCATATTTTGGCGAAAGGTTTGCAAGATCGTTCGGTAAAGTAATTGAAGCACAGTTTTTAATTGCGGTTGTAAATTGTATTCTTACTGTTATTGCATTAATTGTTTTAGGATTTCCGCAGCTTCTCGTATTAGCTGTTATGATTTTTCTACTAGGGTTGATTCCAGTTGCAGGTGTGATTATTTCTTTATTTCCACTTTGTATCATTGCTTATAACGTAGGCGGAGTTATATACGTTGTGTACATACTTGTGTTCATTACAGTCATCCATGCTCTTGAAAGTTATTTTTTAAACCCGAAGTTTATGTCTGCGAAAACAAATTTACCAATCTTTTATACATTTATGATTCTCATTTTTTCAGAACATTTCCTTGGAATATGGGGGCTTATTATCGGGATACCAATCTTCATCTTTTTATTAGATGTACTTGATGTAAATAATGAGGAATCGATTAAAAAATAGAAAATAAACAAAAAGCAATCCAAAATAAATTGGATTGCTTTTTCACATATATGATTAAAGAACAGGAGCCATTGTTTCTTTCAACACTTGAACAGAGTGATCGAATTTTAATTCTTCGTCTTCACTTAATTCTACTTCTAAAATTTCACGAACACCGCCGCGATTTAAAACAGCAGGTACACCGATATACACATCTTTTTGACCGTATTGACCTTCTAAATATGCCGAAACAGTTAATATACTATTTTCGTCGTTTAAAATTGCCTTAGTAACGCGTAGAAGTGACATACCAATACCGTAGTAAGTTGCGCCTTTTCGTTCAATAATATGGTAAGCTGCATCACGAACGTTTATGAAGATTTTGTCTAAATCTTCTTGATTATACGTATTGTCTTTTTCAAGCAGTGTTTGTAGTTTTTGAATACCAACTGATACGTGACTCCAAACAGGAAGTTCCGTATCACCATGTTCTCCGATAATATAAGCATGAATGTTATGTGGACCAATATTGAAGTACTCACCTAACATATAGCGGAAACGAGCAGAATCAAGTGTTGTACCAGAACCAATTACGCGTTCTTTCGGTAAACCAGATTCTTTCCAAGTTACGTAAGTTAAAATATCGACAGGGTTAGTTGCGATTAAGAAGATACCATCAAATCCGCTATCCATAATACTACGAACAATTTGTTTAAAGATTTTTGCATTTTTCTCAACTAAATCTAAACGTGTTTCGCCTGGCTTTTGTGGTAATCCAGCCGTAATGACTACAAGGTCAGCATCTTTACAATCTTCGTAGCTACCTTTCCATACTCTAGTTGGAGCTGGAGCAAATGGAACGGCATGACTTAAATCCATCGCTTCTCCTTCAGCTTTTGCTTCGTTTACATCAACTAAAACAAATTCTTCAGCTACAGCTTGGTTAATCATGCAGTAAGCATAACTACATCCAACTGCTCCTGTTCCGACTAATACAACACGGTTAATACCTTTTTTCATTTCAAAATTCCTCGCAATTTCATTGATTTTATTATGTAAGATAATACGTCTTACTTCTATAGATTCATATCTAGTTTATTACATTTTATAAAAGATATTCAAGTAATTGAAAATGTATCCGTGCAATTCTTTGCATGAAACATAGGAAGTAAGTGAACCGAATATAATTCAGTAAAATCCTTTGTAAAAGGGGAAATGGCATGGGGAACCCATTAGCAATGGAAGAAATGCTTCATATTATTCATGCAGGGCTTGTTAAAAAGAATAACCCAAAACGAATTACGATTGCCGGTGCAGGGATTTCTGGATTAGTTGCAGGTTCTTTATTAAAAGAGGCTGGGCATGAAGTAACGATTATAGAAGCAAATAACAGAATAGGTGGCAGGGTGTATACGATTCGGGAGCCATTTAATGTGGGTTTATATTTTAATGCTGGACCGATGAGAATCCCTGATACCCATAAGTTAACCTTAGCGTATATTCATAAATTTAAACTACCTTTAAACCTTTTTATAAATAAAACTTTTGCAGATATCATTTATACGAATAACATTCAAACGAGATTGAATGTGTTTGAAAATGATCCAAGTGTACTTGAATATCCGGTTTTGGATAAAGAAAGAGGAAAAACGGCAGAAGAGCTAATGCTTGAGGTATTAGAACCAATACTAAATTATATTAAGAAGGATCCTGATAAAAATTGGCTTATCATTGAAAAAAAGTATAAAACGTATTCGCTTGGTTCATTTTTAATGGAGTATTATTCAGATGGTGCAATAGATATGATTGGGGTACTTCTTGATATGGAAGCTTATATGGGAATGTCTTTAATTGAAGTATTACGTGAAATGATTTTCTTTACTTCAACGACGAAATATTATGAGATAACAGGCGGAATGGATGCATTACCAAATTCATTTTTACCAGATTTAAAAGATAATATTTTTATGCCGTATAAAGTAGAAAAAATTATACAGGAAGATAATAAGGTAATGATGCAAGTAACAAATGAACAAAAGTTACATTCGTTTATGGTAACAGGCGATATTGCTATTGTCACAATTCCATTTTCAGCGTTACGATTTGTAGAAGTTCAGCCATACTATTTATTCTCTTATTTTAAAAGACGTGCAATTCGTGAATTAAATTATATTGCTGCAACGAAAATTGCGATAGAGTTTAAAAGTAGATTTTGGGAGAAAGTGGGACAGTGTGGTGGTAAATCTATTACTGATTTACCAATACGGTTTACATACTATCCGAGTTATAGTATTCATACTCCAGGACCAGCTATCGTTATAGCAAGTTATACGTGGGCAGATGAGGCGTTAACATGGGATAGTTTACCGGATAGAGAACGCATTCGTTACGCATTAAAAAATTTAGCGGAAATATACGGTGACATCGTCTATAGTGAGTTTGTCACTGGAACATCTTTTAGCTGGAGTAAAAATCCGTATTCTTGCGGTGCATTTACAGCTTTCGAACCAGGCCAAGAGCTCGAGTTATTTCCGTATATTACATCACCATCTGGAAAAGTACATTTTGCAGGAGAGCATGCGACATTAACACATGGATGGATGCAAGGAGCAATAGAGTCTGGAATTCGAGTTGCATATGAAGTAAATGAACAGTGAAGATATATTTACAAATCACGACTCTTTTAATAAAATAATAAATATAAATCGTAATTATTACGCTTTGAATACGTTTTGAAATAAAGAAATGGATGGTCGATCAAATGAATAAAGTAGAAATTCATATATTAGGTGGCTTTTTAGGTAGCGGAAAATCAACATTATTACAAAATTTATTGTTAGCGGAGAAAAAGAAGAATAGAAAAGTTGCAGTATTAATGAATGAAATTGGTGAATACTCAGTAGATACAGATATTATTGGAAAAGAGAATGTTTTAAGGGAACTTCTTAAAGGGTGTATTTGTTGTACGTTAAAAGAAGAGCTTGAAATACAATTACATTCGTTATATCAGCAAGAAAGACCAGATGTCATTTATATAGAAACGACAGGTGTTGCGCATCCGATTGAAGTGTTAGATGCATGTGTATCACCAATTTTAGCACCTTTCTTAGAAGTGAAATCAATAGTAGTCGTTTTAGATGCAATAAGGTGGTTAAATCGAAGTATATTAAGTGCAAATGTTCAGCAATTATTGCATGAGCAATTGAAGTTTGGTAGTCACATTTTAATTAATAAATCAGATTTACTAACATTTGCAGATAAGAACAAAGTAATTGAAGAAGTGAAAGCAATAAATAATCATGCAAAATTATTTGAAACAAAATATTGTAATATATCTTTAGAAGACATAGAGGAAGCTGAATTTACGAATGATGGGGAACATGAGACACTACATGTAAAACAGCATTTACATATACAAACGATGACGTATCAATTTACGAAACCGATTGATCAAGACAAATTATATGAATGGCTTTCGAGTTTACCAGATAGTATTTATCGTGTAAAAGGTTTTGTAAAATTCCATGGAGATAAATACCCGCACCTATTCCAATATTCATTTGGGGTACCAACTTTAATGGAACAAGACTTCGGTTTCCCGACGAACTTGGTAGTAATAGGGGAAGGGTTAGATAAGAAACAATTGGCTGAAGGGTTAGAGAAAGTAGAACTTAACTCTAATTAAGGTGAAAAGACTAACTTAAAAATAAGTTAGTCTTTTTGTATGGTCATTACTGAAATGAAACAGTATTTTCAATTGGATTGCAGAATATATATTGATTGTATGTCCGTTTCCATTACATAGGAAGGTGATTATATATTTGTGCCGAATGTAGAGGGTACTACAAGAGTTTTCCATTATCTATTGAATTAGTTAGTCATGATTACGGACAGGGGATTTTGGCGTGTTTGATTCTATCAGAAAGTAAAGTATGGGGAGGATCACAATGTCGATGAAAAAACGTAAGTGGCTAAAGACGATGTTTACTGGTTGTGTTTTAGGTTCGTTATTAATAACAGCAGCTTGTTCAGGAAAGAAAACAAGTACAGAGGATGACAAGACGATTAAGGTAGGAGTCCTTGCTTCTATAACAGGACCGCTAGAATCGTATGGAAAACAAACAGTGAACGGATTTGAATTAGGGTTAGACTATGCAACTGGTGGAACTGGGAAAGTAGATGGGAAAAAGATTAAGTTTGTTGTAGAAGATACAGAAACGAAAGCGGATGTAGCAGTTAAAAAAGCTACGAAGTTATTAGAAGAAGAGAAAGTTGATTTTTTAGTTGGATCGTCTAGTTCAAGTGATACATTAGCGGTTTTACCATTAGCTGAAGAATATGAAAAGATTATGGTTGTAGAACCGGCAGTTGCGGATAGTATTACGGGGAAGAACTGGAATAAATATATTTTTAGAACTGGAAGAAGTTCCTCACAAGATGCGATTGCAGGAGCAGCAGCAATTGCGAAAAAAGATGTAAAGATTGCGACATTTGCCCCAGATAACGCTTTTGGTCGTGAAGGGATTGCTGCATTTAAAGCGGGTGCGAAAAAATTAGGTGCGAACATTGTGAATGAGCAATACGCGGATACAAATTCAACAGATTTTACAGCAAATATTCAAAATATCATTAGCTCAAAACCAGACTATTTATTTATCGTTTGGGCAGGGGCAAATTCACCTTGGAAACAGTTGAAAGATATGAACGTGGAAGCGCAAGGTATTAAAATTTCTACAGGTGCACCAGATATACCAGCATTAAAAACGATGGATGCGTTAGTAGGAATGCAAGGTTTTTCTGTTTATTATCATACACTCCCGAAAAATAAGGTGAATGATTGGTTAGTGGAAGAACATAAAAAACGATTCAATGGTGCGGTGCCAGATTTATTTACAGCAGGAGGAATGTCAGCGGCAATTTCAATTGTAGAAGCTTTAAAGAAAACAAAAGGTGATACAGATGTAGATACATTAATTAAGAAAATGGAAGGAATGGAATTTGATACACCGAAAGGAAAGATGAAATTTAGAGAGAAGGATCATCAAGCGATGCAGACGCTGTATTCTATCACATTGAAAAAACAAGATGGTGTTGATTATCCGGTGCCAGTGTTAGAGCGAGAATTAACGATGAAAGAAACAGAACCACCAGTTCAAAATAAATAGACTGAATTTTCTGTTGTTTATGTATAAAGAGGGGTACACCCTCTTTATACGTATTTCTTTCATACTGAAAGCTTGAAAGGGAGGGATTTCGTGACACATTTGCTAGAAACGAAAAATCTTAGTGTATCTTTTGGCGAGCATCATGTTATTAAAGATGTAAATTTAACTGTACAAAAAGGAAAACTCATTTCTATTATCGGGCCAAATGGTGCGGGTAAGACAACGTTATTTAATTTACTAAGTGGACAGATTTCACCCACAACAGGTGAAGTGTATTTTAAAGGGCAAGATATTACAAAACTATCGATTTCAGATCGAACACGCTTAGGAATCGGTCGCTCTTTTCAGCTTACAAACATATTCCCAGAATTAACGGTACTTGAAAATGTCCGTTTAAGTGTTCAATCATTCGTACAAGATTACTATAGTTTTTTCCCGAGTCCAGCAAAATTAAAGCAACAAGTTGGAGAGGCGAGACGTTTCTTAAAAACAGTATTACTTCAGGAGAAAGAGAATGTATTAGCGAAAGATTTGGCACATGGAGAGAAAAGAAAGCTAGAACTTGCGATGTTATTAGCTTTAAAAACGGATGTGTTATTACTTGATGAGCCGACGGCAGGTATTTCGGTTGAGGAAGTCCCAGCTATACTACAAGTGATTGAAAATATTAAGAAACATCCAGAGAGTACAATTGTACTTATTGAACACAAAATGGATATGGTACTAGGTTTGTCAGACCATCTAATCGTTTTATTTCATGGAGAGTTATTGGCTGAAGGTTTACCCGAAGAAATTATGAAAGATGAGCGTGTACAAAGTGCTTATTTAGGGGGATTATATAGTGGCACTATTACAAGTGAATAATATAGAGACGTATTTAGATCAGTTTCATATTTTACAAGGGGTATCTCTTGCTGTTGAAAAAGGAACGATTACTGTACTGTTTGGGAGAAATGGGGCAGGGAAGACTACGACATTACGTTCGGTTATGGGATTTCACCATATCGCACATGGTGAAATTTATTATGATCGTACACAAGTAAATGGATTATCTACACATTTAATTTCAAGGAAAGGGATAGGGTATGTACCAGAAAATCAAGGTATTTTTCACAATCTGACAGTAGAAGAAACATTCGCTCTTGCTAGAGGTAAGGGCGAAGAAGCGGAAGGAAAAATAGAATGGATGCTTGAACTATTTCCAGATTTAAAGCAATTTTGGCACAAAAAAAGTGGACTCTTAAGCGGGGGACAAAAGCAAATGTTAGCAATTTCAAGAGCATTTATTAATAGTGATGGTTTATTACTTATTGATGAGCCGAGTAAAGGCTTGTCTCCTATTATGATAGAAAAGTTAATGATAGCCATTTTGAAAATGAAGGAGAAAACAACAGTTTTACTCGTTGAACAAAATTTTATGATGGCTAGTCAAATTGGTGATTATTTTTATATTATGGATAACGGGAAAATTGTTCATAACGGTTTTATGCATGAATTAAAAGAGGATAAGGAAATGTGTCACAAATATTTAGGAATCTCTTAACATGAATCCGGGGTGAGAAGGATGGATGTGTTAATCAATTTATTTGTAAATGGGATTTCAACAGGGATGCTCATTTTTTTATTAGCATCAGGTCTTTCACTTATTTTCGGTTTAATGAGTGTTCTAAACTTCGCACATGGTGGTTTATTTGCGTGGGGAGCATTTACGGGTGTTTGGCTATTTAATATGACAGGGAGTTATGTGTTAGCTTTAATTGGAGCAATAGCTATGGGAATGTTCCTTGGATTTATTTTAGAAAGATTCCTTATTAGACCGGTATATGGAAATCATGTTCGCCAGCTTCTTGTTACGCTTGGAGGAATGCTTGTACTTAGTGAATGTATTAAAGTATTTTGGGGACCAAATCCAATTGGGGCAAAGTTACCGTTATGGCTACAAGGAAGTTTTACGTTCGGAGGCGTTATATTAATTAAATATCGTCTATTTGTTATTTTAATTGGGATTATCATTTACGTTGCCTTACTAGTATTGCTCAAAAAAACAAAGATAGGTCTTATGATACGCGCAGGTGTAATGGATAAAGAGATGGTTCAAGCGCTCGGTATTAACGTAAAAGCGATATTTTCTTTCGTCTTTTTATTAGGAGCAGGGATGGCGGCGTTGGGAGGTTTCTTATTAGCACCGTATTCAGGTGTTATTTTCGCTGAGATGGGTATGCAGTATGCGATTTTAGCTTTCATAGTAGTAATCATTGGAGGATTAGGAAGCGTACAAGGTTCAGCAATTGCTTCTTTAATTGTCGGATTAGCTGGTGCTTTTACAGCGTATTTTATACCGGATTTATCACTTGCAATCAATATGTTAATGCTACTGTTTTTCTTAATCGTGAAGCCAAATGGACTTGTTGGTGAAAAGGGGTGAAATGGTGAACAGCACATCAAATCGAATTAAAGTATACTTCGGAGTATGTATGCTCATTTGTTTAAGTGTATTTCCATTCGTAAATGATTCACGGAGCTTGTTAATTTTGTTCACTCAAATCTTCATCTTTGCTATTTTTGCAATGAGTTTTGATGTATTACTTGGGTATACAGGGATTGTATCGTTTGGTCATTGTATGTTCTTTGGAATAGGAGCATATGGCGTAGCGCTTTTATTTGATCGACAAGGAGTATCCATAACGAACTTTTTTATAGGGATAGTAGCTGCAATTATCATTTCAGCCATTGTTAGTTATATAATTGGTTTGCTTTCTTTACGGCTGAAAAGTCATTTTTATGCAATGTTAACACTTGCTATTTCACAGTTGTTTTTCGTACTTGCTGAAAAATGGCGTGGGCTTACTCACGGAGGGGATGGTTTTACATTTGGTGTACCAGACGTATTCCGTGATCGTTTTACGTTTTATTATGTAACACTTATATGTTTACTTATCATTTTTGTTCTGTTACGTCTTTTCACAAAATCTTCTATTGGAAAAGTATTAAAGGCAATTTCACAAAATGAGCAACGTGTGGAAGCACTAGGATATAAAGTTCTTCATTATAAAATTATTGCTAGTGTTGTTGCAGGAGTAGTAGCTGCGATTAGCGGTGGTTTATTTGTTATTACACTGCGCTTTGTTAATACAACTGTATTTTCAATTGAAATGACATTAAATGCATTATTGATGACAATGATTGGAGGAGTTGGAACGTTAATAGGAGCAATTGCTGGAGCTGGAATTATTGAATCCCTAAAATATTATTTATCAGAACTAGCTACAGAGTATCCGATTTTTGAACGGTGGACAATTATTCTTGGTGTATTGTACATTATCGTATTGCTAGTTTTCCCGAAAGGATTAGTTGGCACGGTTAAGGGTTTGAAGAATATGAAACGGAATAAGAAGGAGAAAAGTGCAGAAGTGGAGCAAAACGTGTGAAAAATCGATTGTATAAAATATGAAAATCCCTCTTTTAGATTTGTAAAGGAGGGATTTTTTATTAATTAAATAATTCATCAGGGATGTGTTTTAAAGAGTTTTGATTTGTGAAAAAATGGACAGTTAATTTCTCAATTTGAACATCTTCAATTGGTACCAATTTATCATTATTAATCGGTAAAAAGGCTATGCCTTTTCCGTCCTGAATATACTCTTCCATAAGCGAATAAGAATCTAGCTGTTGAAGTTGACGCTGAGATAAATTATTTTCTTTTAGAAATTGAATGGTCTTATTTCTAAAAGGGCACTTTTTGTCATTGCTAACGAAGAAGAGTTCCTTTGAATAGTCAACAGTACACTTTTCTTTCGCTTTTAATAAACCGATAGAAATTGAAGTGGAAAATACTTTTTTAAACGCTGTGTCCGGGTAATCCTCATAAGTAATGACCATATCAACTTTTTGTTGCTGCAGTAATTTTTGCAAATGACTACTATTTTCTACATATATTTGATAATTCCTGAAATTTTCTTTAATGCGCTTACTTACATAATTAGTCAAAATCGATTGTGATGTCGCGATTATATAAGAAGAACCACACATTTTAATTTTATCTTTCGCTTCTTCTACTAGCGTTAATATTTGATTTGTGTAGTCTAGTAAAATGTCACCAGAAGGTAATAAGGAAACGCCTTTGTTATCTCTATGTAGTAAAGGTGTTTCTAATTCTAGTTCTAATTTTTTGATTCGCTCAGTTACGTTTGGTTGAACATATCCTAACTCTTTCGCAGCTTTACTAATAGAACCTTCGCTAGCTACAGTTTTGAATATAATAAGATCATTTATTTCCATTTATCACAGCTCCTTATACGATATCATTATAAATGATACCAAGCATAAGTTATACTTATTTTACGCTGGCCAGTCATCGGTTTATCATTGTGTATATAAGATGGAAAGTGAGTGATAAACATGATTGGAATGCAATATAAGGTCATTTTGCCAAAGGATTATGACATGGAGATTATTAGAAAAAGGGTAGAGGATAATGGGTATAAAACGGATGGTTTTCAAGACTTAAATTTTAAAGCTTATTTAATTACTGAGGCAAGTAAAGACGGGAATTTCTATAACTGTTATGCGCCTTTATATGTTTGGAATGGTCATGAAGGAATGAACAAATTTATCTTTGAAGGGTATTACGATAATATTTTACAATCGTTTGGGTGGCAACAAATAAATATAGGTGTTCCATTAGTTGTTAATTTAAAAAATAATTTTAAGAAATGTAGATATGTTGTTGAATATGAAGGAAGTATTTCTCCAAGTGAATCATTGAGTGGGATTCAATCTATCATTGTGGATCAAAAGGTAGAAAATTGTTTAGGAAATGTAATAGTATATAATCCAGATAAATGGGGATATAGTAAGTTTAATTTTTATGAAGAAAAGCCTGATATGGTAACGAATAAAGGTACTACAGTATATGAGATTTTGCACATTTCACAATGATATCTTGTTGAATGCTAAATTAAGTAAAGGGGTGAAAATATATGCCTTTTGTAAACGTTTATTATCATGAAAATATATTAAATGAAGAAGAATTGAAAAAGATAGGTGAATGTATTCATCTTTCATTAATTAAACATTTTAACATCCCTGAAAATGATTTTTTTGAAATGTTTGTACCTTATCAACAAAATCATTTTTTATATGATCCATATTATTTATTAGAAAGAGGAGAAAAGAGAACAGAGAATATGATGTATGTTTCTATCACATGTGGACCGGGAAGAACGATAAAGCAGAAACGCGATCTGTATCAGTCAATATCTTTGAGGGTTTCTGAATGTTCTAGTATAAAAAGTGCAGACATTTTTATTACACTTAACGAGACAGCCGCTGAAAATTGGTCGTTTGGTCAAGGATTGGCGCAATTGGTAAAAGTGAAGGGGGAGTGAAATGATGAATGAATCCATTGAATATTGTATTCAAGAGAAAATGAGAGAAAAGGCACCTGCATTTGCTCATTATAGTGAAGAGATACTGTTCGAGGAAGTGTGGCGAGATGACACTTTAACATTAAGAGAAAGGAGTTTATGTACAGTGTCGGTATTAATCAGTCTTGGTAATACAGAGCAATTACCATTTCATTTGCGACTGGCCAAACAAAATGGAATTAAAGAAAATGAAATGATTGCATTAATAACACATTTGGCTTTTTATGTTGGTTGGCCCAAAGCAGTAGGCGCTTTACATATAGCAATGAATGATATGGAAAGTTAAGAATAACGATAAGAAAGAATTCATTTAAACATGAATTCTTTCTTATCGTTATTTATGTAATACTCTAATGAGATATTTTTCACTTTTTCTCTTGCTTTTTTATCACTTGCGTAGTAAAGTGATAGTAAGATTCACGATAGGAAGTGATCAAACATGCGTGATAATACGATAGGATCATTAATATGGTTACGTTTAATACGATTTACGAACCAAAGTAATCAGATGTCAAATGAGTTTTTAAAACGCTTTGATTTAACGACTGCTCAATTTGATGTGCTTTTGCAAATACGTACGTATCAACCGCTAACACAAATGGAGTTAGCTGAAAAGGTAACTGTTACACAAGGCGGTATTTCTCGAATGTTAACACGTCTTGAAAAAGAAGGATATATTGTACGAAAACAAGATTGGAAAACGAAAACAATTAGTCTGACAGAGCAAGGGGAAGCGGCCTTAGAGAGAGCACTGCCAGAGCAGCTTGCATTTCAATCATCGTTTTTTGATGATGTATTAAATGAAGAAGAACAGAAAATGTTATACGAGCTAATGACGAAGGTTCATAAGCATAGTGAAAAAAAAGAATTACCGCAAGAGTAATTTTTTTTACAATATCAATTGACTAATCAAGTGATGTTGTAAGCAATAGGGAAAAACATTTGACTTACAAATGTTTTTAAAAGAGAAACTAATAATACCTCATCAAAGGAGAGAGTAATGATGGAAAAATACCGTATGAATACAAGTAAAGGAATGGAGTTTGGGTTATATTCAATTGGGGATCATGTTTTAAATCCACATAACGGAGAGAAAATTAGTGCTGAACAAAGAATTCATGAATTAATTAAAACAGCAAAGTTAGCGGATGAAGCTGGACTTGATGTATTTGCTGTCGGTGAAAGTCATCAAACACACTTTACAACGCAAGCTCATACAGTTATTTTAGGAGCGATTGCGCAAGCAACGAAAAATATAAAAATTGCAAGTTCAGCAACGATAATAAGTACATCTGATCCGATACGAGTATACGAGGACTTTGCTACACTTGATTTGATTTCTAATGGACGTGCAGAAATTGTGGCTGGTCGTGGATCTCGTATTGGGGGATATAGTTTACTTGGTTATGATGTGAATGATTATGAAGAGTTATTTGAAGAGAAGATGGATCTTTTATTAAAAATTAATAAAGAGGAACATGTAACATGGAATGGACAGTTCAGAGCACCGCTTGCGCATGCATCGGTTATTCCAAGAGCTAAAAATAATAACTTACCAATTTGGCGTGCAGTTGGTGGCCCACCAGCTAGTGCGATTAAAGCAGGACGTGCAGGTGTACCAATGATGATAACAACACTAGGTGGCCCAGCTATTAACTTTAAAGGATCAGTAGATGCTTACCGTGAGGCGGCTGCGCAAAGTGGATTTAATCCAGCGAGTTTGCCAGTTGCAACAACGAGTTTATTTTACACAGCAAAAAATTCACAAGATGCACTTAGTGAATACTATCCTCACATTAATGCTGGTATGCTTACGCTACGCGGTGGTGGGTATCCGAAACAACAATTTACAAATGCAATAGATTACCGTGACGCGTTAATGGTTGGTAGCCCACAACAAATTATCGAAAAAATGCTTTACCAATATGAATTGTTTGGGCAACAACGCTTTATGGCACAAATTGATTTTGGTGGCGTACCATATGATAAAATTGAGAAAAATATCGAGCTAATTGCTACTGAAATTTTACCGGCTATTAGAAAACATACAGCAAAATAAATTAAAAAATACCGAGAGTCTAATGGATTCTCGGTATTTTTTAATTTATTTTAGTTTGAAAAAATGACAAAAAAGTGAATTTTTAATCTGAAAAGAGGAGGTTATTTCCTATTTTTGAATAACAATATTCCATGTTTGAATTTTAGAAATACATTTTTCTCTTGACAAAAAAATAACGAAATTATCCATTGGTTAACAGGAAATTTTTTCGTAGAAAAGTCAAGTGTATAAAGAGAGAAACGATTATTTTATTGATGCAAAGATAAGTCTCATATTAAAAAAACACATTTTATCGATGAGAAAAATCTAATTCAAAAAAATACCAAAAGACATATTTCAGACAAAATGATGTCAATAATACGTCAAAAATCAGCTGAATTTACTATGCAGGTATATTATACAATTCGATTAACGAATAAAACACTACAGAAATAGTGAAAAGGTAAAAAATAGCATTACAATAGTTTGAAAAACTGAAACTTCATATTTTTCGACAATACATACAAAATGTTTTTGTCTTTTCGTATTTCTTAATAATTGAGCTTGATAAGATTGCTTAATTAACTTTTATTATAAAAACTATGAAGGAAGTGATTGTAGTATGGAAACGCTTGAATTGGCACGAATACAATTCGCATCAACAACGATTTTCCATTACTTTTTTGTTCCGCTGTCTATTGGTTTAGCTTTTATCATTGCGTTAATGCAAACGTTATATGTGGTAAAGGGACAAGAAATTTATAAGAAGATGACGAAGTTTTGGACACAAATATTCCTTGTTAACTTTGCGGTAGGTGTAGTAACTGGTATTTTACAAGAATTCCAGTTTGGTATGAACTGGTCAACCTATTCGCGTTTCGTAGGTGATGTGTTTGGTCCATCACTTGCGATTGAAGGTTTATTAGCATTTTTCATTGAGTCTACATTTTTAGGTTTATGGGTATTCGGTGAGGATAAATTACCGAAGCGCATTCACCTTTTATGTATTTGGCTCCTTTCAATTGGAACAATGTTATCAGCATTTTGGATTTTAACTGCAAGTGCATTTATGCAATCGCCAGTAGGATATGAAATGGCAGCAGATGGACGTGCACAAATGAATGATTTCTTAGCAATTATTCAAAATCCACAATTATGGGTACAATTCCCGCATACCATTACAGCGGCAATTGCAACCGGTGCATTCTTTATTGCCGGTGTGAGTGCATGGAAAATAACGAAAGCACAAGAAACTGAAGTGTTTAAAAAATCATTCCGCATTTCTATCATTGTTGGAACACTTACAACGGCGCTAGTATTATTCTTCGGTCATGCGCAAGCACAACAATTAATTAAGACACACCCAATGAAAATGGCAGCAGCTGAAGCGTTATGGAATACGAGTGAAGATCCAGCGCCATTTACAGTATTTGCGAAAATTGATGCGGAGAAGAAAGAAAATTCGTTTGAAATTCAAATCCCGTATATGCTAAGTCTATTATCATATGATAAATTTAGCGGTCAAGTAGAAGGGATGAATCAAATTCAAAAGCAATATGAAGAAAAATATGGGCCTGGAGATTATATTCCACCAGTACACACGATGTTCTGGAGCTTTAGAGCGATGGTAATGAGTGGAACATTTATGCTTCTTCTAGGAGCGTACGGATGGTTCTTATCAAGAAAAGATCGTTTAGCTGAAAAAACTTGGTATTTAAAATTAATGGTGTATGCAATTTCACTACCGTTTATCGGTAATACAGTAGGATGGATTATGACTGAAATGGGACGTCAACCTTGGGTAGTTTTCGGTGTTATGAAAACGGAAGATGCTGTATCTCCAAATGTTACGTTCGGAGAAGTGCTATTCTCTTTAGTTTCGTTCACATCATTATATTTAATTATAGGTGGAATTACAGTTTACTTATTCGTTCGTATTATTAAAGGACATGAGAATAAGAAAGCGAAACAGGATTCTCAAAGCCATGATCCATTTGATAAGGAGGGTGAGTATGTTATCTCTTAATGAGTTGTGGTTTATTATTATTGCAGTTTTATTCGTAGGCTTCTTTGTACTTGAAGGTTTCGATTTCGGTGTAGGTATAGTTTCAAGGTTTTTAGGAGAAAACGATTTAGAGAAAAGAATATATTTAAATACAATTGGTCCATTTTGGCACGCGAATGAAGTATGGCTTGTTTGTGCTGGTGGCGCTATGTTTGCGGCATTCCCGCATTGGTATGCAACTTTATTTAGTGGGTTTTACATTCCGTTTGTATTTATGCTTCTTGCTTTAATTATTAGAGGTGTTTCCTTTAAATTCCGTGCGAAAATAGATAATCATAAATGGAAAGGCTTTTGGGATTGGGGTATGTTTTTAGGGAGTTTACTACCGCCTATCCTTTGGGGAGTTGCCATTGCTAACTTTATGGTAGGTATTCCAATTGATGAGACGAAAAATGCTGTAGGTGGATTCTTACAATTACTTCATCCATTTGCATTACTTGGAGGAGTTATGTTCCTTCTGTTATGTATTGTTCACGGATTGCAATTCCTTACTATACGTACAACTGGTAAGTTAAGAGAACGTGCACGTATTGCTGCACTGAAAATTGCACCACTTGCAATTTTCACACTTCTTATTTTTGCCGGTGTTGGATTATGGAAAACAGATATTTTCACTGGGCATGGTAAAGAATGGATTATGGTTCCGATTGGAGCTTTTGTAGCATTATGTGCGTCAACATTATTAAATAAAAGAAGAAGAGATGGTTGGGCTTTCTTTATGACAAGTTTAACAATCATTTTACTAAGTGCGAGTGTGTTTGCTGGCATGTTTCCACGTGTCTTAATTAGTTCGTTAGGGTCAATATACGATTTAACAATTTATAATGCAGCATCGGGAGATTATGCACTAAAACTGATGACGTATTTTTCAATTGCTATATTGCCATTTGTTTTGGGAAGTCAAATATGGAGTTTCTATGTGTTTAGACAACCTGTTAAGTCAGATAAAGATTTGGAGTACTAATGAAAAGAAAAAGAGGACTTCCGTCGTATCCTGGTAGCCGAGTTTTATATGTAGTGCTAACAATCATTAGCATGTTAGAAGCTTTTAGTATTATTGCACAAACGGTGTTTTTAGCGCGAGCTATTACGTTTTTATTTCAGGGAGAAGCAGTGCAATCTGTGTTAAATGAAACAGTTTATTTCGGAATCACGTTTGCAGTACGTCATTTGCTAGTTCGAATATCGCAAATATTAGTGGAACGTTTTGCTGAAAAAACAGGATCGCTACTGAGAAAACAATTAATAGAGGCGTATTTCACATTAGGTCCACGATATGTTCAAACTGCTGGAACAGGTCATCTGGTTACCTTATCGATAGAGGGTATTGAGAAATTTAAAACATATATTGAATTAACAATTCCTAAAATGATTAGAAGTAGTATCGTACCAGGACTAATTGTACTATATGTTTTTACGCTAGATATTGAGTCTGGAATCATTTTAGTTGTAACGATTCCTATCGTGATCATATTTATGATTCTTCTCGGATTAGCAGCGCAAAAAATGGCAGATAGTCAGTACGAGATATATCGTGTACTTTCGAACCATTTTGTAGATACGTTAAAAGGTTTAGAAACATTAAAGTATTTAGGGAAAAGTGAACAGCACGAAGGAAAGATTGAAAAAGTAAGTAAAAGGTATAGAAAAGCAACGATGCGTACTTTGCGAGTTGCTTTTCTTTCTTCTTTTGCATTAGATTTCTTTACGAGTTTATCAATTGCGTTTGTGGCAGTTGGATTAGGGATACGTTTAATAGATGGAACGATTATACTATTACCAGCCCTTACAATTTTGATTTTAGCTCCGGAATATTTTCTGCCGATTAAACAAGTTGGAGCAAATTATCATGCTACGTTAGATGGACAACTTGCAATGGAGCAAATAGAGGAGATTTTACAGCGACAAAAAGAAATAGGGAAGAAAGAATCTAATGTAAATCTAATATGGAATTCCTCTAGTAACTTGAAATTACAAGATGTAAAAGTAAAGAATGATGAATCTGAAAAAGCTATATTAGAGGAAATTGATTTTACTTGGAAAGGCACTGGCGCTATAGGTGTAATTGGTGAAAGTGGAGCAGGGAAATCAACGTTAATCGACGTATTAGCAGGGTTTTTAACTCCTTCAGCTGGAAAGATGATTGTAAATGGTGTGGAAATTGATGGGGCTACTCGTGAAGAGTGGCAAAAGAATATTGCTTATATTCCGCAGCAACCTTATATTTTCCCGCTTTCATTAAAAGATAACATTTGTTTCTATGAAACAAATACAACTGATGAAGAAGTGGAAAGAGTTATGAATGAAGTCGGTCTTCGTTCACTTGTTACATCGCTTCCAAATGGAATGTATGAAAGAATTGGAGAAGGTGGGCGTATGCTGAGTGGCGGACAAGAACAACGTGTCGCAATGGCGCGAGCCCTTTTGAGCAAAAAGCCAATTATTTTATTAGACGAGCCTACAGCACATCTTGATATTGAAACTGAATTTGAAATAAAACAAGCGATGTTACGTCTGTTTGAAGGTAAGTTAGTATTTCTTGCAACACATCGTCTTCACTGGATGAAACAAATGGATCATATTCTTATTTTAAATAAAGGGAAAATGATAGAAAGCGGAACGTATGAAGAACTTGTAAAGAATGAAGCATTACATTTTCGCAGGAAAGAGAGGGGATAGAGATGAGTAACTGGATTAAACCGTATGTACAGCAAAATAAAGGTAGAATGACTATAACTATTTTCCTTGGTCTGCTTGGAGTTAGTTCAGGTGCAATGCTACTTTTCATTTCAGGTTATTTAATCTCTAAATCTGCTCTTAGACCAGAAAATGTAATGGCTGTATATGTTCCTATCGTTGCAACACGTGCGTTTAGTATAGGACAAGCGGTATTTCATTATGTAGAGCGTTTAGTTGGTCACGATGTCGTACTACGTATTTTAGAAAAGATGAGAACGAAACTATATGGGATAGTAGAACCACAGGCGTTATTTTTCCGTTCGCGATTCCAAACGGGTGATATGTTAGGGGTATTATCCGAAGATATAGAGCATTTACAAAACCTATATTTACGTACAATATTTCCTAGCATATTAGCATTAGTTGTATATAGCATATTCGTACTTGTTATCGGTACATTTGACGTAGTGTTTGCACTTATTGCAGCATGTATGTTGGCTATTATCGTTTTTCTTCTTCCATTTATATCATTACTTTTAATGAAGAAACATCATGTTACTTTAAAGCAAGGAAGAAACCGTTTGTACCAACAACTAACAGATGCTGTCTTTGGATTATCTGATTGGCAAGCAAGTGGTAGAAAAGATGAATTCATTGATAAGTATGTAGAACAAAATGATCAGTTGTTAAAAATTGAGAAAAGAATGAAGCGCTGGAATCATATTCGGGACAGTATCATTCAATTAGTAGTAGGGATTGTAGTCATTTCAATGATCATATGGACTGGAAATGAGGCGGCAAGTGAACAGATTGCACCTACTGTTATTGCGGCTTTCGTCTTAATGACGTTATCTGTCACAAACGCGCTTATTCCTCTTTCAGATGCTATCGATCGGATACCATCATATGTAGAATCTGCTCATCGTCTCAATCAAGTAGAAGGTAATGGTGTTTTACAAGATGAAAAGGAATTACATGGAGATAAGGATTATGTCGCATCAAAACATATAGATATTGAATTAAAACATGTATCGTATAGTTATCCAGATAGCAATGAATTTGTATTGAAAGATGTATCATTACAAATAAAAGCAGGGAAGAAAATCGCCATTTTAGGAAGAAGCGGAACAGGAAAATCAACTTTATTAAAACTGTTAACAGGTGCGCTAAGCCCATTACATGGTGAAGTTTTATTGAATAGTGAACATGCTCATACGAATCTTTTATCAAAATATATTTCTGTATTGAATCAAAAGCCGCATTTATTCGATACGACAATTGGAAATAATGTGAGGATAGGCAAACCAGAGGCAACAGATGAAGAGATATGGAAAGCTTTAGAGAAAGCACAATTAGCTTCGCATGTTGTTTCTCTTCCAGATAGATTACAAACAAAAATGCATGAGATGGGGAAAAGATTTTCTGGCGGGGAAAGACAACGGGTTGCTTTTGCAAGAACGCTAATGCAAGAAGCACCAATCATTGTACTAGATGAACCTACAATCGGCTTAGATCCAAAGACAGAATTATCTTTAATAGAAACGATGTTTTCTGCAACAGAAGAAAAGACAGTAATTTGGATTACGCACCATCTTGTAGGAATGGAGCATGTTGATGAAGTAATATTCCTTGATCGTGGTCAAATTGTGATGCAAGGTAGTCATGAACAACTTCTGAAAGAAAATGAAAAGTATCGTATGCTTTATGAGTTAGACAAAGGAATATAATTTTATCCGACTTTAATGGGCAGTAAGACTCCCACCTTAAAATGCAGTGAAAGCAAAGAAGTTAGGTGGGGGATCAACTGCCCATAAAAGTCCGATTGGTTCAACTAATAATCAGTGGGGGATGAAAAACCCCCCCCACTGATTAAAGCTTCACTTTATTAAGTATGTAATGGAAAAATAGCTACGCCTAATGGTGGAGCTATTTTTTGTTTTGAAATAAATATTCTATTCTTTTTTTGATGGATGGCAAATGTATATGATTGTTATGAATGAAAAATGAATTTCATATTATACATATAATGGAGGGGATATACGTGAAGGAGCAGTATAAAATTATTGTTTTAAGTGATGAATTATCAAGGGAGAAGATTCAAAATACATTAGACAAAAATAAATGTAAAACAATCGTTCATCTTGTAGACGTTTCAGCTATTGTTCAAATAGAAAATTCTTTTCAATATATAGTCATTTGGAGAATGGACGCAGAAAAACTTACAAATGAATTGATAAATAGGGGCGTGCAAAGTACAAAAATTATTAATTTAACAAAATACATGTATGAATGGAGGAATAAATTAATTTCTATCTATCAAATAAATCCGGATCTTATGTCTTTATACATTTCTATGAAAAAAGCAAAGGGTGATCCGACGTATGAATTGTTTGCGACGGGCTTGTCTTATCCGCATTGTGGCATAAGTACAGAGCTCCTCTCAAAAAAGTCAATAAAACTAACACTTCCATCGCAAGATCTATACTATGATTATTTAATAGCATCACAACTTCTATCAAACAATCATTCCTTTCAATATTGTTTGATAGGAATAGCTTATTTCTCGTTTTATTTTGACATGTCGTTATCATCTGAATCATATAGAATTCACAAGGTATATTATCCATTGTTTCAAGACGGTCATCATACTGTAGTTCATTCTCATCTACCCACTGATGGGTTCTCACACCTAGATACGCCGAAACAGCTTTTTTCTATTTTTAATTTGCATTTTGAGTATATTTTATTAGATGAACTAAAAGATGAATCATTGATACTGCCCTGGATACACGCTGAATGGAATATCACTCCTCTTCACATTCCTTTTGAAGAACACGGAAAAATAAGAGCAGCTTCACATGCTAAATTATCATATCCTCATACTTTAGTTGAATATAAAAAGATTTTCGAAAAATATTTAGAACTACTGTTAAAACATGATATAAAACCACTAATTGTTGTATTCCCTGTTACTTCACATTATTTCAATTGTAGTAGTAAGAAATTAAAAGAAGATTTTTATAAAGTTATAAACGATTTTCAAGCTCAATATTCTTTTCAAATTATAGATTTATTTGATTCGCCATTATTTTGCGATGATGATTTTTATGATAGTGATCATATGAATAAAAAAGGTGCAAATAAAATGTCCGTGTTATTAAATATGTTTATTCAGGAACGAAAAGTATGATATTTCGTTTCATGTCTGCATAAAAGTATATAGGCTCCATTCGGTTACAGTAATGTGATTTTTGTGTCGCGTATATAAATAATATGCGAAGAGGTGAGAGAGTAAAATGAGAACTCGTATTGAAAGAAATGAAGAGGTGGTAGATCAACTTCCGTTGGTAAGTGTTTTAATTCCTACATATAATCGTCCTCGCTTTTTTGAAGAGGCGTTATGTAGTGTGCTGGAACAAACGTACTCTAATATAGAAATTATAGTTGGAGATGATAGTACGAATGATGAAACAGAAAAGGTGTTACAAAAATACTTATGTGATCATTCAAATATTATTTATATAAAAAACAGTTCAACTCTCGGACAATTTGAAAATGCACTCATGTTATTTCATGAAGCGAACGGTGAGTATATAAATTTTTTAATGGATGATGATATCTTTCATGTGGATAAAATTGAAAAAATGATGAAGTGTTTTTTCAATGATTTAGATAATGAAATTAAGCTTGTAACATCTCATCGTCAAGTAATTGATGAAAAAGGGAAAGAACTACGACATATTTATTCAACTGTCCGTTTATTTGAAGAGGATACGATTATAGAGGGAACAGAATTAGCAAATAGGGTAATTGTGGATCAAAAAAATTATATTGGAGAACCGACAACAGTTTTATTTCGTAAAAATGATTTACAAGAACCGTATGGGATTTTTGATAAGAGGAGGTATCTTTGTAACGTAGATATAGCTTCATGGTTATCTTTATTAAGTAAAGGAAAAGCAGTATATATAGCAGAGACACTGAGTTACTTTCGATTACATCCAGATCAACAGTTAAATGAATCTAATAAAATGATGGATGGATTAGAAGATTTTTCACATAGTATTATAGCTGGAGAAAAATATGGTTTCTTATCTAACGAAAAAGAGTTAGATGAAGCGATAACTAATTTTCTAGAATATGCAAGAAGGATAGTTCCGTCATCAATATTATATACATTAGACTATTACCAAAAAATTAGAGCGAAGAAAATAAACATAGAAAAGAAAAAACAACATATAAATAATAATTCTTCTTTACCGAAAGTAAGTATACTTATTCCTGCATACAATAGACCTTATTACTTGGAATTAGCACTCAACAGCGCTTTGAATCAAACATATGAAAATATTGAAATTATTATTTCTGACGACAGTACAAATGATGAAGTCAATGCGATGATTCAACCGTACTTACGTGAATATGAGTGTATTACATATGTTAAAAATGAAACGCCGTTAGTTGCCGAAAACTTTAATAAGTGTGTAGAACTTGCGAATGGGGACTATATAAACTTTTTATTAGATGATGATTTATTTCATCATGAAAAGATCGAGAGAATGATGAAATACTTTTTGACGTTAGAAAATATTTCATTTGTGACGTCATATCGTGAACTGATTGATGAGAATGGAGAGATATTACCACCTTCAACATTAAATATGAAAATCGCGAAAGAAACTACACTTTTTGAAGGAAAAGAATTAGGGAATTATATGTTAAAAAACTTGAAAAATGTAGTTGGTGAGCCGACAACTGTTTTGTTTAATCGGAATTTGTTTGACGGGAAGTTTGGATATTTTAAAGGAAAGGCTTATTCTGCTATTAATGACATTGCAACTTGGCTAGATATGATGAGGAAAGGAAAAGTAGTTTATATACATGAACCTCTTAGTTATTTTAGACAGCATAGTGGACAAAATCAAAAACAAATGCATTTTATTTTAATGACAATTGAAGAGTGGATTGAATTAATTATAGATGCATATAATAGTGGGTTTTTAAGCTCCGAAAGTGAGTATAAAGAGAGTTTATCTTATTGTTTAGAAAATGCGGGATTTATAGTTAAGGATGCAGTAAGAAATGGCGAACTAGATCAAATTTATAATGAAAAGATAAAAAAAGGCTTAAACAAGTTAGTTGCTCATATGTTCGAGAAAGAATGTTGTTATTGTCAATATTGCAATCAACAATTTGAAAAATTTTCACCTTGGCCAGCACATTATGATTTTCCGAAATATAAATTTGAAATGTGGAATAAAGATACAGGGATATGTCCAGTTTGTAATTCGATGGATCGTGAAAGATTGTACCGTGCGTACATTGAAACGGAAACGGACTTGTTAAATAGAAACTATACAATGCTTCATATTGCACCTGAAGCAAAGTTAAGAGATTGGTTTAACGAGTATAAAAATATTACGTATGTATGTGGTGACTTAGAACCAAAGGATCCATTAATGAAGGAAATTGATGTTACAAGAATTACATATGATAGTAATACTTTTGATGTAATATTATGTAGCCATGTGTTAGAACACGTTCCTGATGATGACAAAGCAATGCGAGAGTTATATAGAGTGTTAAAGCCAAATGGATGGGGAATTATTCAAGTACCAATCGTAATGAATGTAGATTTTATTATAGAGAATGAATTAATTGTAACACCACAATTGAGGAAATTAGCTTTTGGTCAAGAAGATCATGTGAGAATTTACAATCAATCGGGATTTATTCAACGATTAATGAATGCAGGATTTAAGGTAGAATTATATAACATAGCGGAAAAACAAGGAATGAAAAGTGCTAGGAAATTTGGATTATCTGAAACAGATATGCTCTATATTGTCCGAAAATGATAGGAAGGAATAGATAGATATGGAGAATATTCCTTTTTTACGTGCTTCAACTGTACCTGTAATTGAGTATTTGGATGAATTGAAGGAAATTGATACATCTCACATATATACGAATTACGGACCTATAAATCAACGTTTTGAACAAACAATTATGTCGGGATTTTTTCAAAACAGGGGAGCTGTTACAACAGTAGCAAACGCAACGTTAGGGTTAATGGCGGCTATTCAACTAAAGAAAAGAAGAAAGGGAAAGTATGCTCTCATGCCTAGCTTTACATTCCCTGCGACTGCCTTAGCCGCTATTTGGTGTGGATTGGAACCTTACTTTATTGATATTTCAATAGATGATTGGTATATGGATAAAACCGTACTTTTGGATAAGATAGAAGAATTAAAAGAAGAGGTTGCGATTGTTGTCCCGTACGCCACTTTTGGATCATGGATGAACTTAGAAGAATATGAAGAATTAGAGAAGAAGGGGATTCCGGTTGTCGTAGATGCGGCGCCGGGATTTGGATTAATGAATGGAGGGATGCATTACGGTCAAGATTTTAGTGGAATGATCGTATATAGCTTTCATGCAACAAAGCCGTTCGGAATTGGTGAAGGAGGGCTCATATATAGTAAAAACGAAGAAGATATACAACGTATTAAAAGAATGGGGAATTTCGGATTTGATACAAATCGTGAATGTACGATGATGGGGTTTAATTGTAAAATGTCTGAATACGCAGCAGCTATTGGGATTGCGACTATAAAAAAGTGGGATCAAAAATTAAAAGAACGTACCCGTATTTCTGAATGGTATAAACAGTTGTTACAAAATACTGGGTTAATGAAAAAAGGGTGGAAATTCCAAAAGACAGAAGCAGTTATTCACCAATTTATGCCTATCATTTGTCCAGAAGAAGTTCGCAACATACAAGTAATTGAAGAACTGAAAAAACAGAAAATAGAAGCTAGATTATACTTTTCACCATCTTGCCACCAACAAGTTCTTTTTAAAAACTATAAGTCGACAGATTTAACAAAAACGAATAAAATAGCAAAACGAATCGTAAGTTTACCTTTATGGGAAGGAATGACGAAAGAACTAGTAGAGCAAATTGTAATCTGTTTAGAGCAGAAGGTGGTGTCGGTAGATGAATAGTTTTTATAATCAAGAAGAGCTAAAGAAAATTGGATTTTTATCTGTTGGGAAAAATGTATTGATTAGTAAAAAAGTAAGTATATATAATCCAGGTGTTATATCAGTTGGTAATCATGTAAGAATTGATGATTTTTGCATTTTAAGTGGCAAAATCACAATTGGAAGTTATTCACATATATCAGCGTATACAGCGTTATATGGAGGAGAAGTTGGAATTGAAATGCATGACTTTGCAAATATCTCAGCTAAAACAATCGTATATGCAGTACTAGATGATTTCAGTGGGAATACATTAATGGGGCCAACCGTCCCGAATCAATATAGGAATGTGAAAACAGAAAAAGTTATTTTAAAAAAACATGCGATTATTGGTGCTAATTCTATTCTTTTTCCAAATGTAACTATAGGAGAAGGCACGGCAGTAGGTGCGATGAGTATGGTGAAAAAGAGTTTAGAAGATTGGTATATTTATGCTGGAGTTCCCGTAAGAAAAATAAAACCTCGTCAAAGAAAGATGCTAGAGTTAGAAATTGATTTTTTAAAAAACATTCATTCTTAACAAAAAGAAGGAATGTTTTTTATTTTTATGGTGCAGCAGAGTGTGTATATAAATGTATTATGTTTTAAATTTTGCTGACCAAGGCAATACTGAGCCATAGTGAATGTAAAGTTGGAGGGCGAGCGTATATGTTTGATGAGGATGGGATTGTTTTAATTATGGAACCGGCTGATGAAAGAAATTTGAGGAGATTTATTTTTTCAGTACCAAAGTCAGTGTATGAAAAGAAGGGGCTTACATTACACTATGGAACAGCTATAGGACAAGGATATACGGATATAATTGAAGATATTATTAGCGTACATATAGAAGTAGATGTTGTAACGGTAATCGGGCATGTAAGAGGGTAAATAGCTATTTGAAAAAAGGTTATAAGTAATGTAGCTAGAAGTTAGGATAGAGAAACTTACAGACAATTATAAAGACGAAGGGAGCCTAAAATGAAAATAAAATCAACTTTAGTAGTATTTATAGTTACAATTGGCTTAATGGGATGTTCACTAGTAGAACAAGGAAAGAACTCCATAGATTATGCTCAAAAAGCGACAGACTATGTAAATGAAATAAGTGCTTTTGCAAATGATGCACCAGCATTAGCTGAAAAGGCTGTTAATGATAGTGAAGCTCGAAAAGAATTAGAAGCGAAGCTTAGTGAAATTAAACAAGATATACCCGCTTTTAATGAATTAACACCGCCTGATGTAGCAAAGGATCTTCATCAGCAAATCGTCGGATATAACGAAAAGTTAAATACGTTAATTGATACGGCGATGATAAAGATAGAAGAAGGGAAAGTGAATGTAGAAGAGTTTAAAAACTCGGAGCTTATGCAGACGGTAGATCAAGTTCGAGATTTGAAAGAGAAGGTGCAAAATTTAGGTCAATAGTAAAAGGCTCCGTTTGTGATAAACGGAGCCTTTTACTATTGGATACAATAAACGATTACACCAACGATAATAATCATGTTGCCGATGAGTTTACGTTTCGTTATTTTTTCTCCTAGGAAATACCAACCGAAAATTAATATGATGATATAACTTAAGGATTCTAATGCTGATGCTTGTTTTAATGCCATGCCCTTCATGGCGATAACATTTAATCCAGCGTTAATTACAAATAAAGAGTAGCCGATAATAACATAAGGATTCACATATTCTTTTATTCTAGAATCGTATTGTTGCAAAGTAGCTTTTTTTAATAATATTTGTGAGTAATTAGCTAAAATTATCCCGAAAATAAATAATAACATATAACTATTCATCTTTTGTCACCACCACAATTCCGACGATAATAATAGCTGCACCAAGTAAATGATTCCACTGAATCGTATCTCCAAATAGAAATACTGACCAAAGCATTGACCATAGTATAATAATCCCGCGATGTGAATATGCTTTTGATATTTCGAAATGTTTAATTACTTGTTGCCATAAAATTGCATATCCAAATAAAAGTATAACTAGTCCGAAATAAGCAATAAAAAATGAGATGGAAGCAATGGGAAATTTAGCCGCCCATTTCATGTAAACCATAATGATAGAATATATCAAAAAAGCTACATGTAAAAATAAGTAATTTTTAATAGTTGGTTTCATTTATTCACTCTCTTTTACATATAAATATATATTTATATCTATCTTTTCCTAATAATAGATATTGGAACGTATTTTGTTTAATCTTTCACATTCCAAATTATATAGTATCATGGCTTTTATTGTAAAACAATAGAAGCTATGCATTCATTTTTTCCAAGGTTCTACAATATGTATCGTTTTATTTGTTGCATCTGAATACCCAATCATTATTTTAGGGTTATTTAGAAAAGCATCATAATCAATATAAGGCAATAAGGAATTTGAATTCATGCCACCAATTGTTGACATGATACAAGAAACATTAGGGTTTCTTATTAAAGCATTTAGTTCCTCAGCACGCTCTTGTATACTACCCGAACGATAATAATCATATCGACCTGTTAGTGAACCTTCTAATATATGAAATCCTTTCTGTTGTAAGTAAGATTTCGCTCGTTCAAATCTTTTAGGAGAAGTGTAGGTTACTGGAGAAGAAGGTGAGTAAATCCCAATTGTGTCTCCGTATTTTAATGATTTTGGAAGTAGCATTTGTATGAATCCCTTCTATTAATAGTTTTATTCATAAGGATTTATCATTGAATATTCTTATATTTCAGTATTGTTATTGTAACATACATGCATTGAAATAATAATTGCTGTAGATGAATAAATATGCTTTTTACCTTGACGATATAAAGGGAAAGTTGTTATGGTTAAATGTGAGTGTATAAAAGGTTTGTTAAAGGAGTTTTGAAATGAAGCGGTTAAAATGGGGAAGGCTGACAGTCCTATTAGTCATTGTTTTAGGGATATGTTGGTTCTTATTCCAAGGAACTCAAAAGAGTGCAACAAGTATAGAGGGACAACCTTTACAAGTGGCAGAACTACCTAAAACAGGATTAGTTGAAAAAGTAGTCCCACCAAAGTACATACCACCGGAAATTGATGCAAAAGCAGCTATGATTATTGATGCGAGTAATGGAGATATTATTTATCAACATAATGAAAATGAGGCTTTTGCGCCAGCAAGTATGTCTAAGATGATGACAGCATATCTTCTATTAGAAAATGTACATAATGGGAAAGTTCGCTGGGAAGATCCGGTGAAAATGAGTGCGAAAGCGGCACAAACAGAGGGAGCGAGAATCCCAGTACAAGTTAATGACACATTAACTGTTAAAGATTTATATCATGCATTAATGATTGAGTCAGCTAATAATTCAGCTGTGGCTTTAGCAGAACATATGGCAAAATCGGAGAAAGATTTCGTTCAGCTTATGGATGCAAAAGCGAAACAGTTCAAAATGTCGGAACATGCTAAATTTGCAAATGCTTCTGGATTACAAGAGCCAGATGGAAGTGAAACAAAAATGACGGCTGGTGATGTAGCAAACTTGGCGTATCATCTTATAAAAGATTACCCAGAAATATTAGAAGTGACTCACTTACGTCAAAGTCAGTTAGCATTTAATAATATTAATGTTATAAGTACAAATGATATGTTAAACAAAAATAATAAAGCTTTATATATAGAAGGAATAGACGGATTAAAAACAGGATTTACAGATAGCGCAGGGTATTGTTTTACGGGTACAGCAAAACAAGGTGATACTCGTATTATTACAGTTGTTATGGGAACAAAAGGTAAAACAAAGCGTTTTACAGAAACGAATAAGCTAATGTCTTATGCATTTGGGTTAGTTAATTAAGTGAAATACTGAGTTGGATCATCATATAAGAAAGGCAATTTGTTGTTACGTACTATTGGTAACGGCAAATTGCCTTTTATTTTTTAGCACTAATAAAGTAAAAAGGTAAAAAATGTGAGTGTTATTATTTGAGTTTATTATTGTTTGTTTATATTATAAAGTTAGAAACTTATTAATGATAAGTTTTGAGGGGCATATGATGTGTACATAGGAAAAAGCCTCAAATGAAAATTGGAGGGAATTATGATGGCAAAAGATTTTTACTCAGCGATTGAAGACAGAAGATCTATTTACGCAATTAGTAAAGAACAAGTAGTTTCTGATGAAAAAATTCAAGAAGTGATTTATCATGCTGTAAAACATACACCTTCAGCTTTTAACTCTCAGAGTGCTCGCGTTGTCGTCTTGCTTGGAGAACAACACGATAAGTTATGGGATATTACGAAAGAAACGTTACGAAAAATTGTACCTGAAAATAACTTCCCTTCTACGGAAGAAAAAATGAATGCATTTAAAAGTGGTTATGGAACAGTTCTATACTTCGAAGATAGTGAAGTGGTGGAAGAACTGCAAGAAAAATTTGCATTATACAAAGAGAACTTTCCAATTTGGTCTCAGCAATCCTCTGGAATGTTACAATTTGCAATTTGGACAGCTTTGGAAATTGAAGGGTTTGGTGCTACATTGCAACATTACAATCCATTAATTGATGAAGAAGTGAGAAAAGAATGGGGAGTTCCAGAAAATTGGAAGCTTATTGCGCAAATGCCGTTTGGTAAACCGGTTGTACCTGCAGGTGAAAAAGAATACCAGCCTTTAGAAAACCGTGTAAAAATTTATAAATAATGTAGGAACGAGTGGGGGAATTGTTTATCCCCCACTAATTATTATTTGAACCAATCGGGGTTTTGCTACTTATAAAAAGGTGAACAGGGATACAACCTGTTCACCTTTTTATAAGTAGTAAGGATTTTTTTGATAGGAATTTTTCATCTGATTTTTTAATTCGTTTTTACGTGTTTCAATAGTTGATATTTTTTGTAAGGTAATAATTGAAACGAATTGAAAAAAAGCATAGTACAGTTCTATATTTTTATTTATAGGATCATCTATTATGTTATTCATAAATATACCTCCCTTTTGATTCCACTATTTGCAAGCAATAAAACGCTCATCTTAAAATTCAATTGCTTTCCGTGTAGGGTAAATAAAATGTGTATAGATTAAGACGCTACTATATATATGATAATATAAATACCCTATAAATTCCATAGACAGTTAAAAATGGGTAGCGGAATGTGTACTTTCGTCAAATTAGAACAGAATTTTTGAAGTTAAATCTTACAAATCGTCAAATCTTTTAAAAGTGATAGATAGTATCAAAAATAGTTTTCTAAAAATATTATACTATTGATAAAAAAAGTGTTTTTTGTCATGATAAGAGTATACTTCATAGGAGGAACTATAATAGGAAATACATTCTTTGCATTGTGTTAGATGAATAGAATTTTTTTAAGTGGATAGAAAATATATACTAAGATAATGAATGGTATGTCGAATTTTCAATAAAATACATAAGAAATATAAAAAAAGCATTGCAAAAACACTGTGTTTAATGATAAAGTTCACATGAAGTTCACACGGATTTCACTTTGTTCATTTAAAATGAACTCTGTGTGAAAAATAAAACTCTTGTTAAAAAATGGAACTTAATGAATATTTTACTTTGATAATATTGTAAAGTATTAAGTTTATAAGTTTTTTTAAGAGGATAGTAGGGAAAGGAAGTAAAGACAACTTATGAAAAAAGTAATTGCAGGTTTAGCAGCAGCTTCAGTAGCAGGTGTTGCAGTTCCAGGTATGGATTCTGCTCATGCACAAGTTTCAAACGAAGCGCTAAAAGAAATTAATGGACAAACACAAACACAAACGACTGTAACTGAAACAAAAACTGTAGAAACAAAATCCGACTTAAAATACACAGTAACTGCTGATGTATTAAATGTTCGTTCAGGTGCTGGTACAGGACATAGCGTTATTTCTAAAGTAAAACAAGGTCAAGTACTACAAGTAATTGGACAAGAAAACGGTTGGTTCAAAGTAACTGTAAACGGTCAAACTGGTTATGTAAGTGGTGACTTCGTAACGACTGGTGGTAAAACAGGAACTACTGTTCAACAAGGAACTGGTACTTACACAGTAAACGTTTCTTCACTTAACGTACGTACAGGCCCAAGTACATCTCATACAGTATTAGGCTCTGTAAATAAAGGTAAAACAGTACAAGTTGTTGGTGAAGTACAAGATTGGTTTAAAATCAACTTCAATGGTGGAACTGGATACGTAAGTAAAGACTTCGTAACAAAAGGTGGTTCTGCTGTATCTAACCAAACACAACAACCAACTACAAACAACAATACTACTACAGTTCAAACTGGTGGTTCTTATGTTGTTAACACTGGTGCTTTAAAAGTACGTACAGGCCCAGCTACATACAACGCTGTAATCGGTGGTGTAACAAACGGTACAGTATTAAACGTTACTGGCGCTGAAAATGGTTGGTACAAAATTAACCATAACGGCCGCACAGGTTACGTAAGTGCAGACTTCGTTAAGTTTGTAAAAGGCGGAGTAAACAACGTTACAAATAACAATAACGTTACAAATAACGTTCAACAACCAGGTAAAGACGTACAAAAACCAACAACTGGTGGAGATACATCTTCAATCGCTGGATTCGCTAGATCATTAAATGGTTCACCATATAGAACAGCTGGTACAACACCTGCTGGTTTTGATTGCAGTGGATTCATTCACTACGTATTAAATCAAACTGGTCATAAAGGCGCTCGTCAAACAGTTGCTGGATACTGGAGTTCTAAAACAAAAACTAGCAATCCACAACCAGGTGATTTAGTATACTTCCAAAACACTTATAAATCAGGTCCTTCTCACATGGGTGTTTACTTAGGAAACGGTCAGTTCATTAGTGCAGAAACTGATGCAACTGGTGTACGTATTAGTTCTGTAAGTAACTCTTACTGGAGCAAGCACCTATTAGGTTACACAAAAGCATACTAAGAAAAAGTAGATTATATACTTTTCGTATAGAGAAAAGGCTTTCCAGGGAAACTTGGGAAGCCTTTTTATAGTTGAATAAATTGGGAGTATAGTAGTTTTTACTTTAACTTCCCGTTTAAAAATCGATCGTATAAGTCATGGAAATAGTTAGGGCGAAATAAATTTGCTGCATGTCCTGCTAACGGTATTTCTTTATATAAAACGTTAGGAAGAATGGACTTTAAATCAAAAAGACAAGATTTATAGAGATGATCATGTTCACCCATTACCCATAGTATAGGGTGGGGAAGTGATTTTAATTTAGATTTTAAATCGAATTCTAACCGATGACGTAATGATTGAGCAATAATTGATGAATGTAATTGCAATCCGAACCGATAATAAATATTTTTTGAAATGACTGCGAACGGATTTGCCTTTAGTATGCCACTTGGAAAAATGGTATTTGCGTATTGAGAGAGCCATTTAGAGTAATCGTCTCCTCGCTTCTCCCAAAACTTTTGAAATACGTTATATAAAAGGGAAGGGTTATTATAATGTCCACCAATATGACAAATGCTCAAAACTTTTTCTGGATGCATTTGTGCAAAAATGGTAGAGATATAACAGCCGTAGCTTAAAGCGCAAATATGAGCTTTTTGAATGCCTTCTTTTTCGTATAAATTCAATAATTGATCAACGAGGCGCTGTAATGAAAATTCGATAGCTTCACCTTTATCATCGCCGTGACCTAATAAGTCATATGTAATAATGTTGTAAGAGGCCGAAAATCGTTTATGCTCTTTTTTGAAGGCACGACGATTGCCAACTAATCCATGAATAAAAATGATTGTTTCCTTTTCGGAATGTATATTTGTTTGCAAAAAGGATACTCCTTTCAATAACTGGAGATTTATATAGTATTTTAAATTAGTTATTTATAATTCACATAGAATAATATTAAGTACCAGGTAATAATATCAGATGTTTATACCTGTTGTAAAGATGAGTTTTTATGTATATTTTGTAAAAATACAAAATGTGTGTTTACATTCAGTTTACATTTGTATTGTATTCTGTTTTTAGAAAGAACAGTTTTGTTTAACACGAGGAGATGAACATGAATGGAAGTTAGAGATGAAATAAAGAAAAAAGGGAATTGGAGGCAGTTTTTACGCCTTATTCAAGATACAAAGCCTCCGAAAGGGATTCTTATTTTTGCGTTATTAATGAGTTTGCTTTCTACGGGAGCAAGTTTATTTATTCCGATGTTAACAAAAGGGTTAGTAGATAATTTTTCACTTTCCTCAATTAGTACAGGACAAATTGTTGGATTAGTTGCATTCTTTATTATGCAAACTATAGCTGCAGGATTGTCTATATATTTATTAAATTATATAGGACAGAAGATTGTAGCTGGACTGAGAGAACGTTTGTGGAAAAAGGTACTTATATTGCCAGTATCTTATTATGATCAAAATAGAACAGGCGATACAATTAGCCGCATGACAAATGATACAGGTGTTGTGAAGACATTAATTTCTGAGCATTTGTCAAACTTACTAACAGGTGGTATTTCAATCGTCGGATCATTAATTGTATTATTTGTTTTAGATTGGAAAATGACACTTTTACTTTTAACGGTTATTCCATTATCAGTACTGATTTTAGTTCCACTAGGAAGAAAAATGTATAAGATTTCAAAAGCGCTTCAAGATGAAACAGCTTCTTTTACAAGTGTGCTAACGCAAGTATTATCAGAAATTCGTTTAGTGAAATCTTCGAACACAGAAAAAAGAGAATATGAAACTGGAAATAAAGGTATCGAGAAGTTATTGCAATTTGGTTTGAAAGAGGGAAAAGTGCAAGCGTTAATTTCACCAGTTATGTCGTTTGTTTTAATGGCACTGCTTGTTATTATCGTAGGATATGGTGGGATGAGAGTTTCTAGTGGTGCATTAACAACTGGGGAACTAGTAGCGTTTATTTTATATTTAGTTCAAATTATAATGCCGATGAGTCAATTATCTATGTTCTTTACACAATTCCAAAAGGCGATTGGTGCAACGGAAAGAATTAATACCATTTTAGAATATGAAGTAGAAGATCATGAAACTGGTGTGAAAGTCACAAATGCTAAGCAACCAATCGTTCTTGAAAATGTACATTTCGAGTATAACGAAGAAGAGCAAGTGTTAAAGAATATTGATTTCACAATTGAATCTGGAAAAGTAACAGCAATTGTAGGGCCAAGTGGTAGCGGGAAAACGACGTTATTCTCACTATTAGAACGTTTTTATGAGCCAACTAGCGGTGCCATTAAATTAGGAAAAGATGCAATTACGAACTATTCATTACAGTCATGGCGACGTCAAATTGGTTACGTTTCACAAGATAGTCCGTTAATCGATGGAACAATTCGTGATAATATTTGTTACGGTGTTGAGGGGGAAGTAACAGATGAAGAAATTGAAAAAGTAGCAGCGATGGCATATGTTGATGCATTTATTCATGATTTGCCAAACGCTTATGCAACAGAAGTTGGAGAGCGTGGTGTGAAGCTTTCCGGAGGACAAAGGCAGCGAATTGCGATTGCACGAGCTCTACTTCGAAATCCACAAATTCTTATGTTAGATGAGGCAACTTCAAGTTTAGATAGTAAGTCCGAGTCCGTCGTTCAAAAGGCATTAAATAACTTAATGAAAGGCAGAACAACGTTAGTTATTGCACATAGACTGTCTACTGTTGTAGATGCAGATAAAATTATCTTTATTGAAAAAGGGAATCTTACAGGAAGTGGTACACATGATGAATTATTACGCACACATGACATGTATCGTGAATTTGCAACGCAACAATTGAAAATTAAAGAGGCGGCATTATAAAATGAATAATCAGTGGGGATTGTACTCCACTGATTATTCATTTTTAAAAGTTTTGTTAAGGATGCTAATTAGAAAGGAAATGGTTTCTTTGATACCTAACATTTTAATAGTAGACGATGATCCGCATATTAGAGAACTCGTTTCTGTATTTTTAGAGCGTGAAGGTTTTCAAACATATGAGGCAATTGATGGTCTAGATGCACTTCAAAAAATAAATGAAGTGAAAGTTGATATGGTTATTCTTGATATCATGATGCCGAATATGGATGGATTTGATGTATGTTTCGAATTAAGAAAGTACTATGATATTCCAATTTTGATGTTAACTGCTAAAGGGGAAACGTCTCAAAAAGTAAAAGGATTTCATCTTGGTACGGATGATTATCTTGTAAAACCATTTGATCCGATAGAACTAGTAGTGAGGGTTAAGGCGTTATTGAAACGTTACCAAATTACAGTGTCGCAATCAATTCAAGTTGGAACTGTACTGTTAAATCGTAAAACATTTGAAGTTACAATTGGAGAACAAACGGTTACGTTACCGTTAAAAGAATTCGAATTGCTCTTTACTTTAGGCTCTAAAGCGGGGAGAACTTGTTCGAGAGAGCAATTAATTGAAGATGTATGGGGATATGATTTTGAAGGGAATGAACGCACACTAGACGTTCATATAAATCGGTTACGTGAGAAGTTTCAAGAAGAGAAGTCGAAATTTAGTATTAAAACAATAAGGGGTTTAGGATATCGCTTAGAGGTAAGTAAATGAGAAAAAGAGAACGAATGAGTAAATTCAAGATGCTGAAAGTAACAGGAGCGATAATAGCACTCTTTTCTTTTCTTACTATTATTTGGTCTACAGCATTTTATGTATCATCTAGTATATTGGATGCCCTTGCAATACATTTATCTCCTTTTGTTACTTACCTCATTAGTGACATACTCAGTTTTATATTTATGATTCTTCTTTGGATATTAATTGCAGTATTAATGAGACCGAAGCGAGAGGCGATGATTTGGACTATTATTGAACCGATACAAAAAATTGCAAAAGGGGACTTCTCGGTAAAAATACGAAATGAAGAAAAGTATGACGGGGAAATTGGTGTGCTCGTAAAAAGTATAAACGATATGACAGATGAACTAAATGCGATGGAGAAAATGCGCCAGGAATTTGTATCGAATGTTTCTCATGAAATACAGTCACCATTAACTTCTATAAAAGGATTTGCTAGAGCGCTACAAGATAACAATCTTTCCGAGGAAAAGAGAGAGCATTACCTTACCATTATTGAAACGGAAACGACGAGATTATCTAAACTAAGTCAAAATTTACTGAAACTAACTCTTTTAGAGTCGGAAGAATATACACCAGAAAGAGTAACTTATCGATTAGATCAACAGTTAAAGCAAATTGTGTTAAATAGTGAACCGCTTTGGGCTGAGAAAGAAATTGAATTAGACCTTGATTTAGAAAAAGTGCATATAACTGCTGACCAAGAAAGTATGAGTCAAGTTTGGATTAATTTAATTCATAATAGTATTAAATTTACTCCAAGTAGCGGTACGATTTCAATCAAGCTAAAAGAATATGAGACATTAGTAGAAGTACGTATACGTGATACGGGAATTGGTATTTCAGAAGAACAAAAACAACATATATTTGAACGGTTTTTTAAAGCTGATTCTTCACGAAATCGAGCATATGGAGGAAGTGGCTTAGGATTAGCGATAGTAAAAAAAGTAGTCGATCTACATCAAGGAGAAATAAAGGTTGAAAGTATAGAAGGTCAGGGTACGGAATTTAGTGTGCGTATTCCGAATTAGAAAGAAAAGTAGTGTTAGGGGTTCTTCTAGCACTACTTTTTTCTTTAAAGGTACTTGTATTCTTACTATAGTTACCTACAAGTAACCTACGCACATGAAAGTGCATCATTGCCTTTTTACATAAACATAGATACAATTTTAATATAATACATAACTGAGATGATTAAGGAGTGTTATACTTGGCAGAATTATTACAAGGCAAAAATGCTTTAATTACAGGAGCAGGTAGAGGGATTGGTCGCGCTGTAGCGATCGCATTAGCGAAAGAGGGCGTAAATGTAGGTCTTTTAGCTCGCTCAGAAGAAAACTTAAAAGCTGTAGCGAAAGAAGTAGAAGCAGAAGGCGTAAAAGCTGTTATTGCAACTGCTGATGTTTCTTCATACGAAGAAGTGACTACTGCAATTGAGACATTAAAAAACGGTTTAGGATCTATCGATATTTTAATTAATAACGCTGGTATTTCTAAGTTCGGTAAGTTTTTAGAATTAGACGTTGCTGATTGGGAAAAAATCATTCAAGTAAACTTAATGGGTGTATACTATGCAACTCGTGCAGCTTTACCAAACATGATTGAACAACAATCTGGTGATATCATTAACATTTCATCTACAGCAGGACAAAAAGGTGCACCTGTAACAAGTGCATATAGTGCTTCTAAATTTGGTGTTCTTGGCTTAACAGAATCGTTAGCGATGGAAGTTCGTAAACATAATATTCGCGTAACTGCTTTAACTCCAAGTACAGTAGCAACTGATATGGCTGTAGATTTAGGATTAACTGATGGAAATCCTGATAAAGTTATGCAAGCAGAAGATATTGCAGAGTTTATCGTAGCGCAGCTGAAATTAAATAAACGTACATTTATTAAATCAGCAGGACTTTGGTCTACTAATCCGTAAGGGATACATGTATAAACAAAAGAAGGGACATCTATTTTGTAATGAAGTAGATGTCCCTTCTTTATTTTTTGTATATGAGACAGAATTTTCGGTATAATTGAAAGCGAATAGTAGAAATGCATTGGAAAATTGAAGGGGATGGTATTTACATGAGTACGATTGAGAAATGGACGGCTGTTGATCAATATGTGAGTGATATATTAATACCGAAAGATTCTACATTAGAAGAAGTACTTCAAACTAATGCTATAGCTAATTTACCAGCACATGATGTATCGCCAACGCAAGGGATGTTTTTACAACTATTAGTACAAATTCAAGGAGCTCGTAACATTTTAGAAATTGGTACTCTAGGCGGGTATAGCACGATATGGCTTGCAAGAGGATTGTCATCTGAAGGACGAGTTGTTACATTGGAAGCGAGTGAAAAACATGCAGAAATTGCACGTAATAATATTGAGCGTGCTAATTTGACTGATAAAATTGAAATACGATTAGGATTTGCTTTAGATTCTTTAAAGCAAATCGAAAATGAGAAGTATGAACCCTTTGACTTTATTTTTATAGACGCTGATAAACAAAATAACCCCGCTTATTTTGAATGGGCACTGAAACTATCACGTCCGGGGACTGTAATTATTGGAGATAACGTAGTACGTGAAGGAGAAGTTATTGACAATACGAGTAATGACCCTCGCGTACAAGGGATACGTCGTTTCTATGAATTAATAGCTACAGAGCCACGTGTAAGTGCTACTGCGCTTCAAACGGTGGGTAGTAAAGGGTACGATGGATTTATAATGGCGGTCGTAAAAGAATAACGAAAGGAGATAAATAGAATGAAAAAGATGTTTGAAAAATTATAACATGTATCGTGTATAACGAGATTAGCTCGTGGACCTCCAGTTATACATAGCACTATATTATATATTAAAAAATTGGAGGCTATAAGTAGATGAGAACGGAAAAAGAAATGTTAGACTTAATTATAAATACAGCAAAAGAGGATGAAAGAATTCGAGCTGTCATCATGAATGGATCACGTGTAAATCCAAATGTGAAAAAAGATTGTTTTCAAGACTATGATGTTATTTATGTTGTAAAAGATATACGCTCTTTTACGTCTAATCATAATTGGATTCATAGGTTTGGAGAAATAATGATTGTACAAATGCCAGAAGAAATGTCATTAGTTCCACCAGATGGAGACGGGAAGTTTCCGTATTTAATGCAGTTCATGGATGGAAATCGGATTGATTTAACATTAGTTCCGGTTGATTTAATAAAAAAGTTCGTTGGACAAGATAGCTTAAGTAAATTACTTCTCGATAAAGATAATTGTATAGAAGAATTCCCGCCAGCAAGCGATAAAGATTACTTAATAAAAAAGCCTACAAAAAAAGAGTTTTTAGATTGCTGTAATGAGTTTTGGTGGTGTAGTACGAATGTGGCAAAAGGGTTATGGAGAGAAGAGCTTTCTTATGCAAAAGGAATGCTTGAAGGACCAGTGCGAGATATGTTCATCGTAATGCTAGAATGGCATATTGGTATGAAAACAGACTTTACAGTTAATGCAGGTAAATTTGGAAAGCATTTTGAGCAATATTTTGAAGGGGAAATGTGGGAGCAATTTAAAAGGACATTTTCTAATGCGGAATATGAAAACATATGGGAATCATTCTTTGTCATGGGTAATTTATTTAGGGAAGTGGCGAATGAAATTGCTAACACATATGGGTATCGATATCCGCAAGATGATGATGATAAAGTGACGAACTATTTAAAACACGTGAAAACTTTGCCGAAAGGTAGTACATCAATTTATTAATAATAGTAAGCAGTAAGACTGTCCAAATTACGGACAGTCTTATTTTTGTTTATGAATAACAATTTCTCTAACAAAGTGCAGAGGAATCACATATGAAAATTTAGGGAGGTTTTTATCATGTATTATTTTTATTCGCCACAAATGTTTACTCCATATCAATGGGGACTAGAACGAAATGTTTCGTATGCTTATATGCCATATAACTCATTTTATTATGGAGACTATATAAACTCATTGCCGTACGTATATACCCCTCAAAATTATGAAGTACAAATGAAAGCAGATGAGCGTGGATCGTGGACGTCATTTTCTTGGGTTGAAAAATATGCGTACGCATTTTCAGGACCGTACAATAAAGCGGAAGTTGCTCTTACATTTGATGATGGACCGGATTTAGAATTCACGCCAAAAATATTAGATAAGTTAAAACAACATAATGTAAAAGCGACTTTTTTCCTGCTTGGTGAAAATGCAGAAAAGTTTCCAAATGTAGTAAAGCGTATTGCGAATGAAGGGCATGTAATTGGCAATCATACGTATAGTCATCCAAATTTAGCGAAAGTAAATGATGCTGAGTACCGTAATCAAATTATAAAAACAGAAGAAATATTAAATCGTTTAGCTGGGTATGCACCGAAATTTATTCGCCCACCGTATGGTGAAATACTTGAAGATCAATTGAAGTGGGCAACTGAGCAAAATTTTATGATTGTACAGTGGAGTGTTGACACAGTTGATTGGAAAGGTGTAAGTGCTGATACGATTACAAATAACGTGTTAGGAAACTCATTTCCTGGTAGTGTCATACTTCAGCATTCAACTCCAGGTGGGCATTTGCAAGGGTCCGTAGAGGCGCTAGACAAAATTATTCCGCAGTTAAAAACGAAAGGGGCGCGTTTTGTAACACTTCCAAGTATGTTCCAGACATCAAAAGAAAGAAAATGAATGTGTTATAAATTGGGGAAAACAGGATTATGTCGTATAATGAAGGTGTAGGTTAGGAGGGGATATAATTGATATATGCACTAATAAACATAGGAATGAGTATTTTAATAGGTATTATATTTATATTTGCGGCAATTATCCTTCAAAAAAATCCACCGACAGATATTAATGTGGCATATGGTTATCGTACGAAACGATCTATGAAAAATAAAGAATTATGGGATGCAGGTAATAGGTATAGTGCAGAAGTGATGAAGCAAAACGGATTCATCATGATGTTCATTGGAAGTGTTAGTAGTGTACTGTTTAGATATCCACATACAATGATAGCGATTATGATAGTTATGCTGTTATTAATCGTTCGTTTATTTATACAAGTAGAGAGTAGATTAAAAATACTTGAACAATAATGAAAAAATAGGACTCCACGCAATATTATGTGGGAGTCCTATTTTATTTACAAACTATTATTTTTTATTAACTCTTTTCCTTTTTCTATAACAAATTCATAGTATGCAATATCATATGGATAAATATCTTCAAATGTTATCGTTATCGGTTTATTGTTTAAAACAGAAATAGCTGTAAAAGATGAAATCTCTCTTTTTAATAGTTGTAGAAAAGAAGTTGCATGTACTTTCATCACATCGTCTACTTCTTCACCTGGTGCGAATGGAAGTGAATCGATGACATTGTGAAAATACATATGGCAAAATTCGCGATCCGTAAGATTTGAAATTTCATAATCTATTGTAAAGATTCCTTTGTATGCTAAATCAGTCGTTTGAAAGGAAAGGCCTAATTCTTCTTCAATTTCACGAAGACCGCCACTTTGTACATCTTCATCATGCATAATATGTCCAGCTGAAGTAATATCCCATATAAGTGGAGCTTCTTTCTTATTTTTAGAGCGTAATTGAAAATATAAAAACATATCTTCAGCATCTTTTTCTACAAACCAACAATGAAATGTTTCGTGCCAATCACCGTCACGATGCACTTCATCACGTAATTTCTTCCCAAGTGTATTTCTTTCAGAATCAAATATCGTTAACCACTCTGTCATTTTAATTCCCCTTTCTGCAAACTTTATTATACAATATTTGTATTGAATTTTGGGAAAATAAAGAAAAAAGGAGAGGGTATAAGTGGGTATAGAGAGGACGGAAATAAAATCGATTATTTCAACAGAGGAAGAATTACGGAAAATATTGGGGCAACCAAGTGAGAGAGCGTTAAAGAAAGTTATTTCATCACTAGACCACCATTGTATAGATTTTCTATCCAAATCTCCTTTTCTAGTATTATCTACAGCAAATAAATTAGGAGAGTGTGATGCTTCACCGAGAGGAGATGCACCTGGATTTGTTTACGTATTAAACCATAATAAAATCATCATTCCAGAAAGACCAGGCAACCGCCGTATAGACTCCATTTTGAATATTATTTCAAATCCACGTGTAGGATTAATCTTTTTTATCCCAGGCCTTGGGGAGACACTCAGAATAAATGGCCGAGCGTATATAACAAACGACGAAGAAATTTTGCAAGAAATGCAGGTAAATGGACGCAATCCGCTACTTGGAATTGTGATTGAGGTAGAGGAATGCTATATCCATTGTGCAAAAGCTTTTATTCGTTCAAAAATGTGGGATCCAGAATCTTGGTTAAATAAAAAAGAGTTACCTTCAGCAGCAAAAATGTTGCTGGAGCATGCGAAAGTGAATGCTTTAGAAGAAGATGTTGCACGTTCTTTAGAAGAAAGTTATACAAAAAGATTGTATTAATAAAATTTTATTAATATAGTTTTCTGAGGTGGAAATGTACGTGGTTTAGAATAGGAAATGTATATATGAGGCATTGATTTACAAAGTGGAAAAATAACAAAATAGGTAAATCGAGCGACAGTTGCATAATGTTATTGTAAAATATAATAAAAAATGATTTTGAAAATTGTTAGTAAAAATAGGCTTGCTTTTTAAAAAGTTGATAACTATAATAAGTTAACAAATAGACATGAACGAAAAAGTAACGATAAGGACACGGAATCATTTTTACGGTTTACAGAGAGGGAAGCCAAGGGTGTGAGCTTCCTAACACGAGAAATGATTTTACCACCTTTGAACTTCAATAGTGAACGAGTAATCTAGTAATTATTGACGGAATCAGCCGTTATCTGAACTTGAGCAATCTAGAGAGAAATACGTCTAGGTTGGAACAAGGGTGGAACCACGAAAACACATTCGTCCCTTTCTTAGGGATGAGTGTGTTTTTTTATAGTTTTAGAGATTGAAAATTTAAAATAATTTAAAAATAGTATTGATTTTGTTTTTTATGCGAGTATAATGAGTTAACAAATAAACATGAACGAAAAGTAACGATAAGGACACGGAATCATTTTTACGGTTTACAGAGAGGGAAGCCAAGGGTGTGAGCTTCCTAACACGAGAAATGATTTTACCACCTTTGAACTTCAATAGTGAACGAGTAATCTAGTAATTATTGACGGAATCAGCCGTTATCTGAACTTGAGCAATCTAGGAGGAGATACGTCTAGATTGGAACAAGGGTGGAACCACGAAAACACATTCGTCCCTTTCCTAGGGATGGGTGTGTTTTTTTATTATTTTGAAAGGAGGTGCAGTAACATGAAACGATTTGTACGTACGGAAATAACCACCACCTGCATGGTTGAAAAGCAGAGCAAGGTGATTGATAAAGATAAAAAATAAAATTGTAGGAGGAGATTAGAAGATGAATAACGTCATTAATGTTGGGGTGTTAGGATTAGGTACGGTCGGAAGTGGTGTTGTCCATATTTTGAAAGAACATTATAAAAAAATTGCACTTGATACAGGGTATGAAGTGAAGGTGAAGACAGTCGTTGTACGTGATTTAGAAAAAGAACGTGATGTTTGTATCGATGGAATCGTAGTAACAAGTCATGTTGATGAAGTTCTAAATGATTCAAATATTGATATTGTAGTAGAGGTAATGGGCGGAATTGAAGAAGCGAAGCAGCATATTGTTAAGGCTTTACGAAATAAGAAACATGTCGTAACAGCAAATAAAGATTTAATGGCTGTATACGGTGCAGAGCTTTTGCAACTGGCGAATGATAATGATTGTGATTTATGTTATGAAGCAAGCGTAGCCGGGGGTATTCCAGTGTTAAGAGGACTAACAGACGGATTAGCTTCAGATCAAATTGAAAAAATAATGGGAATCGTAAATGGAACAACAAATTATATGTTAACAAAGATGAGTCAAAAGGGATGGTCGTATGAAGAGGCTTTACAAGAAGCGCAAAAATTAGGTTTTGCAGAATCGGATCCGACAGCGGATGTAGATGGGCTAGATGCGGCGAGAAAGGTAGCTATTCTTGCAAACTTAGGTTTTTCGATGAATGTTTCTTTAGATGATGTGCAAGTAAGAGGGATTAGAAAGGTTGAAAAAGAAGATTTACAAATGGCCGAAAAGTTAGGGTTTACTATGAAATTAATTGGGAAAGCGGTGAAACAAGGATCAGCCATTCATTTAAGTGTAGAACCTACTCTATTACCAAATCATCATCCATTGTCGAATGTAAATAATGAATTTAATGCGGTATATGTTCACGGTCAAGCAGTTGGAGAAGTAATGTTTTACGGACCTGGAGCTGGGAAGTTACCGACTGGTTCTGCTGTAGTAAGTGATATTATTTCAATCGTTAAAAATATGAATCAAGTTCAGAAAAATAAAAGTGCGTTAAAAGAACCGGAACCGTATGAATTACAAGGGGATGAAGAAGTTGTTTCGAAATATTTCTTACGTATCTCATTACGAGATGAACCTGGGATGTTGCAAAAAATAACAGAATGTTTTGTTAATTATTCTGTAAGTTTAAAAGAAGTTATTCAATTACCTTTAAATCGTGAACTTGCAGAAGTCGTTGTTGTGACACATCAAACTTCAAAGTATCAATTCGAACGAGTTTTAGGAGCGATAGAAGATGTCGCAAGTGAAATAAACAGTTACTACATTATTGAGGAGGAAAAACAATATGTATAAAGGACTATTAAACCAATATGCTTCTTATTTACCGGTAAATGAAAACACACCTGATGTGAGCTTAATGGAAGGAAATACACCCCTTATTCCGTTATTAAATATATCAAAACAATTAGGGATTCAGTTATATGGTAAGTACGAAGGAGCGAATCCGACAGGTTCCTTTAAAGATCGTGGTATGGTAATGGCAGTCGCAAAGGCAAAAGAAGAAGGTTCGGAGGCCATTATTTGCGCATCAACAGGCAATACATCAGCATCGGCTGCCGCATACGCGGCACGCCTTGGAATGAAATGTATTATCGTAATACCGGAAGGAAAGATTGCACATGGGAAATTAGCGCAAGCAGTTGCGTATGGTGCTGAAATCATTTCAATAGAAGGAAATTTTGATGATGCACTAAAGGCTGTAAGAAATATTGCTGCAGAAGAGCCGATTACGTTAGTAAACTCTGTAAATCCTTATCGAATTGAAGGGCAAAAAACAGCAGCATTTGAAATTTGTGACCAGTTGCAAAGTGCACCAGATGTGTTAGCGATTCCTGTTGGGAATGCTGGGAATATTACAGCGTACTGGAAGGGTTTCTGTGAATATGAGAAAGAAAAAGGATATAAGAAGCCAAGAATTCATGGATTTGAAGCGGAAGGAGCAGCTGCTATTGTAAAAGGGCATGTAATTGACGAGCCAGAAACAATTGCAACAGCGATTCGCATCGGTAACCCAGCAAGTTGGTCATATGCAGTAGAGGCTGCTGAGCAATCTCACGGTGAAATAGATATGGTATCAGATGAAGAAATTTTACATGCGTATAGATTATTAGCAAAATCGGAAGGGGTTTTCGCTGAGCCAGGATCAAATGCTTCATTAGCGGGCGTAATGAAACATGTTCAATCTGGAAAAATCAAAAAAGGAGAAACAGTTGTTGCAGTTTTAACTGGAAACGGCTTGAAAGATCCTGATATCGCAATTTCTTCTAATACATTAGATATTGCAAGTGTTTCAAATAATATAGAACAAATTAAAGAGCATATTAAAGGGGTGATTATGTCGTGATACCATTAAGTATTCGTGTTCCTGCTAGTACAGCGAATGTTGGACCTGGATTTGATTCAGTAGGAATAGCTTTGTCATTGTATTTACATGTAGTAGTAAAAGAGAAGTCTGATAAATGGCAAGTGATCCATTCCTTTGAAGATTCAATTCCGACAGACGATAAAAATTTAATTGTTAGCACGGCATGTAAAGTATGTCCTTCTTTATCACCCCATATAATAGAAGTTACTAGTAACATCCCGCTAACAAGAGGTCTAGGAAGTAGTGCATCAGCAATTGTAGCTGGGATAGAGCTTGCAAATCAACTAGGCAAATTGAACTTAACGACTGATCAAAAAGTTCAAATTGCTACAAATTTTGAAGGTCATCCTGATAATGTTGCTGCTTCTATATTAGGAGGAACTGTAATCGGGGCACTTGATGGAAAGAATGTATCGGTTGTGAGAATTGAAAGTAAGGAATTAGGCGTAATTTCACTTATTCCAAATGAAGAGCTAAATACAGATGAAAGCCGTTCTGTATTACCAGATGTATTTCCGTTTCATGAAGCTGTTAAGGCTAGTGCAATAAGTAATGTATTAGTAGCTGCTTTATGTCAAAAGAAATGGGAAGTTGTAGGGGAAATGATGGAAAGGGATCATTTTCACGAACCGTATCGTTTAGAGCTTGTACCGTTATTACCATCTATTCGTAAATGTGCAAAAGAATTCGGTGCATACGGTACAGCGCTTAGCGGTGCAGGACCATCTATTTTTATATTAACGCCTTATGAGAAACGTCAAGAAATTGCTGAGCAATTAGCGAGAGTATTTACGTCTATGAAAGTGTGTGAGCTAGAAATTGATCATAGAGGGATTACTGTAAATAAAAAAGAACATATTGGATTATAAAGAGAGCTAGCATCGCTAGCTTTCTTTATGTTGTAAATATTTTTTAAGTTTGCATATAAAAGAAAAATATTAATGTATAATTTAGTAAAGAGTGTATTAATTTGGAGGTGAACGGATCATATGAAGAAAGAGTCACCAGAAGAAAAAAGAGAACGTATAAGGCAAAGTGAATTGAAAAATAATCCTACAGGTTCTTTACATGATGGACTTAACAGAGCTGAAACAGGTAGTCCAGTTGATATGACAGGTGGTATGAATTGGAAAGGTACAGCGCTAGTAATTTTAGTGCTAGTTTTAGCGTATATTATATACACTTATTTTTTTAGTTAAGAAATGCATGTTAAAGCTTTGAATGATTTGCTTTTATAATTAGTGAGGATGAAAAAATACGGTTATTGTACTGCATATATATTAAGTAGACTATATAGTTGTCCATATATATACATTTATTTTTAATACCCAAAACAGAGCTAGTTTATGCTAGTTCTATTTTTTTGCCACATTCCTGTAACAAAGCCCTTGTATATTCAGTGGTGGAGGTGCAGAAGATGAAAAAAATGATAGCGATATGTCTTCTTACAACGATGTCATTTTCGACTTTAGTTGGGTGTGATGTAAAAGGTAGCAATACTGTTCAAGAGTCTAAAATAAAGAAATCGACGTATAAAGAGTTTACTTACGATGTAAATCCAGAGACTTTCACGTTAACTGTCGAACATGATGGTGTAAAGGAACAGGCGTCACAGCCCTTGCCGAAAATGAAGGTGTCGAATGTAAAAAAAGAAAAGGATCGAATATCTTGGGAATATCCAGATCAAAAAGTAAAGGTGAATGTAGAGAAGAAAAAAGATCATTTGAATATTGAAGTGGAATCGACTGGTGCAGAAAGTTTTACGTGGCCGAAAGTACAAGCTGAAAATTATACACTTCCGTTATGGGAAGGGAAGCAAATTCCGAGCAATGATGAGAATTGGAAGAAGTTTTTAAAGGATGATGCATATTCATTTGCTGAATCATTTTCTATGAAGTTTTTCGCGTTAAATGGTTCGAAATATTCGATTGTATATATTGCGAACAATATGTTTAATAATGAATTGAAATTTCAATCGGATCCGAAAATAGGATTTGAGTTTATACATGAATTCCCACGTATAAATAAAAATAAAACATATGGATTTCAATTATATGTGACAAATAATGGTGCAGTCAGTATTGCTAAACTGTATAAAGAACATATTGCTCGAAAAGGTGAATTTAAAACATTAAAAGAAAAGGCTAGAAAAAATAAAGAGATAGAAAAGCTTTACGGTGCAGCTCATTTTTATTTTTGGAATCAAAATGGCTTATCAGAAAGTAATGTAAATTGGCCAAAGCTAAGAGAGAAAATAAATAGCCCTTTGTTTAGCCATATAAAAGAGCTTATTCAAAAATATAGTTCAGAGCCTGGGGAATTGAATGTATTAGATCAAGTAAGTAAACAAGATTTCATTGATAAGTATCAAAAAAATGTTATTTTACGTTATATAAACGAAGTGTTATCAATGAAAGAATTTTATAAAGATGATATTTTTCAAAACGTTAATCAGGAAGCTAGTGTGCTATTAAAGAAAGGTGTAGGTCACTTAACGAATACAGAATTGTATAGCTTAAATAAGCATTTATTAAAGTCGCTACTCGGTGATGCGGTTGAAGAGGTAAGTAAATGGGGTAATGCAGATGGAACGGATATACTAAAGGAAATGAAAGAGGCAGGAATAGAAAAAGCGTGGATTGGTCTGCCAAACTGGGAACAAGGATTTATGCAACCTAATTTCGTGACAGAAGCTAAGGAAATGGGGTATTTAGTTGGTCCGTATGACTCATATCATTCCATTCACGAAAAAAGTGATAAAAATTGGAACACAGCATCCTTTAATGACCCATCATTATACGAAGAGGCTACTGTAACGAAGAAAAATGGAGAAAAGGTGCAAGGGTTTTTAGGTAGAGGGCGAAAATTAAATCCAACTTTATCTCTTCCTAGTGTAAAAGAACGAATGAACGATATATTACAAAATGGACCTAAATATAATTCATGGTTTATTGATTGTGATGCGACAGGTGAAATTTACGATGACTATTCAGCGAAACATATAACGACACAAGAGCAAGATTTAAAAGCACGTTTAAAACGAATGGACTACATTGCGCAAGAAAAGGGGATGGTCGTTGGTTCTGAAGGCGGAAATGATTTTGCTAGTAGTACGATTGCATTTGCTCATGGTATTGAAACGCCTGTAATTAAATGGGACGATGAAGATATGAGGAAAAACAAAACAAGTCCGTATTATGTAGGCGGATATTGGTCACCGAATCAAAATGTTCCAGAAAAATATGCGAAACAAGTACCGTTAAAAGAAGAGTATAAACAAGTATATTTAAATCCTGCATATTCAGTACCATTATATAAATTAGTATACAATGATTCTGTAATTACAACGCACCACTGGGAATGGGGAAGTTTGAAAATAAAAGATGAGGTTGGAAACCGTATGTTATACGAATTATTGTATAACGTTCCTCCGTTGTACCATTTAGATGAAGTAGAGTGGAATAAGCATAAACAAGAAATTACGCAGCACCTGAAAGTTTGGAATGAAGTTCATGAAAAGGCAGTAAAAGAAGAAATGACGAACTTTGCATATTTGTCAGAAGATAAGTTAGTACAATCAGCTTCGTATGGAAAAAATATTGAAATTATTGTGAATTTCTCAAATGAAGAGATAGAAACACAAAAGACGAAAATAAAAGCAAAATCAGCTTTCATTATTAATAATGGAAAGCAAACTATGTATACACCAAACTGATGAAATTATAATATATGAATTTAAAAATAATTTTATATAAATAGTGACTTGCCAAAAATAAGCACGAGAGTATAATGTGAAATGGAGTACATATTGGATTTGCGTAGTAACCTTACAAAATTGTAAGGTAATTGAAAGGAAATTCAATATGAAGGTTAATAGACTTGCATTATAATTGGGAAAGAGAAAGAGAGGCGAATGGATATGAGCTCTGAATTAGAACAGAATACGAGAAGCAGTAAAAAACGTTCTAAAAGAAAGTCAATAAAATGGTTCATTTTAATTCCGTTTTTCCTACTTATTTTTGGTGGAGTAGGATATGGATCGTTAATATATAATAAAGCAAAAGCAGTAGTAAGTGATGCATATGCACAAATTGATAAATCATCGAAGCGTGATAAAGAAGTTGAACCTTTAAAGGATAACATTTCAATTCTAATCATGGGTGTTGATGGTAGTGAAATGAGAAAAAGTCAATACGGAGAAGCTGTTCGAACAGATGCACTTTTATTAGCAACAATTAATAAAGATGATAAATCAGTTAAATTAGTAAGTATTCCGCGTGATTCACGTGTATATATTCCATCTAGAAAAAAATTAGATAAAATTACACATGCACACGTATTTGGTGGTGTTGAAAGTACACGCGATACAGTGGAAAGATTTTTAAATGTTCCTGTTGATTATTATGTGAAGTTTAACTTTGAATCATTCGTACAAATTGTTGATTCACTTGGTGGTATTGATATCGATGTACCAGTTACTTTCACTGAACAAGATAGTAAAGACCAAGCAGGTATGATTCATTTAGAGAAAGGCTACCAACATTTAAATGGAGAACAAGCACTTGCGCTTGCAAGAACGCGTAAAATTGACAGTGATGCAATGCGTGGTCAAAGACAACAACTTGTAATTGAAGCAATTGCCAAAAAAGCGATGTCTGTTCAATCAATTAGCAAAATGGGCTCTTTACTTGATGCAGTTGATAAAAATATGAAAACGAACTTAACTTTCGATGATATGCTTGCTATTACGAAAAATATGGCAGGATCTAATTTAGAAATGGAAAAAATGCAAATAGAAGGTACGGATAAACGTATCGGAGGTATTTATTATTACATTCCAAATGAAAAAAATGTAAAAGACATTTCAAATAAATTGAATCAGCATCTAGGTGTAACACTAAAATCAGTTCGAAATGAATAATAAAAAAGATTGGCTTCTGCCAATCTTTTTTTATCGCGATTTGTAACTTTTCTGTAACGATTTTTTATTGTAGAAAAATTATACTCATATGTATGAGAATATTGGAGAAGCAAAAAGTAAAGAGAAATAATGAAAATCTGTAATGAGGAAAGATATTATATGCAGAAATGGATAGGCATTATGGGAATCATTTTTATATTGACTGGATGTAAAATGTCTGAAGCTCCAACAAATTTAATGGAAGCTCCTGCCAATGAGAAATGGATTAATGAACTAAAAGAGCAAATAGATAAAGATTTGCCTGTTAATTATCGATTGCTTACTCCAATGTCTAATAAAGATAAACAGATGATTTGGTCAATGGATTTTAAACAAGATAATAAGAAAGAAGCCATTATATTTTATAAATTGCCGAATGCAGATCATAGTGTATATTTAGCCGTATACGAAAAAAACGGGAATGGTTGGAAAACGAAGTCCACACATAAATTTAATGGTGGAGATGTAGATATTGTTGAAGTTGGTGATTTTACAGGAAACGGGAAACGAGAGTTGTTAATCGGAATCTCTGTAGACCGTGAATCGTTAAAACATGTTATGTATGTTTTTTCGGAAGAAAATGAAGATATGAGGGAAATATATAATCGGAATTATACGAAGTTATTCATAGACGATCTAAATAAAAATGGACTGAAAGATTTAAGTCTTGTTACGTATGAAAAAGATGAGAAGTTGATAGTTGAGTTCATTGAACAATTTAAGACGTTATCTGAAGCATCATTCGATCCATTTATAAATAGCATTCAAAGAATACAAATGGGCCGTATTTCTAAATCACTAAAGGCGATTGTAATTGATGCAGGAGTTGGTGCTCATTCAGGTATAACGTATGTAGCAAAATTTGATGAGAATCATTATGAGGTATTACCTATAGATGGGAAAGAAGATTTGTTCAATGAATATGTTGTAGAAAGTAAAGATGTTAATGAAGACGGCATTATTGAATTTGTTCGTACTGTGCGTCCAAAAGGTTGGGAAGATAAACCACATGGTGATAGTCCGCTCTTTGAACGTTACATACAGTGGAGTGAATCGGGGATTAAGCCAATTGAAGAAAGATATATCGATATAGAAAAGGGATATTATGTGAAAATTCCTAAAGAGTTAATAGGGAAAATTACGATATCAGATGAGCAAAAGGAATCAAATTCTCAAAAGTTTTTGGAGACAAGTACAAATGAAACATGGCTTGAAGTTCATATGTTTAAGCGGAAAGAATGGTTTGGAATAAAAGGATACAGCGCAGCAGTTAAAACGGCTTCTCACGTATATGCTGTACCGAAACAACCACATTTTGAAAAAGTGAAAATATATGTAAAGCCGCTAGCGGATTATCAACAAGAGTAGGGAGGTGGAAATGATGCCAACAATTTTAGTTTTAGAAGATGAAATACCTATTCGTAGTTTTATTGTCCTAAATTTGAAACGTGCTGGATTTTATGTATTAGAAGCCAGTACTGGAGAAGAAGCGTTACAAATTTTATGTGAACATACTGTAGATGTAGCTTTACTTGATGTAATGTTACCGGGAATGGATGGTTTTCAAGTTTGTAAAACGATTCGGAAAGAAAATAAAAAAATAGGAATTATTATGTTAACTGCGCGCGTACAAAATGAAGATAAGGTACAAGGGTTAGGAATTGGTGCAGATGATTATATTGCAAAGCCGTTTAGTCCAGTGGAACTAACTGCACGTATACAATCGTTACTAAGAAGAATAGAAGTACATGATGAAAAAGCGAATACTATTACATCTGGCCCGTTTTCTTTAAATATAATAGAAGAAAGATTATATAAAAGCGGACAACTAGTCGAATTAACCCCTACAGAGTATATGATATTACAGTATTTAATGAATCAGGCTTCAAAGCCAGTTTCACGTGATGAAATTTTAAATATGATTTGGGGAACGAATTATGTAGGTGAGACGAAAGTAGTAGATGTAAATATGAGGCGGTTACGTCAAAAGATAGAATGTAATCCATCAGAACCTGAATTTATTCTTACTGTGTGGGGAAAAGGATATGTGTGGAAGGAAAGTATAAGATGAAAAGAAAAGTGACTTTATATTTTATGACGGTCATTATACTTATGCTTGTATTATTTGAAGTCGTATTTTCAGTCTCCGTTTATCGATATTATTATAACGGTATTGTGCAATATGTAGAATCTCATGCGAAGACAAGTACACGATTTTTCTCTGAATACAATTCATTATACTTTATTCGTTTGCAAGAATATAGTGGTGACATCATTAGTAGTTTTGAATTAGAAGGAACAGAATTACAGTTAATTGATCGTCATGGTTCGGTTATACAATCTTCAAGTGGACAAAGGGTAGAAGGTAAAGTAGTTATTCCGTATTCATTACTAGAAGGAGAAATGTATCATCAAGTCACTACTACGAAAGACAATGTGAAACAATTGGAAGTAATTAGTCCACTAATTCATCAAGGACAAACGATCGGTGTTTTAAAGTATACGACTGTATTAACACATGTATATGCTAAGATTATTGAAATTATAATGTTTACGATTTCTGTAGGTATTGTTATTTCAGGAATTGTATTCTTAATCAGTAGACGATTAGCAAATTCGTTTGTGAAACCTATCGAATCTATTATTCATGCTTCTTCTCAAATTGCAGAAGGTACATTAAAGAAGAAAATTAAAGAAGATTATCCTGGTGAATTAGGTGAGTTAGCACATAGTTTAAATCATATGTCTGATAAAATAGAAAAAGCGGAACAGATGAAAAATGAATTTATTGCTTCTATTTCTCATGAAATACGAACCCCTTTAACTGGAATTAAAGGTTGGAGTGAAACGTTAAAAACGGTAGATCATTTAACGGAAGAAGAAATAAAGCAAGGCATGGGGATTATTTCAGGTGAGACAGACCGATTAATTCACTTAGTAGAAGAATTGCTAGATTTTTCAAGATTGCAATCAAATCATTTTAATTTATATAAACAAAAGGTGCAATTATACGATATACTAGAGGAGACGATTTGGCAATTAACTCCTAATGCTGAAGAGAAGAAAATGCAGTTCATCAAAACTATAGAACGAATTGAATTGATAGGAGATCGAAATAGGCTAAAGCAAATTTTCTTGAATATTGTTCAAAATGCCATTAAATATTCACATAAAAATGGTAAAGTATATATTGAAGCGACTAAAAATGAAGGACAAGCAGTCATAAAGGTGAAAGACGATGGGATTGGAATTGCTAAAGAGCATTTACCGTATATAGAACAGTCATTTTACCAGATTAATAATCATGCTACAGGTGCTGGTCTTGGTTTAGCTATCGTTAAAAAAATGGTGGAGCTTCATGGAGGTACAATAAATATTATAAGTAAAGAAGGAATAGGAACGACCATTTTGATAAAACTCCCATTATAATACATATAAAGTCTGTTTATATAGTGTAATAAAATAAATAGATGTATAATTATATTGGGTGATTTATATATAAGATTAATAGGGAGAGGAATTCGATAGAATGGAAAAAGCTTTTAAAATTAAACGAGTAGTATTCGTTTTAATAGCGATTGCAGCAGTAGCTATTGGGTATTTCATGTTTCAATCCATTACTTCACCAGCAAAGGCTGTTGCAAAACAAGAAAATGTAGTACAACTCGCAAGTGAACAACCAAAAGTAGAAATGAATAAAACGGCACCAAGTCGTTTTAATGGCAAGGAAAGAAAAGTTGCTTATCTTACATTTGATGATGGCCCAGGGAAATATACGGCTGAATTATTAAATACGTTAAAACAACATGATGCGAAAGCGACATTCTTTTTAATTGGAGCGAATGTAAAAGAGTTTCCAGATTTAGTGAAACGAGAAAATGCAGAAGGTCATTACGTAGGAATGCATAGTATGACGCATAATTTTGCAAAGTTATATAAAAATGGCGAGTATGTAAATGAGATGAAAGAGGATCAAAGCTTAATCACCAATATTATTGGGAAATCACCTAAATTAACACGTCCACCATACGGTTCGATGCCAGGATTAAATGAAGGTCTTCGAAATAAAGTGGTAGAAGGTGGCCTTAAAGTGTGGGATTGGACAATTGATTCATTAGACTGGAAATATAACAAAATGCAAGTTGATGCAGCTGCAGCACAAATTGCTCAAAATGTATTAACAAATGCAACAAAACCACAAGAAGTCATTTTAATGCATGATATTCATCCGCAATCTGTTGCTGCTGTGCCAGCAATTTTAAAAGGGTTAAAAGAAAAGGGTTATGAGTTTGAAGCTTATCATGAAGAAAGTCACTTCCCAGTGAATTTCTGGCATGATAACCGTATGTAATGGAGGAATGAACGTTGAAGTATGGAAAAGTAGCAGTAGTTGGAGCTCTATCAGTAGGACTATTAACAGGTTGCTTCGGTGAAAAACCAGAAGAAAACCTATATACAGCTTTTGAAACGGCGGCGACACAAGAAAAATCATTAGTTGATGAAGCGAAAAAATTAGAGAAGTTAGAGAAGGAAGGCCAAGAACTATATTCTCAAATTTTGCAAGAAGGTAAAGATCATAATGACGCTGTTATGAAGAAAATAGAGCAAGCTACTGCAAATGTAGATGACCGTGAAAAAGTATTGAAAAATGAGAAAGAAATGCTAGAAAAAGCTCAGAAAGAAACGAAATCCGTTCAAGGAAATATAGAGAAGCTTGAAGATAAAAAGTTACAAAAACAAGCGAAAGCAGTAGAAGAGTCGTATAAAAATCGTTATGATGCATTCCAAAAGATGAATGAAAATTATACGAAGGCGTTAGCGACTGAAAAAGAATTGTATGAAAAATTAAAAGTAAAAGAAACGAAATTAAAAGAGATTGGTGAAAAAGTTAAGGCTGTTAATGAATTAACTGTGGAAGCACAAAAATCAAAAGAGCAATTTAACAATTTTACAAAAGAGTATAATGACAGTAAATTAGCATTCTACAAAGATGCCGAGATTAAGATTAAAGATAAGAAATAAAGAAGAGTTTTAAGAGTAATAAAAAGCCGGAGAAACATTGTCACAAATGTTTTTTCGGTTTTTTACGTTAAATGAATAGAAAAGACTGGAATTGATATCATAAAAGAGTTATAGTGAATTATTCCAAGGGAAACATTGTAAAGTAAGGAGACTGGAAATATGTCATATGAATTTTTACTCAAATTAGGTTTAGCACTCTTTTTAGGATTATTCATCGGGATAGATAGGCAGCTAAAGAATAAACCACTTGGTGTGAAAACAAGTATGGTTATTTCTGTAGCAAGTTGTTTAATTACGATGGTTTCAATTGAATCCGTACATGTATATTCTGTTCCAGGGCATACAAATATGGATCCCATGCGTTTAGCTGCTCAAATTGTGAGTGGAATTGGTTTTCTTGGAGCAGGTGTTATTTTACGAAGAAGTAATGACGTTATTTCTGGATTAACGACCGCCTCTATGGTGTGGGCTGCTTCAGCTTTAGGTATTGCGATTGGAGCAGGATTTTATTTACAAGCGACGGTTGCTATGATTTTAATTATTTTAGCAATTAATGTACTTCCGCAACTTGTGAAAATTGCAGGACCGTATTCATTAAGACAAAAGGATTTATCTATAAAAATTACTGTAAAAGAGCATCATGAGTTGGATGGTATATTTAAGCAAATTAAAAATTTAGGTATGCATGTAAAACGAGTGAAGATTAAAGATATAGATAGTGGAGCATTTCAGCAATTGGAGATGGTTATTTTAGCTCCAGAAGATTTATATACAACTGAGCTGTATAGTTCACTAAAAGAGATAGATCGTGTTGTTTCAGTTGAAGTGGAAAGTAGATAATTGTAATAAAAAAGGGTGAAGTAAATTCACTCTTTTTTGTTTGTTTTTTTAAGGGGGAAAATTGATATAATGATGAGTAAACAAGGGGGGAGAGAATGATGGAGGTACGTATTAGAAGAGCGATAAAAGATGATATACCATGTATAGCAAAAGTTCACGCTGATAGTTGGAAAACAACATATAAAGACATATTCCCTAACGAGATTTTAGAAAATATAACATATGAGCAACGGGAAAAACAGTGGGAAAACATTTTTCAAAAAGAAAGTAACCATCAATTTAGATTTGTAGCAGAGACGTTAAATGGAGAAATAGTTGGATTCATCGATGGAGGAGTAGAAAGAACTGGTACATACAATTGTGAGGGAGAATTATATGCGATTTACCTTTTACAAGAGTATCAAGGAATGAAAATAGGACAAAAGTTATTTCAAGCTTTCTTATCGGATTGTAAAAACAATGATATGCAATCGCTATTAGTTTGGGTTGTTACGAATAATCCTTCTAAAAAGTTTTATGAAAAATTTAATCCAGAAAAAATGGATACGAAATTTTTAGAGCGAGTACAGGTGGAAGAGACGGCGTATTGTTGGAAGGATATAAATAATATTATTATGTAAACTACATGTTTGAAAGAGGTATACCAATTAAGGTATACCTCTTTTGTTTCACTCGAATGGTTTGGACATAATGCGAAAGATATATGAAAAGAAGAAATGAAAGTACTAACAAATAGAAATTTAGAAGTAGTAACTTCTTAGTATAAAATGATGTAAGAGTCTCTCATTGTAGAGACTCTTTTTTAAAAATATAAATAACCAAAAATTACCATGTATTTAAATTAAAATTTAACACAATTTATATATAAATAAGGAGGTGATTGGTAATGGCTAGAAATCGTAATTCTAATCAATTAGCATCACATGGAGCACAAGCGGCTTTAGATCAAATGAAATATGAAATTGCACAAGAGTTTGGTGTACAACTTGGCGCTGATACTTCTTCACGTGCAAACGGTTCTGTAGGCGGTGAAATTACAAAACGCCTTGTAGCGATGGCAGAACAACAACTTGGTGGCGGATATACTCGCTAATTGTAGAAGGTTATAGGAGAAAGGAAGGATTCTTCCTTTCTTTTTTTTTCAATTAATTGGTATGGATATATTGTGAACTGGATTCAAAGAATAGGAATAATACTATATTTTCCCCAATTTCTTTTGTTGTGAATGGGAAGTAGTAAAAATGTAATAGCCCTGGTGGAATGAAAAGTTATGTTCCAGCGGGGCTATTATATGGTAAGAAATATATGATGAAAGGTTTCGAAGCCAACATGTTAAAAAAAGAAAACTGTTGTTTGATTGCGCTTGCATCAGTTCCACTTGTTATGACATTAGGGAATTCAATGCTCATTCCAATTCTGCCTACTATTGAAAAGAAATTACATATTTCATCGTTTCAAGTATCCATGATTATTACAATTTATTCTATCGTAGCCATTCTACTTATACCGATTGCTGGTTATTTATCAGATAGATGGGGACGAAAGATGGTAATGGTTCCGAGTTTGCTGATTGCGGCTATAGGAGGAGCGATAACTGGTTGGGTATCTTGGAAAGTTGATAATCCCTACACTTGGATATTGATCGGTAGAGCGATTCAAGGTATTGGTGCTGCTGGTGCAATGCCAGTTGTTATACCGTGTGTTGGTGATTTATACAAAGATGAAAAACAAGTTAGTACAGGTTTAGGAATCATCGAAACATCCAATACATTTGGGAAAGTGTTGAGCCCTATTTTAGGGTCTGCTCTGGCTGCCATTGTATGGTTCTTGCCGTTTTGGGCGATTCCAGTTTTATGCGTAGTATCAATTGTTTTATTACTTGTTCTAGTAAAGGCAAAGAAACAAGAAGGAGAAGTACCACCGCTTAAAGAGTTTATAAAATCAATTCTTGCTACGTTTCGAGAAAAAGGAAGATGGTTAATTGCCATTTTTGCATTAGGTGCAATTATTATGCTTATTTTATTCGGAATTCTCTTTTATTTGTCAACTATATTGGAATCAAAGTATGACATTCATGGTATTTGGAAAGGGTGTGTACTTGCAATCCCGTTACTTGTACTGTCACTTAGTTCATATATGGCTGGCAAAAAAATTGGAGATAACCAAAATGTGATGAAGAAGTGTATTTACATTGGTTTTTTAATGGCTGCTGCATCAGTCATCATTCCTTTATTTATAAAAGGAATTTATTTACTAATTCTTTGTCTCGTTATTATGGGGGTAGGAATTGGTATGGCACTCCCATGTTTAGATGCTCTCATTACACAAGGAATTGAAAAGGAGCAAAGGGGGACGGTTACGTCATTTTATAGTTCTATGCGATTTATCGGTGTAGCAGCTGGACCACCTCTATACTCTTTTTTCATGAAAGGTGCTGACCATGAAGTGTTTTATGTAACAAGTATTCTCGCTGGGATTGGTGCTGCTATAGCAATCATTTGGATTAAACCAGCAAAAGATGCAAAGAACGTAAAAAAGAAACCAGAACCTACTTCATAATTTGTAAGAGAATTGTATGATGCTTTTAGTAACATGCAATTCTCTTTCGTTCATTAGGAATAAATAACTTGTTTTAACATATAAAGTGCGACACTCCATATGATGAGACCAGAAAATTTATTTAATAATATGATTGTCTTTCCGGTTGAGTCTAACCTTTTTAGAAATTTCCCCGCTAAAGCTAAGCTTATAAACCAAATCCAAGAAACGATAATAGTTGCAAGTGTGAAAGCCCATTTTTCACTTCCTATGTATTGAATCGAATTTGTTCCAATTACACCGATAGTATCTAAAATTGCATGTGGATTTAATAACGAAACCGATGCAGCGAAAAGGATTTGCTTTTTTAAGGGCATACTTTTTTCTTGTTTTACATCGTTGGAAGGGTTACTTCTCCAAATAACAAAGCCCATGTATAAGAGAAAGAAAAATCCAATTATATATAACGAGTTAGTTAGCCAAGAAAAAGTAAGGAGTACAAGGGAAACACCTTGTACCGCTATCAATATGAGTAACGTATCACATATAGAGGCTGTTAATACGACAGGGGCTGCCCTCCAAATATTTGGTTGGCTCCCACCTTGGTTAAAGACGAAAACATTTTGAACACCTAATGGAATGATAAGACCAAATGCAAGAATGATACCATGAATAATTGCTTCACTCATCATATTTCCTCCTATTTAAATTTATTATGATAGTGTATATTGTATAGAAGAAATGAAAATTTGTATCCATCCATATGGTTGGGGAGGTTACCAACCAAAAAGAATATAAGGTGATATGATGGAAAGATTCGTTTGGAAACCGAATATGTCTCTAGCGACTCCTCTATATAAACAAATAGAAACGTATATTAAGGAAAGAATCGTTAATGGTGAATGGACTGTTGGAACGAAATTACCTTCGCAAAGAGATTTGGCACATATATTTGGTGTGAACCGGAGTACAATTGTAATGGCTTTCGATGAACTAGCGGCAAAGGGGTATATTAAAGGAAATGGCAGAAAAGGAACAATTGTTGTAAATAATAATGAGAATGCTTCAATATACGCACCCCCGCCTAATTGGCAGTCTTATGTAGAAAAGGGACTTCATTATCCAAATCTGCCTGCTATTCAAGAAATTAATCAAGCTGAATTTTATCCGCATGTAATTCGTTTAGGAACAGGTGAACTCGCGCCAAGTCTTTTACCTGAAAAAAAGATGAAAGATATTATGAATAAGCTTTTAAAGTCGAACATGATACTTGGATATGAAGAACCGAAAGGGAATTTTTATTTAAGGAAGAAAATTGCGGACTATTTAAAAGGGCATGGTGTATATGTAACTCCTGATTCTATATTAATTGTTTCAGGGGCAATTCAAGCGTTGCAACTTATTTCTATGGGGCTTCTACCAAAAGGGGCATCTATCTTATTAGAAAAACCATCTTATTTATATTCTCTTAATGTTTTTCAATCAGCAGGAATGCGATTAATTGGTATACCGATGGATGAAAACGGTTTACATGCATCATATATTCCAAAATATAAGAAGCAATTTAATGCATCTATTTTATATACAATCCCGTCTTTTCATAATCCGACGAACTTTAGTATGAATGCGAAGAAACGGATAGAAGTAATGGAAATATGTAATGAAATTGGATTGCCTATTATAGAGGACGCGGTATATCAAGACTTATGGTTTGATAAGCCTATTTCAAAGCCTTTAAAGGCATATGATAAAAACGGAATTGTACTACATATTGGGAGTATGTCTAAAGTCATTAGTCCAGGATTAAGAATCGGATGGATTGTTGGATCAGAGCCAGTCATTCAAAGATTGGCGGATATAAAAATGCAAACGGATTATGGCTCGAGTTCAATCTCCCAGCAAATTGCAGCGGAATGGTTTACAAATGGATTGTATGATGAACATTTACTGTTTGTAAGAACTCAGTTGAAAAAACGTAGAGATTTTATGTTAAAAATGTTAGAGAAATATTGTTGTGATATAGCAACTTGGTATGAACCAGTAGGTGGTTTTTATATTTGGTTACATATGAATGTACCCGTTTCAAACCGTAGCTTATTTGACAAAGCTTTGAAAGAAAAGATTTTATTAAATTTAGGTACTTTGTATGATAGAAGTGCAAATCAATTTTTGCGCTTATCATATTCATACGCAACGTTAGAAGAAATTGAAATAGGTATAAAAAAACTTGCACAACTAATGAAAAAGTAAGAGGAGAGAGTAATGAAACAATATGTAATTTGCCAAATTATCAATGGAGAAAAATATTTAGCTGCTTATGCGGAGACGAAGCAGGAAGCAATTGAAAAAGCAGAATTGTTAGGATTACGAACGGGAAATCGATACACCGTTATTACTGCAGAGGAAGCAGAAGGGTTAACTTATCCTTAAACAACGTATAATAATGATGCAGAAAGTAAATAAGCCTAGTAATATATTATATTACTAGGCTTATTTTTTGAAAGCGTTACGTGTTCTCGTATAAAAGATAATAATATTATGAGTCAAGTTGACGGAAATAACGATTTGATTTTCGGTCCTGATTTCCGTTTCTATAGTTATCAATATATTGTCTGAAATTCCACGATTGTAAAAACTTATTTGCGGCGTTATAACCAGAATTGTATAGCCACTCTTTTTCTTCTATTGTTAACTCAAAGTTTGTACTAGTAATGGACCCTGTTGGAATTGTAATTGTTCTTGCTTTTGATTCTTTGTCTAAATGACGTAAATCATGGGCTTGCATCATTGTTTTAAATAGTCCTTTAAACATGGAGATAGGCTCGTTATAGTGAGCAGGGTCAGCTTGAATCTCATCTTTTACGAAATGAAACCCAAAAGTCGGCCAGCGGGGAGAGGTAGGGGAGTCGAAAATCCAAATTGGATAATTGCTTAAAATCCCTCCATCAACCATATAACAAGGTTGTTTCCATTTTGGGGTTCGCCATTTTACCGGTTCAAAAAAGAAGGGGATTGTACTACTCATTCTTACAGCCTTCGCAATAGAGAAGCGATAATTCAAAAATCCATAGTTCGGTAAGTCATCAGGAAAGATAACCATTTTACCATTGCTTATATCAGAAGCGATAATTTTAAGCTTATTTAAATCAGGTAAATCTGTAAATAAGTGAACTCCTTTTTTTCGAAGTAATTCTTCAATCCATTCTTCGATAAAAATATTAGAGTAAATACCAAGAGTAGTCCATGCGCTTAATCCTTTTCCAATAAACGGGATTCTGTCAATAAAGGTTCTCTTCGTAAATTTATCATAATCAATATTTGTTATAATCGTTTTTAGCTCTGAGCAAGAGTATCCTGCTGCTAGGAGCGCAGCGATAATCGAACCAGCTGATGTTCCAGCTACACGTTCCCATTCATAGCCTTTTTCAGCTAACGCGCAAATTGCCCCTACATGCGCAATTCCGCGTACACCGCCTCCTTCAAAAACACCATCAATCTTCATAAAGTCATACTTCCTTTCACATAAAATATTTGAAAATGGCAAAAAAGCACGTATTATACGTGCTTTTTTACAATAGTTTTTAAATTTACTAGCAGCCTACAAAGCCGCCCCAACAGCTAGCTCCGATGATGATTAGAAGGATAAATAAAACGATTAATAAAGCGAAGCCTCCATAACCACATCCACCACAACTACCGCCGTAACCGTAACCGCCGCAACTATATCCGTAACCCATGTGGAATTCCTCCTTAAATTAAAAATAAAAATGAACGAGGGGAAAATGTACTGGAAGAAATAATGAACTATCGTGTTTGTAGGAACAATGTATACTATGCTTTTTTTAACTTGTTCGCGTATGGAAGATGAGCCCGTTTTTTTGAAGGCTTGTTGTTTTTGCAAAGAATGGAGTATAATTTTTGTGCGATGATACAAATAAGTATGTAAATATAAGGAGAATGTATGAATAAACAAATTGAAGTATTAATTGATAAATATGGGCTGACGCATTTAAAAGAGGAACTTATGAATACTGTATTTCCTTGTATAAAAGTTGTGCCAAAGCAGGAGGAAACAGTAGCGATAGGTAGTTCGAAAATGGGAGGGGTTCCTGACTTGCCATTTACATTTGAATATCCAACGCATAAAGGAAATACGTTACAGTTTATTGCACAATTTAATTTAAAGGATTTACAAAATATTGGTATGAATCACGATCTTCCTAAGACGGGGATGTTATATTTCTTTACCGTGGAAAATTACTTTGAAGAAGATGTGAATCCAACCGAAGCGGGGCGTGTGCTTTATTATGATGTTCCTGTAGAGCAATTACGAAGAGGAGATGAATTGCAAACGAATTATAACCAGTGTGCAATTACTTTTGAATTAACGTATAAATTGCCAGAGCTTTTCATTGAAGATGAGGCTGATTCGGACCGTTTCTTACAATTACTTGAAGAGCTAATCCCAGACAACTATGATAACCATCAAATATTTGGTGAGCCATTTTCTGTACAAGATGAGGTATTATACGAGACTGGACAATATATGGACATAGATCCGCAGCAAATGACGCTTTTATTCCAAATTGATTCAGATACTAAAAATTGTAATATGATGTGGGGAGATTTAGGGATGCTTTATTTCTGCATTGGAAATGAAGACTTGAAAAATCGACGTTTTGAAAATGTATGTTGTGTATTACAAACTTGTTAATGAAAAGGGTTGTTCTTGTAAAAAGAACAACCCTTTTACAATGTTAAATATGCATAATCTCATATGACCTATACGAAAAAGTATTGTATACTCTGAAACTATACGATACTTTTTCGTATAGTTATAGAATGTAAGGAGTGACGAGATGGGAAAGACAAGTAAGTATGTGACAGCTGCCGCACTTTGTTCAACTATAGTAATGGGGGGCTTACACGCGTCATCTGTATCTTATGCAGCTACAAATCAAACTGTAGCGACATCGCAATCAGATACAAAGTTGTTAAATGATTTCAAAAAAGAATTAAAAAAACAGATTGATAATCGAGAAGAAAATATTACAATCACATATAAAACAAAAGATAGAAATGCTAGAAGTATTATGGATGAATTGTATGGCGAGTTTAATAAGATTGTAGATGCAGATGAGTATGTAAAATATAATGTAGCGTCTACTAGATATTCCATTAAAGGGTTACCAGGAAACTATACGTTTACACTGCAAGTGAAGTACCGTGAATTGAAAGAGCAAACACAATATGTAAAATCTCAGGCAAAAGCGATTATCGGCTCGATTGTAAAACCAGGGATGGATGATCATGAGAAAGTAAAAGCTATTCATGATTACGTTGTAAAACATGTATCGTATGACACGTCGTATCAAGCATATACAGCATATGAAGCGTTAGCGAATAGCTCTGCTGTTTGCCAAGGATATACGTTATTAACATATGAATTACTAAAAGAAGCAGGTATCCAAAACCATATTGTAACAGGTACAGGGAATGGACAAGCTCACGCATGGAATTTAGTGAACATTGAAAACAAATGGTACCACCTTGATACTACATTCGATGATCCAGTGCCAGATAAAGCTGGACGTGTAACATATTCATATTTTAATATGTCTGACGAGCAGTTAAGTAAAGATCACGAATGGGATCGTAGCAAATATCCAGCAGCAACTACAAGCTACTTTAATGAATTAACAAACAAAATAAAAGCGGGTAGTTCAAAGACTGCGGCGTATGAACAAATGTTAAAAGAAACAAATTTAAAATATATGTCTACACAATACGGAGCAGAGAATTATAGTGATTTTAAGAAGAAATTACAGCAACAATTTGCTTCTAAGCCAGAAAAGGTAGAAGTACGATATAAGCAGTCTATGGATGGGACGATGCAAGATATAAAGAAAGTATTAAATGAAATAAATTGGCCAAAAGGTGCAAAGCGTGTGTCTTATCAAGTAGCACCTTATAGTGCGATGGCAGATTATTCATTAGCGACAATTACATTTACGTATTAATCGGTGAAAGAGAGCATCTGTAAAGGATGCTCTTTTTCTTATGTATTACTACAAAAATTAGAATTATATAATAAAATGAAAGGAGGAAGGATGTGGAATCTAAATGAATTTGTTCGAGAGTGATATTTTTACATTGATATATACTTGTTTAGTAATCGGACTTATCGTTTTGTTTTTCCTATCATTTACTTTGTTCATTAAAAGAGTATTGCAAAGCAGTGCTGCAAAAAAACAACAAGTGATGCATATGAATCAGAAGCTAGATCGAATTATTGAATTGCTTGAAAAAGATAAGGAATAGCGATAAAAGAAGTATGAAAAGGGGAAAGAGAATGGCCAATTATATAAAAGAATTACGCGAAAAAGTAGGGCATGATTATGTTTTCTTAAACTTTGCCGGTGGTTTTGTATTTAATAAAGAAGGAGAAGTATTACTGCAAAAAAGAGGCGACTTTAACGCTTGGGGCTTTCCAGGGGGGGCAATGGAGATAGGAGAATCGGCTGCGGAAACTGCAATTCGAGAAATAAAAGAAGAAACCGGGTATGATGTAGAAATAAATGAACTTATTGGAGTGTATACAAAATATTTTCAATCATATCCAAATGGAGACAAGGCGCAGTCAATTGTGATGTGTTTTTCATGCTCAATAGTTGGAGGCGACAAAAAAGTGGATGGTGATGAAACGTTGGATTTGAAGTTTTTCCCGTTAGACGACATGCCACCGTTATTTTGTAAACAGCATGAAGATTGCCTGCAAGATTTATTGGAGAAAAGGGTAGGGGTATATCGTTAACATATAAAAAAGAAGCTAAATGAGATTAGCTTCTTTTTTATGTTTTATTTATTTCCACCAATCATCAAACATTGATGCTGGTACTTGTCTTTTATGCTCACTCACTGTGTAACGTTTTTCAATCTTTTCTGCAACGTCAGCTGGAACTGTTTTACCTTCTAAATAGTCATCAAGTTGATCATACGTAATACCTAACTCTGTTTCATCAGCTTGACCTGGCTTTTCATCTAATAAATCAGCTGTTGGCATTTTTAAGTAAAGTCGCTCGTCCGCACCTAATTCTTGTAATAGAGCGCGTCCTTGGCGTTTCGTTAATCCCGTTAATGGTAATAGGTCTGCACCACCATCTCCGAATTTTGTAAAGAATCCTGTTACAGCTTCTGCAGCGTGATCTGTTCCGATAACAAGGAGCCCTTTTTGTCCACCGATTGCATATTGTGTAACCATGCGGATACGTGCTTTTACGTTACCTTTATTGAAATCTGTTAACGATTCATCTAATAAGTTTTCGTATTGATTTGAGAAAGCATCAACAGTTGAAGCGATATCAAATGCAACAGATTGATCAGCTTGAATAAATTGTAATGCTAATTGCGCATCATCTTCATCTTTTTGCACTTTATAAGGAAGGCGCACGGCGATAAACGTTGCATTACCACCTTCATTACGAATTTCCTCCACTGCAAGCTGAGCTAAACGTCCAGCTAATGTAGAGTCTTGTCCGCCACTAATTCCAAGTACAAATCCTTTCGCACCTGTTTTTTTTACATAATCTTTTAAGAAATCAACACGTTTACGGATTTCTGCTTTCGGATCAATTACAGGTTGAACGTGTAATGCTTTCATAATCTGTTCTTGCAATGTCATTATGTTTTCCTCCTATTCATATTAAAGCGGTAAATAAGTTTATATGTATATTGGTACATACTTCTATCCTTTATTATTTCGCAAAATTAACGAATATACAATAGGATGTGTGTATGAATATGAATGTAGTCATTATAATGAAACTGCATCGTTTAAGCAATTTTTTTGAAACCTTTCAATAATGTAAGGTTTTTGTCATTTGAATCGATGGAAGGGATTTCCGTACTTTACTAATATAAGAACATAGTTAGTAGAAGGGCGGAGAAGTAATATGAATATTAGAGAACTCGCATATCGGAATGTGACGCGAAATAGACGAACATATTCAGCATATTTTTTAAGTAGTGCATTTGCTATTATGGCCTTTTTTGTTTATTCGTTTTTTGCGTTTCATCCGGCATTAAGTGCTGGAGAATTGGGACGATATGTGTTCGTAAGTATGTCTTTTGCACAGTCCATTATTTACTTATTTACATTTTTCTTTATTTTATATTCGATGGGAATGTTTTTAAAAACGAGAAAGCGTGAACTAGGAATTTTAATGATGTTAGGTATGACGAAATATCAATTAAAGCGTCTTATCTTTTTTGAAAATATTATGATTGGAATAGGGGCAATTATTTTTGGGATACTTGCTGGAATGCTATTTTCCGGAATATTACTATTTATAGCTCCAATGATATTAAAGTTAGATATTTCCTTACCTTATTACATTCCAATGAAAGCCATTGTTGTAACGAGTATGATGTTTTTCGTATTATTTATGATCATTTCATTGTTTAGTGCAGGAATGATTCGAAAAAATAAAATTATGAAATTGTTTAGAGGATCGGCAGAAGCGAAGCCGGAACCGAAAGCATCCATTATTTCTTCTATATTAGCAGTTATATTGCTTAGTGCCGGATATGCAGGAGCGCTTATGTCACACGGTGCAATGGTATTTATCATGATGATTCCTGTTACAACGGTAGTCATTATTGGTACGTATTTGCTGTACAAGCAGTTGAGTGTTTTTATTATTAGACTATGTAAAAAAAGTAAACGTTTTTATTGGACACAGACAAATATTATTACGTTGTCAGATTTAGCTTACCGTATGAGAGATAACGCAAGAATGTTCTTTATTGTAACGATAATTTCAACTGTAGCATTTTCAGCAATAGGTACATTAGTTGGCTTTACATCAATGACAAAGGCGATTATGGAGAGACCAATTGCGTTTCACTATCATTCTAAGCAAGGAAATAGTAATGAATCACAGCATTTGAAGATGATTGACGAAGGGTTAAAGAAACATAGTATAGCAGCTTCAAAAACTAATATTTCAACGAAGAAAACGGAGGAGCAGTCGTTAAGAAGCGCCACGTTTATAAAGGAATCAGACTATAAGGAATATGCGAAGTTAACAGGAGAACCCTTTCATGCGGTATCAAAAAAAGAAGTTTTATTTTTGGCAGTTGATATACCAGGACCACCGATGAAAGAAAGAAAAGAAATTACGTTGCCGCATTTGAATGAACCTTTAAAAGTGAAAAAAATTAATACGTCTTCATTAAGTAAAATAATAAGAGGTAACGTTTATGTAATCTCTAACAAGCAGTATGATGCATTACAAGATGGATTTAAAGAGGAAAAAAATTATGTATACAAAACAGAAGGAACGAAAGATGAAATTGAGGTTGGGAAAGAACTAACGCATCAGATGAAACCTTATGAAGAACATGCAACGTTTAGTGCAGAAGAGTACGCACAAAACCAAAGTTTACAAATTGCAGGACCAATTCTATTTGTAGGTTTCTTTATCGGTATTGTATTTTTCGTATGTGCAGGAAGCTTCCTTTATTTCCGTTTGTTTTCTGATTTGGAGGATGATACTCGTTTGTTTGAAATGATTCGAAAAGTAGGTTTAACGAGTAGAGAATTATCGAAAGTAGTTACAATTCGATTGGCGCTTTTATTCTTTGTTCCAATAGGTGTTGCAACATTACATGGGGCAGTAGCGTTAACTGCACTCGGGCAGATGTTTGAGTACCCACTATTTAAAGAAAATACGATTGTATTAAGTATTTTCGTAGGAATTCAAGTTGTATATTTCTTACTGATTCGATCTCGTTATTTAAAACAATTGAAAGAGAGATTATATATTCGTTAAATGTGTTTTTTTAACTTGAGTACAAAATTTTCTAAAAAGAGGCAGGTATTACCAAAAAGTGATAAAATGGAAAAAGCGAGGTGAAAAAATTAATAAAAAGTAAGGGAGGAAGTAATATGAAAGCAACAGGAGTTATTCGAAAAGTAGACGAATTAGGACGAATTGTAATTCCTAAAGAATTACGTGATGTATTGGGAATACAAATTAAATCACCGCTTGAAATTTTCGTAGAAGAAGACAAAGTCATTTTACAAAAATATCAACCTTACAATGCTTGTCAAATAACAGGTGATGTTTCAAATCAAAACATATCATTAGCAAATGGAAACATTACTGTTAGTATAGATGGAGCGAAATATTTAATAAAAGAAATAGAGAAGTTTTTAAACAAGAGTGAGGCTTAGTCTTAATTTATATTATTTTAAAAATTTCATATCATTCTTGAAAGACAATAAAAGGACCAATTTAGTGGTCCTTTTATTTTGGTTATTGGTTGTACCAATCGGATTTTTGATGTCTACAAATTACGAGATAAATAAAAGAGTAGTATAAATTTCGTAAGCCTTATTGAGAAATATTTTTAAGGAAGGAAAACGAAACAACTAAAACGAATGTTACATGTAAGCATTTTCAAAAGTGGTCTGAAATGAAAATAATATATTTTCAGGAGGGATTACGATGAACAGTAGTACAGCGAATAAACAAAAAGGTATACAATTGATTCCTTTTACAGTAGATAAGGTAGTTGAACAAGTAAATGAAATTCCACCAGGTGTACAACTCATTCATGCTCCGCAAGTATGGGAGAAGAGTGCAAAAGGAAAAGATATTGTTGTTGCCGTATTAGATACAGGGTGTGATATGAATCATATAGATTTAAAGGATCGTATTATCGGCGGAAGAAATTTCACGAAAGATTACGAAGGAGATCCAAATATTTATCTTGATAATAACGGACATGGTACTCATGTAGCTGGGACAATTGCAGCGACTGAAAATGGAGTTGGTGTTTTAGGAGTCGCACCGCTCGCTAAAATGTTAGTGTTAAAGGTTTTAGCAGGAGATGGTTCTGGAAGTTATGAGCAAATTATTGAGGCGATTCATTATGCTGTAAATTGGAGAGGACCTAATAAAGAAAGAGTTAGAGTCATTTCCATGTCACTTGGTGGCCCGCAAGACGTTCCGGAATTACATGAAGCAATTCAAAATGCGGTAAAGCAAGATGTTCTCGTCGTATGTGCTGCTGGGAATAATGGAGATTGTAATGATAATACGGAGGAACTAGATTTCCCAGGTGCATACTCAGAAGTAATTGAAGTGGGTGCCGTCAATTTAGAGCGGAAAATCGCATGTTTTAGTAATTCAAATCAAGAAATTGATTTAGTGGCGCCAGGCGATGAAATATTATCTACGTATCCTGAAGGGAAATATGCGGTATTAAGTGGTACTTCTATGGCCACACCGCATGTCGCTGGAGCACTGGCATTGCTCATAAAGCAGTGTGAAAGGGAATATGGTAGAAAGTTATCAGAACCAGAAATATATGCACAACTTATTAAAAGAACTGTACCTTTAGGATATGAACGTACATCTGAAGGGAATGGATTAATAGATTTATTGAAAGAATAACAATTACTAAAAAACATCTCATATTTTTATGAGATGTTTTTTAGTATGGTTCTGTCGCATATATAGTGGAATCTAGTCTTGAATTCTTTTTCAAGAAATGTTTGTCGTAGCTACATCTATTTTTTCGAAGTAGAAGTTATGCATACAATAAAATGGAAAGATTGAGTTACTTACGGGACAATTCTATCGGGATTTTTTTAGACATTCGTTAATTATTTCGTATTCTTTGCTCGGTAGTGATATCAAAAAAGTGTGCTTTCGCTAAACTAAAAGCTAATGGAAGTGTATCGTTAGTTTTAATCTCGGAACGAGCGTTAATTCGCGCAATAAAGTTTTGGTTTGAAAGTTTTCCGTGAATCATCGTTTCAGCACCTAATAATTCAGCAACTTCTACTGTAATTTCGACTGTGGATTCAGGAGAAGATTGAAGAACGATAGGTTCATCATGAATGTCTTCAGGACGAATACCGAGTATGATTTTTTTTCCATTATACCCTTTTTGCTTTAATGTCTTTAGTTGACCATCTGGTACTTTGAAGCGGATATTTTCCATGTGAAAATAGCTATCTTGTAATGTCCCAGTAAAGAAATTCATAGCTGGAGAACCAATGAATCCGCCAACAAATATGTTCTCAGGAGTATCATATACTTCTTTTGGAGTTCCAACTTGCTGGATGAGCCCATCCTTCATAACAACAAGGCGTGATGCCATTGTCATTGCCTCTGTTTGATCATGTGTCACATATATAGTGGTCGTATTTAAACGGCGGTGAAGTTTAGAAATTTCTGAACGCATACTTACGCGTAATTTTGCGTCTAAATTCGATAGAGGCTCGTCCATTAAAAATACTTTTGCATCACGGACTATAGCTCTTCCTAGTGCAACCCGTTGGCGTTGTCCACCTGATAATGCCTTTGGTTTTCGTTGTAAGTAATCTTCTAGCCCTAAGATTTTTGCTGCCTCCGTTACCCGGCGATTAATTGCATCTTTTGGAAGTTTGCGTAACTTTAAGCCAAACGCCATATTATCATACACAGTCATGTGCGGATAGAGTGCGTAATTTTGAAATACCATCGCAATGTTGCGATCTTTTGGAGCGACATCATTCATACGATCCCCATCAATATAAAACGAACCATCAGAAATGTCTTCTAGCCCTGCAATCATACGTAGAGTTGTTGATTTTCCGCACCCAGAAGGACCGACAAATACAATAAACTCTTTATCTTTAATATGTAAATTAAAGTCAGAAACGGCAGTGATTTTATTATCATAAACTTTAAAAATATGATCTAATACAAGTTCGGCCATAAATATCCACTCCTTTTTTGGTAATTGATAGAATTATAAGATTATTAAAGGCGTAAGTAAATTGGCATTGTGCACAAAAGAATGAGGAGCTTTTATGCAAGTTTACAGATTTAAGATACGAGAAAGCTCCTGTAGAACTTAAGTTCATCTATAGATATGGGAAGAAAGTATTCTTTTCTCGTAGAAAAATAAGTTTATAGAGTTTCCCAGTCACACAAGGGACTATAAAACGATGATGATATAAGAGAAATGAATATTGTATCGTCTTTCACGAGATATCTAAAGAAAGAAACGCCATATAAACTGCTACTGCACCTTCAAAGGTTTTTATATTAATCCCTGTTTTTTCAATGAATTTATCAATTCGATACTGCAAAGTATTACGATGTAAATATAATTGTTTAGCTGCAAGAGAGACATTTAAGTTACACTGGAAGAATACTTTAACGCTATCTATTAGTTCTTTATCGTTTGAAATATTTTCTAATAATTGATTCGTGTATTTTTTTCTTTCTTCTTTTGGTAATGAAATCATTAATTGATAAGGGAGAAGTTGTTCAATGTATGTAATTTTTTTTGATAAATAGGGAGAAAGAACAGAAAATAATGTTCGTTCCCATTGATACAGGTAAGTAAATTCAGTTGTTTGCGAATAACGTCTTCCAACAAAGAAGGATAGGGATATAAAAAAATCTGTTTCTAGTGTATCTAAGGCTGTTTGCAATACAGATTCCGTTATGTTTTCTTCTAAGATGAGGACACCGGCTTGCGAAGTTTCCCATAACATTGTAGTAGTAAAAGAAAACATAGACTGTAAAGCATCTTGAAATTCTTCTCTTTCTACAATAGATTGTGTTGTGAAGAAGTGTAAAAAACGAACTGATCGTATAGGGATATTGTTATTTCTGTATAATGCTTCGTACCACGATTTTTCTTTTTCCGTTTTATAAAATGTATCAGCATGAATGGGTGTTAAGATGGATGAAAGCAATTGATGTTCCTTTTGATGTAATCGAATTTTTCGAATCCCGACTTTATTTCCTTCAACTAAAAACCAGCTATAATCTTCTGACAACACAGCTTCATTGATTTTTATATCCTCACCATAATATGTTTTTAATTGTTGAATCATAGGGACACTCTCTTTCCAAAATAATAGTAACAATATATTAAAGAAGTATAGATTCATTGCATTTATCTTTAAATTTTTGCACTAGAATCTAGTTTGTTTTTGCTAGAATTTATAGCGTTTCTGTATTGTGAAGGAGATAGATTCATTTCTCGTTTAAATGATTGTGCAAAGAATGATTGTGAAGAAAAACCGGTAATGGTTGAAATATTAGAAATCGAATAGTTAGTAGTTTCTAATAAAATTTTACTTTCTCTAATACGAGTTTGAATTAAATATTCAATAGGCGACACACCGACGAATTTTCTAAAGGAATGGGATAGATAATATTTATTAATATGACTAATGCTTGCTAATGTATCTAGGCTGATATTTTCGTGAAAATGCTGCTTAATATAGTTTTTAATAAATTCAATATCTTTATTAATTTTTTGAGTAGATGTTTTCTCTACATTAAAAGATTTTTTTCGCATCATCTTAAGTAATAAAATTTCCAGAATATTTTGTATAATCAAATCATAATCTTCTTGATGGTTTTCCACTTCTTCGACCAATTGCTGAAGGTAGAAGAGGAAGTTTTTTTGATCCTGTTTATAGTTATGAATAGTGACAGGACTAGGATTTTCTATGGATGAAAAGGACAGGCCTTGAATACCAAGTGCAATATATTCGAGTGGATGATTTGTATCCGACTTTTCCGTGTGCTCGATATTTGGATTGACGATAATCAAATTGTGTTCTTGAACAGGGATTTCTTCTTTGTAAAAGATAAAAGTGCCTTTGCCCTTAGTAATATACAATAGCTCTGTAAAGTGATGAGCATGAATGGTACTATGCCAATCTTTATCGTATTTTGATTTTGTTATATAAAGAAGTTTTACTGGAAGATGGTTTCGTTGAAATTGTGGAATCTCATATACTTCATTGGACAAATGAATCCCTCCTTCTTAGAATTTTTATCTATTTTATAAAGATTTTAGTGGGATATTCAGTAAAAAGCAAGATATCTAAAAAACAGAACAAGATGTTTATTGTGAAAGCGTTATCTATTTTGTATTCTTTAATTATGAAAGGAAGATTAGGAGATGGGGGTAAGATAAAGATGAAAAAAAAGTTATTGTTGTCTGGAATGACAGCTTTGTTATCTTTTAGTTTAATAGCTTGCCAAAGTAATACTACAAAAGTTGATAACGCTAAGGATGGTAAAGGCTCCAGTGAAAAACAAACCCTTCATGTGGCAACACTTGAATCGGCTTATGGTAAAGAGATGTGGAACAAAGTGATTGACGCATATGAAGCTGCTAATCCTAAAGTTGATGTTAAATTGACAGTGGACAAAAATCTTGAGGATGTCATAGGTTCAAATATGAAAGCAGGAAAGTATCCGGATGTTGTGTTGTTGGCAACTGGGAGAAAACAGGCGCTAACAGAAACTTTGATTAAAGATAAAGCATTAGAAGACATTACTGATGTTTTTGATAAAAATGTTTATGGTGAAGATGTTAAAGTCAAAGATAAGTTAGTACCAGGGCTTACTGGTACACCTGCAACTAATCCTTATAATGACAGTAAAATTTATATGGCACCGATGTTCTATAGTCCAACTGGATTATTTTATAATGCTAGTTTATTAAAAGAAAAAGGTTGGGAAGTGCCGAAGACTTGGGACGAAATGTGGGCTTTAGGAGATAAAGCGAAAGCAGAAGGGATTTCATTATTTACTTATCCTACTACAGGCTACTTTGATACATTCTTCTATTCTTTACTACTAGGGGTGGGCGGGCCTGAGTTATTTAATAAAGCTATGAAATATACAGATGGTGTTTGGGAAACTTCTGAAGCAACAAAATCTTTTGAAATTATCGGAAAATTAGGAAAGTATACAGAGCCAACTACTGTTGCGAATGCAAATGATAAAGACTACAAGAAAAATCAACAGTTGATTCTCGATAACAAAGCTTTGTTTATGCCAAATGGTACGTGGGTAGTTGGTGAAATGAAAGAAGCTCCTCGATCTAAAGGGTTTGAATGGGGCATGATGGCTTTACCAACACTTGATGCTAATAGCGACCGTTATGCATTTACTTTCTTTGAACAAATGTGGATTCCATCGGCAGCTAAAAATAAACAACTTGCTAAAGACTTCATGACGTTTGTTTATTCGGATAAGGCAGCTGAAATTTTTGCTGAGTCGAGTGCGATCCAGCCTATTAAAGGCCTTTCTAATAAACTGACAGGTGAAAATAAATCATTCTATAGTATCTATGATAATGGAGTGAAAGTGGGAATAGGTGGATTTGCTGCAACGAAAGCTGTTGAAGGTATAAGTATGCCAGATACATTATTTAGAACGATTGACAGTGTTGTTTCTGGTGATAAAAAGGTGAAAGATTGGCAAAGCTCTGTTGAAAAAGTGAGTGACCAATTACGGTCTGCATTAAAATGAATTCGTTTTCACTATGTACAATGGTGAGTCGCCTAGTCTCACCGTTGTACTTATTAATTGAGGTGATGGCATGAATAAGACGACAGAGAAAAGAATTTTTATTTTTGTTTGTACTGCACCAGCACTAATCCTGTTAGCCATTTTTATGATTGTTCCTACGATTGAGGTATTCAGGATGTCCTTATATAAGTGGGGAGGATTTTCTAATAATAAGGTATTTGTTGGGCTCGAAAACTTCAAGATTTTATGGAATGATATGAACTTCCTTCGGTCTCTCCAAAACAGTATAGTTTTGATTGTTATCGTCACACTCATCACGATGGTGATGGCGATCTTGTTTGCCACTTTGTTAACAAGAGAAAAAATAAAAGGAAAAAGCTTCTTTCGAATTATTTTTTATATCCCTAATATTTTATCGGTTGTAGTTATCGCGGGAATATTTTCTGCAGTTTATGACCCAACTACAGGGTTGTTAAATAATTTACTTGCTTTATTTAACCTGGAACACCTACAAAAGATGTGGCTCGGAAATCAGAAACTTGCCATTTACAGCATTGGCGGGGCGCTCATTTGGCAAGCAATTGGCTACTATATGGTCATGTATATGGCGGCAATGGCAAGTATCCCGGAAAGTTTTTATGAAGCATCTGCTTTGGAAGGTGCTGGACGGTTCAGACAATTTTTTAGTATTACTTTACCGTTAATTTGGAACAACATTCGGACGACGTTAACTTTCTTCGTTATTAGTACGATTAATTTAAGTTTTCTTCTCGTTCAAGCAATGACTGGCGGCGGACCTGATGGATCGACGGAAGTGTTTTTAAGCTACATGTATAAGCAGGCTTACACGAATTCTTCTTACGGTTACGGTATGGCTATTGGGGTGGTCATTTTCTTATTCTCATTCGCATTATCTGCAATTATCAGTGGTGTTACTAAAAGGGAAGTGTTGGAGTATTAAGGAGGTCCAAAAACGATGGAAACACAAAAAAGAATGACTACAGAAACAGCTTATCGAGATCCAAAAACGATAGAAACACAAAAAGAAGTGACTGTAGAATCAGCTTATCCAGCCCCAAAAACAATGAAAACACAAAAAGGAATGACTACAGAAGCAATGTATCGCTGCTTTATCTACGTAGCACTTATTACGTTAGCAATTTCAATTGTTATTCCTGTTGCATGGGTTTTCTTAGCCTCAGTGAAGCAAAATTCGGAGTTTTATGGAAGCCCTTGGGCCATGCCGAAAAGTTTCTATTTTCAAAACTTTATCGATGCTTTCCAAAAGGCAAACATGGGTACCTATATGTTGAATTCAGTCATGGTAACTGCGTTGGCCCTTCTTATTTTATTGATTGTGGCTTTACCAGCAGCTTATGTGTTGGCAAGATATACCTTTAGAGGAAGTAAATTGATAAATACTTTTTTTAAAGCTGGATTATTCATCAATGTGAACTACATTGTTGTGCCAATTTTCTTGATGTTATTGGACGGAGATAACTTTTTACGAGGCCAACTAGGTGATGGATTGCTATTAGACAATTTATTTATTTTAGCTGTGGTATATGCGGCGACGGCGTTACCATTCACGATTTACTTGCTGTCTAGTTTTTTTCAATCGCTTCCATCCACGTATGAGGAAGCGGCGTTGGTCGATGGTGCCGGATATTTCAAAACAATGATTTCAGTTATGATTCCGATAGCTCGTCCAAGTATTATTGCCGTCATTTTATTTAATTTTCTTGCTTTTTGGAACGAATACATTATAGCTTTAACATTAATTCCAGGGCCGAATAAGACGTTACCTGTTGGGTTAATGAACTTGATGGCAGCTCAAAAATCTGCTGCAAACTATGGTCAAATGTATGCAGGAATGGTTCTTGTCATGCTGCCAACTTTGATTTTATATATTATTGTTCAAAAAAAATTAACACAAGGAATGACCCTTGGTGGTTTAAAGGATTAGAGGAGGATTTACATGAAAAGGAAAACAGGCCGAGTTACTTTACCGAGTGAAGAAAATTTTCTTAAGGAAACGAAAGAATTAATGGAACGATGGGGTGCAGATGCGATTCGCGATAGTGATGGAACAAAACTAGATAATGATATTAAACAATTGGATGCGAAAATTTATACGACCTATTTTGTTGCTCGAGCTCACAATGAGTTCGCAGAGAAGCATATGGATGAATGCCAGCAACTTTATTTAATGAGCTTGTTCAATACTGCGATTACTGACACCCTCGAAATTGATTTTATGAAAGGCTACTTTGAGGAACAATTAAAACCGGATTACGTTCACAGTCCAAAAAAATACTGGGAGGTTATTGATCGGACAACAGGAGAAGTTGTTGACGTTAATGATTGGGAAGTAAACAAAGATCAAAATCGTGTTTTGATTACGAAGGCGATTCCTTGGCATGAATATACGGTTTCATTCCTAGTCTATGCGATTTGGGATCCAACCCAAATGTACAATCATATTACTAATAATTGGGGAGATAAGCCACATGATATTCCTTTTGATGTCAGGCAGCCACATTCTAATGAATTTATGAAAACCTATTTAAAACAATGGCTGACAGAAAATCCGGATACAGATGTGGTCAGGTTTACAACGTTTTTCTATCATTTTACCCTTGTATTCAATAATCTTGGCAAAGAGAAGTTTGTCGATTGGTTCGGATATGGTGCTAGTGTTTCAGTTGCTGCTTTGGATGCTTTTCAAAAAGAAAAAGGCTATCGCTTAAGACCAGAGGACATTGTTGATCAAGGTTATTATAATACTTCGTTTCGAATTCCAACCCCAGCTTTTTTAGATTATATAGATTTTGTTCATAAGTTCGTTGCTGAAGAAGCAAAGAAACTTGTGGATATTGTCCATGAAAGTGGAAAAGAAGCAATGATGTTCCTTGGTGATAACTGGATTGGGACAGAACCATATGGAAAATACTTTGAAAATATCGGATTGGATGCAGTTGTAGGCAGTGTGGGCGGTGGAGCCACATTGCGTATGATTGCAGATATACCACATGTTCGATATACGGAAGGGCGGTTCTTACCTTATTTCTTTCCAGATACTTTTTACGAAGGTAACAACCCGACGATTGAAGCGAATGAAAATTGGCTAACGGCGCGTAGAGCTATACTGCGTAATCCTGTTGATCGTATCGGATATGGGGGGTATTTAAGTCTAGCATATCAATTTCCAGAATTCATCTCCTATATTGAAAAAGTTACTGAGGAATTTCGTGAAATTCATGACACAATCAAAGGTGTGAAACCATATAGCGGTCTTAAAGTTGCGATTTTGAATTCTTGGGGCAAGTTGAGAACTTGGCAAACACATATGGTTGCTCATGCACTATGGTATAAACAAATTTATTCTTATTTAGGCGTTTTAGAGTCCTTGAGTGGGGCTGCCGTGGAGGTTTCGTTCATTAGTTTTGATGATGTCATGAATGATGGGATACCAGAGGATATTGATGTAATCATTAATGCCGGAGATGTGGGCACAGCTTTTTCAGGGGGGGCTAATTGGATTAATGAAAAGTTAGTCACTACAATCAGAGCTTGGATGTATAATGGCGGAGGATTCATAGGTATTGGAGAACCTACAGCTTATCAGCATGAAGGACATTATTTTCAATTGGCAAATGTCTTAGGCGTTGACAAGGAACTCGGATTCAGCTTATCAACAGATAAATATTTTATTAATCCTGTTGAAAATCATTTTATTTCTGCTGACAGCACCCAATTTAATTTTGGTGAAGGAATGAAAAATATTTATGCGTTATCAGAAGAAACCGAAATAATCGAATATTCAAATGGGGAAGTTCATCTTTCTGCTCATCCGTTTGGAGAAGGCAGAGCTGTCTATATAGCAGGGCTTCCATACAGCGAAGAAAATACACGTCTGCTGATGCGTGCGTTATACTATGCTGCCCATAAAGAAGAAGAATTTCAAAAGTATCATGCGAGCAACATTTATTGTGAAGTTCATGCATATCCATCCATCCGAAAAATGGCGATTGTTAACAATTCGATGGTCGAACAAATGACGTTTGTCTACGATGGACAAGGAAACAGGATAGAAGTGACGTTGGCACCTAGTGAAATCAGGTGGGAGGATTTTTCAAATGAAGGCTAATATCGTATTCGTTATTAAAATTGTTGTGTTTCTCGTATGCCTATCTTTCATTATCGTCTACCAAAAGACAGCTGGTAAATTTGAACTGGGTATGATGTTAATTGGATTAGCTGGTCTCTTAGGGCTGCTTTATAATTACAATCGGAAATACGTATAAATCAATTGGGGCAAGTGGATTGATTACGAAATCGCAGGTCTATGTTCAACGATAATGAACATAGAAAACTACTCAGTGCATCAAATACAAACTTAGGGGTGCAGACAAATGAAAAAGGCAGTCGGTATTGATATTGGAGGAACGAAGATTGCAGCGGGAGTTGTTTCAGATACAGGCGAACTGCTCGAACGTACGGAAGTAAAAAGTGATCCTTTAGACCGGGAAAAAATGTTTGGTAGAGTTGTAGAAGCTGTGGAACAAGTTCTCAGAAAATTATCAGTTTCCATCTCTGATATTGAGGGTATTGGCGTTGGAGTACCGGGAAAAGTGGATTGTGAGAATGGAATTGCCGTTTTTCAAAACAATTTACCGTGGAGCCAGTTTCCTATTTCAGTCCGTTTGCAGGAGCAATTTGGAATCCAGCGGATTACGATTGACAATGATGTCTATATGGCGGCTTTTGCTGAATGGAGAGCAGCACATGTAAAAGGAAATGAAACCTTTGTCTACGTGACTATAAGTACGGGAATATCTTGTTCTATCATTCATAAAGGCTCATTTTTTAGGGGAGCAGGATTTGCTGGAGAACTAGGTTTGATCCCTGTTCTATCGAAGGGGATCAATGAACGATTAGAAAAAATCGCTGCTGGGCCAGGGATCCAGAGAATAGCCGAAAGAGACTTACAGGTAGGTACGATTTCAACAAAAGATGTTTTTGCTAGTTATATAAATGGGGTACCAGAATATCAGTCCATTATCAATGAGGTAACTGATTATTTAGCTCAAGGTCTTTATAAGATTTCCTGTTTATTAGATCCACATAGAATGGTTTTTGGTGGCAGTGTCATTGTGAAAAATCCATTTCTACTGGAGTTGATCAAAGTGAAGCTAAAGAGTTTTCAGCTTCCTGAGCAACAACATCTTTTGGAGCAGATGAGCATCAGTACATTGGCACGAAATAATGGAGTTGTTGGTGCGGGATTACGAGTATTTGAAGGTATGTAATGAGGCGATGCTGGTCTTCTTTTCTTTTATGGAGAGAATGATGGCAAATAGGTAGAGGAGTGACGAATATGTTTACATTAAGTCAAGAAAAATTAGTTTCGTTAGGCGCATCGATAACAACGGCGGAAATAAGACGGCAGCCTGATTTATGGATTGAAACCTTTGCTTTGTATATGGAGAAGAGCGAGAGAATTGATGAGTTTTTGCAAAAAATAGTAACGAAACATAATCGGGTTCGAGTTATTTTTACAGGTGCTGGAACGTCTGCTTATGTCGGTGATACAGTCACCCCTTATGTAATAGAAAAAGTAGATGAACAGCAGTGGGAAGTACTAAGTATCCCGACAACTACGTTAGTTTCAAATCCTTACCAATTTTTCAAAAAGGATTTTCCAACCTTACTCGTTTCATTTGCTAGAAGCGGGAACAGCCCAGAAAGTGTCGCTTCCGTACAATTAGCTGAGCAAATAGTAAGCGATTTGTATCAAATAACGATTACTTGTGCGAAAGATGGAAAATTAGCTAAACAGGCCGTGAATAATGACAAAAACTTATTGCTATTGATGCCCGAAAAATCAAATGATCATGGTTTTGCAATGACAGGGAGTTATACTTGCATGGCGTTAACGGCATTACTTGTTTTTGATTCTATATCGACTGAAGAAAAATCAAAGATAGTGAAAGAAATTTATCAAATGGGTGAAAGTGTCATTCAAAGAGAAGACGCTATCCAAAAGATAGTAGATTTGGATTTTGACCGAATTATTTACTTAGGTTCTGGTAGTTTAGAAGGTTTAGCGAAAGAATCACAATTAAAAATATTAGAACTGACAGCTGGAAAAATTGTCACCGCTTTTGATTCACCACTAGGATTCCGGCACGGTCCAAAATCATTTGTAAACGAAAAATCATTAGTTTTTGTGTTTGTTTCTAACAATCCATATACACGTCAATATGATTTAGATATGTTAAACGAAATGCAACAAGACAACATTGCCAGCTATATATGTGCCATCGAGGTTAATGGAGAAACGAATTACGCTGGGAATAGGTTTGTATTTGGTAGCGAGGCACAGTCTGTACCAGATGCTTACTTAGCATTACCTTTTGTTATGATTGGGCAAACAATATCACTGTTAGCCTCCGTGAAAGTAGGTAATACACCAGATACACCTTCACCGACAGGAACGGTGAACCGTGTCGTTAAAGGTGTTACTATCTACGAATATGAGTAACTAGGTTAGGGGAAACATACATGTCTATTTTTATCTTTGCAGATAAGTTTTTTCTTGAGGGGAAGGTCGTAGGTCCTGGTTTTTTGGAGATAAAAGATGGAAAATTCGGTATCTTTTTAGATAACAGGCCAGAAGAAGCGGAAGAAATCATCGATTATGCAGGATATTGGATTGCTCCTGGTCTAGTGGATACACATATTCATGGTTTTAGAAATCACGACGTTATGGACAATAATTTTGAAGGACTAAATCAAATATCGGTAGGACTCCTTTCTTGCGGCGTTACATCCTTTTTACCGACAACTTTAACATCCTCAATAGAATCGTTGAATAATGTCGTTGAAATGATTGGTGCCAATTACAAAAAAGTACAGGGCGCAAAAATTAAAGGGATCTTTTTAGAAGGGCCGTTTTTTACTGAAAAGCATAAAGGAGCACAAAACACGAAATATTTTTGTGACCCATCAGTTGATATGTTGAAAGGTTGGCAGAAATTATCAAATGATTCTATTAAAAAAATTGCGATTGCACCTGAAAGAAAAGGAGCAGCGGAATTCATTGAATATGCTGTAGGAGAAGAGATTATAGTAGCATTGGCCCATAGTGATGCAACTTATGAAGAAGCCAAGCAAGCTAGTGAAAAAGGCGCATCCGTTTTTGTTCATACTTTCAATGGTATGAGTCCGCTGCACCATCGTGAGCCAGGGATGGTTGGAGCAGCCATGAATTTAAAAGATGTTTTTACCGAAATCATATGTGATGGACATCATGTTCATCCTGTTGCTTTAAATATTTTAATGAATGTCCGTGACAGAGAAGAGGTTGTAATGGTATCCGATTGTATGATGGCCGGAGGTATGCCTGAAGGAACGTATCAATTGGGAGAATTTCCTGTGAAAGTAAAAGGTGGGATGGCTCGTTTGGAAAGCGGAAGTTTAGCAGGTAGCATTTTGCAATTAAAAGATGCTGTCAAAAATGTCGTCGATTGGGGAATTGCCGCGCCCGAGCAAGCAATTTACATGGCGAGTACTGCACCAGCTAAAAGTATTCAACTAGATGGCGAATGTGGGAAAATCGCTGAAGGATATGCCGCTGACTTTATAGTACTGACGCCAGCGATGGATTTAGCAGCTACCTATCTTGATGGTGTGTGCCATTTTCAAGCTTAAATATTTTTCTGAAAGAGGGATTTCAAATGATTTTATCTGTCACCATGAATCCATCTGTCGATATTTCCTATTCGACTCATGAATTAAAGTTAGATGTTGTTAACCGTGTGGAAACAGTTCATAAAACTGCTGGTGGAAAAGGATTGAATGTGGCGCGAGTGATCGCTCAAATGGAAGAAGCTGTTCTAGCGACAGGTGTGATTGGTGGTACGATTGGCGAATACATTATTCAAGAATTAAATAAAAACAATATTCCAAATGACTTTTTAAAAATTAAAAAAGAATCAAGAAATTGTATTGCCATTCTTCATGAAGGGATGCAAACAGAGATTTTAGAATCAGGGCCGACATTATCCAATGAAGAAGGGGTAACTTTTTTAGAAAAATTTGAATGTTTGCTTACAACAGCTTCACTTGTGACAATTTCAGGTAGTTTGCCGAAAGGGTTACCGACTAACTTTTATTATCAAATGTTAGAAATCTGTAATAACAATGGAATTCCAGTGATTATAGATTCATCAGGGAAATCTTTGAAAAACGCCTTGGTGCATAAGGAAAAACCATTTGCCATCAAACCAAATAAAGCAGAATTATCTCAGTTGTTGGGCATTAACATGGAAATGGGAATCATAGATTTGAAGCAAGCATTAAACCATGAACTATTTACTGGAATTGAGTGGATTATCGTGTCATTGGGTAGTGAAGGTGCCTTTGTCAGGAATGGTGAGGACTATTACCAAGTTACGGTTCCAAAAATAGAAGTGGTCAATCCAGTTGGATCTGGTGATGCGACAGTTGCAGGGCTAGCTGTGGCATTATATCAAAATCAAACGGTTGAGACTGTTCTTAAAACGTCGATGACTACAGGAATATTAAATACGATGGAAGTTGGTACTGGTTATATTAATATAAATAAGTTTAAACAATACTTTGATCTCATTAAAATTGAAAAAATAGATTAGTAGAGGAGAATGTTGATGTTAGAACTAACCAAGAATAAATTGGGAGCTCTAAAACGTTTATCTGCTGAAAATGGCATAATTGGAGCATTGGCTATTGATCAACGCGGTTCATTGAAAAAAATGATTGCGTCTGGCGGTGCAAGTCATGTTGGAGATGAGGGCATTATCCGTTTCAAAGAATTGGTTTCTGAGGAATTAACACCATTTGCAACAGCAATTCTTTTGGACCCGGAATACGGACTGCCAGCGGCAAAGGTCCGACATAAAGAATCAGGCTTAATAGTAGCGTATGAAAAAACCGGATACGATGCGTCAGAAGTAGGACGGTTACCAGATTTATTATCGGAATGGTCAGTGAAACGATTAAAGGCAGCAGGTGCCGATGCTATTAAATTCTTACTCTACTATGATTTCGATGAAGATGAAAAAATTAATAACTATAAACATGTCTATATGGAACGTATCGGATCTGAGTGTGCTGCTGAAGATATTCCATTTTTCTTGGAGATTGTTACTTATGATGCTGAAAATGATGATGCGAAAAGTAAAGAGTACGCAAAAATAAAACCACATAAAGTGATTGAGGCTATGAAGGAGTTCTCGAAATCTCAATACCAAGTAGATGTTTTAAAAGTAGAGGTTCCGGTGGATATGAATTTTGTGGAAGGGTATACGACAGGTGAATTCGTTTACAGAAAAGAAGAAGCTGCTTCTTTTTTCAAAGAACAAAGTGAAGTAACTGAGCTGCCGTTTATCTTCTTAAGTGCAGGTGTAAGTGCTAAATTATTCCAAGAAACATTGAAATTTGCTAAAGAATCCGGTTCTACCTTTAACGGAGTGTTATGTGGTCGGGCAACCTGGAAGGACGGTGTGGCACCTTTTGCTATAAGCGGGGAACAAGCAGGTCGTGATTGGTTAAAAGATACTGGTAAAAGGAACGCTGAAGAACTAAATCTTGTGTTGAAAGAGACAGCCAACTCATGGTTTGCTAAAGTAAAACAAACAGCGGATCTTCAAAGTTAGTACGATATCTTTCCTTCTATATGTCCTTTTTCTAGCTTTAAGTGATAATTGCATCAGAATCAATTTTTAAACGGAATGACAAATTAAGAGCAGACATTCGTCTGCTCTTTTTTTAGTGTGTCCAACATGGTGAAAACCCTAGAATGAAAATCGAGAATAGCAAGGGCAGTAGTAACTATAGCTTCGGGTAAAGGTATATGGGGACCCTTTATATATAAAGAAAATGGTAAGTACTAATAGCCATGTACAATCAAACTAATTGAATTTTAGTGGGGTTTCGCCAAAAAATACACTTAAAAAAGCTAACAATATCTTTGTATTGTAAGCGTTTTTAAAAAGACAATATACCTAAAAAAAGAAACAATATCTTTATTGTGGAGGCACTTAAAAAAAACTATTCTAAACATAAGTGAAAGCGGTGCCTTTCAGGTTTTTGTTTATTTAAAAATTAATGTCCAGGTATCGTCTTTAACCAAAATTTTAAATTCAAAGGAGGAGAAGAATTGGAAAATAAGCATTTCAAGAGAGTTTTTAATACCCTTCTTGCATGTATGTTGATTGTGCCAACACTTTTAGTAAGCATGATTGTGCCGCTGCATGTAGGGGCAAATACGTCTAATCCATGGGTTACAATTTCATCTGTTGGAAACGAAATCAATGCATTAATAGAACAAAATGGTAAGTCATATGCAAGGCTTGGAGCAGGTGCTGGCAACGATAATGGGGCTAAAGCTGCAGTTTTTCAAGAGCAGAATAAAGTCGCTAAAGAATCAGGAACGATGGAATATAGTTTTATTCCAGAAACTAAGGGAGAAGATACTAGATTCGGCTTCTATCCTCATTATATTGACAATAATAATTTCGTTTTTGTAGGCTACGACTCACTTGGGTGGTTCTACGAATACAAATATCAAGGGAAAGGTGAATGGCTAAAAACTAGACCTAATGTTCTACTTCCAGAGGCTGGAACTTCGCACTCTATTAAAATTGATTATAATAAAACCACTTTGAATATTACGTTAGATGGAAAAGATTTATTTGGACCGGTTACCTTATCTAATGATGTAAATAACCTTCTTACAGGTAAGGAAGCGATTAAACTTGGGGCTTATGGAGATAAAAATAGTCAAGTACTCATTGAATTAGGAAAGGCGCCTGGGGATGGAGGCACAGATCCAGGCAATGAAAAACTTGTCGACATTACGGATAATAAATTGGAAGAAGGTGACTTGAAAATTATCTCAGGTGACGGAAAAGTTACCTATAATGAAGATGGTTCAGCCACTTTCGGTGTTACATCTACCCAAAAGAATCGAATTGTCTACAACCAAATGAAGGCGATTAAAGATGGTGTTTTTGAAGCGGATGTTACTACTAATACTGATAAGATGAATCGTTTTGGATTCATCTATCGTGTTCAAAATTCATCTACATACACATATGTGGGAACAGGGGATACGAACGATCAGTATTTTGGAGAAACTTTTGGCCCTATAAACAATTGGACGTCGATGACTTCAAACGTGCCGTTAAAAGCAAAACAAACATACCATTTACGTTTAGTATTCATGGACGATGTTGCGACGTTATACATTGATGGTAAAAAGGTAGATTCTTGGACTTTAACAGGTGGTGTAGATCAAGCTGGCTTACTAGGATTTGAAAAAAGCCGAGGTGCTGCCGATATTACGATTTCAAATGTCAAAATAAAGGAATATAGTGCACCAAAGCCTCCAGATACTCAACCAGTAGAAAATATAATAAAGTCAAAGTATATGGACGTCACAATTGACCAAGTATTCCCGCGGATTGTGAAATACAAAGTGGGCGATAAAGTAATGAGCGGACAGGAAGCTCCTGTTTACGGATTGAAAGTAAATGGTGGACTATACTATCCTAAAGTAAACTTTGAAAAGTTAAACGATAGTGAAGCACTATATACATTAAAAGTTGTGGATGAAATGAAAAATTTTGATGCGGTATTTAAGGTATCTTTAAAGGTGAATGATAATAAGGTTGTTTATAGTTTCGATGAAATTAAGAATAATGGTAGTGCCAAAATCGAGACGGTTGAGTTTGCTGATATGAACTTTATATCGGTAAATTCGGAACAAAAAGGCGCAAAAGCTAAATTAACGAATATTAGTACAGATGTTAGGAAAACAGGTGATGTAGATGTAAGCGTAGATTCTTCTATGGGAGAAATAGGTACATCTACTAAAAATTATATAGCATTCTTGTCAGCTGACGAATTGAGCGCAGGTGTATGGTCTAGTTCAGAAGTGGACGGCTATAAAAATTTAGTTGCAAATCGATATGTAAATAAAAATGGTGCTAAAGCAATGGGAATCGGTTCTAGTGCACTTTATTATCAAAGAGATTTTATGCCAGAACCACAAAAAGATAAACCAACTATTAAAATAGCTATTGCTAAAGATTTGAATAATGATAATAAGGCAGACTGGCAAGATGCGGCGATTGCATACCGTGATATTATGCAAGACATTAAAGGATACCAAGATGTAAACAATAATGTTGGAATGCGTATTGCAATGAATTTCGGCTCACAAGCGCAACAACCATTCTTAAAAACATCCGATAATGTGAAAAAGGTTGCTCTTGCTACAGATGAATTGGGGCAAGCGGTCATATTAAAAGGATATGCAAACGAAGGGCATGATAGTGGTCATCCAGATTATGGTGATGTGGGCGAACGTATGGGAGGCGTTAAAGATTTAAATACGCTTATTAAAGAGGGACATAAGTATAATACCCAATTTGGTGTCCATATAAATGCTCAAGAAACTTATCCAGAAGCAAAAGCTTTCAATAATGATTTTATTGATCGTCCAAGTTCGTTAGGATGGGGATGGTTAGATCAATCTTACACAATTAATAAATTAAAAGATTTGTATTCTGGATCGCGTGCGAAAAGACTTGATGAATTGAAAACTGCTGCTCCTGATCTTGACTTTATTTATTTGGATGTATGGTATCAAAATCAATGGGAATCAAATAGAATAGCAGATCAATTTAAAGATAGAGGTTGGAGATTAACAACCGAATTTGGTGGTTCTATGGCCAATTATTCAACGTGGCAACATTGGGCTACTGATAAAAACTACGGTGGACCGGAAAGTAAAGGTATTAACTCAGAAGTACTGCGCTTTATTAGTAATCACCAAAGAGACTCATGGGTGTTAAATTGGCCTGAAGTAGGTGGAACTGCTGACCATCCATTGCTTGGTGGATTTGAATTAGCTGGTTTCGAAGGATGGCAATCTGATAAGAATTTCGATAACTTTATTCGTATGACATTTGATACGAATTTACCTACTAAATTCTTACAAAAATATTATGTAACGAACTGGACAGATGTAGAAGGGGATAAAAGCAAGACGAATTTAGAAAAGGAAATAAAATTGAAGGACCCAAGCAATGGGGATGTTGTCGATGTAACTAGAAAAGACAATGCTAGAGAACGTGTTATTAAGCTAAATGGAAATGTTATACTTGATGGCCATGCGTATTTAATTCCTTGGGTGAAACAAGACTTTAAAAATCCAACTGCTGATTCAGAAAAATTATATCACTGGAATTTGGAAGGTGGTACAACGACTTGGACACTTCCAGATGAATATAAAAATGCCACTACTGTTTATGTATACAAATTGACAGATCAAGGTAGAACAGATATGAAAGAAGTAAAGGTCGTGAATAATAAGATAACTTTGACAGCTAGTGCCGCAACTCCTTATGTTGTCGTACCAAAAAGAGATAAGGGTTTGGAAATCCTTGACTACAATTGGGGCAAGGATGCTCATATATATGATGGGGGATTCAATACAGGAAAAGTAAGCGCATATACAACTATTGAGGGTGATAATAAAGCAGTAAGCGTCATCAGAACGAATCAAACTGGAAACAACCGTAATGTAAGTAGTGGAGATTACTACTTAAACATTGATAGTCCATCAAAAGATACAACTGTTTCCCGTGTCCTTACTGGTTTGGAACCAGGTAAAGATTACGTAGCAGAAGTATATGTTGAAAACAATAGTGATGTAAAGGCCGGAATTACAGTAACAGGTGGGAAAGAAGATGCTAGCAATTACACACTTCGCAGCCTGCAAAAGAACTATGTTAAGGCAGATTCACATGCCACAAATGATGGATATAATAGCAAAATGCAAATCATGCAAGTGAGTTTTACAGCTGCATCTAATAAGGCTAAATTAACTCTAAGCCGTGATTCTGGAAAAGGAAACACAAAATTTGATGACATTCGAATTGTTCAAAAGTCTTTAAAAAATAATGTCTCACCGACGGAATTTAAACAAGATTTTGAATCGGTAGTACAAGGTATTTACCCATTTGTTATTGGTAATACAGAAGGTGTAGAAGACAACAGAATTCATTTGTCGGAATTGCATGCTCCATATACGCAAAAAGGATGGGCAGGTAAAAAATTAGTTGATGATGTATTAGGTGGGAATTGGTCCGTTAAAGTAAACACTGGAAATAAAGGTTTGCTGTACCGTACTATTCCTCAAAATTATCGTTTCGAACCAGGCGTAACTTATAAAGTATCATTTGACTACCAAACAACAGCAAATGCATTCCGCTTTATTTCAGGGGATCAAGAAATTGATGTTCGAGACATTGCGAGTGCAAAGGGATTGAGTGTGAATAACACTCTTACTGCATCTACTGATACAAAAACAGCAGAGTTTACTGTGACAGGTTCTGAGAACGGTCAAACTTACGTTGGAATTTTCAGTGATGGAACTAATTTAAATGGAGATACCGGAGCGGGTACGTTTATTTTAGATAATTTACGTATCGAAAAGGTGACTACAGGTGGAGCGTCACAGAGATAAAGAATCTGAATTTTAAGGAAAAGGTAGTTTTATAGCTAGTGTAATATCGTAAATTAGAGACCTATCTCGAAGGAGATAGGTCTCATTGTATTCATTAAATAATCGGAAACTGCTTTTGAAAAATGTTCTTTTGTATGTTTTTAGTGAGATAGCAAAAGTGAAAAGCAATATGTCTAAAAAATACGACAAGATGTTGATTGTAGAAGTGCTTTTACGTACGTATAATGTAACAAAATAGCTTGCTAAACGGGCGATTCTAGTATGCTAATAGCTTCTTCGGAGAAAGTAAAACGTATATTCGAATGTTGGTTATCCCATACGTCCGTTCATAAAATGATAAAAGGTACATAGAACTTGCATCGTAACAACCTAAAACGCTATGAGACTAGAGGAGGTAAATGCTGATGATATATCAAGCTATCCAGCAGTTAATTGATCGTGCTATCAAAATTCAATTGATTGAACAAGAAGATGCAATATATACAAGGAATAAAATCCTTTCCTTACTTCGTTTAGATGACTTTGTAGTGGAAGCGCCAGCTCCTGGGCCTGCAAAGAAAGTAATTTCGGAGTTGTTGGAAGAGTTAATAGAATATGCTCGTATGCATAAAGTCATTGAGGAAGTACTGGATGAGAAGGAGATTTTAGCAAGTGCAATCATGGATGTTTTTATGTCCAAACCGTCCGTTATCAATTCTCTATTTTATGAAAAATACGAACAAAATCCGAAGGCTGCGACAGATTACTTCTATGAATTAAGTAAAAACAGCAACTATATCCAAATGAAGCAAATTGCCAAAAATATAAATTATAAAGTAAATACGGAATACGGTGCCATTGATATAACAATTAATTTATCAAAACCAGAAAAAGACCCTAAACAAATTGCTAAAGAAAGAGTATTGGAAAATACAAATTATCCAAAATGTTTACTCTGTATAGAGAATGAAGGATATAGGGGCAGAATTGGACATCCTGCACGCTCGAATCATCGTATGATTCGAATGAACATTACAGATGAAAGCTGGTTTCTACAGTATTCTCCGTATATATACTTCAATGAACACTGTATTGTATTGTCCTCAGACCACCGGGAAATGAAAATTGATCGTCAAACATTTTTACGTTTGTTAAAATTTGTAGAAAAATTCCCGCATTATTTCCTCGGTTCCAATGCAGATTTGCCAATTGTAGGAGGATCTATTCTAACACATGATCACTATCAAGGCGGAAACTATGAATTTGCTATGGCAAATGCATCGAACGACCTAATTTTTGAACTAACTAATTTTCCAAAAATACAATGTTCGATTATTAAATGGCCTATGTCAGTTATTCGCTTAAGAAGTAACGACATAGAACAAATAGTAAATGCAGGGGAGTACATATTAGAGAGTTGGAAGGGATATAGTGATCCTTCTGTTAATATATTTGCATTTACGAATGATGTTCCGCATAATACGATTACTCCTATTGCTCGTTACCGGAATAATATGTACGAATTGGATCTAGTTTTACGGAACAATTATACAAGTGAGGAATATCCACTGGGTATTTTCCACCCTCATGTGGAAATACAACATATTAAAAAGGAAAATATCGGTCTGATTGAAGTAATGGGGCTAGCTGTACTTCCTGCTCGTTTAAAAACAGAACTTCAGGAAGTGGGGAAATTTTTACTTAATATTCCAAATGATATTCCAGCACCTCATATACAATGGGCAGAACAATTAAAAACCAAATATGAAAATAGGATGAATGAACAAAATATACAGGAGATTATGAGAGAAGAATTGGGACGGAAATTTATTCAGGCGCTTGAAGATGCTGGTGTTTTTAAACGAGATGAAGAAGGGATATCAGCGTTCAAACGTTTTATTCAAACTTTAATTTAGGAAGGGATTTGGTAGTTATAGTGAAGAACAAAATCCTCAATGAATAAAGCTTCACAGTATTAAAAAAATAGAAAAAACTAAACAACATCTCATATTCCTATGAGATGTTGTTTTAGTATGGTTCTGTTGCATGTATTATGACATCCAATAAACCGGGGAATCTAGCATTTAAGTCATCTTCACGAATTGAAATGAAACGTTGTGTGCCTTCAAGGCGTGTATACATAACACCAGATTCACGTAATACTTTGAAATGGTGTGATAAAGTTGATTTCGCGATTGGAATGTTTAACGCGCCACAAGATTGTTCGTTTTTTTCTAGTAGCATAGTTACTGCGTTATTATATATTTTAGCTTTATTTCTGTTTAGAAAAAGTGAAAGACTAACTGAGAATCGTGAAACAGGAATTGCGTCATAAAGTCTTTACAAATAAAAAAGAGCCCAAAAATAAAAATCCCTATAAAGATAGGGATTCATATATCGGCATATAGTTCCTTGGAAAAGGATATACTGAGTATAACATATAGGACTACTTATAATTGTGAAATAGATGTGAAAGTAATGTGAAAAATAACATAATAAAAAGCACTGTTTTAGCTAATGAACTAAAACAGTGCTTTTCTCTTTGATTGAACAGTTGCTGCATTTTCATCATGTATGCCTGCATCTTTAATAATTCGTTGTTTTGCTTTATTTAATAGATGGTTTACTGCTTCACCAAAATAGTTAGCTTCGCTTTTTGTGCGGGCTTCTCGTAAACATTTATAGTTTTCTAGCAGTTCCTCTTTTTCAGTGTTTGTTAAGAAATCTTCTATTTTCTTTTTTGTCATACGAAACACCCTTTCTTCTGACAAACGACGCAATAGAAAATATTTATTGTTTATTATAGCAATAATTTTTAAAAAAAGTATAGACTAACGTCGTAATAATTTGTCAATTTCTTGAATCTTCTCATCAGCTTTCCCAATTTGTGTGTTTTTAGCCTGCTCACCACCAAGCGCTTGATGTAGTAAGAAAGTCTGACCAGAAATAGCAGTCACAATGGATACTTTAATAATTTCTTTTATTAAGGTGACATCGAATAAAACGAGTCCAAGAAGTGCAGCTAGACTGCCAGTGAAAATATCAGTCAAAAACCCAAAGTGAAAAAAAGTTTTCAAACGGCGTGGAAGCAATAACTTACCTTGGTTATTGATTAGATGGGAAACGAAACCGGTAATGCCACCAACGAGAACAGCAGTTAGCCATTGATACATTTCCATCGAATCCACTCCTTTTAGTGAATAAGATTCGATTATTTTATATTGATTCCTTTTAATATTTCATAGAAGCATATTGAGAAAGTTTGTTTGGTGTTTTTCTATATTCAATTTAATTATAGCAGAAAAATCTAATATATATGAGTCTATTATATGAAGCAGTTATTCCTTAATATGAATGTAGAAAGGGGTGCGTGATATGAATATAGATTACCGAATAAGAAGTGTGAATGGTTATACAAAACATATAGGGGAATTAGTAAGCATACGAGGGCTGTAACATTACAGGAAATAAACAATCTATCAGTTGAGCAATTAGATTCAATTATGCCAAGTGGAGGGAATTACATCGGAGCTTTATTAAAGCATATTGCAGCTATTGAAAAAGCACATCAGCTTATTTCATTTGAAGAGCGTGATTTTACAAAGGAAGAATTAGAAATATGGGAAGACGCACTGTATTTAGACGAAGTGGGGAGAACAATCCGTGGTCATGAAATGAAGTATTATGTACAACTTTTACAGAGTATTCGAGAAGAATCCCTGAAGTATTTGAGTAAACAAGATGATGCATGGCTAATGTCAGAAAGAAAGTGGCCTAACGGTGTAGCGCATAACCAGTACTATTTGTGGTTTCACGTGCTAGAAGATGAGATTAGTCACCGTGGGCAAATTAGAATGATGAAAAATAAATTATTTGAAAATTACGTTAAAAGAGGTAGCTTTTTAAATAAATATTCCATATAATGAGAGTAATTAAAATGAGAACGGGGTGATGTATTATGGCGAAAATAACTTATATGAATCATAAACCAAATACAAAGGTGGATGGAAAGGGCGATACTATATAAGTGAGCGCACGATCCTTCCACTTAGCTTACACTAGGGAGGATATCAATTTGAATCAAAATATTTTAGAATCGTTCGGCTGGGATTCTTTTTTTGAGGAACAAGCTGTAGAGAACTTTGAAGTAGGGCGTATTTTACTCGAGCATAAGCATATATATCGAATTATTTGTAATGATGGTGAATATATGGCAGAGCTGTCTGGTAAGTTTCGGCATGAAGCAGTAACGAAGGGTGATTATCCAGCGGTTGGTGATTGGGTGTATATAAAGAAAATAGAGAATGAAAAGAAGGCAATTATTCATCGTATTTTTCCTAGAAGAAGCTCTTTTTCTAGGCAAGAGGCTGGTACTCGAACGGAAGAACAAGTAATAGCAGCAAATGTAGATTATCTATTTTTAGTGAATGCACTGAACCAGGATTTTAATGTAAGAAGAATAGAACGTTATTTATTATTAGCATATGAAAGCGGTGCAATGCCAGTTATTGTTTTAACAAAGAGTAGCTTATGTGAAGACGTGGAACAGAAAATTGTAGAAACAGAAGCTGTAGCAATTGGTGTTCCGATCTTCGTCGTTGATAGTTTAGAGCATACTGGTATTGAATCGTTGCAACAATTTGTTACTTCAGGAAAAACAATTGCTTTAGTCGGTTCATCCGGGGTTGGAAAATCTACTTTATTAAATGCACTCATTGGAATTGAAGTAGCAAAAACGGGTGATATTCGTGAGGAAGATAGTAAAGGAAGACATACGACAACTCATCGTGAATTGTTCCGATTACCGAGTGGTAGTTTAGTTATTGATACTCCTGGTATGAGGGAGCTACAGCTTTGGGAAGGAAGCGATGCGATTCAAACAACATTTTCTGATATTGAAGAACTAGCAAAAACGTGCCGTTTTAGGGACTGCAAGCATGAAAATGAGCCAGGGTGTGCAGTGCATAAGGCAATTGATAACGGAATTATTACGATAAATCGTTTGCAAAGTTATAAAAAATTACAAAGAGAACTAGCCTATTTTATGAGAAAACAAGATGCTGTTCTTGCAAGAGCAGAGCGTGATAAGTGGAAAAAGATTTCTAAACAGCATAAAAAAATGTGAAAAGTCAAAGGGTGATTCCCTTTGGCTTTTTGTATTTGTAAATTTTATAATAATATTATTCATATATATAGACAAAGGAAAGTTAATTGTTTAAACTTTACAAAGTATTCATCATAATAGGTTATGAAAATAATAATTAGGGAATGGGAAATATTTATAGTTCACTAAATTTAACTTTTGAAATTGAAAAGCAGGAGGTTTGTAATGGGTAGACTATTAAATTCGTTTCGTGATATGAAAGTAGCAAAAAAACTACTAATTTCATTTTTCGTCATTTTAATTGCGGCTGTCTCTATTATCGGAGGCATGTCTTATCAAACAGCTAAAAAGAATTTTGAATCACAAATTACGAGTAGTGCTCACGACAATATAAAAATATTAGATAATTTAATTAATCAAATGATTGAGGCAAAATTTAATGATGTAAATAATTTTGCACGGGTGATTCAAGGTAATATGTATCAAGGGGATAATCAAGATGAATTAAGAAAAATGTTATCTCAATATATCAACTTGAATAAAGATGTTGAACAAGTATATGTTGCTGGAAATGATAAAAAATTTGTACAAGAACCAAATATACAAATGGCAGCAGACTATGATCCAACAGAACGTTCTTGGTATAAAGATGCAGTAGCAAAACAAGGTGGTATTGTAATTACTGAGCCGTATAAAGCAAAGGGAAATGGACATATTGTCGTAACGATTGCAAAACAAGCAGAAGATAAAAACGGTGTTGTAGCGATAGATTTAAGTTTAGATAACCTATTAAAAACAACAAAGTTAATCAATATTGGTAAAAAAGGATATGCTTTCATTTTAGATGGGAAACAAAAAATAATTGCACATCTTCAAGAGAAGTCAGGAGAAAAAGCAGCTGATTCTTGGGCGAAGAAAATTTATGAAGATAATCATGGTGCTTTTTCATATACGTATGACGGTAGCGAAAAGCAAATGGTATTTGCTACAAATGTAAAAACGGGTTGGAAAATTGGCGGGACGATGTACTCAAATGAAGTAATTGAAGCTGCGCAGCCTGTATTTTATAATATGTTAATTGTTATGTTCATTTCATTAGTTATAGGCGGGGCTCTTATTTATTTCGTGACACTTTCTATTACGAAGCCATTAAAAAGATTAGTTGCTACTTCTAAAGAAATAAGTGAGGGAGATTTAACGCAAACAATTGATATTCATTCTAATGATGAAATTGGTCAACTTGCAAAAGGATTTAATGAGATGACTGATGCATTGCGAACGTTAATCGGAAGAATTAATACTTCGGCTGGACATGTTGCAGCAGCATCAGAAGAGCTCACGGCAAGTGTAAGACAGGCGAGTGAAGCGACTGAGCAAATTACGATGGCAATGGATGAAATATCGAGCGGGGCAACAACGCAAACGACAAGTGTAGAAAATGGTGCAATGTTATTATTTGATGTAACAGAAGGAATTCAGCATGTAGCAAATAGTTCATCATCGATTAATACGGCTTCTGCTCATACTCGTGAAAAAGCAGAAGATGGTGGAAAACTAGTAGGAAAAACAGTAAACCAAATGCAGTCTATTGCAGAATCTGTTTCACAATCGGATGAAGTTATACAGTTATTAAATAATAAATCAAAGCAAATTGGTGACATACTAGAAGTCATTCAAAATATTGCAGATCAAACAAACCTTCTAGCTTTGAATGCAGCAATTGAAGCTGCAAGAGCAGGAGAGCATGGAAGAGGATTTGCAATTGTTGCAGATGAAGTACGTAAATTGGCTGAGAAGTCTAGCGTATCTTCTAGTGAAATTAGTAAATTAATATGTGAAATACAAGATGACATGAGTAAGACGGTAAAGTCTATGGGTCATGTAAATGAGGAAGTTCAATCTGGACTTGTTATTGCGAATGAAACGAAGCAAAACTTTACTGAGATTTTACAATCTACAAATGAAATTGCAGATCAAATTAAAACGATGGTTGAAACAGCTAACGGGATGTCAAAAGGTGCAAATGAAGTGTCTATTTCGGTTGGGCAAATTGCAATGACAGCGCAGAATAATGCGACGAGTACTCAAAACGTTGCAGCATCAGCGGAAGAACAATTAGCTTCGATGGAGGAAATTGGTTCTGCAGCTGGTACGCTTTCTCAAATGGCTGAAGAGTTACAAGTATTAATTGAAAGATTTAAAGTTTAATAGAGAACAGACTACTCCAAGATAGCAGTATGCTATTGGAGTAGTCTGTTTTTTTTGTGAAATTAAATGGAAATACACAATACTTTTATGAGGTTTAAATATATATTTTGTATAATATTTGTCGAAAAATAGAGGTATTTGTTAACTTTGTGTATAATTATAATCATATAGAATACAAATAAAAGGAGATTCGTATGGGAGTGTATTGGGGGACAAAAAGACATTCTTGGCTTAGTTATGTCTCATTTTGGTTAAGTATTTCATTTTTTATTGTTTTTCTCATTGAAGTGTTTATTTTTAAAACACTTTCAAATAGTTCAGTGCAAATTGTTAAATATTTTTATTTTATATTTGTACCAGTAAACATCTTTCTTAGTTTAAAGTTACTCTTTAAGAAGAATGAAAAGAAAGCATTACCTATTTTTAGTTTTATAGTATCATTATTATTTACAATTCTAATACTAGTATTAGCGCTAGCAGCTACTGGGAAATTCTTTTAAGGAGAGTGATGTAAATCACTCTCCTTTTTTGATGTGAGCAAATAATGATTGGGAATAGGTTTAAAATTTAAGGAGGATTAAGGAATAAAGTAAGCCACATAATAATGAAGACTGAATAAAGTGTTTTATATACTTATGAAGCAAATGAATACGGTAAAAACGGCGATATATGGTACAATACATATGGATATTGATAGAGATAAAGGGTATATAAAATACTCATCGTTTTTTAGTAAGAGAGGGGTTATCTTATGCTATACGAGGATTTGATGACATTGTTTCAAGCAGCTCCGAAAGAAGAAGGTAGAGGCGGCTGGAAATATATAATCCAGGAACGAAATGATAAATATGAAATTGTTAATGAAATGTTGAAAAATCAAATGAGTGTTGAATTGTATTTTAATGAATATGATGAGGTGAAAATCACTTTATATAAAGAGGGAATGCCTATTTCGACGATGCAAAGAATTGCGATTTCAAAAGTTGAATTAGATGAAGAAGAAGAAGGGATTCAATTCGTTTTAGAACGTATGCCTAGTCGGATGATTCGGTTGCAATTAAAGCCGTATTTAGCACTCGAAATGGGGCCGTACTGGGAAGTGTGTGATGATTGTGAATGAACATATAAAAGAAGCATCCAATAACATGGATGCTTCTTTTATGTTTTTTGAAGTTGTTTAAAAGCAATAATCGGAAGTAAAACGATGCTGACCCACCCGATTATAGGATATAGAATGTGGAGTAATTCACTGTAACCGACGTAACTAAAGCAATAGCTTATTAGTAAAATGAAGAAAATAATATTGTTATTTTTCCAGCCAGTGATGGATTGCATTTGTTTTGTCATTCCGAACACATTGCCAACTAAAGTTGTGAATACTTCACCGAAAATGATAAGAACAAAGAAAAAGTGAAAAGTGGCATTGAATTTTCTTATGACTTCAGCCATTGGAATGTTATATTGATAAAATTGGTCGACTGATAAGATAGCTAAATGGCTACATAATAATATTAAAGAAAGTCCTGCCCCACCTAAAATACCGCCCCATAAAATGGCCTTTCGATCTTTTACTTCACTGGCTAACGGGACGAGGACGCTTTGGGCGAGAGAAAGATTTAAGGCGACATATGTAATAGGACTAGTTATCCACTTCATATTCCAGCTTTCTGCAGGAATAGTGTTACTAATAGGAGTTGTACCGTGAAAAAACGTTGTAATAGCAAGTCCGATAATGAAAATCATCATAATAGGTACGACAAGTGTATTAACTTCAAAAACCCCTTGTAATCCGCGACTACCTATAATGAGACAGGCGATTACTGTAATGAAAATACCGAGTTGTCTTGGTAAACGAAGTTGCTCTTCAAATACCGCTCCAGCACCTGATAACATAACGCTCGTTACACCAAATAATACGAGTAATAATAGTGTATTTACAACATTTCCAAATACATCCCCAAATAAGTATTTGTTAAATTCTTGCGCTGAAAATGCACCGATTTGCGAGGAGAGTAACATCATCTTTGTGCCAAGCCAAATAAAAAAAAATCCACTTACACATATACCAATAGTTCCATAAAATCCGTTCACTGTAAAAAATTCAACAATTTCTCGTCCAGTAGCAAATCCAGCTCCAACGACTGTTCCAATATAAGTAGCAGCGACTTTCTTTGCTACTTGCCATTGTTGATTGTCCATGTTATCCCTCTTTCTACTACGATGAGCTTGATTTACTATTATGCATATGTATGAGCTTGGACAATTAGACGTATGAACTGTTAGAAAACATACATGAATGAAAAGATATTAGGGAAGTATTAAAGGTGTTAAAACTTTGTTACATATGAGCCAATCGTTCGAAAGGATAGGAAAAGTATGGTAATATGTAACTAGGTTCTTAAAAGACAAACATTATGAAATGATAAGAGGAGTGGATTGTATGAGTACGAAAACAAATGTTGTTGAAGTATTAAACAAGCAGGTAGCAAACTGGAATGTGTTATATGTGAAACTACATAATTATCATTGGTATGTGACAGGACCACACTTCTTTACATTACATGAGAAATTTGAAGAGTTTTACAATGAAGCTGGAACGTATATTGATGAATTAGCAGAACGTATTTTAGCATTGGAAGGTAAGCCGTTAGCGACAATGAAAGAATATTTGGCAACATCTAGTGTGAATGAAGGGACAAGCAAGGAATCTGCAGAAGAAATGGTGCAAACATTAGTGAATGATTACTCTGCATTGATTCAAGAATTAAAAGAAGGCATGGAAGTTGCTGGTGAAGCGGGCGATGAAACATCAGCGGACATGTTGTTAGCAATTCATACAACATTAGAGCAACACGTATGGATGCTAAGTGCGTTCTTAAAATAAATATAAGAATATAAAGAAAAAAGTCATTGAAAAATTCTTTCAATGACTTTTTTGTGATTTTTCAGTTTTCTTTTATGCTATAATATAGTAAAAAGGAGGCGATGCGATGTTTCGCTTTTTCAAAACTGGAAAAGAAGAGCGTGAAATTACGAAAGATGAATTGGAACAAGCGATGGCCAAGTTTCTAGAAAAGAATGCTAATATCGTTTATACAGTATTAGTAAATGATGATTATACAGTGAATTATGATTTGTTAAAGCCGTATTTACCTGCATTTCCAACAAATATTTTTCTGATTACGAAGGAAACGCTTGAGGTATTTGAACATACAGAAGAAAATCTAAACCTAGTTAAAGAAATTGATATTGTACAAAAGGCAGTAGATCAATATGTAACAGAAAAAGAAATGTTTCCAATTGTAGAAGGTAGTGAAGATCGCCTCATATGCGGAATGAAACTAGGACCTTACTTAGATCGTATATTAAAAAGAGACTTATATATTTCAGAAAAACATTATTTAGTTTCAAGTAAACCAGATAGAAAAAAACAAAAGAGTGGGTAGATGTAGTGAAAACAACAATAAATATATTGTTGTCTTTTTTTTGGGGTTATTAAATTATTGATTTTTCAGTTTATTAAACTTTTTACTAAACTTATTGGATAAAGAGGAGTAACGATTAAGTATCACGCCAAGAATAGAGTATTGTTAGCATGAGTTTTATACAAAAATTACAGAATTGTATAAAGGTTTGAAAAATAAATATTATAAAAGGTTACGGGGGATGGGTGCATGAAAAATAGTATGACTTACATTCAATTATTAAATGAAACGTTACATTGCTATGCAAGTAAAGGAAGTTTGGAAGCGTATACTTATATAATGGAGCATGCTAAAGGTATAGTAGGGAATGAGGCTCAAATATATAATTTTAAATATGCATTAGCGAGTGCAGCAGGACTTGAAGAAGAAGCGTTGCATTTAATGAAGGAAGCTATTATGGAAAAGGGTTTTTGGTATGGATATGAGTATTTAATTTCTGACGACGATTTAAAATTATTACATAAATTTGAAGAGTTTCATAAAATGGTTCAATTATGTAAAGAAAGAGAAGAGTTAGCAAAGAAAACAGAACGAGCAGACGTGAAATATATAGAAGGCAAGAAAAAAGAAAAACTATTTATTGCAATGCACGGTGATCAAGAAAATATAGGAATAATAGAACCGTATTGGAAATCTGTTTTGTCACAAGATTATACGTTAGCTTTACCACAGTCTTCGCAAATTCAGTTTTCAGATGGGTTTGTTTGGGGTGATATACATAGAGGGAAGGAAGAATTAAAAGAGCATTACGTTAAGTTTATAGAAAATCATACAGTAGAAAGAGTAATAATTGGTGGTTTTTCTGCTGGTGCAGGAGTAGCTTTATACACGGTTTTACAAAAAGATATAGCTGTGGATGGTTTTATTTTTATGGCACCGTGGCTTCCAGAGATTGAAGAATGGAATGAGTTGTTGGAAGTGCTACAGAATCAAAATATAAAGGGATATGTAGTGTGCGGGGAGCAAGATGAAGATTGTTTCGAATGTACGCAGCAATTTGTACAATTATTAAGAGATAAGAATATAGAACATAAGTATAAAGTTGTGCCCAATTTAAACCATGATTATCCTGAAGATTTTGATGAACTATTAAAAGAAGCTATTGCATATATAGAAGACAAAAGTAATAAGTAGTAAGAAGGGAGACGCATCATAATGGATGTATCTCCCTTTTATCATTATAAATGAAAAGCATTTGCCAATAAGCGATAAGAATTTAATTTATCTTCAAATCGATGAGTAATTGTGACAATCATAAATTCTTCAGTATTGTACGCTTTGCTTAAGTTTATGATTTTTTCTTTTACAGAAGACGGGTCGCCTACTATCATACGTTGACGATTTTCTTTTATACGGAATAAATCATAGGTGCTATATGAATAATTTTGAGCAGTTTCGATAGAAGGAGTACCAGTTGTACGCTTTCCTTGTTCTAGTAATAAGATTGATAAATCTAAACTTGAAGCAATTTTTTCCGCCTCTTCATTTGTTTCTCCACAAATAACAAAAATAGCGACGATTGATTTTGGTTTATCTCCTAAATAGGAAGGTTGGAATTGTTTTTGATAGGCCTCCATTACCTCGGGTCCACCGTATCCGTTTATGAACTGTGCGAATGCAAAAGAAGCACCTTGTTGTGCAGCGATCTTTGCACTCTCTCCACTAGAGCCAAGCAACCACATGTCGGGAGATGTTGGAATTACAGGAGTAGCTTTTAAATTCGCATAATGATGGTTTTCTGGTACTTGATCATGTAAGTACATTGCAACATCTGCAATTTGTTCTGGATATTGATCAAGTGAGACCATTTTTCCTTCTTGAAGTGCGCGAGTTGCAATTGGCATACCGCCAGGTGCTCTGCCGACACCAAGGTCAATACGATTTGGATAAAGCGCTTCTAAAACACGAAAATTCTCAGCAACTTTATACGGGCTATAGTGAGGTAACATAACACCACCCGAACCAACTCTCATACGCTCCGTTTTTGCTGCAATATGAGAAATAAGTATTTCTGGACTTGAACCAGCAAGGCTTACAGAATTGTGATGCTCTGATACCCAAAAGCGTGTATATCCGAGTTTTTCAACTTCTTGCGCAAGCGTAACTGTATGTGAAAAAGCTTGGGTTGCTGTACTACCATCTGAAATAGGGGATTGGTCTAATACACTTAATTTGATCATAGAATATACCTCTCAATCTTAATGTACATCCTATTATATATTTACTTACGAAAAATGCGTAATGAAATGCTCAAAATAAAAAGTGGATAAATTATATATCCACTTTTAATGTGAAAATCCTCGTTCATAATGATTCATTTCGACTACATTTAAAATATATTCGTAGTTATCAATCTCAAGTTTTATTTGTTCACGCTCTTTTTTAGATAGATGCATATTACTAAGTTTGTTGCATAGCTGTTGTTTCTTTTCTTCTAAATACTTTTTTGTAGCATTGTAGTCGTAAGTTGGTTTCATTTTTAACCACTCCTTATTTGCTGTTGCTATATTATACGAAGCGTGAAGAGATGTGAGAGCGATTTCTTATGTATTTTTAGTGAATATTCAACTTGCTCTGTTGTTATGTTTATGGAAATTTATGAATAAAATGCACTAAACGACTAATGCCCATTTGATGAAGTAAGGGGTGGAATTGTGCAGAAAGATATAATGTATAACACTGAGATGGATGAAACGTTAAAAATTATAAATAAAGGATTAAAGAAGACGACGAGCCCGAAGCAAATTATTGTAGTAGGGGCTGGCATGGCTGGATTAGTTTCGGCATCTTTATTAAAAGCTGCGGGACATGAAGTGAAGGTTTTTGAGGCAAACAACCGGGTAGGTGGCCGCATAGAGACAGTTAGAATGGAAGATACCGGTTTATATTTGGATGTAGGGGCGATGAGAATTCCGTATTCGCATACATTAACGATGGCATATATAAGAAAATTTGGGCTACAGGTAAGCCCTTTTATTAATAGGAATGAGACTGATATTATTTACGTAAACGGCCGAAAAACGACATTAAAACAATATGAAAAAGAGCCAAGTATATTAAAGTATCCTGTGGAAATGAATGAAGTTGGGAAAACGTCTGAGGAGCTATTATTGTTAGCGGTACAGCCTATTATAAATTTTATTAAAAAGAACCCAGAGAAAAATTGGGATGTTGTAGTAAATGATTTTGGCAGATACTCTACAGGACAATTTTTAAAGTATCACCCTTATCAATATAATACTTACTTTTCACCAGTAACAATTGAGATGATTGGCGTTTTGTTGGATTTAGAAGGTTTTTTAGAAAGGTCATTCGTTGAGACATTACGTTTTTTATATATTATGCAAGAGGAGAGTGGATTTTGTGAAATAGTAGGCGGGAATGATAGATTACCAAAGTCCTTTTTACCACAATTAGAAGAAAATATTATATATAATCAAAAATTAATGAAGCTACATCAACGGGATAACGGTGTGACAGCTTTCTATCGAAACGAAGAAACGTTTGAATATAGTAGTATTACAGGGGACTTAGTTATTGTTACCATTCCGTTTTCGACAATGCGTTTTGTGGAAGTTGAGCCCTTTGATTCTATATCTCATGAAAAGTGGAAAGCAATTCGCGAATTGCATTATATGCCAGCAACAAAAATAGGAATTCAATTTAAAAGTCGATTTTGGGAAGAACAAGGACAATTAGGTGGCAGAATTATAACGGATTTGCCAATTCGTTACGCCTATTATCCAAGCTATGGACTTGGAGAGAAGGGACCAGCTATGATGCTAGGAAGCTATACGTGGTCTTATGATGCGTTGTTATGGGATGGATTATCAAAGGGTGACCGTATTTATTATACATTACAAAACTTAGCAACGATATTAGGTGGTCAAGTATATGATGAATTCTTGTCTGGTATATCAAAAAGTTGGACGTTGGATCCATATGCACTTGGAGGGTTTGCGCTATTTCAGGCAGGTCAAGAATCAGAGTTGCAACCAGCGATTGTCAAACCAGAGGGAAGAATATTCTTCGCTGGAGACCATACGACGTTATATCATGGATGGATTCAAGGGGCAATTGAATCTGGGGTTCGTGTAGCGGAAGAGGTGAATGAATAAAATGTGTAAATTTCAGAATTATCTTTACTGTATAGTTTGAGATGGATATTATTATATATAAAAGAATTATATGGAGGGTTGAAAGTGAATCCGTTATTATTCGATTTTCCTTCTGAATTTTATACTGAAAGGTTATTGATTCGAATGCCGAAACCAGGTGATGGTAAAGTTGTATACGATGCCATTCAAGCTTCTATGAAAGAATTAAAACCATGGATGGTTTTTGCGCAAAAAGAGCAAACAGAGGAAGAAGTAGAAGTGAGCATTAGAAAATCGCATATTCAATTTTTGCAGCGTGAGGATTTAAGGTTACTAGTTTTTTCGAAAGAAACAGGTGAGTTTATTGCATCAGCTGGATTGCATCGTATTAATTGGGATATACCTCAATTTGAAATCGGGTATTGGATTGATTCAAGATTTAGTGGACAGGGCTATATGGTAGAGGCTGCAAAGGGGATAACGGATTTCGCCTTTTCTGAACTAAAAGCAAACCGCATAGAAATTCGTTGTGATGCTTTAAATAAGAAGAGTAGAGCGATCCCTGAAAAATTGGGCTTCAAATTAGAAGGTACGTTAGAAAGTGCGAGTGTTGCAGTAGATGGAAATGGATTAAGAGATATGTGTGTCTTTGCTATGACGAGAAATACATATGAAAAAGAAGAGCTGTAAAGAAACGGCTCTTCTTTTTGTGTATTATGGTACAGGATGTCCGTTAGAGCTTTCGAAAATTGTAAACCATTGTTGACGGTCTAAGTTAACTTTTGTAGCAAGAGCGGCCGTTTTAACACGATCTAATTTACCAGAGCCAACGATCGGCATCATATTAGCTGGATGTGCAAGTAACCATGCATACATAACAGTATCGATGCTAATAACACCTAGTTCAGTAGCGACTTTTTGAACGGTTTTACGTACACGTACAGCGCGTTCTGATTGACCAGTAAAGATTTCTCCGCCAGCAAGAGGTGACCAAATCATTGGGTTGATTCGTTTCTCCTGACATAAATCAATTGTTCCTTTTTCAAAATGCTCAAGTTGCAGTGCAGATACTTCAATTTGGTTCGTAATAAGCGGGAAATCTAAGTATGAACTTAACATATTGAATTGGGAAGGTAAGAAGTTAGATACACCAAAATGACGAACTTTTCCTTCTTGCTTTAAGCGTGAGAACGCTTCTGCCACTTCATTTGGATCCATGAAAGGATCAGGACGATGGATAAGTAATACGTCAATATAATCTGTATGTAAATTTTTAAGTGATGCTTCTGCACTTTGAATAATATGTTTTGCACTAGTGTTGTAGTGAGCAACATATCGCTCTGGAAATTTCGGTGATGGGGGAGCGATTCCACATTTTGTGATGATTTGCATGTTTTCACGTAAAGAAGGCTTTAGTTGTAATGCCTCTCCGAACAGTCCTTCACACGTATAACCGCCATAAATATCAGCATGATCAAAAGTAGTAATTCCCATATCCATACAATCTTCAATGAAAGAAAGTAATTCTTGTTTCGTCATATTCCATTCTGCTAAACGCCAAAAACCTTGAATAATACGAGAAAATTCGAGTGTTTCGGCCATTTGAACTCGTTCCATTATAGTACCCCCTTGATGAATGATTATTTTTTTGAAAAGGCTTTCTTACTACATATTATTATATAGTTAGAGGGGCGTACAAACAATAAATATGTTTTGCTACAAAAACGATTATTTCTATATGATATAATGTAAAAACATATAGCTAGAAGGAGAGGTACAAAATGATTCCAGTAACAATATTAACTGGTTTTCTTGGTTCAGGGAAAACGACATTATTAAATCGTATTTTATCAGAGAATCACGGTCAGAAATTGGCGGTGATCGTAAATGAAATCGGGCAAATTGGTATTGATAATCAGTTGATTATGAATGTTGAAGAAGAAATTATGGAAATGACAAACGGCTGTTTATGCTGTACTGTACGTGAGGATTTACTCGTTGCGTTAAAACAATTACTGGACGTAAAAGCAGAAGGGAAAATGGACTTTGATGGATTAGTAATTGAAACGACGGGTCTTGCAAATCCAGGTCCTATTATTCAAACATTCTTTTTAGATCCTGTTATTCAATCTGCATACCAAATTAATGGTGTTGTAACAGTAGTAGATAGTTATCATATACATAAACATTTTGAAAAAGGGCTAGAAGCAAAAGAACAAATTGCATTTGCCGATGTTGTATTAGTGAATAAGTTAGATTTAATTGAAGAGAGTGAAAAAGAAAATCTCCTACATGAACTGCAAGGAATAAACCCGACTGCAAAGTTAATTCAGTCGACTAATTGTGATGTGGATATTCCATCGTTACTAAAAATTCAAACGTTTAAAACGAAAGATACGTTACAAATTTATCCTCATACAGAGCATAATCATTTAGAAGGTGTAAAATCGTTTGTACTACGCGAAGAGCGTCCGTTAGATTTACAAAAACTAAATGAGTGGATGTCAGCTGTCGTTCAAGAACTAGGAGAATACTTATATCGCTACAAAGGAATTTTATCGATTGATGGAGTGGATAAACGTATCGTTTTCCAAGGCGTACATACGCTATTTGCTGCTTCGTATGATAGAGAGTGGCAAGAGGGCGAAGATCGAGTAAGTGAAGTTGTTTTTATCGGAAAAGATATTAATAAAGAATGGTTCCAAGCACATTTCGAGGAGTGTGTGAAATAAGTCTGCGTTTATTGCAGGCTTATTTTTTTGGACTTAACTAAGTGTTTTGTAGAAAAATACTAGATTGCCAAAAACGAAGGACTAAAAAAACCTGTTTTCACAGGTTTGTATGTTCATCTAAAAGTAACTCCATTACAACACCTACAACAGGGCCTTCATCATCAATATCGCCATTTAAACGGAAGCCAAATGACTCATATAATCCCATTGCAAGTTTGTTGTCTGGGTGTAAACTTAAATAAATTGTTTTACATTCAAATTTATTTTGTAAGAATTGAATAAGCAAGCGAAGGAAACGTTTTGCGTATCCTTTTCCTTGATATTGTTGGTCAATCATAAAGCGGTCTAACCATACGCTTTTACGTTTTTCACAATACCATCCATACATTGCATATCCTACAAGTGTTTCTCCATCATATAAACCTACTGACGTTCCGTTTCCCTCATATAATGATTCTGCTAAAGAAAACGCATTGCTTTCAATAAATTGCTGCTGGTCTTTTGCGACGTTTAAAGCAGCTACCGAACGCCAATTTTTTTCTGTTACTTCACAAATGTGAAGAGTCATAATTCCAACTCACCTTCTAAATTAATATAGCTTAAAAGCTAATATGGATAATTTTACTTTTTATTTTGGTCAAGTCAAGCAGAAACACATAAAAAAAGAAGCTGAATGTCGTATTCAGCTTCTTATCAAAAGTTGGTTAGTTAGTAGCTTCTTTCAATGTGTTTACGTTTTCTTCCATTAAAGTGAAGTAATCTTTATTGCTCTTCGCATCATCTTCAGAAATAGTAGCAAGATGATTTAAGCGTAAAATTTTTGTGCCCGTTTCTTTTTGAATGACAGATGCTACTTTTGGAGTAGAGAATGTTTCAAATAAAATATATTTTAGATTATGTTCTTTTACTGTTTTTGTAATGTCAGCAAGTTGTTTTTGAGATGGTTCATCAGAAGCTGAAATACCGGCGATAGCAATTTGTTTCAGGCCATAGCGTTGTTCCCAGTATCCATAAGCTGCATGTGAAACTAAAATATCTTTCGTTTTTGCATTCGCAACAGCTGCTTTAAATTGATCATCTAAATCAGTAAATTTTGTTTGAAGTGCTGCGAAGTTTTTTTCGAACTCTTGTTTATGGTCAGGTTGTAATGCTACAAGTGCATTTTTAATTTTTTCTGCCTGTTTCATTGCTAGAGTAGGGTCTAACCAAATGTGTGGGTCTTTATCGTGATGATGTTCATCCTCTTTATGGCCGTCTCCGTGATCATGATGCTCTTCTTCAGTAGAAGTACGCAGTTCAATCCCTTTTGATGCATTTACAATTTTAACGTTTTCTTTTTGTAATGTTTTTTCCATTTTTTCAGCAAATGGTTCTAATTCAGCACCGTTATAAACGAATAAATCGGCTTTTGCAACTTGTACTGTTTGTTTCTGACTTGGCTCAAATGTATGAGAATCTGCACCAGGTGGGTAAATCGCTTCAACAGTTACATAGTCGCCACCAATTTTTTTTGCGAAATCTGCAAGAGGAAAAATAGTTGTATAAACAGTTAGCTTTCCGTCTTTCTTGGCATTACCTTCTTTTGTATTTGAGCAGCCAGTAAAAATTAAAGTGAAAATAAGTAAGAATGAAAATATAGTCAATCTTTTAGGCATGAAGTTCTCCTCTTTTCTTTTTTTACGGATATATTTTCCCCAATTATAGAAGAAAAATATCATTTTAATACAAAACGGAATAATTACGTTTTAGTTTGCGAACTTAGTATAATACATCTTTTATAAAGTTGCAATAAATAATAATCATTCCGATTTGATTTTGTTATAAAGTTGTCAAATATAGATGTGTTATTTTTGCGGATACATGCATATGTGACAACGCTGTGTTCATATATATGAAAGGAGGGTGTAGAGGGGGATGAGCGTTTGAATTACTTAATGGAAGCTATTTTATTGATATTAGCGGTAGTATTACCGTTAGCCGTAGTCTTAATTTTTTTAAGAAGATTAATAAGTAATTTAGGAGATGCATCAACCGTAACAAAATTACGAGAGAAAGATGAGAAAAAAGAGTGAGCAAAGCACTATGCGTACGCATAGTGCTTTACTTGTGGTAAAATGAGAGAAGGAAACTCCTAAAAGTTGTATGTTACTAAAGGAGAGAAAAGTAAAATAAGAGGTATATGCATATATGAATAAGCGAACAGCGTTAGTACTTGGTGCAAGTGGTTTAGTTGGGCAAGAGATAACGCGTCTATTACTTGAATCAGATTACTACGATTCGGTTACTATTTTTGTAAGAGAACCAATGCAATGGCAACATGAAAAGTTACAGCAAAAGCAAGTAGATTATTTGGCATTAGAGGAATATAAAGAGTTCTTTGCTGTAGATGACGTATTTAGTTGTCTAGGAACAACAATCAAAAAAGCAAAAACGAAAGCTAATTTCAAAAAGGTAGATTATGAATATACGTTACGAGCGGCTTGTTTAGCTGAAAAACAAGGGGTGCAAAATTTTCTTGTTGTGTCCTCAATGGGAGCGAATCCTAAATCGTTTTTCTTTTATTCACAAGTGAAAGGAAGAATGGAAGAGGAATTGCAAAAGTTAGTAATCGGTGGTATTCACATTTTTAGGCCATCTTTATTAGTAGGAAATCGACAAGAATTTCGCTTTGGTGAACGAATGGCGGAAAAATTATCTCGTATGATTCCTTTTATATTTAAAGGAGCCTTCAAAAAGTATAAACCGATTTCAGCTAAAGATGTTGCAAAAGGGATGTATATAACTGCATTGCGAGAAGAATCAGGTATCCACATTTACAATTCGAATGAAATTACAACGATAGAATAAATAAAACCGAGAAGAAAAGCTTCTCGGTTTTATTTATTTGTACTAATTTTCCCAGGCGCTCGCTCGTATTGATGCGGTTCTTCTAACTCAAAGCCAAGTTCATTGGCGGCTATTCTTGGGAAGTAAGGATTGCGAAGTAACTCACGTCCGATAAAAATTAAATCTGCTTCGTTATTGTTTAAAATTTGCTCTGCTTGTGCCCCGGTCGTAATCAATCCAACAGCACCAGTTGCAATGTTAGCATGTTCTTTAAAATGTTTAGCGTATTGTACTTGATATCCAGGATAAACATCGATGCGTGCAGGTACAACAGCCCCAGAACTACAATCGATTAAATCTACTCCTTGTTCTTTCATCCATTTTGTATACTGAACGTAATCTTGAACCGTTAACCCGTCAGGGTGATAATCATTTGCTGAAATACGAACAAATAACGGTCCGTTCCAAACTTCATTTATCGAGTCAATGATTTCGCGTAAGAAACGATAGCGGTTTTCAGGTGAACCGCCATATTCATCAGTCCGCTTATTGGAAAGCGGAGAAAGAAATTCATTAATGAGATAACCGTGGGCGCCATGTATTTCAATAACGTCAAATCCAGCTTGTTTTGATCGTATTGCAGCCTGCTGAAAAGCTAATACAGTATCTTTAATTTGGTGTTTACTCATTTCTACTGGTGTTTTCATAGTTTCATTAAACGGAATGGCGGATGGAGCGAGAGCATCCGTTTCTAATTCAGCTTTTCTTCCAGCATGAGCGAGTTGAATGGCAGCTTTTGCACCGTTATCATGTATAAAAGTTGTCGTTTTATGTAAGCCTTCAATTAGACTGTCATCCCAAATGCCTAAGTCTTTATTTGAAATTCGACCTTCAGGTAACACGGCTGTTGCTTCAATCATTACTAAACCAACTTGACCGGCAGCTCTTGTTCCATAATGAACGAGATGGAAATTCGTTACTTGGCCATCCTCGTTTTCTGATGAATACATGCACATAGGTGACATAACAATCCGGTTTTTTAGTGTAACGTCCTTAATTGTATAAGGTGAAAAAAGTTCGGAATTCATCCAATAGCCTCCTAGATTGAATTTTCTTACATTGTATCATTCTCTTTTTCGTTTCTCTAATAAAACGCTTATACGAAAAATTTTGTCTATTCGTGTTACAATAATGAATATGAAGTGAATTGGAGGATGACATATGTACCAGGCTTATTATGAAAGTGAATTAGGTTTGCTAGAAATTACAGCGAACGATAAAGGAATTACGTCTGTTATATTTGTTGATGAGAGACAAGAAGAACGTACAAATGAAATGATAGATCAATGTATAAATGAGCTAGATGAATATTTTAAGGGGAAGAGAAAAGAGTTCACAGTTCCGTTGTCTGCTGAGGGAACATCATTTCAAAAAAATGTATGGGATGCGCTCTATACGATTCCTTATGGCGTAAGTGCTTCATATTTAGATATTGCAGAGAAAGTCGGAAATACGAAAGCTGTACGAGCAATAGGAGGAGCAAATAGTCGCAATCCGATTTCAATAATCGTTCCGTGTCATCGTGTAATAGGAAAGAGCGGGAAACTTGTTGGGTATGCGGGCGGTTTATGGAGGAAAGAGTGGTTATTAAAACACGAAGGTATTTTGAAATGACGTATGGATGGGAAGAGGGATTGTTTTGAAATGTATAAATTGTGGGCAACTTTGCGAGGGAAATCAGTTAAATTGTGAAAGTTGCCAGCGGACTTTGCATACTGAACAGAGTGAAGGAAGTTCGCTAATAGACAAGGAATTAGAAGTATATGTAGGGAGACAATATCCGTATTACAAAAGGAAATGGGAGCTTGAGGAAAAGCGGATTGCTAGGTGGAGCTGGAATGGTTGGGCAGCTATTTTCAATGTAGGTTGGCTCGGATATCGTAAGTATTATTTACCTGCAGCTTTATTTGTAGTGTTATTATTAGCGTGTGATGCGTTTTCTTATTATATGGGCTTCAACGTAGCATTGCCGATCATTAATATGGTGCCTCTTACGTTTCTATTACTCGTTTTTATTTTATTTGGAATGGCGATTTTTGCGAATGGATTATATTATCAATTTGCAGAAAGGCGTATATATCGAATAAAAGCAAGAGAAATTCAAGATGGATCGGTTGAAAAGTACCTCATTCGTGATAGTGGTGGAACGAGTAAAATGGGAGCAACAATTGTTACGATTTTAGCGGTTGCTAGTATTTTTATCAGCCATTTCTTTTTCCCGACTGATCGAGATATTATTCAAAAAGTTCGTACAAGCTCGCTATATGAATATCCATTCTTTTCAATTGGTGAATCGTTTGAAAATTATTTTAGAAATCCGGGTTGGGCATATTATCGTGGCACTGAAGGATTAGAATTGGTAGAGTTCCAAGGGGATAGTCCGGATATGTCGAAGAAAAAGGTTACGATCCAATTTGTTGTTGATTATAAATTGGGTGAGATTGAGCCATACTCACTTATGATTAATGGCGAATCTAAAAATGAGGAAGAATTTTTAAAGATAATGGACGAAATATTTAAAGTTCAAAATCCATTTGACATAGAGGATGGATTACAAGTAAAAGAAAAAGAAAAAGAAGTGGATAGTAGAGCTCTCTATCCGCTTCTTTTTTTGTATATACGAAAATAATATTTGAAATAATCTGAATCTTTTGTATAATAATATGTATTATACTGGCTTTCATTTATACATATAGATTGGGGGAAGGAAGAATGAAGAGAAAGGTAACAACGATTGCTGCAGTTGCATTATCGACTAGTGTATTAGTTGCAGGTTGCGGAAATGGGGAGAAGGCATCTACAACGAAGAAAGAAACAGGTAAGGGGGCAGCAGATAAGCAAGTATTAAACTTACTAGAAACAGCTGAAATTCCTTCAATGGATACGTCAAAATCAACAGACTCTGTATCATTCCGTGCCTTTGTAAATGCAATGGAAGGATTATATCGTTTGGATAAGGATAATAAACCAACTCCAGGTATGGCAAAAGACGTGAAAATTAGTGAAGATAAAAAGACATATACATTTGAATTACGTGATGCAAAATGGTCAAATGGTGATCCAGTTCGAGCGCAAGATTTTGTATATGCATGGCAACGTACATTAGATAAAGCAATGGCAGCTGAGTATGCATTTATTTTATTTGATGTGAAAAATGCACAGAAAGTAAATAAAGGAGAGTTACCGTTAGATCAATTAGGAGTGAAAGCGAAGGATGATAAAACGTTAGTAGTAGAATTAGAACAACCAGCACCATATTTCCTTGAGCTTACTTCATTCCCAACATTCTTCCCTTTAAATGAAAAATATGTGAAAGAACAAGGAGATAAATACGGATTAGAAGCAGATAAATTATTATATAATGGACCGTTTACGATGAGTGAATGGAAACATGAAAGAAGTTATCAGTTAAAGAAAAACCCTAATTATTGGGATAAAGATACTGTGAAGTTAGAAGAAATTAATGTGAATATTGTGAAGGAAACAAGCACAGGAGTAAATTTATATGATAGTGATCAAGCGGACCGTGTTATTTTAACTTCTGAATTTGTTGATAAATATAAAAAGAATAAGCCAGATGAATTTAAAACGAAGTTAGATCCGCGTATGTATTTCTTGCGCTTTAACCAAAAAAATGCAACGTTTAAAAATCAAAAGGTTCGTGAAGCAATTGACCTAGCATATGATAAAAAAGGAATTGCAAATGTTATTTTAAATGACGGATCACTGCCAGCATATTTCTTAGTACCTGAAAAATTTACGACAGGACCAGATGGGAAAGATTTCCGTACTGTAAATAAAAATTTCCGTGACAGTAAAGATAATGCAGCAAAAGCGAAAAAATTATGGGAAGAAGCAAAGAAAGAACTTGGCCAAGATACAATTACAGTCGAATTACTAAATGATGATAACGGTAGTCGTAAAAAAGTAGGAGACTTTATTAAAGAAGAGTTAGAGAAAAATTTACCTGGTATTAAAGTGAATTTAAAACAACAGCCATATAAGCAGAAGTTGGATTTAGAAAAGAAATTTGAATATGAATTCTCGTTATCTGCATGGAGTCCAGATTATCCAGATCCAATGACTTATATTGATATGTTTGTTACTGGAAGCTCATTTAATGAAATGGATTATTCTAATCCAAAGTATGATGAGTTAGTAGCGAAATCAAAAGGAGAACTATTAAAAGATGATAAAGCACGCTGGAATGCACTTGCAGAAGCGGAAAAAATCTTAATTGGTCAAGATGCTGCCATTTCTCCTACGTACCAACAAAGTACCGCATACTTAGAGAAACCATACGTAAAAGGTATTGCAAATCATACGTTTGGTGGGGACTTCAGTTATAAATGGGCATATATTACCAAAAAATAGTATAATAAAAGATGAGTGAATTTTCGCTCATCTTTTATTTGTATAGGAGGAATTAGAGTTGTTAAAAGGGATCAATCATCTTTGTTTTTCAGTATCTAATTTAGAAGATTCTATTACATTTTACGAAAAAGTATTGGAAGGAGAATTATTAGTTAGAGGAAGAAAACTTGCATATTTTAATATATGTGGAGTATGGATAGCGCTTAATGAAGAAATACATATTCCAAGAAACGAGATTCATCAATCTTATACACATATTGCGTTTTCTGTTGAACAGAAAGACTTTGAACGTCTACTGCAGCGATTAGAAGAAAATGATGTTCATATTTTACAAGGAAGAGAACGTGATGTAAGGGATTGTGAATCTATCTATTTTGTTGACCCAGACGGGCATAAGTTTGAATTTCATTCAGGGACATTGCAAGACAGACTTAATTATTATAGGGAAGATAAACCTCATATGACATTTTACTAAGGAGGAAAAGAAGTTGCATGCGCTAGTAATTGGTGGAACAGGAATGCTAAAGAGGGTTTCTATATGGCTTTGTGAGCAAGAGTTTCAAGTTTCTATTATTGGAAGAGATGAAGTGAAATTAGAAAATGTTAAACGAGAGAGTGCTATACCAGAAAATATCACATGCCTTCCGTTAGATTATCATAATGATGACGATGTAAGGGTAGCTATTAAAAGCGCAATTGAGCAGAATGGCCCAATAACATTAGTTGTCGCATGGATACACTCAAGTGCAAAAGATGCGTTATCACTTATTTGTAGAGAATTAGACTTGTCGTCTGAAACATACGAAGTTTTTCATATTTTAGGCAGTAAAGCATCGAGAATAGCCTCACAAAAAATAGGCGGTACGCGATGTAGCTATCATAGAATAATTTTAGGTTTTATATTAGAAGATACATACGCAAGATGGCTTACTCATGAAGAAATATCGGATGGGGTAATAAAAGGAATTGAAAGTAAATGTAATGAATGGATTGTAGGACGAGTAGAACCGTGGGAATTGCGGCCAACATGGTAAGGGGGAATTGAAGTGAAGACAACGGTATATGTAACAAGGCATGGTGAAACGGAATGGAATGTAGCGAAGCGAATGCAAGGACGGAAAAATTCTGCTTTAACTGAAAATGGTATATTGCAAGCTAAGCAATTAGGAGAGCGAATGAAAGATTTATCTATTCATGCGATTTATAGTAGTCCGAGTGAAAGAACCCTTCATACTGCAGAGTTAATAAAGGGAGAACGTGATATACCGATAATCGCGGATGAGCATTTCTATGAAATTAGCATGGGTATATGGGAAGGACAGACAATTGATGATATAGAAAGGCAATACCCAGACGACATACAGTTATTTTGGTATGAACCACATCTTTTTCAGTCAACATCAGGAGAAAATTTTGAGGCTGTTCATAAAAGGGTAATTGAGGGGATGCAGCTTCTTTTGGAAAAGCATAAAGGAGAAAGTATATTAATTGTCTCCCATGCGGCAGCAGCAAAATTACTTGTAGGACATTTTGCAGGTATTGAAATAGAAAATGTGTGGAATGATCCATTTATGCATAGTGCTAGTCTCAGTATAATAGAATTTGAAGATGGTAAAGGTGAAGTGAAGCAATTTGCAGATATAAGTCATTTTCAATAAAGCGGGATAAACGTAAAAAAGGCCGCAAAACGGCCTTTTTTTGTAGGCATAAAAACTAACAATTACGTTTTTTATACCAGAAGTGATCAAATTTCTTGTGTTTGCAAGATGGGAATTTATGTCCGCCTTTGCAATCATTCCATTTGTGTCCATCATCGTGACAGTCTTTACCATGATCGCATGAATCATCGCAAGAGCCGCCGTGTCTATGCGGGAAGAATTCGCACTTTTTACAGAAACTTCGTTTAGTCCAGAAAAATTTCTTTTCAAAGCGTATGCATTTTGTAATGAATGTACAATGTTTTCTGCGAGTACGTTTTGTAACTAAAACGCATTCTTTTCTACGCGTCACTTTCGTAACGAACGTCCATTTTTGAACGCGTACACGAGTACATTTTGTAACAAATGTCCATTTTTTCACATGCGTACATTTTGTAACGAACGTACAATGTTTCACGCGAGTACATCTTGTTCTTGGACATTTACCCCCAGTTGTACATTTACATCCAGTTGTACAAGTATGATGAGTGAATTTATCATCATCGCATTCAAAAGTACTTGGATCTTGGTGTAAGAAATCCTCCATCCCAGCACTTTTGATTTCTTCAACCGCTTTTCTAATATCACGTTTCATAGAAATCCTCCTTATCATGTATTCAGGTGAAAAGGTATTCTTTTTCATTAACAGGATATGTATATAGGTATCTTTCTGAACAGGACAAGAGTGTAATTTTATATAAATGGTTGATAGCGGATGTATGGACAAGGCAAAGTGCATACATTGAATGAAGAGAACTGAGAAGGGATGAGAAAACATGTTACCTTCATATGATTTTTTTATTCATCCAATGTACTTAGTGGAATTAAAAAAAGACATTTGGTCAGACAGTCCAGTACCAGCAAAATTAACTTATGGAAAAAAGAAGTATGATATTGATATCGTATACCGTGGTGCTCATATTCGTGAATTTGAGAAAAAATCTTATCATGTTATGTTTTATAAGCCTAAAAAATTTCAAGGTGCGAAAGAGATTCATTTAAATTCTGAGTTTATGGATCCGTCTCTCATACGAAATAAATTATCTTTAGACTTTTTTCATGATATTGGTGTACTTTCACCGAAATCACAACATGTGTTTATAAAAATTAATGGTCAAATTCAAGGTGTATATTTACAGTTAGAATCAGTTGACGAAAACTTTTTGAAAAATAGAGGATTACCGAGTGGTTCTATTTATTATGCGATAGATGATGATGCGAATTTTTCTTTAATGAGTGAGAGAGATAAAGATGTTAAGACCGAGCTCTTTGCGGGTTATGAATTTAAATACTCGAATGAAAATAGTGAAGAACAGCTGAGTGAATTTGTATTTCAAGCGAACGCTTTGTCGAGGGAATCTTATGAAAAAGAAATTGGGAAGTTTTTGCATGTTGATAAATATTTACGATGGTTAGCTGGCGTTATTTTTACACAAAACTTTGATGGTTTCGTTCATAACTATGCACTATATCATAATGATGAAACAAATTTATTTGAAGTAATACCGTGGGATTATGATGCGACTTGGGGGCGAGATGTACAAGGGAGACCACTTAATCATGAATATATTCGTATTCAAGGTTATAACACATTAAGTGCAAGATTGTTAGATATACCTATATTTAGAAAACAATACCGAAGTATTTTAGAAGAAATATTAGCAGAACAATTTACCGTTTCATTTATGATGCCGAAAGTAGAAAGTTTGTGTGAGTCGATTCGTCCTTATTTACTACAAGATCCATATATGAAAGAAAAATTAGAAATATTTGATCAAGAAGCTGATATGATTGAGGAATATATAAATAAAAGAAGAAAGTATATACAAGATCATTTACATGAATTGGATTAATTTTGAAAGAGATTGGAACATTATCAATCTCTTTTTTTGTATAATAAAGAAGTATTGGTAGAATTGGCGTAATATATACTTAATAAAGGATGGAGATGTGGAAACATGACGGTAAAATGGATTGATTGGGTAAAACAAATACAATCTATAGCTCAAGCGGGTTTAACGTATTCTAAGGATGTGTATGATATAGAACGTTTCCAACAATTACGGGATATTTCCATTTCGATGATGTCACATTATACAAAGACAGATTGGGAAGTTGTAGAGAAGTTATTTGCAAGTGAGACAGGCTATCAAACACCTAAAGTCGATATAAGAGCAGTCGTTTTTCAAAATGAAAAGTTATTATTTGTGAAAGAAAAAAGTGATGGGAAATGGGCATTGCCAGGTGGATGGGCTGATATCGGTTATACGCCGACAGAAGTAGCAGCAAAAGAGGTTTTCGAAGAGACAGGTTATGAGGTAGATCATTTTAAGTTACTAGCTATATTTGATAAAGAAAAACATCAACCATCGCCTTCAGCAACGCATGTATATAAAATTTTTATTGGCTGTAAAATTATTGGTGGTGAAAAGAAAACTAGTATTGAAACAGATGATGTGGAGTTTTTTGGTGAAAATGAATTGCCTAATTTATCGATTGCTAGAAATACAGAAGAGCAAATTAAACAAATGTTTGCCTACCTAAAAGAACCTCAGAAAGAAATAGTAATAGATTAATAATGCGTATGCCTGTGATATTGTCGGCATGAAGATATTGGCAGAATGCAACCTTTATGTAATAATGAGATGGTATGTGAAGAAAAAAGGAGATAGAAAATAAGATGTTAGCAAGCATAATAGATCAGTTATTGCAATTTTTTGCAAGTTTAGGTTACTTTGGAGTAGCGCTAGCTTTAATGATTGAAATTATCCCGAGTGAAATTGTACTTTCGTATGCTGGCTTTTTAGTCGCAGATGGTAAAATTAGCTTTGTTGGTGCAGTTATTGCTGGAACAATCGGTGGTACTTTAGCCCAAATCTTTTTATACTGGCTTGGATACTACGGGGGACGTCCAGTTGTAGAGAAATATGGGAAATATCTGCTTATTAATAAAAACCATTTAGACATAGCAGAAAATTGGTTTAAGCGTTACGGAGCAGGAGTAATCTTTTCGGCACGTTTTATCCCAGTTGTACGTCATGCAATTTCTATTCCAGCAGGATTAGCTAAGATGCCATTAAAACTATTCACACTGTATACAGTAGTTGCGATTATTCCGTGGTCAATACTATTTATATATTTAGGTGAAAAGCTTGGTGGAAATTGGCGACATATTAAAGAATATGCATCTGATTACACACATTACATAATTATAGGAGCGATTCTCTTTATTGCTCTATACTTCGGTTTAAAGTATTTCAAAAAGAAAAAAGCAGCGCGTTAAAGTCAATGATTTTTCATTGGCTTTTTTTACTTGTTTCGGTTCTAAAAAAAAAGAGTTGTCCATAATGTGTAATAATAAAGTGTAGCGGGGGAATGTGATGAAAGGGTCACCGTTTATACGTGGAACGATATTTTTAACAATGGCAACGATGATATCTAAAATGTTAGGGTTTATATATGTTATACCATTTACAGCTATGGTCGGTACGAGTGGGTATGTTTTATACACGTATGCTTATCGTCCATATACAATTATGCTCAGCATTGCCACGATGGGACTACCACTTGCGGTTTCAAAGATGGTATCAAAATATGATCAACTAAATGATTATCATACGGTGAAGAGAGTGCTGAAAAGTGGAATGGTGTTTATGTTTATAATGGGAGTTATTTCGTGTTTTACGTTATATATGCTAGCTCCGCATTTGGCTAAACTTGTAATCGATGGAAATGATCAAACGGGGAATAGTGTAGCGGCGGTTACTACTAATATTCAAATTGTCAGTTTTGCGTTAATACTTGTACCAGTAATGAGTTTATTACGAGGCTTTTTTCAAGGGTTCCAATCGATGGGGCCTTCTGCTCTAAGTGTAGTTGTAGAGCAATTTTTTCGAGTCTTAACCATTTTGATAGGAAGTTTTGTCGTTTTATATATTTTAAAAGCTTCTGTCTCTCTAGCTGTTGGTATTTCAACGTTCGGTGCTTTTATGGGAGCGATAGGTGGACTGACTGTTTTAAGTGCGTATTACATAAGGAGGAGAAAGCACTTAAAGAAAAAAGAAATGGTAAGTATACCGCAAACAACGAAATCTTTTTTTTCGCTATATAAGGAGCTCTTTACATATTCAATACCATTTGTGGTGGTTGGTTTAGCAATTCCGTTGTATCAGACGATTGACACATTTACAATTAATAAATTGCTTATACAAATGGGATATATGCAAGGAGAAGCAGAGAAGATTAATGCAATAATTGGACTTGTTCAGATGGTTGTACTTATCCCAGTTTCCGTTGCGACTGCTTTTAGTATGTCACTCGTACCTGAGATGACAAAAGCTTATACAGCAGGAAATGTGAAGTTACTGTACAAACATTTTACGAGGACGAATCTATTAGTAGTAGGTATTACGGTACCAGCGGCGATTGGAATGATGATGTTAGCAAAGCCGGTATATACTCTTTTATTCGGTGCCGGAAATGATCCAGAGATGGGAAGTATTATTTTACAGTATTACGCTCCTGCCTGTATACTATTTTCGCTTTTTACAGTAACAGCTGCGATGCTCCAAGGAATCAATCAGCAACAGAAAACGGTGCTAGGGTTAGTGATTGGCATTATTGTAAAGATAGTTTTAAATATTGTATTGCTTCCGTATTTTGATTATGTAAGTTTTATTATTTCAACATACGCTGGTTATACGATTTCAGTTGGCTTTAACTTGTGGATGCTTTCTAAATATGTTATAAAGGCAACATAAGCTTTTTAAGGCAGAGAGCACTCTGTCTTTTTCTTTGTTTATAATATTTTTCTTATAAAAACGTTTTCAAAATAATTTTTCTATTGAAATTTAAACGTATGTTTCATATGCTGAGAATGGCGGTTCAAAAACTGTTATGTAAGAGAGGTAGATTCCTACATGTAAAAAGAATCGGGGTGATAGTATGTTAAATATTTATTTAACAGACCGAAACGGAAAACTACAAGAGGTTGAGGAAATGCAAAAGGGTTGCTGGATTAATGTACTTCATCCAACGGAAGAAGAAATTCAATATCTAGTACAAACTTTAAATGTAGACTTAGATTTCATTAAAGACCCTTTAGATGATGAAGAACGCTCTCGTATCGAAAAGGAAGACAATAATACTTTAATAATCGTGGATATTCCAACAGTTAGACATGATGAAGAAGGAAATTCGATTTATGACACGATTCCAATAGGTATGATTGTAATGCCAGATTGCTTTGTTACAATTTGTTTAGAAGAAAATCCAATTTTTGAACGTTTTATTAATCAACGTATTAAAGAATTTTATACGTTTAAAAAGACACGCTTTGCACTTCAGCTCTTATATACGATTTCTACTTATTATTTAAGATACTTAAAGCAAATTAACAGAAAAACAATTGATTTAGAGCACCAATTAAATAAATCGATGAAAAATAAAGAGATTTTCACATTGCTAGGCCTTGAAAAAAGTTTAGTTTACTTTACAACATCATTAAAGGCGAATAAAATTGTAATTCAAAAATTAATGCGTAACAGTACATTTTTAAAAATGTATGAAGACGATCAAGATTTATTAGAAGATGTATTAATTGAAAATAAACAGGCTATTGAAATGGCGGAAATATATAGTCACATTTTAAGTGGAATGATGAATACTTTTAGCTCCGTTATATCAAATAATTTAAATAGTGTTATGAAATTGTTAACGTCTATTACAATCATTTTATCGTTGCCAACGATGGTTTCTAGTTTCTTTGGAATGAACGTAAAAGTTCCGTTTGAAGGAGAAGCACATGGTTTTGTAATTGTACTCATCATATGTGTAACACTATCTCTTACATTAGCATTTGTTTTTTGGAAGAAACGTTACTTTTAACGATAAAAAAGCTGCTCTAGCATAGTTGTATAACTGCGCTAGAGCAGCTTTTTTGCTATGAAATCCAAAGTTTGGAATAGAATAAAACTTATAAAATGTCATGTATATGAAAGGTGTGAATTCCGTATAAGTCTTGTCCAATTAATAAAATGGGGTTAAAATTACATATTGTTAATGAAAAGTTGGAGGAAATACATCATGGAATTGTTTCAATTACCGAAAGCATTCCTGCAAATGAATACAATCTTTATCTCCATATTGATCGAAGCACTTCCTTTCGTGCTCATTGGTGTATTTATTTCAGGATTCATTCAAATGTTTGTGACAGAAGATATGGTAGCAAAATGGATGCCGAAAAACCGTTTTCTGTCTGTTTTAATGGCTACTTTTTTAGGTATGATGTTTCCGGGCTGTGAATGTGGAATCGTTCCGATTGTTAGGCGATTAATCGGAAAAGGGGTTCCGCCATATGCCGGGATTGCATTTATGTTAACTGGTCCAATTATTAATCCGGTCGTATTATTTGCAACATACGTTGCTTTTGGAAGTAGTATGCACATGGTATGGTATCGTTCGATTGTAGCGATTATCGTAGCAATTATCGTTGGAATTATATTATCATTTATGTTTAAAGAACATCAATTACGAGATGATCACTTCCCAGAAGTGAATCATAAGCGTCCGTTACGTAAAAAAATGTGGGATGTATGTACGCATGCTGTTGAGGAATTTTTCTCGATGGGGAAATATTTAGTATTAGGAGCGTTAATTGCAGCTGCAGTTCAAACATTCGTACAAACTTCAACACTTCTTGCTATAGGACAAGGGCCGTTTTCTTCACCAGCTGTTATGATGGGACTTGCATATATATTATCACTTTGTTCAGAAGCGGATGCGTTTATTGCTTCATCATTCCAAAGTACATTTTCAACAGCGTCACTTGTTGCGTTCCTTGTATATGGACCGATGGTGGATATTAAAAATATGTTTATGATGCTTGCGACATTTAAAACAAAATTTGTAATTGTCGTTACAGTTACAGTTACACTTGTTGTTTATGCAAGCTCACTACTCATTTATGCGATGGGGTGGTAGGTTATGTTTCGAGCATATATATTATTAGGTTTTACAATCTTAATCGCGCAGCTTCATATTTCAGGTAATATTACGAAGTATATCAATATGAAGTATGCCTATTTATCAACAACAGCAGCTATTATTTTAGGTTTCTTAACGATCGTTCAAATTATTATCGTTTTCCAAAAAGAACATGAGAAAGAACAAGGAAAACAGGATTGTAGTTGTGATCATAGCCATTGCGGGCATGACCATTCAAAAGATGAGAATACATGGTGGAAAAAAGCATTCTCGTACACATTGTTCTGTTTTCCAATTGTTTCGGGATTATTTTTTCCAATTGCAACGTTAGATTCAGATATAGTTAAGGCAAAAGGGTTTCATTTTCCTGTTGCACAAGCAGAAAGTACAGATCCATTTATGAGAAGGCAATTTTTAAGACCTGACACGAGTATATATTACGGAAAAGAAGGATACCGTGGTGTAATGGAGAAAGGGAAGAAAGAGTTTGTAACAAAGGATAGTGTTACTTTAAATGATGAAAACTTCCTAAAAGGAATGGAGACGATTTACAATTACCCTGGTGAGTTTACTGGGAAAAAATTATCATTTAAAGGTTTTGTTTTCAAAGATGATTCTTCTAAAAAAGAACAATACTTCTTATTCCGTTTCGGTATTATACATTGTGTAGCGGATTCTGGTGTATATGGTATGTTAGTGAAAAAGCCAGAAGGTGTAGAATGGAAAAACGATGATTGGATTCAAATAGAGGGAGAAATTTCTACTGAATTTTATCAGCCGTTCCATGCGAATATCCCTGTTTTAGAAGTAACGAAATGGAATAAAGTTGAACAACCGAAAGAGCAATATGTATTTAGAGGAGCCGATTGATAACATCGGTTCTTTTTTATGGACTAAAGGTTCTGAATGTTGTTAATATTAAATGAGTAGTTGTAATAGGATCATACTGTTCAAGTGTGAATGGGGAAGGGAACTCTTGCCAAACTTCTTTGCTCGAGCCGAATTTTGTGGTGGGATTCTTATTGTCTACAAATAGCGGGTTAAATAATCAAAGAGGTGATAACAATGACTGAAGTAAAGGGAAAAACAGCAAATGAATCCAGAGTGTTTAAAACGAGCCGAGTATTTCCGACAGATTTAAATGATCACAATACGCTATTTGGTGGAAAGATATTAGCCGAGATGGATATGGTTGCTTCTATTTCAGCAACGAGGCATGCAAGAAAAGAATGTGTCACAGCCTCTATGGATTGGGTTGATTTCTTACATCCAGTTCGCTCTTCAGATTGTGTTAGTTATGAATCCTTCGTAATTTGGACGGGTAGAACTTCTATGGAAGTATTTGTGAAGGTAGTAGCGGAAGATTTAATTTCAGGTGAGAAGCGTATCGCAGCAACGTCTTTTGTTACTTTTGTTGCACTGAGTAAGGAAAATAATCCAGTTCCTGTGCCGCGAGTAATCCCTGAAACAGAAGAAGAGAAAGAATTACATCGCATTGCAGTGTTGCGTGCAGAACAACGTCATATACGTAAGGCAGAGAGTAAGAAAGTAGCTACATTACTAACTTTTTGAGTTGAATATTTAGTCGTTAATGGTATTATAACAGACCGAAATGTTTTTCATATGAAAAGCGGACACCTAAAAGTAGGTGTCCGCTTTTATAGTTTTTCTATCCGCATATCATGTGACAGTAACTACTTAGCAGAAGCAAGCAGCACCGACGATGATTAAGAGGATAAATAATACGACTAATAGCGCGAATCCATTACCATGTGCGAAGCCCATTGTTATTTCCTCCTTTTATTTTAAGATACAACATACAATATGCAAATGAGCTATCGTTTGATATGGACATATATCATGCAATGACATATTTTCTTGAATGATATTGTATTAAAAAAGGGAAGATATAGAAATAACAGTAAGTGGAGAAAGGAAAATATCCATGAAACACTTTTTCGTTGTAATCCTTTGTTTAATAGGTGTATTCATTTGGATGAACATCGATGTGGAAATGGGGAAAAAAATGGCTAGTGAATATGAATTAGGACAAGTTCGATTGGGTGAATTTCAACTGTATACGAACGGTGAAGAATTATATACGAAATTATTTGATGATATACGCAATGCAGAAAAGTACATATATATCCATTTTTATATTGTAGGTAAAGATGAAATAAGCAAAGAGTTATTGCAGTTGCTCCAGAAAAAGGCATCTAGCGGAGTAGAAGTGAAATTGTCAGTCGATCGAATAGGTGGATATAAGCTGAGGAAAAAGGTAATTCGTCAACTGAAAAGCAATGGTGTTCAGTTTACATTTAGTAAAAAACCTAAACTGAAACATATATTCTACTCGTTGCATCAACGGAACCATAGACGCATTGTTACAATAGATGGAAAAGTATCATATATTGGTGGCTTTAACATCGGCAAGGAATACCTTGGACAAAATCCGAAATTTGGTCCGTGGCGTGATTATCATGTACGAGTCAAGGGGAATGGTGCCACGGATATGGAAAGAAAATTCTCTGCTGACTGGAAAGAAGATACGGGAGAAAAAATGCCTGTACATGAAAGTTTACCTGCAATAGGGAATGTGAAATATCAATATTTATTTTCAGACGGAAAAGGTTTATGGGAAAAATATGGAGCGCTTATAAAGCAGGCTAAAAAATCTTTAATTATTGCAACGCCATATTTTGTACCAAGTAAAGAAATGATAAAAGCGTTAAAAGATGCATTAAACCGCGGTGTCAATGTGAAAATTCTCGTACCATTTAAAAGTGATGCAGTATTGTTAAAACAAGCTGCCTATCCGTATTTGAAAGACATGTTACATGCTGGAGCGGAGATTTATCAATATCGGAATGGTTTTTTTCATGGGAAAGTAACAATCATTGATGGAGAAATTGTTGATATAGGTACAGCGAATTTTGATAATAGAAGTTTTTATTTAAATTGTGAATCTAACTGTGTCATATATGATAGAACAGTTGTTGCTGACGTATGGGATCGACTAAAAGAAGACTTCCATAAATCAAAAAGATTTTCGGAAGAAGATTTTGAGAAAATTAGTAAATGGGATTGGTTTTTAGCAAGAATAGCAAATGTTATAGCATCATATTTATAGCATATAGACAAAAAGTAGGGAGGCACTTTCATGGATTGTATGAAAGAATTGATGAGGTATAGTTATATGCTTATATATAAGGTTGGGGAGTATACAGGACAGGTAAGAGACGAAGAATTAAAGGAGCTATTACAGCATCATTTACCATATATGTTGCAAGCATATAATGAACAAGTGAATTTTCAAGAAGGAGAGAATGTACAGCATATAACTTGTGAACCAATTTCATTTCATTTTCATGAAATGGAAAAGGAAACTGATAGTAAATATACAGATGATATTTATATTGCAACTTGTTATATTGCGCATTTGAAACGGTTAGCGTTAAAGTTTGCTCAAGTGGCAGTTGAAGTTGCAAATCCAGAATTTCGCTCGTTTTTAGAAAACTGCTTCCTGAAAATGAATCGTTATGCCTATAGTGTATGGCAATATGTGGTGAAGAAAGAGTATAAGATTAAACATGTATATGAAAATGAGAAATTTGCATAAGAGACTAAGGCGGAAAGATAGGCGCCTTAGTTTTTTATTTTTCGTGGAGAAAAATGATTAAGTTTACATATTTATTATCAGAAAATTTACAAAGATTTACTGTTTATTTACTATTTATCAATCTCTACTTTAAAAACAGAGAGTAATATAAGGTTGTACATATTCTATCACAAGGAGGAAACGCAAATGAACAAATGGGTTAAATCATTAACTGCTATGGCACTTGCAAGTTCTTTATTAATGGTAGGTTGTAGTAAAGGTGAGGACAAGAAGAAAGAAGACGATACAACAACACAACAAGAGGATAAAAAGGATAAAGAAACAAGTGGAACTGAGAAGTCTACGGATTCTAAAGAAAAGAAATAATGTAATAATAGAGCTTCCTCTTTTATGTGAGGAAGCTTTTTTGTTGTAAATTGATTGAGATTATTGAAAAATAGAGAAAGAATGAAAGAGGGGGAAAACAAATGAAAGTATGTATATTGGGAGCAACAGGGCGAGTAGGTTCAAACATAATTAAATTAGCATTAAAAGATTCAGCAGAAGTGACTGCATTAGCGCGTGATTCAAGTAGAGTAGAAATAAATCATGAAAGATTACGAGTTATAGAAGGTAATGTATTAAATGAAAATGATATAAAGCAAGCGATAGAAGGAAGCGATATAGTAATTAGTGCACTTGGAACGGATCAAAATGGGACGTTAGCGAAGAGTATGCCACAAATTATAAAGAAAATGGAAGAAGAAGGAGTTCGTAAAATCATTACAATAGGAACAGCCGGTATTTTACAAGCAAGAACAAATCTAAATTTATATCGTTTTCAATCAACGGAATCAAAGAGAAAGTCGACAACAGCAGCAGAAGATCATTTAGCTGCATATAAGATACTTAGTAGTAGTAATTTATGTTGGACGGTCGTTTGTCCGACGCATTTAATTGACGGTGATGTGACAGGGGTATATCGAACTGAAAAAGATGTATTACCAGAAGGAGGAGCAAAAATAACAGTTGGTGATACAGCGCAATTTACATGGAATCTGTGTAGTGAAAACAAATATGAGAATAGTCGAGTAGGTATTTCATATTAAAAAACCATCCCGAAATTGGGATGGTTAAAAGACGATATAACATACAAATATGATAATCATAATGATTTGGAGAATGGCTTTCGCTACTGTACTGCTTAAAAAACCAACTACAGTAGCAACTCCTACTAGAAAAGCGTCTTTTGGCGCTTTTTTATGCATTAATTCGGTTATAAATACCGCTAAGAACGGTATGATAATAAGTCCGAATGGTGGGAAGAAGAAAGATCCGGCAATGATCGAAATCATTCCGACACGTTCGCCCCATTTAGAACTACCGTATTTCTTTAAGAAATATCCATTTGCAATAAAATCAGCAACGAAAATGAATAGTGTGAAAATAGCTTGAATAATCCAAAAAGAAATCGTTAGTTCTCCGCCATTTATACCAAAATGGTAAATGAAATATCCAGCCCAGACAGCTAGGATGCCCGGGATAATAGGATAAATAAAAGCTAGAAATGAAATAATGAAACAGGCAATGATACAGATTGTTAAGAAAACAGTCACTTTATAACTCCTTTTGTATATCTAATTTATGTACAGCAATTTTTTTGACTTGATGTCCATCAAGTTCTAATGCCTTAAATTGAAAACCGGCATATTCGATGGAGTAGCCAGCTTCAATATTTACGTCAACTGCTTGCGATAATAGCCAGCCTCCAATTGTATCTAAGTCGCTCTCATCAATATGTAAGCCAAACATATCATTTACTTCAGAAATAAGTACTTTTCCATCTAGAACAGTAAGTTTAGGCGTACGTTTTTCAATCATAGGTGATTCATCTGCATCAAACTCATCTTGAATTTCTCCAATGATTTCTTCAAGAATATCTTCCATTGTTAAAAGTCCAGCAGTACCACCATATTCATCCATAACGATTGCCATCTGAACGCGATTCTTTTGTAGATGTACCAGTGTTTTACGAATTGGAACAGTTTCAAATACAGTTAGTACTGGATGTATGTAAGATTCAAGTGGCTTATGAATGCCTTTCGTTTGATCGTGAAATACTTCTTTCGTATTGATCATACCGATAATATCATCTTTATCTTTTTCGATGATAGGGTAGCGTGTATACTTTTCAGTTGCGACGATATCCATATTTTCTTCTAACGTATTTTCAGTAGATAAGCAAATCATCTCTGTACGAGGGACCATAATTTCTTTCGCAACTCGGTCGTCAAATTCAAAAATATTATTTACATATTTATATTCGGTTTGATTTATTTCGCCGCTTTTGAAACTTTCACCTAAAATGAGTCGTAGTTCCTCTTCAGAATGGGCAAGTTCATTTTCTTTCGCAGGTTCTAAACCGAGTAGTTTTGTGAAAAAGATAGCAGTACTATTAAGTAACCAAATGAACGGGTACATAATTTTATCAAATAAAATAAGTGGTCGTGCAAACTTAAGCGTGATTGCCTCTGCTTTTTGAATTGCGAATGACTTTGGAACTAATTCACCTAATACAACATGGAAAAATGTAATCACACTAAAAGCAATAATAAATGATAAAGTATTTGCCATTGTTCCAGTAATATTAATCTTTTCAAAGAGCGGTCGTAGTAAATGTTCCACAGTCGGTTCACCAAGCCAACCAAGCCCTAAAGAAGTAATTGTAATCCCGAGCTGACAAGCTGATAAATAAACATCTAAATTAGAAATGACACTTCTTGCAGCTAAGGCTTGTTTATTGCCTTCGTTTGCAAGCTGGTCAATTCGACTTTTTCGTACTTTTACAACAGCAAATTCTGATGCAACGAAAAAGCCGGAAATAAGGATAAGAACAAAGATGAGAAAAATATTTAATATGTCCAAGTGTATTCTCTATTCCGTCGTTTGGAATAAAGATGTCACCTCCTGCAATTATGTTATACTTTTATAATAAATCCAAATGAAAAGAATAGTCAAAGAAAAAGGGTAAATATTGGTATGTTTCTGCAATGGTTTTTGAATTTGTTGTTATTTTGTCCGCTATACAAAAGGAATAACCCCCTCCTTTCAGATTCTAGAGGGTTATTTCAAATTAAGGTTTTGGAATACTTCTCGTTAAAGCGTATGATTGTTGTTTAAAGTAGTTTGTCGTCCATAGTGTTTGAAGGAATGAGAGTATGCAATACGGGATATATAAAAGCAATAAGCTAATTGTAACAATAATAGGGGCATTTCCGCCGAATTGAACGATAAATTGCAATAGCCCACTTGCGTGAAAAACGCATTCCATAAAAACGAATGAAAGAATAATGGAACCTAAAATAGATTTATGATTCGAAGTAAGCGCTAAAAACAATGTATCTACAAGGAAAGAAGCTTGTTTTATTTCATATTCATTTGTATTACTTAAGAAAGGAATCCATTTTTTTATTGCTTGCATAACGATAAGCATGGAAGTACTAAAAACGATGATAAAAGATGAGTAGTAAGGAATCTTTATAAATTTTGTGATGTATAGGAGTAGTAATAAGACTGCGCATTGTAATAATACAGTACATAAAGAATAAGGGATCCATCTTAATAAAGAAGCGAACTTTTTAACCGATTGAGGTGCTTTAAAAAATAAATGGCCAACCCCTAAGCTGATGAAGAATCCGATCGCAAGAGTAAAGGTAAAACGAACAATCGATAAAAAATATATTTCCCACATGTAAGGGAATAACGGTGTTGATTGATTAGCAGTATGTACCATCTCATTTGCTGAGAAAAAGATAGATTCGTGCATCCAATCAATCGTTGGAATTGTCATCGAAGAAAGTTGTGCGAAGTTATGGAAAATGCTTATAAAGCCGGTGATGTATGAGTATTTATGTGTAATGAATAAAGCTGGAATAGGACTAATGATAAATATAATGAGAACACCAACGATAAATTTATATATATGTGAGCGCAATAAAGACATGTAATCACCTACTCTTTGAATATTCAGAAAATTCTTATTCTTATTTTAGCTTTTTTCGGAGTAAGTTACAATATATTTTTCTTAAAGAAGTTTAGTATTGTAGTGGATAGAATTGAATGAAACGTGAATAAATTATGACAAGAAAATGAATAATTTTCAGAAAAATAAAATAAATTATTTATTTTTTTCTGAAAATATAATATAGTTATGGCACAGAAAGTATTTTAACATAAGGAGGCTGTTTATGAGGATTAAAGGGAATTATGTGCCGAAAAGGGAAGTTTTATTTTGCTCAAGTTCAATTACAGTAGGGGAAGCGCTAGAGCATTTAAATAAAACTGGTTATCGTTGTGTACCAGTTTTAGATGAAAAAAAAGAGAAATATTTAGGGAATATATATAAAGTAGATATTTTAGAATATAAAGGTTCAATGGAAGAGAGTGTATTACAACTATTAAACGATAAAGAAGGATATGTCAGAGAAGATTCTTCGTTCTTTAAAGTATTTTTTACAATAAAAAAATTACCTTATTTATCAGTAGTTGATGAAAAAGGAGCCTTTCTTGGGATTTTAACGCATAAAAAAGTTTTTGAGTTATTAGAAGACGCTTGGGGCGTTCATTCTAGTAAATATTCTGTTATGATTGGGACACAGGATTATAATGGCGCAATTCAAAAATTATCGACAGTATTAAAAAAATATACAGGTATCCAAAGTTTAATGACTTTTGATAATGATGCCTTATTGGTTCGTAGAATTATGTTTACATTAGGAGAAGAGTTTAACGATGGTGAATTAGAGACGTTATTGAAAGATTTAGAAGATCACGGATTTAGAGTGGTGTATGTGGAAGAGATGAAAAATCCACGTGAAGTTGAAACGATAGAATAATATGCAAAAGCCGTCTAATTATGTTGGATGGCTTTTGTTATGTTACGTGTATAAAATTATTTGAAAATAACGATAGGATAATAAGTGAGTTTGAAACAATATTTGTGCAAAAGAATAAAAAATGTAGATAATTTTGATTTTCAAAAAAGTCAATTTGAAAATATGTTTTTATTTTTCAACTAAATATGTTACTATATGTGTGATAAAAACAAAGAGGTCTGACAACTATACTCCACGCAATACCACTCTAATGATTTAAAAATTCAAAAAAATCAAAAATTAATAATTAGAGTAAGAATAAGGGGAATGGAGAAATTATGGAGAAAGACACTGCTTTGTAAGGGGCATATTTTATCATCTTGAGCAGAGAGGAGGATGCATAGCATATTGTGAAAATAGAGATAAACAATGAAAAAGTGCTATGCAAATGAAAAGCATGAAGGGACGTTTAAGGCCAGGTGATACGGTAGCAATTGGTTTAATGTTATTTGCACTATTTTTAGGAGCAGGAAATTTAATTTTCCCACCAGTTTTAGGGCAACAAGCTGGAGAGAATGTTTGGGTTGCTACAATTGGATTCCTTGTAACGGGAGTCGGATTACCCCTATTAGCTGTTACAGCTGTCGCGTTTGTAGAGGGGGACTTGAAAGCGCTATCTTCTAGAGTTCACCCTATATTTGCATTTGTTTTCCCGTTAATTAGTTATTTAGCGATTGGACCATTTTTCGCGATTCCGCGTACTGGAGCCGTTTCATTTGAAATGGGTATGAAGCCATTTTTATCAGAGGCATTGGTTTCAGAGTGGTACATGCTATTTCTTTTCACTATAATTTTCTTCGGAATAACTTGGTATTTATCTTTAAATCCATCAAAATTAGTGGATTGGTTCGGGAAATTTCTTACACCATTGTTAGTATTAATTGTTGCTGTAATTGTCGGAAAGGCAATTATTGATCCGATTGGAGAACCAGCTGCGCCGCTAGCGGCATACAAAGAAAATGCTTTCTTTGGTGGATTTATTCAAGGGTATTTAACGATGGATGCGATTAGTGCACTTGTATTTGGAATTGTCGTTGTACAAGTTATCCGCTCTAAAGGAATAAAAGAGAGTAATCAAATTGCAAAAATAACAGTAGTATCAGGTATTATTGCAGTACTTGGTTTAACGTTAATTTATTTATCACTTGCGTATCTTGGTTCAACAAGTACATCACTTGGAATATCAGAGAATGGTGGACTTATTTTAACGAATGTTGTAAATGAGTTATATGGAACAGGTGGTAAAATTTTATTAGGACTTGTTATTATACTTGCTTGTTTAACAACTTCTGTTGGATTAACATCAGCCTGTGCTGGCTTCTTTACAAACTTATTCCCAAAACTTTCGCATAAAACGATTGTAACAATGGTATGTGTATTTAGTTTAATTGTATCTAACCTAGGTTTAACACAATTAATCGCAGTTACTTTACCAGTGTTAATGATTATTTATCCAGTTGCAATCGTATTAATCATACTTTCTTACTTCCATAAATGGATTGGGAAGCGTAATACCATTTATATTGGAGCTATTTTAGGTGCATTGTTAATTAGTTTCTTTAATGGTTTAGAAAGTGCGAACATTAAAATTGAAGCGATTTCTAACGTATTACAAATGTTACCATTATATAAAGAAGGAATAGGGTGGTTAATCCCGTCATGTATCGGCGGCATTCTCGGTTTCTTTTTCTATAGATCAAATGAATCAAGTGAATTACAAAAGAAAGGTGCTTAGGCGCCTTTCTTTTTTAAAAGGGGATTTTTAGGTTTTGTCTAATTAATAATTGGGAGGAAATAAGAGTAAATAAATATAAAAAAATATAATTTAAGGTTGTTTATTTTATGGAATTCAACACGTAATATTTTTAGGTGATGAAAATGAAAAATTATATTTCAATTGAGAAAGCTACAAACATATTAGGAAAAACACAACAAACTTTACGGAATTGGGATAAAGAAGGTATTTTTATTGCGGATAGAACACTAAAAAATCCGTATTAGAAAAGGGTGGAAAGGATGAAAACAACACGGGCTTGTAAAATCAGTTCTATCACAAAAGAACAAACGGAAGATTTAATTACTTTGATTCGTACGTTCGAAAGTGCAAAACGATATAGTTTGAATCGTTTGATTGAGGGCGAAAACGAGAAAGAATTGATAAAAAAACTACAGCCTAAATATTTGTTAAATAAACGTTTTTGTGAAGATGCGGTTTTACAAGCGCAAACAATCCTTTCCTCTCAAAAAGAACTTCTTCCTGTTTACCTAGAAAACAATCAAAAAAAGTTAGAAAAGACGTTACAAAAAATAGATGATTATGAAAGCGGCAAAAAAAGACCTAAACAAGTTTCATTAGAAACTTGTTTAATTGGTTTAAGAAAACGAAAACAAAAATTAGAACAGAGAATAGAAATGTATGCAAAACATATTAAAAATAAAACATTACCTCCTATTATTTTTGGTGGGCGGAAAAATTTCTATGAAAGAATGAAAAGCAAGATATCCAATCAAGAATGGAAAGATTTGCGTACACGACAATTATCGTGGAGATAAAAGTAAAAAAGGGAATTTGAACATGCGCATTACAGTTGATGACTGTGGGCAAGGATGGTTAGAAATTGCAAATCCATTAAGACTAACAAATGGAAAAACAAAAAGCCCACGAATCAAAGTTCCGATTATCATTCCATATCGTTTTTATCATCAAATTACAAATGTCGTTATGGGAGAGCAACTCGGTGTAAATCCAAAAGGAAAACCGATTATAGAGCATCAAAAATATAGTGTAGAAATCATTCGTAAACAAAATGAATTTTATGTAAATATTACGTTTGATGAAACGGAAATAGGTCTTGTACTAGATCTCAAGGAAACACCACAATCAGATGTAATTGCAGGAATCGATGTAAATCCGGACCGTATTGCAGTTAGTTTATGTACAAAACAAGGTAATTTTAAAGGTTCAAAAATTTTTTGTCTACACAATCTTAATACGTTTTCAACAAACAAACGCGGAACGATAATTGGACAAATCGTACAACAAATTAAAACATGGTTGTTGGAAAACAATGTAGGTGGAATTGTTTTAGAAGATTTAAAGTTTCAACAATCTCAGGATACTGATGCATACAGTAATCGTAATTTCCATCAATTTACGTATAAAAAGATGTTGAACAGTTTAATTCGTATGGCTCTTCGCAATGGGTTTTCTGTCAAAACAGTGAATCCTGCTTATACAAGTGTGATTGGAAAATTAAAATATAGTAAGAAATACGGTATTAGCGTTCATGAAACAGCCGCATTCACGATCGCAAGACGTGGATTAGAATTACAAGAACAAGTACCAAAAGAAATTATTTTATTATTAAAAAACCAAATTACAACAAAACTGCGTATTCTTGTTGCTTCTATGGAAGAAAGTAAAAAGAATACGAAAAAAGTATATAAAAAATGGTTACAAACAATTCAAACGTGGAAAGAACATCATAATTGGAAATTGTGGAGCATTCTTCACAAAACTGTTTATATGAGCAATCAACAATTCGTATTTAAAATTTAAATGAGAAGGGGGTACTGGTTTCGTTCTTATAACCTCTTGCATACTACTGACTTGGATGAATGGTAGTATGCAAAAACAGACCGTTCCTAACAGGAACCTGCCGTCACTCTTTCACAATAGGTGGATGAAAAGGTCACAACCCTTACGGACAGGAAAAAAGGTGAGATTCCTTTTCGGTAGTTGGCATTTGACTTGGTTCGCCAACAATGTATAGATTTTTATAAGAATTTCAAACCAGGAATGATAAAATGGCTAACTTTGAAGATTTCTTAACTTTGGATGTAAGAATTGGAACTGTAACACACGCAGAGGAATTTAAAGAAGCGAGAGTTCCAGCGATTAAACTAGAAATTGATTTTGGGGAGCTTGGAATGAAGCAGTCAAGTGCTCAAATTACGAAGAGATATAACCCGGACGATTTAATTGGTCAGCAAATCGTTGCTGTTGTAAATTTCCCGCCAAAACGTGTAGCTGGATTTAAATCAGAAGTGCTTGTTTTAGGAGGAGTACCTGAAGCTGGTGATGTTGTATTACTGCAGCCTAATATGGAATTACCAAATGGAACAAAAATTAGTTAATGTAAAGGCGGGAGAACATGGATATTGGACAAGAATATTTACAATGTGCCATTTCCAATTTTAAATCAACAAAGAAACAAGGGGAACGGGTGCTTTCACAATTATCATATGAACAGATTGAATGGTCTTCTCATGAAGAAACAAATAGCATAGCAATCATAATTAAGCATCTACACGGTAATATGCGTTCTAGATGGACGGATTTTCTAACATCTGACGGTGAAAAAATAGATCGTAACCGAGATGCTGAATTTGAAGGTGGTTATTCTTCTAAGGAAGAGGTACTCGCAGCATGGAATGAAGGATGGGAATACGTTTTTAAAACGATGAATGTGTTAACGCCGGAACATTTAATACAGACGGTATATATTCGCGGTGAAGCACATACTGTCATACAAGCAATTGAAAGACAAATTTCTCATTATGCTTTACATATTGGACAAATAATTTACATTGGTAAAATGTTAAAAGAAAATGAGTGGGAATGTTTAAGCATTCCTAGAGGACAGTCTGCATGTTATGTAGAGAAAAAACGTTCAACATAATAAAAGGAAAGAAACCGATATAAAATGGGAAATAAGAAAATAAGCCAAATGATAGATGGCTCTGTAAGCATAAGAAGGCTGCCAAAAATAAGTCCATATATAATAAGAAAGAAATTAAAAAGTGTATTCACAGGGATAAATCGTGAGAGAAACACTTGCTGTTGCTTAAAGCAATCACTGTGAAATAAATACAAGCGGAAGTATCGTGTGGCAGTAATAAGATCTTTCTTTCGAGCAATTCTTTTTTTGCATGTATGACAGATGAATGGTGGTCGCATTTCATTATACTCCATTTTTTATATTTGTAATAGTGTAAGATAAAAGTAAGTATAAAGTGTATATCCCTATATATGCTCCTGAAATAAGAAAAAATGGATTTAGTAAAATTCCATGAATGCTTGTCATAAAAACTAAATCTTGCATTAAAACATCATATATATGAATAGAAATGATTGTACCGAGTACATAAAGTGCGAAGTACGCTGAAATATGTAACACAACGCGGACTGTAGAATGCTTAGCGAGCCAATAAAAAATAAATGATAATACAATGGGTAATGTTCCTATTAGTAGCTTCAATTCATTTCACCTCATTAACAATATAGCCGGAATTTAGACGGTCTATTCTCTAGAGCTTGTACATAACTTGAAATAGAGAGGTGATAGTATGAATCGAGGCTTTTTTTATGTGAAGTTCACGAGTGTACGTAAGTTAGTATTATTTATTATTGCTACAGTACTAGCGACTTTTTTTCTTATTAGTATGATGGTAACCTCTATGAAAGAGACAAAGTCAACGTATTTATATAATTGGTTAAATGAGTTATCAATGAATGGTTACATGTACGTTCTTGGGAAGGAGAATCATTATTTTACACAGGAATATCGAAATTTAAATCAAGATTTTTCAATATCTTCGTTTCTCTTTTCTATGGCTACAAATATTCGTTTTAACGATGTACGCAGTTTTGTCGGCAAAGAGCTACCTGGTTTCGGTAAGTACGATACAGAAATTGTCATTGCGGGTGAAGGAACAAATTATTCTAACTTGCCTATAGAGTCGAGCGTTCCACTTGAAGAAGTAGTAAAAGAACGGACTGGAGAAGGTGGACAGGCTCCAAAGCCGGATACGAATAAAGAGAAAAAGCAACCAGCTCAAACGACAGGAAAACGACAAGTTGCATTTATTTATCATTCGCATAGTTGGGAATCTTATTTGCCGTTATTGAATTTAACAAATGATCCAAATCCGAATAAAGCAACAAGTTCCGTAACGAATATTTCAATAGTCGGCGACCGATTTCGTGAACAATTAGCAAATGAAGGGATCGGAGCAACTAACGACAAGACTGATGTTGGGCAAAAGTTGATTAGTAAAGGATTAAATAGCAATAGTTCTTATAAAATGTCACGAGAAATTGTACAAGAAGCAATGACTAGCAATAAGGAATTGCAGTACTTTTTTGATTTACATCGTGATAGTGCTCGGAAAAATGTAACGACAAAAGCAATTGGAGATAAATCATATGCAAAGCTTGCTTTCGTAATTGGGAAAGGTAATAAAAATTATGAAAAGAATTTACAATTAGCAACGGCTTTACATGAGACAATTAATAAGAAGTATCCAGGAGTTAGCCGCGGTGTCATTCAAAAAGGATTCCAAACAGGAAATGGTGTCTACAATCAAGATTTGTCAGGACAAGCGATATTAATTGAAGTTGGTGGCGTAGATAATACAGAGGAAGAACTAAATCGATCGATTGATGCGCTAGCTAAAGCGTTTGGTGAATATTTCTGGCAGGCAGAAAAAGTGAATGGATAAAGTGAAACAGAAATGAATGCGAGAGTCTGAAAAAACGTGAGTGTAATGCTTGCGTTTTTTTGTAATTAATGATGTGTCACAGAATAGACATAATTTGTCGATGTTATAGTAATATCGAAATTTGTCAAATTATACTGGGAGATTTACAAAGGGATTTTCGGGAAAGTAGAGAAAATCTTTTTATAAGGAAAGCTTTTTATTATGAAATTGGTAGGGTGATTGAAGTGATTAGGGAAATCAAAGTAGAAGATGCAGCATTATTTTTGCAATTAAGTAAGCAATTAGATGAAGAAACGAAATTTATGTTATACGAACCAGGAGAAAGAAAATTTACAGCCAAGCAACAAGAGCAAATGATTCAGCGCTTTGTAGAAAATAAATATGCAACAATATTGGTAGCAGTTGAAGAAGAGAGAATAGTAGGGTTTATTTTAGTGAATGGAAATCATATTCAAAGAAAGAGACATGTAGCAAGTATTGTAATTGGTATTTTGCAAGAGTATAGTGGGCGAGGTATTGGGACTAGATTGTTTAAAGAGGTCGAGAAGTGGGCAAGATTACATGATGTATGGCGTTTAGAATTAACGGTAATGGCCCACAATACAAGAGCTCAGGCACTATATAAAAAAGCTGGATTTGAGAAAGAAGGTGTCAAAAGAGCTGCTCTTATTATCGATGGAGAGAACATCGATGAGTATGAAATGGCCAAATTATTAAAATAAGAGGTCGTTATATGAAAAAAAGATGGATACTACTTGGTATCGTAGCGGTGATACTCATTGTTGGAGTAGCGGGAATCAATTATAAAATGTATAAGGATAAGCAAGCGCGCGAGGTGAATGTAAATAACATATTTCCGAAAGCGAAAGAAACGATTGCGAATATGGATGGAGATATTGCGGTAATTAGTAATCCGAATTCAATGCTTGTGCTTGTGAATAAAAGTAGGCGTTTACCAGACGGGTATAGACCGCCAGATTTAGTTATTCCGAAAGTGCGCTATTCTAGTGAAGGTGATCAAGAAAAGAAAAAAATGAGGAAAGAGGCGGCCGGTGCGCTTGAGGAAATGTTTCAGCAAGCGGATAAGGAGCGTGTTTTCTTATTTGCAGTCTCTGGATTTAGATCTTTTGATCGGCAAAAAGCGTTAAATACAATGTATAAAAAACAAGATGGAGAAGCCAAAACGGCAATGTCGAGTGCAGTTCCTGGAACGAGTGAACATCAAACAGGGCTTGCTATGGATATTACATCGCAATCTGCTAAGTTTCAGTTAGAGACAATTTTTGGTGAAACGAAAGAAGGGCAGTGGCTTTCTGAAAATGCCCATAAATTTGGTTTTGTCATTCGATATACGAAAGAGAAGGAGTCGCTCACTGGTTATCGATATGAACCATGGCATGTGAGGTATGTGGGGAATCCACAAGCTACATATTTATATGAAAATCAACTCACGCTTGAAGAAGTAGCAGAGTGAAAAATTGAGGGGAGAGAAGGGTTATGACGGTGTTATATAATAAAAAAGTACACGCATATGTGACAAGAGAAAAAGAAGGAGTTATGCAACTGCTTGTTTTTAAACATCGTGATATACCTGAAGCTGGTATACAAATACCAGGAGGAACAGTGGAAGAAGGGGAAACATTAGAAGCAGCGATTTTACGTGAAGTACAAGAAGAGACTGGATTACGGCATTTATGCATAGAACGATTCCTAGCTGATTACATCATACATGTGAAAGAAAAAAAGGAATATCAAAAACGCCATTTCTTCCACGTAACATTACTAACAGATGTAAAAGATAGTTGGGAACATATTGTAAGTGCTGGTAAGGAAGATGAAGGATTAGTATTTTGCTATGAATGGATTGATATTGCAAAATGCCCTGAATTAGCGGGGAAACAAGGTGAGTTTTTACATTTGTTAGATGAGGTATACGTGCAGTAATAATAGGGTCTGAGGCGAAGGTGAAATCGTTTCAGACTTTTTTTATTTTTCAGGAAATAAAAGGTTTTTACATCGGTAAGTTGAATTCTTATAGAGGGATTGTAGTTGTATATGTGAGGAGCGGAGAAAATGAAAAAGTAATAGAGATATGCTATCAATAAAGGTTTATAGAAGGAGAATGAAAATGGAGATTCAGTTCAATACACTACTACAAAAAGAATTAACAATTCATGATATACAAAGAGCGATGGAAGATGGAAAGTTAACTTCAAAAGAACTAGTTATGTATTACCTTCATAGAATCGCAAAGTATGATCAAGATGGACCGGAAATTAATTCTATTTTAGAAATCAATCCAGACGCCATCTTTATTGCTGAAGCGTTAGATTATGAAAGAAAGATTAAAGGTAAAAGAGGTCCATTACATGGTATACCGGTTTTACTTAAGGATAATATTGAAACGAATGACTCTATGCATACAAGTGCAGGTACAATTGCGCTAGAACAACATATAAGTAGTGAAGATGCATTTCTCGTTACGAAGCTGCGAGAAGCAGGAGCAGTGATAATAGGGAAAACAAATATGACAGAATTAGCAAATGCAATGTCATTTGAAATGTGGGCTGGATATAGTGCAAGAGGTGGTCAAACAATAAACCCTTACGGTACGGGTGAGGATGATATGTTTGTTGGTGGCTCAAGTACAGGATCTGCCATAGCAGTTGCTGCTAACTTTACAGTAGTATCGGTTGGAACAGAAACAGATGGTTCTATTTTGAGTCCAGCTGTTCAAAACTCTGTAGTCGGTATTAAACCGACTGTTGGTCTAATTAGTCGTAGAGGTATTATTCCGTTCACATATTCGCAAGATACAGCCGGCCCATTTGCTAGAACAGTAACAGATGCCGCTATTTTACTAGGGGGGTTAACTGGGCTAGATGAGAAAGATGTAGCTACTCGTAAAAGTGAAGGGATAGCAGAACATGATTATACAAAGTATTTGGATGTTAACGGTTTAAATGGAACAAAGATTGGTGTATATAACAACGCACCAAAAGATTATTATAAATCTGGTGAGTATGATGAGAATTTGTTTAAGGAAACAATTGAAGTATTACGTAGTAAGGGTGCGACAGTAGTAGAGGATATTAATATTCCATCTTTTCATAGAGAATGGAGCTGGGGTGTATCGCTTTATGAATTAAAGCATAGTTTAGATAACTATCTTTCGAAATTGCCTTCTACTATACCAGTCCATTCTATTTCAGAGTTAATGGAGTTTAATGAAAACATAGCAGAAAGAGCTCTGAGATATGGACAAACTAAGTTAGAAAGAAGAAAAGATTTTCCTAATACGTTAAGAAATCCACAATATTTAAATGCAAGATTAGAAGATATATATTTTTCACAAGAACAAGGCATTGATTTTGCACTGGAAAAATATAATCTTGATGCGATTCTGTTCCCTTCTTATATAGGCTCCACTATATGTGCGAAAGCAGGTTATCCGTCTATAGCAATACCTGCGGGATATATGGATAACGGGAGACCATTTGGAATTACGCTTGCAAGCACTGCTTTTCGTGAGGGGACTTTAATTAAACTCGCATACGCTTTTGAACAAGCGACAAAGCATCGGAAATCTCCTAACTTATCATAAATAAATAGGACAGGAAATCTTGTCCTATTTATTTTGTTCATTAAAGTGACATGTTTTTTTGCTTTGTCTTATCATATTTTAATAAGTTAAATGATAAACAAGCAGAGCACAATATAAGGATTGAAGCGAGAATATAGATCGTACGAACACCGAACAAATCGGTAATAATGCCAACACTCAGCATAGAAAGGCCAGAAGCTGTTGAGAGAAGAGCGCCGTGAGCTGTATACATCTTTGATAATAAAGATGGAGCGACGCTGGATTGTAAAACAGTTGTTTGAGAAATATCTCTAATTTGGTAACATGGGCCCATTAGAATGCATAGGAACAGCGCAATAAATCCGCTACTTGTTATACCATATAAAAATGTAAGCATACTAAACAGAAGAGAGCCTATCGCCATAGAGCGTATTAAATTGTTTTGAATGTATGTACTCATTTTCCACGCTAATAGACCGCCAATTAACGTCCCAACATAATAACTTGTATTAATAAATCCCCACCATTCTTCTCCTTTATGAAGGACAGTTGTTACATAAGCCATCGTAATAGCACCGATCCATATCGTCCCTGCAAAAGTTTCAATTAAGTCCATACATGTAACAGTACGGAGAGAAGGGTTTTGAAATAAGAGCTTCCAACCTTCCAATAAAGTATCACCTTTTGAAGAAGAAGGCTCTATTACTCGTTCAGTATGTATGGATCGTAATGAAAAGTGTAGTGCAACACATCCGAAAATCATCAAAATATTATTCATCATCAGTGTAGAAGAAGCACCAATAAGAAGCACAATAACACTTGTAAATGAATAAGCAGCGGCTTGTGCAATTTGTGTGGAAAAGGAAAAAATACTATTTACTTTTACTAATTTTTCTTTCGGTGTAAGGCGCGGAAGAATACCGTATAGTAATGGAGCGCTCCAGCCACTACATAATGAAATGAAAAAAATGAAAATGAATAGTACTACAATGTTTGTGGAAAGGACCGGGAATAATATCATTAATAAAAATAATAGAGCAGTTTTTATCCATTGTAGTGTAAACAGTAATGAATAAGATGGAAAACGATTCATTATAAGTGGTGCAGATGTATTTGCTATAAGATTAGTTATGACTTGTAATAATGGAAAAAGAGCAGTTAATGTAGCTGATTTCGTTGTGATATACATATGAGTTGTAATAATCATTACGTATACGATGTCAGCGAGAGTAATGCATATTTTCGATCCTAAATAGTAAGTCAATGAACGTTTTTGCAATAAGTACACACCCTTTCTGGGGAAATATGACAGTAGTTATAATCATTATAATTTGAAAAATAAATTTTGAAAGAATTAAATTTTTTGTCACTTTTTGAAAGGGATTTTCATGTATAATGAAGAATATATTAATATAGTATTTTAATAATACTCATTGTAACAGTGAAAATGTACAATAGCTTGTAGTAAGCGCCCATGTATGAGAAAGGGCGGATAAACCATTCTTTTCTTCATATACATATAGAAAATGAGAAAGAAAGTGAGGGTTGCAAATGGCTGCTTGGGTAATTTGGTTTATAATAGCTGGTATTTTATTTATTGGGGAAATGCTGTCGATTACATTTTACATGCTTTGGCTTGGAATTGGAGCTGTTGTCGGAGGTCTTATTGCTTTGTTTGTTCCTGAAGCACTACTGTTACAAGTTGTTGCTGGTGCGATTGTAAGTTTAACATTGACTTTCTTTACGAAAAGAATATCAAAAAACTTTCGGGAAGCAAAAGGTTTTACTGATACAGTAGATATGCTTGCAGGTAAAAAAGGGATTGTTATGCAAGCGATTACAAATGAGGCGAACGGCATTGTGAAAGTGGATGGAGATACTTGGACAGCTATTGCAGATGATCCAATTGATGCCGGAGAAAAAGTTATTGTTATAAAGAGGCATAGTACTATATTACAAGTAAAAAAGGAGAGTGAATAAATATGGTAGCATTAACGTTAACGATTATTTTTGCACTAATTGTTGTTACATTTATCGCATTAACAATTAAAATTATTCCACAGCAAAAAGTTGGAGTCGTTGAAAGATTTGGTAAGTTTCAGCGGGTTATGCAGCCGGGATTAAATTTATTAATTCCGATTGTGGATCGTGTTCGCGTATATCACGACTTGCGTATTCAACAAACGAATGTACCACCGCAGAAGGTAATTACGAAAGATAATGTACAAGTGGAAATTGATACAATTATTTTCTATCAAGTCGTTGAACCGGAACTTGCGACATATGGTATTTCGAACTATGAATACGGTGTACGTAACATTACTTCAGCAACGATGCGTCAAATCATTGGTAAAATGGAACTGGATGAAACGTTATCTGGTCGTGAAAAAATTTCAACAGAAATTCGCTTAGCACTTGATGAAGCTACAGAAAAATGGGGCGTTCGCATTGAACGTGTTGAAGTTGTCGATATTAATCCGCCGAAAGATGTGCAAGCATCAATGGAAAAACAAATGAAAGCAGAGCGTAATAAACGTGCGATCATATTAGAAGCTGAAGCTGCAAAACAAGATAAAGTCCTTCGTGCTGAAGGGGAAAAGCAAAGTAAAATCTTAATGGCTGAAGGGGATAAAGAAGCACGTATTCGAGAAGCAGAAGGTATTAAAGAAGCAAAAGAATTAGAAGCGCAAGGGGAAGCAAGAGCGATTGAGGAAATTGCAAAAGCAGAACAAAATCGAATTCAATTACTTCGCGAGGCGAATTTAGATGAACGTATACTTGCTTACAAATCATTTGAATCATTAGCTGAAGTTGCGAAAGGGCCAGCAAATAAAGTCTTTATTCCATCTAATGCAATTGAAACACTTGGTACTCTCGGGGCAATTGGTGAAATCTTTAAAGAAAAACAAGCGAAGAAACTGCCTTTAAATAATACAGAAAAAGAACAATAAGAGTGAAAAAGAGAAATGGGATGCCATTTCTCTTTTAATTTTTGATTCGTGTAATAATAGTAGACAGTTTTTTCATTCTTTTGACGCACAAAGTTGTAAGTAGTTTCCTATCTGTTTTTAAGTAATATTTTTCAAAGATTTTAATCTATGTCTGTATTTTTTTACATAAATTTAAAAATATTCAAAATAAGGGTTTTAAATATCAATAATATGTAATATATTTTAAATGTCTAAGTGAGTTATAAATAAAAATGGTTATGAAAAGTAGAAAAGAAAGAGAAGTTATTAAGTATTATAGAATTGAGGGGAATTTGTGAAAAAGGGAATTATTATTTTTATAGGGATTATAATTGTGTGTATGGCTGCATTTTTTGTGTATCAATCACAGGGGGAAAAAACGAATACAGAGCGACAACAAACTGAAAAGAAACAAACAGAACCGAAGAAAGAAGAACAAAAAGCAAATGTGAATGTAGAAAAAGCGGATGCAAGTATAATAGCCAAGGAACTTATTTCAAATCCTAAAGAAGTATCGCTGAAACCTGGTGAAGAAAGTAGCGTCACTTTATCTTTAAAATTATATGATGAAAAAACAATGAAAGAAAATACGTTTAACCTAGGTGTAGATGATGTAGAGTTTCTATCCGTTAAATCTAGAAATGATGATGTTGCAGAGGCAAATATAATGAAAAATGGGCAAGTGAAAATTATTGCAAACGAGTCCCCGTCACAAAAAAGTACGGAAATTGAGATTACTTATAGAAATAAAAAGAAAAATAGAGAATCAACAGTAAAGATACCTATTACAATTAACAATCAGGAAACAAATGTAACACAAGGATTAGAAGGGTATTGGCGTGATGAAAATAATAAAAAATTGTTTGTGAAAATAAATCAGAAAAATGCAAAGAAAATAGAGTTTCAAGCGTTTGATTTGTATGAAATCTGGTATACGGGTGATGTTCAATTTAATACATTTAAGCAAAAAGAATTATTCGGAAAAATGAAGTATACACAGGCGTACGCACAAGATGGAGATACACCACCAGATGAAGAGTTCACACTAGAGAGAGTTAGTGTAAATAAAATGATTGTGCGAAAAGGGAAAGATGTATTGAATTTGACGAAATCGTCTAAAGCAGAATTCGAACAAGCACAGTTAGTTCCTGTTGGAGGGGACCAAGGTACCAATACGCAACCCAACCAAGACAACACTACACATGCAAAACAAGATAATAATGTAAAAACAAGTCAAAATAACAAACTAAATGGAGATTATTATAATATCCAAAATGGAGATAAACTTCTTGTCAGTGCTTTGTTTACCATGGTTGATGACAAAAATGCAACAATTCAAGTAGAACAGCGGTCTAATAATAGTAATGGAATAACAACTTCCATGATGGGGATGTTTACATCGAATGCCGTAAAGCAAAATGAGTCCACATGGTCATTCACATGGGTTGATAACTTTGAAACCAAAGGAACAGGTACTATTACATTTCAAGAAGGCAACGTAACATTAGACTTAAAAGGAAATCGAAATGGCATTGAAGGAAGAGGAGTAATAACTCAAAACGTAAAACTTAAAAAGGACTAGTAAAAAAACAGCACAGCCAAGAATTCTAAAAGACAAGGAAAGTTCAATCTTATACACATAGATAGGATTTTTCTTGTCTGATTCTTTTGAAATACTTGTAGGTTTAGGGTGTTTGAAAAAGTAAGTACATAGAATTATGTACCACAATGAGGTGGTAAAAGTTTGATTTAATTATTTTTCAAGAAAATTATTTAATGGAGATTGCGTATGCGGTGCGCTTTTTGGGAGAGATTTGTTGAATAAGAGAATACAAATTAACATGCTAGATGGATTAACATTAGTAAGTACATGTATAAAAGGGGAAGGGGAAGGGGATTAGTTATATGCGCAAAGGCTGGTTTTTACTTATTGTTATATTGATTTCATTATCAGGGTGTGGTGAAAAACAAAAAACTGAATCGAGTAGTGAAAAGTCACAAACTGAAGAAAGCAAATCGAATGAGCAAGCTACATCAAGTAATGAGAAACAAAAAGCTGAACAGAATAAGCCTAAGGAGCAGACTGTTGCAGGTGATGTAAAACAAAATATAGAAGAAAATAAGCCTAAGGAAAAAACAGATTCTAGTGGTGTTAAACAGGGTGCGAAAGAAAGTAAACCTAAAGTACAAATTGAAACATCAGGTAAAACAGCAGATGATGATAATCAAGTCAAGAATGGAGAGAATGGAGAGTATATTATAGATTTTGAAATAGAAAAAGGGACTAATAAAGTGATTTGGCATATTCCAGGGGCGGATGGACTTTTACAAATGTCAGTAGGGCAGAAGCTAAAACTCCACCATAAGAATATGGACCCAGATCAGCCACTTAAAATCTTAGTAAGTGCGGATACGTTAAGTATGGATGAAGTTCCTCATGAAGGAAGAGTTGCAATGCCTATTGAGGAATATACAATACATGCTATTAAGAAAGGTCAGGCCGAAATTACTATTGCTCCTAATGCTGATTTGAAATTTGGAGATAAATTCGGAATTAATATTAAGTGAAAAAGCGAACAGCGGAATTATAATTCCGCTGTTTTGTGTCTACGCGTTTTATTGGTAGAAAAAACAAATAATTATTATAAATTATAATAAACGGAATATAAAGTTAAAAATGATAGTAAGAGCAGAATGGAAGGGAAAATACTAGACTACACAAAGGAACAGGAAACGCTCTTGAAAGAAACCGAAGAATAATTAACGGAAAAATAATATAAAAAAACGATATATATTTTTAGCATTTTTCTTATATATATTTATTTTTCATAATATATTTCATATGATATGTAAGAGAGGAAAACAAGGGGGAAAGAATTTATGTGGGTAATATTAGCAACGATTATACCGATTGTTTGGTATTTCTTGGATTTTCCAAGTGCTGCAATTGTAGAATATAGTTGTATTTTTATTATTATAATTTCTACAATTGTATATAAAAATGTAAAAAGTGTGTTGTTCTTTTTAGGTACTGTTATGCTATTCTTTGTAGCTATATCTATTTCAATTCTTTTAGGTGCTTTTGCCATTTTGCTTGTATTATTTGCAGCAGGAATATTGTATGATACAACGAGAAAAAAAGAACAAAATGATAAAAGGAATTATGGCGGAGGTTTTAACAGTAATCCAATTAGGGAACCTATAATAAGGCCCACCAATACAGGATATGGTGGATATACAGGTACTTATGATCATATTAACAATTATGAAGAACGGAAGAATCAAGCTGAGGAAGATGCCCGCTTTTATAGACAACAAGGCGGTAATGAATATATGGTGGATGCAGCTGACGACTTTTTAGGACGTAGTCCACAACAAAGAGACTATGAAGATGAGATGCATGCAGCTCGCTGTTTCGGGTGTGGTGAAATTGAACGCGAATGCACATGTTGCAAATGTAATGACCATCCATGTATGTGTTGAAGTTAATGCGACTCATATCCCTGTGAATACTGTGATACCTGCGGTCAACCTGATCGATATTGTAGATGAGATAGATAAGAAAAAACACCATCTTAAGATGGTGTTTTTTCTTATTTGTTGTACACAATATAGCTATCAATTTCTTAGTCTTGCAATTCGTTATTTATCCCGCTTTAATGGGCAGTAAGACCCCCACCTCAAAATTCAGCGAAAACAAAGAAGTAAGGTGGGGGATCAACTGCCCATTAAAGCCCAATTGGTTCAACTAATAATCAGTGGGGATGAAGAAAACCCCTACTGATTAAAGTTTCAATTTATTTTATATCTGCTTTTTGAGGAGAAGTAAAAAATATTCGAAATAAACGTTTTATATGTTTCTGATTTGTAATATATTTTAAATGAATTAGTCAATTTTATATATAAATAGTTATCAAAAGTAGAAAAGAAAGCAAAGTTATTCAGTATTATAGAATTGAGGGGAGCTTGTGAAAAAGGGAATTATTATTTTGATAGGAATTATGATTGTGTGTATATCTGTATTTTTTCTGTATCAATTACAAGGGGCAAAAACGAATACAGAGCGACAACAAACTGAAAAGAAACAAACAGAACCGAAGAAAGAAGAACAAAAAACAAATGTGAATGTGGAAAAAGCGGATGCAAGTATAATAGCCAAGGAACTTATTGCAAATTTCAGTGAAGTATCACTGAAGCCTGGTGAAGAAAAAAACATTAATGTATCCTTAAGGTTATACGATGAAGGAACAGCAAAAGAAAATACGATAAACTTAGGGGCGGCTGAAAAAGAATTTCTATCGGTTAAATCAAAAGATGAAAATGTTGCTAAGGTGAAAATAACCGAAAGTGGGCAAGTGAATATCATTGCAAACGAGTCACCTTCAAAAATAAGTGTGGAAATTGAAGTTAGTTATAAAAATAAAAAGCATAATGGAGAATTAACAAGAAAGATACCTATCACAATTAAGGATTATGCCTCAGATGCAACAAAAGGGCTAAAAGGAATGTGGCAGAGTGAAAAGGATAAAACATATTTCTATAAGATAGTTGAAAAAGGTCAAAATATAATTGAAGTTTCTGCAATGGCTTTATATGAAACGGACTACACAGCGGTAGTGAAGTTTACAAATATACAAAAAAATGTTTTTTCAGGGAAACCGGAATATACATTTATGTATCCTGGTACGCATCAAGAACCAGCTTTAGAATTTAAGCTAGAAAAACTTAGTAAGGATAAAATACGCATTACTCAAGGGGATTACCCAATTGTCCTAACAAGATCGTCAGAAAAAGCAATGGAGGAAGAGAGAGCAAAACAAGCAATGCCAAGTTCTGATAGCAGCGCAGGAGTAAGTCAACCGGATGAAAATAACCCAAATGATGGCACTAAAAACAATACGGAACAATCAGAATCACTAAAGGCCTTCTTCGATCCTGTTGATAGTAACAGTGAAAATCAGGTAAGTGTATTCATTCAAACATGGGGAACTACTGAATCTAATCCGAAAGTAGATAAAGCTACGCTGTATGTAGAACAGCGCCTAAATAATACACTTACCGGTATGTTCGAAACACAGGCTACAAAACAAAATGAAACAACTTGGATATTTGCTTGGACAGATGATATCGGTACAAAAGGCACTGGAATATTAGTTATTAACGGTGAGGATGCAACAATCGAACTCAAAAGTGAACAGAAAAGTGCGACAGAAGGAAAAGGGATTGTATCTTATAAAGCCCAATTGATGAAGACAGCTCAAGCTGAATTTTAATAGACAAAAGAGTCCTATACGTATGGATAGGACTTTTTTCTATGTCACTTTTGAAAGAATTATAAGTCTAGAGTACATGGAATTGTTAAGGGAAATAACGCCTTAACTAAAAGGGATTGAACAATTGTTAAAGCAATCTATTTTTTTTATAAAAAATTCAGAGTGTGATATAATTGAATTTTGCGAATGTTAAATAGAGGAGTGGAGAATACATGCAAATACTGCTAATACGCCACGGAGAATCAGAAGCTGATATCTTAAACGTACATGAAGGACGAGCTGATTTTGAATTGACAGAAAAGGGAAGGCAGCAAGTGCAAAGGCTTGTACAGAAAGTGAAAGCAGATTTTCCGCCAGATTTCATTTGGGCAAGTACATTAAAACGTGCTCGTGAAACGGGTGAAACATTAGCGGAAGGAATTGGGTGTCCAATTCAATTAGAAGAGGAATTAATGGAGTTCAATAATGGAGTGCAAGCAGGTCTTTCGTTTGAAGAAGCAAAGAAATGCCCAGAGCCAAAGTTCCTCCATGATCGTTTTGAAAACGGGGAATCATTTATTGAATTTAGAATGAGAATAGAAGGCATCTTTTCTAAAATCGTGACGGAGAATACGTATGACCGAATTGCAATTGTTGCACATGGTGGTGTAATAAATAGTCTATTACGTGCGTTTTTCAAAATGCCCATTTCAATGGACTATTATTTTAAAATGGGAGATACGGGAATAAGCTTAATTGAAATTGATGGCGAACAAAAAACAGTACATTTTATTAATGATACGAATCATTTGGACGGGATGTAAAGATCTATGTACAAAGTAGTATTTTTTGATGTTGACGGTACGCTTTTAAGCGAAATTGATAGAAGTATGCATGAAAGCACAAAAGAAGCAATACAAAGATTAATAGAAAAAGGGATTCACGTAGTTGTTACTACTGGGAGACCATATAGCTTATGTTCACAATTTAAAGAGCTGGGCATACATACAATTATTTCTGCAAATGGTGCACATATTAAGTGTGAGGAAACGGTTCTACATAAATCAGTACTTTCAAGTGAAATCGTTCATGATATCTCAGAGTTTGCAGAATTACATGGTCACGGTATTTCTTATTTTACCGAGGATTTTGCAATGAACGGAATAGCCTCGGATAATGAGCGTGTAATGCAAGCGCTTAGCGAGACGTTGAATTTAGAGAAGTATCCAGAAAAAAGCAGAGATTTGTCAGAAGAAATCTATTGTTTATGTCTGTATGCAGATGAAATAGAAGCTCAAAAATTTCTTGAAAGATATCCAGCACTTACGTTTGAACGTTTTCACGGTTACGTTATGAATGTGTTGGAAGATAATAAAGTATCAAAGGTAACTGCAATTCAAAAGGTATTAGAACACCTAAACATTTGCAAATCAGAAGCCATTGCTTTCGGCGACGGTAGAAATGATATTGAGATGTTGCAGTATGTAGAATTAGGTATTGCGATGGGGAATGCTGGAGAAGAGTTAAAAACAAGAGCTGATTTTGTTACAAAGAAGGCGAGTGAAGGTGGTATTTTATTTGCCTTAGAGAAGTTTCATATCGTCTAACATACCTTTATTGAAATAAAGGTATGTTAGGATCTTTTATATGCTCACATAGTAAAATATGAACTTGTCCACGATGATGATAAAAGTGTGTAACAATTTCTAGCAACCATTCAAAGCGTGAATAAGAAATACCCCAATAAGCAGTCTTAATTTCTGCTAATTGTTCATTGGAATAAGATAAAAAAGTTTTAGAAAGTAAATCGTAGCCATGTATCATCGTTTGTTGTATTTGCATAATTGTTTCGGGTGTTTGTTCTTTATAGAAAGTATGTAGCTCTTTTTCTGTAATACCATTTAAAATGAGTAAATCAGCATGGCAAATAAGAGAAAGATGTGCACACATTTCAAATAATGATCGCTTCGAGTGAATTGGTTGTATTTTTAATTCGTCTTCTTTATATCGGTTAAGCATTCGAATAGAAGTATCAACAGCAACTTGTAGTTGGTGTAATGCAGATTGTACAAACATTGTAATTCTCCTCTTCTACGTATATAATAGTTTCTTGAGGGTATTATATCATGCTCAAAATTCCGAAAATTCTAGTAGTTTGACTAGCATATTGAAAAGTATTATATTGTAAAAGGTCATATGAAACGTGAAATAGAATGGAATGCAATTATTGAGTTAGGAGTTAGACCAATGAGTTTGAAATATGGAAGAGATACAATTGTTGAAGTTGACTTAAATGCAGTAAAACATAATGTAAAAGAATTTAAAAAACGTGTGAATGATGAAAATATTACAATGATGGCTGCTGTAAAAGCGAATGGGTATGGTCATGGGGCAGTTGAAGTTGCAAAAGCTGCTATTGAAGCAGGAATAAATCAGCTTGCAGTCGCATTTGTAGATGAAGCGATAGAGTTAAGAGAAGCAGGAATTAACGTGCCGATTTTAATTTTAGGCTATACATCAGTAGCGGCTGCGGAAGAAGCAATTCAATATGACGTTATGATGACTGTTTATAGAAGTGAAGATTTACAAGGTATAAATGAAATCGCAAAACGTCTTCAAAAGAAAGCGCAAATTCAGGTGAAAATTGATACAGGAATGAGTCGCATTGGTTTACAGGAAGAAGAGGTTAAACCATTTTTAGAAGAATTAAAACGTATGGAGTATGTAGAGGTAGTAGGAATGTTTACACATTACTCTACGGCAGATGAAATCGATAAATCATATACGAATATGCAAACAAGTTTATTTGAGAAAGCTGTCAATACAGCAAAAGAATTAGGAATTCATATTCCATATATTCATAGTTCAAATAGTGCAGGTTCAATGGAACTTAGCAATACATTTCAAAATATGGTTCGTGTAGGTATCGGAATTTATGGAATGTATCCTTCAAAAGAGGTAGATCATTCAGTTGTTTCTCTGCAGCCTGCGTTGTCGTTAAAATCAAAAGTAGCCCATATTAAGCATGCGAAGAAAAATCGCGGTGTAAGTTATGGGAATACGTATGTAACGACTGGTGAAGAATGGATTGCCACTGTACCGATTGGTTATGCTGATGGTTATAATCGTCAGTTATCTAATAAAGGGCATGCATTAATAAATGGAGTTCGAGTACCTGTTATTGGCCGTGTTTGTATGGATCAGCTCATGTTAGACGTTTCAAAAGCAATGCCTGTACAAGTGGGAGACGAAGTAGTATTCTACGGTAAACAAGGCGAAGAAAACATCGCAGTAGAAGAAATAGCGGATATGTTAGGTACAATTAACTATGAAGTTACATGTATGTTAGATAGAAGAATTCCACGTGTGTATAAAGAAAATAATGAAACAACTGCTGTTGTAAATATACTAAGAAAAAACTGAATCGTTATGATTCAGTTTTTTTATTTTTGACAAATAAAAAATGCCCTATTAGTACCGTGTGATTGAATGTTCTTAAAACCTACGGATTCCAATGAAAATATTATTTCTTCATTGGAATAACAAGCTTCTTCAAAAGAAAAGTCACTTCTTGTCCAATTATTATCTATGTCATGTTGAAATAGTATAAAGTTCATGACTGCTTTTTTATTGTCATTATCATATGTAGAATCGATTGTACAAACATATTCCGTTTCTGAAATGTGAAAGGACGCGCTCCAGTTTTCTAGAAAACCTTTTTCCATATTCATATCAAATACGAATGTACCTTCGCTATGTAATACGGAATAAACATTACGAAAAACAGTTATTAATTCATCTAATTTTAAAATGTGGTTTAAGCTATCACCAGTAGAGATAACATAGTGGAATTGTTTATTTATATTGAAATAACGAGCATCATCGACGATAAAGGTTGCGTCTGGAGCGTTTTGACGTGCGTATTCAATCATTTGAGCAGAACCATCTATACCAGTTACTACAAAAGAATTATCAATCAATTTCTTAGTAAGGTGACCAGCCCCGCAGCAAAGATCTAAAAGATGAGAATGTGGTGGTGCATATTGTAAAACGAGTTTTTCCAAAAGTAGATAGGCATGTTCAGCATAATGCCCCCAATGTTTATTATAAATGGATGCGAAAATATCATAATTAGAATAAATTAGTTTTTTAGACATATGTATTTACCCCGAAATTCTTTACATTATAATAGTCATGCTTCGCTTTCATTTCAAAACCACATTGTGTATATAGTTTTAAAGCATTTTTATTTTTCGTTTCGACGTCTAATTTAATTGTTGAAACTCCTTTTGTAATAAGGGTATGTATCATAGACTTAAGAATATCTTTACCGTATCCTTTCCCTTGATAAGAAGGGTGAACGGCGAATCCTGATAGTGTAGTAGATTGGTCTTCTTTAGAAACTGTAATTGTTCCTATCACTTTTTCATCGATAAGGACGCTGTAAACTTGATGGGAAGATGAATTCATCATCTTTTGTAACCATGTAGCGGTATTTTCTACTGAATCTCCAAACGCTTTACTAGAAAGCTCAATAAGATCAAGAAGTGATTTTGAAGATGCAAGAGTAAGCTGTATAGCATTCTTCGTTGTTTTTTGAACTTCTTTTCCTTTGAACTCCATACTATATTCACTATGTAAATAAGGCAGCTCCATATGTATTGCAAATTCTTTCCCAGAAGCAGACTCCCCATTCATAATAAGAAGAGCTTCGTCTGCCCCTCTTAATCGTATTTCTTTCATTGCGGTTTGTAAAAGAGTAGTACCTATACGTTGTTTCCTATAGTTCGGATGAACAAAGCCTATTAACTCAAGTTTAGTAGGTCTTTCAAAGCCATACATACTTAATGCACCGACTAATTTTGTATCGTCATAAAATAGAAAATCATTTATCTCTTCTTTATTACGGGCAGTTAAAAAGTTTATATGTAAATCTGACGAATAATCAATTCGATCGTGTTGCCCGCAAATATGAGCTAAATCCTTCATTTGTTGTATTTCACATTCTGTTAAAGACCACTTTTTCTGAATTTCCATTTCATAATCCCTCACATTCATATTTAAAAATAGGATGGGTGACTTAACCACTTTTCTAATTCCACACTCCCTTGAACAGACAACAGTCGGTATAAATAACGGTAAGGCTGTCTACACCTTTCAAGTTGAGGAATAGGCATAATTGTTTCGTAACCACTTTTAAAGGCACGCGCTTCTTTTTCGGTAAGTACATATTCTAGCCCGATAAAATCAAACTCTCGAGGAGCAATTGCATAAGCTTCTGTATCTACTAAACCTGTAATAGTTGTACCATCTGATAAAAACTGAGTAGGGTCCATATCAATTAAAACGAGCGTTGCTTCCTTTGGTACCGGTAAGGAAGAAAGTTGTTGTTCAAAAGTAGAGAATGCGTTACGGATGCTCGCATTATCGGAATAAAACCTATTTACAAGTTCTTTACTGACTTTTAATATGTGAGACTTAAATTCTTCTAGTGAAACTTGGAAAGTACCTGATGGGTTTCCTATAAACTTTGCTTGAAACGAATGAATTTCTGCTAGTCCTTTTCCAAGGCTGAATAAAATTGAATCAGATTGTCCGATAAAGGATTGTAGCGTATTTCCTGTTAGTTTTTCGACACTAACAAACTTCCGGCCATTTAAAACATGTTTTTGCAAAATAGTGGGGATGGGCAAGTTAGTATGCTTTTTCAATAATTCGTGTATAAGTTTTAAATGATGGACGTTCCTTGGATCAATTCCGAATAGGTTTTTACATCCCCACCAAAAATCATTATTTGGCTCTTCATTCATTTTAGAAGAACGAACGATGACTTCTTCATCTTCTGTTTGGACGAGAAACACATCGCTTGCATGGTCTTCATAACCCGGATGTAAAGTTTGAACAGATAAAATAGGGGAAACGAATAGTTGTTGTAGCATGAAATCGCTCCTTTTTCTGTAAATTCTATAAATTCATTATATAACAGAATGTGTACGAAGTGGATAATGATAGGGGCAACATAGAACTTAAATAAATTTACGGTGAGAAATCAGTGTGAAAATTATATTTTTCTACTTTTGTATGAATTATCAAAATAATGTTTCTAATGATAAATCTGTAAAAATACCCAAATATAAATCTCATATTTTTCAGTAAATGAAGAGTTAAGCTCACTTTCTATAGGAGTATAACGTAGGTTATGAAAAATATTTCTCAATAATAAAATGAAGAGAAAAATATGAAGAAGTAGAATAGATTCCTTTATAATAGTTTTAAATTAATTAATATAATTAATTATTAATTATATTAGATAGGAGAGAAGATGATGGCAAATGTACTCGTAATAAATTTCCCTGGAGAAGGTCATATAAATCCGACTTTAGCTATTGTAAGTGAGTTAGTTCGGCGAGGGGAGACAGTTGTTTCGTATTGTATTGAAGATTATAAAAAGAAGATTGAAGCAACGGGTGCAAAATTCCGAGTGTTTGAGAATTTCCTCTCTCAAATTAATATTATGGAGCGAGTAAATGAAGGTGGGAGTCCTTTGACGATGCTGTCTCATATGATGGAAGCATCAGAACGTATTGTTACTCAAATTGTAGAAGAAACAAAAGGGGAAAAGTACGATTATTTGATATATGATAATCATTTTCCAGTAGGACGTATTATAGCCAATGTTTTAAAAGTACCTAGTGTTTCTTCTTGTACAACGTTTGCTTTTAATCAGTACATTACTTTTAACGATGAACATGAATCAAGAGAAGTAGATGAAATGAATCCATTGTATCAATCTTGTTTAGCGGGAATGGAAAAATGGAACAAACAGTATGGAATGAAATGTAATAGTATGTATGATATTATGAACCATCCTGGTGATATTACGATTGTGTATACTTCAAAAGAATATCAACCACGTTCAGATGTATTCGATGAATCGTATAAGTTTGTCGGTCCATCAATTGCTACTCGAAAAGAAGTAGGTAGCTTTCCTATGGAAGATTTAAAAGGTGAAAAATTGATTTTTATTTCTATGGGAACAGTTTTTAATGAACAACCTGAGTTATATGAAAAATGTTTTGAAGCGTTTAAAGGGGTAGAAGCGACAGTCGTATTAGTTGTTGGTAAGAAGATAAATATAAGTCAGTTTGAAAACATTCCGAATAACTTTAAGTTGTATAATTATGTGCCACAATTAGAAGTATTACAGCATGCTGATGTATTCGTGACACACGGTGGTATGAATAGTTCGAGTGAAGCACTATATTACGGTGTCCCGTTAGTTGTAATTCCGGTAACAGGAGATCAGCCTTTAGTTGCGAAACGAGTGAATGAAGTAGGGGCAGGAATAAGGCTTAATCGTAAAGAATTAACTTCTGAATTGTTACGTGAGACTGTAAAGAAAGTAATGTATGATGTAACGTTTAAGGAAAATAGTCGTAAAGTTGGAGAGTCACTTCGAAAGGCTGGTGGATATAAAAGGGCAGTTGATGAAATATTTAAAATGAAAATGAATTCGTACTTGAAACTTAAATAAATGTTTGAGGCACACTTACTACAATGGGTAAGTGTGCTTCAATAAAAAATTACATAAAAATCACTATAAAGGTGAAACTTTTGTGTATATAAACTGATATCTTTGTATTAGTAGAGAAATTACGTTAAAATAATACTAAGAAAATATATAAGTTTTGGGGGTAATGAATGAAGAAAGTATTTGAATACGTATTATTAACAATTGGCTCAATTATTGTAGCAGGTTCATTAGAGCTTATTTTAGCGCCTAATGGATTAGTAGATGGCGGGGTAACAGCCATTGCTATTATGGCGAATAAAGTTGCAGGATTGCCGCTTTATGGAGTATTCTTAGGGATTAATATCCCGATTTTATTATTTACTGCAAAAGTAATGGGAAAGAAGTTCTTTATCCGTACGTCCTATGCAAATGTTGTGACAACACTCGGATTGATTTATTTGAAACCATTTCCAGCAATTACAACTTCTGAATTGTTAATTGTTCTTTATGGAGGAGTTCTATTTGGTGTTGGTGTAGGGATTGTAGTAAAAATGGGTGGAGCAATTGACGGATCAGAAATGTTAGCTGTTTGGATGAATAAACATTTTAAAGTGCCGATTAGTACATTTTTACTTGCAGTAAATGCGGTTATTTTCATCTTTGTTGCCATTTTATTCTCAATTGAACAAGCGATGTTCTCATTAGCAATTTTCTATATTGTTACGAAGATGATTGATTTCATATTAGATGGCATTAATCAAGGAAAGAGCGTTATGATTATTTCTGGTAAAAATAAAGAAATAGGCGATCTACTTATGAAAGAATTGCAATTATCCGTTACGTATCTACATGGAGAAGGTGGTTTTTTAGGAGAACATAAGAGAATCATTTATTGTATTACAAACCGTTTCATTTATCCGAAAATGAAAGATCTCGTTCTCTCTGTAGATCCAACTGCTATAATTGAAGCGTCTTATTCAACAGAAACAACTGGTGTCAAACGTCCGGGAAGGGCAGCGAGATCGGAAAAATAGTAAATAAAAATAGCTCCACGTAAGTGTAACTTATGTGGAGCTATTTTTATTTAGGGAACCACGCTTTTTTTAGTAATTTGACAACAGTTTCAATACACTCCTCTCGAATACTGCCAAAACCGAGCAATACATATGATTCCTCCCTTACATTATGAACAGAATCGTATGTCGAGAGAGGGTATAACTTAATACGTTGTTTTGCAGCTGCATGAATAAGTTCATGTTCATTCATCCCGTTATGAACGTGAAGTACAATATGAAGTCCGGATTGTTCACCGAGTATATGCACGTTATTTCCCATTTCGCTTTTAATAGATTTAATCAAAGAAATATGTTTTCTTTTATATAACGTACGACTTCGGTTAAGATGACGTTCCCAATCCCCATTTTGAATAAAGGTGGCGAAGGTAAGTTGTTGCATGGTAGAAACCGTTTGTTTAAACATACCACCAAGTTCTTTATAGACTTTTAAAAGATGAGGTGGTAAAACGATATATCCCATTCGTAAAGAAGGTAAAAAAGATTTCGAGAAAGTTCCCATATAAATAACACGTTCATTTGAATCTAGCCCTTGTAAAGAAGGAATAGGTTTTCCTATATAGCGAAATTCCCCGTCGTAATCATCTTCAATAATATAACCATTACAATCATTCGCCCATTTTAATAACTCGAGTCTTCTAGATAATGGCATAATGATTCCGAGTGGAAATTGGTGAGATGGAGTGACATATGTCACATTGGAACCGGATTCACGTAAAGCGGAAATATGAATCCCTTTATCGTCTAAAGGGATCGGGTGAACAGGAAGGCCACAACTTTGAATCATAGCAGGTATACGGTGAAATCCAGGATTTTCGATTCCGTATTCTTTTTTTGAACCAAGTAGTTGAAGGAGTAGCCAAAGAAGAGGCTGCGTACCTGCTCCAATAATAATTTGATCAGGTGAAGAATGTACCCCGCGAGCATGATATAAATACTTTGAAATATGTTCTCGTAGAACGAGCTCACCTTGTGGATCTTCTTTAGCAAATAATTCATTTTCATACTGAAATAAAGTTTCGTATAACGCTCTTTTCCAGTTTGTTATGGGAAAAGCTTTTTGATCAATAAGTCCTTGACTACAATCATAATCATATTGTTCTTTTTCTTTATTGTTAGTACTGCTTGACGCAATTTGTTGTTTCTTTTGAATGACATCAATATCTACTTCCGCAACAAAAATCCCGCGTTTCGGTTTGCTTTCTACGTAACCTTCAGCTAGTAATTGTTGATAAGCGGATTCAACTGTAATACGGCTTACAGTAAGTTGCATAGCTAAATTTCTGTGAGAAGGAAGACGTGTACCGGCACGTAGTGATCCATGAGAGATTTCTCGTTTCATATATTCGTAAATTTGTAAGTAAATAGGTGTTTTATTTTGTAACACTAATGGGATAGTCAGATCCATTTGTAGACGCTCCTTTTTATATTGGCCTTATAAAAAAGAATAGAACTGTCACTTAAACTAAGGGCAGTCGCTTTCTATAATGATGATATAACATTTAGAAAATTTTATAAATAGTAAGGAGAGAATCATAATGAATATTAAAGAAGTAGTAACAGAGGCAGATTTACATGAAGTATTTCCCGTATTACAGCAGCTGCGAACAAAACTTTCAAGAGAAGAAGCAAGTTCTTTATTTCAAAAAATGAAAGAAGAAAATTACAAACTATTTTCGCTGCGTAACGAAGAGAATGAAGTTGTTAGTCTAGCTGGTGTAGCGATTTGTACGAATTTTTATAATGAGAAACATGTTTTTGTGTATGACCTTGTAACTGCGGAAGCTCACAGATCAAAAGGGTATGGTAAGGTTCTGCTGTCATATGTAGAAAAATGGGGGAAAGAAAAAGGTTGTAGTTCTATCGTACTTACATCTGCGTTTCCAAGAATTGATGCACATCGTTTTTATGAAAGAGAAGGCTTTAATAAGGTAAGCTATTCTTTTTATAAAGCGTTATAATATTAAGTAGGTTCCATATGTACAAATATGTGGAACCTATTTTCTTTTTCAGATTTGAGCTAGGGACAGGTCTAGCGATATGATTTGTCGAATATTAGAAATTAAAAATGGAATCTTGAATTTAGAGAATGTTAGGGGCGTTTATACTTGGAAAAAATAAAGGAATTATCTATACCAAATGATGTAAGAGTCATCATTATTTCTGATATTCATGGAGAATTAGATCTTTTTAAGGAATTACTACATAAAGTTAATTTTAAAGATGAGGATTACTTAATTATTAATGGTGATCTTTGTGAGAAAGGAAGAAATAGTATTGGCGTCGTAAACTATGTCATGAATATTGTAAAGAACAATTCAAATGTTCATGTTGTTGAAGGGAATTGTGAAGTTATAGTTGAAGCGCTTGTAAATGAAAATCCTGCTTTAATAAATTATTTGTGTACGCGAAAAAATACAATTTTTAATGAATGGCTAGCGCAATTGAATATTAACGTTCATGAAGAGAGTGATATCCGTGAATTGAAAACAAAATTAATGAGCCATTTCTCAAAAGAAATACAGTGGCTAACAGAATTACCAACAGCGATTGAAACGGAAGATTATATTTTTGTACATGCTGGCCTTGAAGATAGAGAGGATTGGAAAGAAACAGAACGAAAAAATGCGATAGCAATGCCGGAGTTTTTCAATCAATCACATAAAGCAAATAAGTATGTAGTTGTTGGTCATTGGCCTGTTGTAAACTACTCAGAGAAGGCACCGTCTAACAATCCAGTTATTGATAAGGAGAAAAAGATTATAGCAATTGACGGCGGAAATGCGATTAAAGAGGCAGGACAATTAAATACATTTATCATTCAGAGGACAAGTGCAAGTGATAAGTTTTCTTATACATATGTAGACTGTTTTCCAGAATATGAAGTAATAGCAGATTTTCATGCCGATGCAACAATGCAGGGCGGGGTTACCTATCCACATTATTACATAGAGCCTATGGAGAAGAAGCAAGATTACACAATATGCAGGCAAAGGGAAACGAATACATTACTTTATGTGAAAGATGAATATATTAGGCAACTTGATTCAGGTGAATACACAGTGAAAACGGATATATCTTGTGCGCAAATAAGCGTAAAAAAAGGGGATATTGTTTCTCTCATTGATGGTAGCTGCTCAGGATATGATTTAATTAAAAAAGATGGAGTAGAAGGCTGGATAGAGAAAGGGATTTTAGTTGAGATAGAAAAGACGAAAAAGAAAATATTTAGCTGAAATAGGAGGGATGTAACCTCCTATTTTTTTTAAGAAGTAGATTGCTTGCTATCTTTAATAAGTAAATAAATCGTACTCGGTAAAATGACAAGCGTCATTCCTAAAATAATTGTTAGTATAGCATAACCTCTATATGGAGCAGAAACGATAAATGGAAGCCCCGCTAGAAAAATACCTGCTATCATCATTGAAATACTACAAATATTTGAAGCTCTTTTTTCAAGGTGCTTATCATTCCATTCCAATGAAACGGTTGATTTACTCGTATCAATTTTGGAGCTGAAATAACCTAGTAATATAAATAAAAGCCCTAATGCTATAAATATGAAATAATCAAGAGGAAGTGAAAAGCCAAGAGCGATAAGGGCAATGACAATATCAACAAAAAATAAGAATAGTAACATTGCGTTGCTAATCAAATGGAGAAATTTCTGGTTACTCGCTGCTTTAGATAAAGCTAAAAATAAAAAGAATACGAAGGAACATATAATTATATTTACGATAACAAAAGTAGCTTTATCCATTGTTGATGTAGGCGTTCCATTGAAGTCCCATTTCGTAACAATATTTGATGGTAAGAAGAAATAGAGAATAATATTTGTTGTAACAATAGTGAGAAATAAAGTAATACTAAATCGATTATTCATTGAATCACCAGCTTTCTACATGAATAATTGGTATCTTATAACAAAATTATACAATATAATAAACGATATCTGTTTTGATTTTTCAGAAAAAACATTATAATTATATATGAAATAAAGAGGAGTGTAGGAGGAAATTATGAAAAGCGTAATCATAAAAGGGGATAGAGTAATAATTCGTACAATTGAAGAATCAGATATAAAAACATTATGGAACCTCGTATTTAAAGAAGAAAATCCAGAATGGAAAAAATGGGATGCACCGTATTTTCCATTTTCGATGCAACAATACTCAGCCTATAAGGAAAAGATGCAAACTCGTTTAAAAGAAGAACCGCTATCCAATTTAATTATAGAACATAACGGTCAAGTTATAGGGACGGTCGGATTTTATTGGGAGTATAAACCGACGCGTTGGTTGGAGATGGGAATTGTCATTTATAATCCGGCTTACTGGAATGGCGGCTACGGTACAGAAGCGTTAACGTTATATCGGGATTTACTATTTGAAAAGATGGAGATTGGTAGAGTAGGGCTCACGACTTGGTCTGGTAATGAACGAATGATGAAAGTGGCGGAGAAAATAGGAATGAGCTTAGAAGGTAGAATGCGAAAATGCCGTTATTATAACGGAACGTACTATGACTCTATTCGAATGGGAATGATTCGTGAAGAATGGGAAGCGCTATGTGTAACAAAGGGGTGAAGGGATATGTACGCTATTATTGCTACATTTGATCGTGTATTTACTAATAAAATTACAGAATTGCAAAATGAATTAACAAATATCATTGGCACAGATCAATTAGCCGGAGGAGAACCCCATATTACGTTAGCTGATTATAATGAGTTAAATGTTCATTTGTATAAGGAGAAATTAGGGGAGTTTGTAGTTATGCAAAAAAATACGGACCCAGTGACTTTTCCTTCTGTTGGAATTTTTCCTACTAACGGAACAGTCTTTCTAGCACCGACTGTTACTGATACATTGTTAAATTTTCATCATTCTTATCATGATTATTTTAACAATTTTCATGACAACCCAAATTCATATTACGTACCGGGAAAGTGGGTTCCGCATTGTACGATTGCAAATAGATTACATACAAATCAGTTTTTACGTGTAATGGAATATATTTATGAAAAATTTGATCATGCAACAGCTTCAATTGAGAAATTAAAATTAATTAAGGTAAATTATGAAAATGGTTCTGCCATTTCTTCTAGTATATTAGCAGAATATAATTTAAAGAGAATGGAGACATCGAGATGACATATGTAATTAGAGAAATGAAGCAAGAAGATATTCATGCTGTACAATCAGTAGCGAAAATAGCTTGGCATGATACATACAAAGGCATTATTCCGAGAGAGATTCAAGACAGTTTTTTAGACGAGGCTTATTCTGATGAAAAAATGAAATATCGTCTTGAGAATACACATTTATTCGTTGCAGAAGAAGAGGGAGAAGTAATTGGCTTTGCAAATTTTTCACCTGTTAGGCTGCAAAACGAAGCAGAATTAGGAGCAATTTATTTGTTACCAGATCAACAAGGGAAAGGGATAGGAAGTGCTTTATTACAAAAAGGGTTAACAGTATTAAAAGGAATTCGGAAACTATACATTCATGTAGAAGCAGCGAATGAAAAAGGAAAACGTTTTTATGAAGCGAAAGGTTTTGCACAATTAGAAGAATTTGAAGAAGATTTTGAAGGACATATGATGCAGACAGTAAGGATGGTTTTATACATATAAGGAGGACTAGAAGTGAAAATCTTTGATTTTAGTGAAAAAGTAGGAAAGCAAATTACAGCATTTCAATCTAATTTCATAATGTCGAAAATAGTAAACCATCAAGAGAATATACATATCGGTGCTATGCATTTAAAAGAGAATGGAATAATTGGATATCATGAAGCAGTTGTATCGCAACTGCTTCTTATTGTGGACGGAGAAGGATATGTATGCGGGGCAAATAAAGAAAAAGTGAAGGTGGAAGCGGGACAAGCTGTGTTTTGGGAGAAGGGTGAATTTCATGAAACGAGTACAGAAAAGGGATTGATGGCAATTGTTATGGAAGCGGAGGATCTTGAACGAGCGATATTAATGCCTATTAAAGAGGAGAGTTGTAAAAAATGATAGAAAAGGCAAATCGGGAAGAAACGGACGAAATAATACAATATGCAGCTCAATCGCTTTTTGAAGGTACGAGGGGAAATTGTCGTTTAAATACAGAGAAAGCGATTGAAATTACAAGGCCGATTGTAGAAAAGGGAGCGTATTATTTAGTCGTTAAAGAAGAAAACGTTGTAATGGGTTGGATATTAATAGGGGAAAATAAGGACTATTTTTCTCATGAAAAACTAGGGTTTATATACGAATTGTATGTTTTTCCAGAGTACCGCGGGAAAGGATTGTCAAGAAAGTTAATGGAGGCTGGTATTAAGGAATTACAAAAGAATTATTCAGAAATTCGTTTGAATGTATTTGCTGGAAATTTTGCAAAAGAGATGTACGAACAGTTTGGTTTTGTTGAAAGACAGGTCATTATGACTTTGAAGTGAGAATAATAGTTTGAACGGGAGAAGCGAAAGCATGAGAAAAGAAAATGAGTATGTTGCGTATTTAAAAAGGTTGTATCCTGAATTGCAAATAAACTCTGTCTATATAAATGAAATAGGTCAAAATAATGATAAGAAAGCTTTTGAAGCTGGAATAGCACAATATGTATAAAAGCCGATTTAAAATCGGCTTTTAATTATCGATACATCGTCCACATTCCAATGTCTTTAAAACCTAATCGTTTATAAATTCGTCCAGCAGTTGGATTGTTATAAAACAGGCAAAGTGTTCGGCTTTCTTTCGTAAAGTCTTGAATCATTTTTTGTAATATGAGTGAAGCAAATCCATTTCCGCGGTAATTCGGGTGTGTACATACGCCAACAACCATTGCAGATAATGAATTTTCAGCGGAAGTAGAGGCGGATGCGATGATTGCACCGTCTTTTTCAATGTAATATGTACGTCCTGTATTTGTTTCGAGAGCTTGCCTTAAAATTTTTTCTGATTCATGAGCAGTCGGGAATTCATCGATGCTACTTCTTAATTGCATAATTCGCTCTACATCATCTAGTGTGGCAAGTTTAATTGTTTCTTGGGCAGGCGTACTAGGCAAGTTGTCGGCATCTATACATTCGCAAAAATACATTTCATTTTTGGAGCCTAATTGTAGACTGGAAGCAGTTTCAAACCTTTCTACAATAGTTGACTTACCAGAGAGTTTAAGCGGCTTATATGCGGAAAGAATTGTCTCATAATCAGTGGTAACAAGTTCTTCTTTACTATAGGGTATAAATGAATCGTGGAATCGGAGTAGAATTGATTTTAATGTTCCATTCTCTTTAAATACGCCCCATAATTCTTGAAAATCTGTGTCATAACCGAAAGCTTCAATATCTCCAATAATAAACAAGTTAAGGGCTGCTTCTTCTTTTAGGTAAGCGAATACTTGTTCATGATCTTTCTTTGTTAATTTTCGCATCATAACGAATCGACCTCTTTTTTTATTTTTCTAAATATTACAACTTAATTTTTTTGAAAGCAATATAAAATTTTATGTTTAGTTCACAAACTTTCGGAAAAACTAGGAAAGATATGACAAAGGAGGTTATGAACGGTGGATCATCCAATTCAAGGATTAATGAAAGCGGCAATGGAAAATTTAAAAGAAATGGTCGATGTAAATACGATTGTTGGAGAGCCTGTTCAAACGGCTGACGGTGGTGTAGTGTTAACGGTTTCTAAAGTAGCGTTCGGTTTTGGAGCAGGAGGTTCTGATTTCCAAACGAATGATGGACAAAGAGCGAACGGTAACCCTGCATTTGGTGGCGGTAGCGCGGGTGGTGTTTCTATTACACCAGTAGCATTTCTTGTGGTGAATAAAGATGGAGTAAATATTCTTCATTTGCAAAATGCGACACATTTAGCAGAGAAAATGATTGAATTAGCTCCACAAACAATTGATAAAATTCAATCGATGTTCCAAAAAGATGAAAAGAAAGAGGGAAATCATCATCCTCAAAACCCAGATGAAATCCTTTAAAAACGCCTGCTTACGAGCAGGTGTTTTTTCTTGTAATCACTGTGTAATAAAACACATGAAATTGTAAATAGTTTTTGAAGTTTTTTCTATGTTTCTAAAATTTTTCATGTTAAAATATGCTATAGAATTGAAACATATAAAACGAAGGTGGCTAGGTGCTTTGTCTGGAGGATCTGACCAAGTAAAGAATATGATATATATTAATGGTAATCGTCGGGGTCATTGTTTTATTACATCAGGAATTACGTTTAAAGAGTTTGCAAGTAACATCCCTTCACCGCTTCATCAAGTGTTGCTTTTAAAGCATAACTTTGAATGGACAGATTTTCATTATCATACTTTATTTGAATATGTTGAGGAAGAAAATATACATAAGTTAATTCAAGCAGAGATTGATGAATTTGATGAATTTTGTTGGGTAGATTTTGATGATGCAAGCGATTTAGATGAACTAGAGCCAAAAGAAATTGCAGAGCTTTTATATTTGGCTCACAAAAAAGAACCACTTGCAAGAACGTTCTTTCCGTTATTGAAAAATAGATTTGTTTATTTTTCACATGATGACGGATGGTACAACAAAGTGTATTATCGTAGAATTGCAGACTTTGTAGGGATGTTAAGTAAAGTCATTCCTTATAAACTCGGTGCTTTCGGTAAGAAACGTTTTTCTTTCTTCCAAAAATCAAAAATTTTCCCAGCAATTTCAAAAGAAGTGATTATGGGGCTTATTCCATTAATGGAAGATGGTCTTTATATTGATCTGGCAGGGAAAATTGAGTCAAGAAGGGGTCTTGAAATTCCAGTTTATGTAGTCGGTTCGTATGAAAGTACGGATGAGGTACTAGATAATATCGATGAATTGAAAGAAGAAGCAACAGAGACTGGTTGGCTTATTTTTGATAAGAAAGAACAAGAGTGGCAATGGGTTGTGGACTAAGAAAACTTGGCGCATGCAGTCAAGTTTTCTTGTCTTTTGAAAGGAGTACAAATGAAGAAATATTATACAATTGTGGGTATTGTAAGTATTATTCTTGTGGCAATTTTACTTATCACTTGTCCGAAAGAATCAGATTTTAAATTGTATCTAGAAGATAAGTATGCATTGAAATGTGACGAGGGTAGTTTTGAATGCACACAAAATGTAGATGGTAAAAAAGAAAAACTAAAATTTGAAAGTACAGATGCACGAAATGGTGTATTCTTTATGACTGTAAAGCAAACATTTAAAACAGAAGCTGATGTTACGAGAGAATATAGCGGGGTAGGAATGTTTGGTACATTTCTTTTTGTTTCAGAGAAGACTTTCTAGTAATAGAAGGTCTTTTTCTTATGCTTATGTTCATATAGATGAAGTAAGACAAGCATAGGAGGGGTATTGATGAAAAAGGAATGTATTGTTTGTGGCGGTGAGGAGTTTTTCTCTTCTACATTATACGCACGTACGAAACAAGATTGGGCATATGCACCAAATATGTATCGATTTGAAAAGGTGTTTATTGAGCATCGGGATGAAGAAAATTATCCAGTGTTTCAAGAAATTACAGCGAAACATTGTTGTGGATGCGGTCATATTATGTTGTATCACGAATGAACACACCAAGTATAACTTGGTGTGTTTTTTTAAAACGCTGACAAAGCAAGCGGATAAAGTAAAGTAAATAAAACAGAAAAACTACCAAAACCAATTGCTGTATATCCAAGTGTTCTTGCTCCAAAATTGACAGCTAATAAGCCAACTAAAATCGCAAGAGAACCGAGTGTAACTGGATAAAAAGCAATGGAGAAAAGCGAAAGAAATAAAGCGACATAGCCTATCATTGCACCGGTATTTGTACCTTCTATTTCATTTGCAATTTCTTTACGTTTATGTCTAATTGGAATGCCAGCTGGTGATATTTCAGCTGCATACTCTTCGTTTTTTTCACCACTTTTAAAATGATGATTTCTCTTTCTTCGCATGTACATCCCTCTCTTTCAATTGGGTGTACTTATATTATCTTTCATAAAGAGAAGAACATGAGTATGAGTTAAACCCAAGTAAAGCAAAAATTGGAGAATAAAGATTCCTTTATTAGCATGTACATTTCCTAATGAAGATAAAACAGGAATTTTGGAAAATGATGTAGAATGAAATGAGTGATAAAGCGTGAAGGTAGGGGAATGTATGACGAAATTTAATTGGCATGAATCAGCAGAAAAGAAATGGGATAGTAGCGCAGAGTTTTGGAATCAAAATAGTCAGGAGATGTGGGACAGCGGGAGTAGGAGTACAATTATTCCGTTTTTTGAACAGTACGTAAAGAAAGAAGCCGAGGTGCTCGATGTTGGTTGTGGTGATGGATACGGTACATATAAATTAAGTCGCACGGGCTATAAAGCAGTTGGAGTGGATTTATCAGAAGTGATGATTCAAAAAGGGAAGGAGCGCGGAGAAGGACCAGATTTATCTTTTATAAAAGGAGATCTTTCTTCCTTGCCATTTGAAAATGAACAATTTGAAGCAATTATGGCAATTAATTCTTTAGAATGGACCGAGGAGCCATTACGAGCATTAAATGAGATAAAGCGTGTTCTAAAAAGTGATGGGTATGCATGTATTGCAATTTTAGGGCCGACAGCAAAGCCAAGAGAGAACAGTTATCCTCGTTTATACGGCAAAGACGTTGTATGTAATACGATGATGCCTTGGGAATTTGAACAGTTAGCAAAAGAACAAGGTTTTAAAGTTGTAGATGGTATCGGTGTATATAAGCGCGGAGTAAATGAGAAGATGTTAGGTCAACTTCCTACAGAGTTACAACAATCGTTAACGTTCTTATGGGTATTTATGTTAAAAAAGCATAAAGAAATGAAAGAATTTTTAGGAGGTAAATAAGTGCAGAAAATACAAAAAACTGATACAATATCATCAGAACCAATTAAAGGGGGACTAGGGTATATGACAACTACTACAACAGTTAAATCCGATATTGAAATCGCACAAGAAGCGAGTATGAAAAAGATTCAAGAAATTGCAGCTGATTTAAATATTTTAGAAGATGAATTAGAGCCATACGGGCATTATAAAGGTAAGTTATCTCTTGATATTTTTAAGCGCTTACAGAATGAGAAAGACGGTAAAGTTGTTTTAGTAACAGCGATTAACCCAACTCCAGCTGGAGAAGGTAAATCAACAGTAACAGTTGGTTTAGGTCAAGCTTTTAATAAAATTGGTAAGAAAACAGTAATTGCACTTCGCGAACCATCTCTTGGACCAACGATGGGGCTAAAAGGCGGAGCAGCAGGTGGTGGTTTTTCACAGGTTGTACCTATGGAAGACATTAACCTTCACTTTACTGGAGATATCCATGCGATCACAACTGCTAATAATGCGTTAGCCGCGTTTATTGATAATCATATCCAACAAGGAAATACACTTGGAATTGATACGCGTAAAATCGTTTGGAAACGTTGTGTTGACTTAAATGATCGTGCCCTTCGTAACGTAGTAATTGGTCTTGGTGGACCGGTTCAAGGTGTACCGCGTGAAGACGGTTTTGATATTACAGTAGCATCTGAAATTATGGCCGTATTCTGCCTTGCGACAGATATTCAAGATTTAAAAGCACGTCTATCACGCATCGTAGTTGCTTATAATTTTGCAAATCAACCTGTAACGGTTAAAGATTTAGGTGTAGAAGGTGCGTTAACATTATTATTAAAAGATGCATTAAAGCCAAACTTAGTGCAAACGTTAGAAAATACACCAGCTATCATTCATGGCGGACCATTTGCGAATATCGCTCATGGTTGTAACAGTGTTATCGCTACAACAATGGCAGCAAAATTAGGTGATTATGTTATTACAGAAGCTGGATTTGGTGCAGATTTAGGTGCTGAGAAGTTTTTAGATATTAAAGCTCGTGCAGCTGGTATTAAACCAGAAGCAGTTGTTATTGTTGCGACGATTCGTGCGCTTAAAATGCATGGTGGCGTAGCAAAAGATCAATTAAAAGAAGAAAATGTAGATGCATTAGCAAAAGGTATGGAGAACTTACAGAAGCACGTTGAAACAATTCAAAGCTTCGGTGTGCCTTTCGTAATTGCAATTAATAAATTCATTACAGATACAGATGCAGAAGTTGCATACTTACAAGAATGGTGTAATGAGCGTGGCTATGCGGTATCCTTAACAGAAGTTTGGGAGAAAGGTGGCCAAGGCGGAGTTGACCTTGCTGAAAAAGTGTTAAAAGAAATTGAAAAAGGTGAAAACAACTACGCACCACTTTATGAATTAGAATTACCATTAGAAGAGAAAATTCGTACAATTGCTCAAAAAGTGTATGGCGCAAAAGACATTGAATTTGCTCCGAAAGCACGTAAGCAATTAGCTCAATATGAAGGCGAAGGTTGGAGTAACCTACCAATTTGTATGGCGAAAACACAATACTCTCTTTCTGACGATGCAACGAAATTAGGTCGTCCATCTGACTTTATCGTTACAATTCGTGAGCTAAAACCATCTATTGGTGCAGGCTTTATCGTTGCGTTAACAGGAACAATGTTAACAATGCCAGGCCTTCCAAAACAACCAGCAGCACTACAAATGGATGTAAATGAAGATGGAAAAGCAGTAGGTTTATTCTAAAAGGTTGTAATTCATCTCGTTTATCTGTAAACTATATATACATCAAGTGGCGCCTTTCCATCGAAAGGCGCCTGTTTTTTGGAGGGAATTATGTTTGATCCAACTGCTTTTGATAATTTAAAAGTAATCGTAGAAGGCGCTGTATATGATTTTGATTTACATGGAGATATTCTTGTAACAGATCGAAAAGATATGATGGACCTTGCTTCATTAAGTCGTATATATCATATTTCATTTCAGTTAACAGAAGCATTCGAACCGTTAGTAGAGGCAACATTTTCACTATCTGTAGATGCAAAGAACTTGTCTGGTGAAATATTAGAAGTACCACAATTTACACCAGGATGCGAAATGAAGTTAGCATTTTCATTCCCGATAGAAAAACCAGAAGTAATGTGCGAAGAAATTGAAACTTTCATGCATTCTATATGGGGAAAAGAAAGAATGATTACGCAAAAACTTTCATACGAATATAATAAGCAAGCGATTTCATATCATAATAAGGTAGAGGTTCTATTTCAAAAAGCGATTACAGAAGACCATGTTGATGATTTAATAGCTGTTATTTCACACATGATAGAAACGGTGCGAACAATACAACATTTTCTTCAAAAATAGAGATAAAGGAGAAAAACAAATGATAAAAGATATGCAACCATTTTTACAACAAGCTTGGGAGAAGGCTGGTTTTAAGGAGTTAACTGAAATTCAAAAACAAGCGATTCCAACTATTTTAGAAGGACAAGACGTTATAGCTGAATCTCCAACTGGAACAGGAAAAACATTAGCGTACTTATTACCCCTTTTACATAAAATCAATCCTGAAGTAAAACAGCCACAAGTTGTTGTTTTAGCGCCAACACGTGAACTTGTCATGCAAATTCATGAAGAGGTTCAAAAGTTTACAGCAGGAACTGAAATTTCAGGTGCATCTTTAATTGGTGGTGCAGATATTAAGCGCCAAGTAGAAAAATTAAAGAAACACCCAAGAGTGATTGTCGGTTCACCGGGACGTATTTTAGAATTAATTCGTATGAAAAAGCTAAAAATGCATGAAGTGAAAACAATTGTATTTGATGAGTTTGATCAAATTGTAAAACAAAAGATGATGGGCGCTGTACAAGATGTAATTAAATCTACGATGCGCGATCGTCAATTAGTATTCTTCTCGGCTACAATGACAAAAGCTGCAGAAGATGCGGCACGTGATTTAGCAGTTGAACCACAATTAGTACGTGTAACACGAGCAGAGTCAAAAAGCTTAGTTGAGCATACGTATATCATTTGTGAGCGACGCGAGAAAAATGATTACGTAAGAAGAATTATGCATATGGGCGATGTAAAAGCAGTTGCTTTCTTAAACGACCCATTCCGTTTAGACGAAATTACAGAGAAATTGAAATTCCGTAAAATGAAAGCAGCGGCTCTTCATGCAGAAGCAAGTAAACAAGAGCGTGAAGCGACGATGCGTGCTTTCCGCGGAGGAAAATTAGAAATTCTACTTGCTACTGATATTGCAGCACGCGGTATCGATATTGACGATTTAACACATGTAATTCACTTAGAATTACCAGACACAGTAGACCAATATATTCACCGCTCTGGACGTACTGGACGTATGGGGAAAGAAGGAACTGTTGTATCTCTTGTAACACCGCAAGAAGAGCGTAAATTACTACAATTTGCGAAAAAACTAGGTATCGTATTTACGAAGCAAGAAATGTTCAAAGGATCATTTGTAGAAACGAAACCGAAAGCACCAAAGAAAAAGAAACCAGCATTTACTGGGAAGAAAAAGCCTAGATAAATAATGTGGAAGGCGTAACTATTTGTAGTTACGTCTTTTTTGTTTGTAATCAAGTGATAAAGGGTTAAGGTTAGGAGCTAACATAGTAACAGCCCATATTGGGAAAACCCCAGATGATGAAAATAGTGAGTACTATGATAAAATGATACGTGTTTGTAATGAAATAGGGGAATTAGCATTCAGATTTGGAGGATTCTTTGCTATTGAGACGGGATCTGAAAAAGCGATAGTGTTAAAGCGATTTATAGAAAATATAAATTCAAAAGGATTAGCGGTTAACTTTGACCCAGCAAATTTAATTAGTGATGTAAATGAAAATCCGGTAGAAGGTTTATTGTTATTAAAAGATTATATAGTACAAACTCATATTAAAGATTGTACAAAAGTGAAAAGCGATAGTTCAAGTAAGTATATTGAAGTAGCAGTAGGAAATGGTGAAGTAGATTTCGATATATTCTTCAAAGTATTAGATGAAATTGGATTCAATGGATATAACATGATCGAAAGAAATGATTATTTTGACGAACTAGATGGGATGAGTCAGTCGATAAATTTTGCAAAGAAGTACATACCAACTCAAAAGGAATAATGATAGTACATGTAGAAACCTACTTAGAATATAAAAAACATTAGGGGGAAATGTAATGATCCATAAGGTCGGACAAATTATGCTGTATGTAAATAATCAAGATGAGGCAGTCAATTTTTGGACGGAAAAGGTAGGGTTTCATGTAGTTGCAGAGGAAGATAACAAACAAGGAATGAGATGGATTGAAATCGCTCCAACTAACGGTGCTGAAACGAGCATTATACTACATAATAAAGAAGTTATCTCTAAGATGAGCCCAGAATTGAATCTTGGTACACCATCTTTAATGTTCTTCTCAGAAAATCTTGATCAATTATATACAGATTTAACAAATAAAAATGTTACTGTTGGAGAAATGGTAACTATGCCTTCTGGTAAAGTGTTTAACTTTGCTGATAGTGAAGGAAATTATTTTGCGGTTATGGAAAAGAACAAATAATAATATTGCTATGTGAAAATCCCCCTCAAACATATTGAGGGGGATTAAATCATTGAAATGAATTTATCATGAGAAAGTTGTTTAATAAAAAATGTTCCTTTTTCAATAGCGGTTTCCATATAACCGACAATTTGATTAAACGTAAACACCTGTAAGTCTTCATGCAAATGTTGCTCCGGATACAACATATCTTCAAAAAGATACTTTCGAAATTCTAAAATATTTTCTTTAGAAACCTCTTCAATATCCACAATGTGAGCCTCTTGATTGAGAAGAGAGAAGAGCTGTTGTTCTTTATCGTAATGATGAAGCAATTTTGCATTTAACAATTTAAAATCGTTATAGTACATAGGTGCGATTGTTTCATCATTTTCTATTCTATTTTTTAGCCAAGGTAGAAAAAAACCACTTAGCCAATTATCATCGGCAATGAGATGGGTGTAATAGCCTAAGAGAAAAGGGGAATTCATATGAACTTTATATTTTTGAAAAAAAGAATTGAAATCTATCCTTCGCGTATAGTTTTTCGTCGTGCCTGCGTAAAAATGTGAAGTTCCTTTTTCTTCTGCTGAATGAACCGCATCAGGGGCTACATCTCCAAGTATGAAAGAAGTTTTATCTTGAATACATAATTTCTCGGCAATACCGTTAGCGATAATAGCATGCATAATTCGTGATCCCATGAATGACACCTCGGTTTCAAGTATTCATTTCAGGAAGAGGACTGAACAGTTAGTATTACTTTCCCTGTACTTTTTCTACTTTCGACCCATTCATGTGCTTTCCCTGCATCTTGAAGTGGAAAAGATTTCGTAGCCCTGATTTGCAAACGTCCGTCACGCAAATAACGGAATACTTCATTTGCAGTTTCTTGGAGTAGTTCAGGACGTTTTTTTCGTGTAGTTCCAAAGCTAAAACCGAGTATAGAGCGGCAACTTGCATGTAAATCTTTCGTTTGGAAATTGCCAATTTCACCACTTGCATTACCGAAATGAATGAGGCGGCCGTAATAAGCAAGACATTTTAAACTTCTTTCCGAAACCGTTCCAGAAATAGAGTCTAAAATTACATCAACCCCTTCACCATTTGTCAGCTCATTGACTTTCTCTACAAAATCTTCATCTTGATGACCAATTACATAATCAGCACCGGCATCTAAAGCAATTTCTTTTTTTGCTTCACTTCCGACAGTACCGATAACTTTTCCCGCCCCTAATAGTTTTGCAAGTTGAATAGCAGTAGTGCCAATTCCACCAGCCGCCGCATGAATGAGTACAGATTCACCTTGTTGAATCCTTGCTACATTTGCGAGTAAATTATAGCTTGTGAAAGATACGATAGGGCATGCTGCTGCAGTTTGAAAATCGACTTCATCAGGTAATGCGAAAGTAAGATTTTCATTTGCAACAGCATATTCAGCGTAAGATCCATTTTGAGGAAAAGCAATGACACGTTGTCCAGGATAAATATTTTTCACATGAGAACCGACACGTTCTACAATACCAGCGGCATCTATCCCTGGAATAAAAGGTAGTGCTTTAGTTCCTTTTTTGCCATAACGTGATTTAATATCAGCGAAATTTACACTCGTAGCAACAACACGAATTAAAACTTGATCTTCTGAAATAGCCGGTATATCCACATCTGTATATTTCATCACTTCAGGACCACCGAACGATGTTACAATGATAGCTTTCATTATTTATCCCCCTAAATTTGACTATATAAATCATTTTAAATCTTTATCAGGAATTGGAAAATTATATAATAGTTATGCAAGGTTATAAGTGAAGCTTATGAACGTATTGAATCATTATATTAATTTATATAAAAAACTTTTAAAAAAATCGAACGAAATATAGATTACTTGCCAATATAAAGTGTAAGACAAAGGAGGGGTGGTATATGAAGGATGAAACAGTGTATACAGATTTGATCCAATTAACTTTATCAGGAAATAAAGAAGCGTATAGCGAATTATATGATGTAACGATTCACGAAGTATATAAGACAGCACATTTTTTAATAGATGATAAAGCGGATGTAGATGATGTCGTTCAAGAAATATACATACAGCTATATGAATCGCTTCGTAAGTATGATAGCGAGAAGCCATTTCGTCCTTGGCTAATTGGACTTGTAATTAAACAAATTCACTCTTATAGAAGAAAGAGGTGGATGCGACTACGAATTATAAAAAAAGCAGAAGAGCAAAGAAAACCGGTACAAATTGATTTTTCTAACGATGTTGTAAGTAAAATATCAAATCAAAAGCTAATCGAACTTATTCATAAATTACCGTATAAATTGAAACAAGTTATTATCTTAAGATACTTACACGACTACTCTCAAGAAGAAGTAGCAGAAATATTACATATTCCAGTAGAAGAAATACCTGAGGCATATAAAGAAAGATTTATGAAAGCGGAGCAGTTTATGGAGTATGTAGACGAAAAGGTGAGATAAGTAAAAAAGCTCAATGCTTTAGCTTTGAGCTTTTTTATTGAAACAAAAAAAGAGTGCTCAATTATATTTTTTCATATTTACAGTATCTTTTTGTATAAAACAATCTAAAAGGGAATAGCCAGCTATTAAACTAATTATCGTAACAAAAGTTGTATTGATAAGAATAATATTAGTTATATAAGGTAGGTATGCACCAACTGGTGAAAAGAGTAGAGCTGGAGAAAAGGAAATGAATAGTGTAGGCACAGTAATGGCGATAAATTTATCCGGTTGAAAGCGCCAGTTTTGTTTACTTGTTTCACGATTAATAGATTGAAGGAATCGTAATAAAATGCCGACTATAAGAGGGAAGAGTGTAAAGTAGAATAATCTTGGATAAACGTTAAAGTTTACTTGTGCGTCTGTATCTAAATAAAATTGAATTTTCACTCCGACAAATAATAATAAGACGATAAATAATGTAAAGCAGAGGTATAGCATCACTTTTTGCATTATATTCCACCATCCTTTACTCAAAATATATTCAAAAAAAAGAAGAGATATACAATAACTACTGTTGTATATCTCTTCTTTTACGGTTATTTAATAGTGGTGTTTGCTTTTTCTTGCTTCGTGAAATAATCTATAATGCCCATCGCGCTAATTTCTATATCTAGATGTAAAATGTTATAAACGGAATGATCTGATGGAACATTTAACTTTGTAAGGTGAGAAGAGACCTTATCCATTAATACAGTTTGCAAAGCTTTAGTAGCCTCATCGAAATCATTATATTTTTCAAAGACCTCTTTACCAGTATGAACGAAAATAGGTAACCAATGTTCTAGTTGCTTATATACTTCTGTAACATTGGATGATGCACCGTAATGGCCGAAATAAATAGTATCTACATTCATACTTTGAATATGATTTTTAGAAGCAATCATCGCATCTGGTTGGAATTGAGAAGGGGACGTTGAAGGAAGGTATAGTTCTACACCAACGTCTGCGAGTTCTCTATAATAAATGCCAATTGTATCGCCAGTAAAAATACCGTTTGTTAATGAATCGTGAATGCTAATATGGTGCTTTGCATGTCCCGGTGTATCATAAAATGTAAGGATGCGGTCTTCGGCAATTTGTAACGTATCACCATGTTGTACAATATGAACACGTTCTTCTTCAATTGGAAGAATTGGATCAAATAGTTTATCGAAATCTTCTTTGTACACAGCTTTTGCACCTAAAATGAGTTTTGTTGGATCAATCATATGACGAGCACCGCGAGAATGCACATATAAAGTAGCATTTGGGCATTTTTCCATCATTAAACCAGCAGCACCGGCGTGATCTAAATGAACATGTGTAACGATAATGTTTTTAACTTCGTTTAAATCAATATGTAATTGTTGTAAGCCGTCTAAAATATACGGAAGAGAAGGGGCTGCACAAGTTTCAATTAAAGTAATATCATCACCTAATAAAACGTACGTACCAGTTCGTTCATTATGTTGTAAATCAAAATCATCAATCAGATATAGGTGAGAAGATAATTGTTCTACTTTTTTCATCTTTACCACTCCTTATATACGGTATGTAACTATTATACGCCAAAAATACAAAAAGGCAGAAAACGAAAGTTTCGTCTTCTGCCTTTTTGTAATGTTCTTATTGTTTTTGTTGTTTATTAATAGACATAACGAATAGTCCAACAATACCGCCAACTAATGGAAGCATAATTTCTCCAGCTAAATTAAAATAGGAGCTTAAAAATAAACCATTTACATCGATTACCCAGCCAATCACATACAATAACATCATATATAGTACGAAATAAAACTCGCGATTTGAAATCGTTTCATGTTGTGCAGTTTTCATATTGAACACCATCCTTTTCTATAATAATAGAATATAAACTGTCACATTTTGTTCACAATTTAATTGTAAAACTTTCCATCATAAAAGTCTAGTAATTTGTGTCGAATTTTCGAACGGAAATAAAGCGTTTACAATCGTGGGGAGAAAATACGTAATAAGAGCTGTAAATTCACGAATGTAGTATAGTATAAACATGGAATGATAGTGAAGAGAGGGGCAAAGACAATGACAGTTTATGATTTTTCAGCTAAAACAATAACAGGTGAAGAAAAATCGTTAAAAGATTACGAGGGAAAAGTACTTCTTATTGTAAATGTAGCTAGTAAATGCGGGTTTACACCGCAATATAAAGGATTACAAGAAGTATATGATAAATATAAAGAACAAGGACTTGAAATACTCGGTTTCCCTTGTAACCAATTCGGAGGACAAGAACCAGGTACAGAAGCAGATATTACAAGCTTTTGTGAATTAAACTACGGTGTAAACTTCCCAATGTTTGCAAAAATTGATGTAAAAGGTGATAAGGCTCATCCTCTGTATACATACATGACAGAACAAGCACCAGGTTTACTCGGTATGAAAGCAGTAAAATGGAACTTTACAAAATTTCTAATTGGAAAAGACGGAAAAGTAGTAGGGCGTTTTGCACCGCAAACGAAGCCGGTGGATTTAGAGGTTGAGATTGAGAAGGTACTTGGCGAATAACTAGGAGTTTCACTTTATTAAAAAATGCCTCAAAGAACTATTTTGTTCTTTGAGGCATTTTATTTACATTCATATTGTCAATATTAAATCGCTGAATGGAAGTCATTTGATTTAGGCGGAGAAGCAGCTTTTTTCATAAGCACTTCCCATAAGTGTACGGATTTTTTCCATTCTGCTGCGGCTTGTCCTTTTTGATACATAGCATTCTCATAACTGAAAGTAAGTTGTTGCATATCAGCCGAGTTGTAAAGTGTATCAACATGGAGAGCATATTCTCGGAATGTTTGACTCTCGTCTCGTCGTATACCAATTCGCGCAAATTGTTTTAGGAGAGAATCGTAAGCTTTTGTATAAACGGCATCATCTTTTCGATATTTATAGAAATGAATGATAAAAAACGTAATCCATTTCATTCTAGTGATGAATAGAATGTATCCTATAATACTAATCGGTATTGTAGAGAGGAATACGTACCACCAAGAAAATCCATTTTTAGAATTTGGAATCTTTTTAATAGAAGCTTCTTCTGTATCTTCTATTAAACTTTTGAGCTTTGCTTCATTGTTTTTTTGATGCATTTGCGCGTTTTGAGAATTAGTATCTTCGCTATTTTGTAAAGTAGGAGCAGGAGTATTATTTGTGAAATTATAGGGATTCGTAAATCCTTTTGTTGGTTCGAATGGAATCCATCCGTATCCAGGGAAATATACTTCGACCCAAGAGTGTGCGTTATCGTTCGCGATTTTATAAACATCCTCACCTTCAGCACCCACCAGCGTATTATCAAGAGTTCCTTCTGTATAACCTTTTACCCAGCGAGCGGGAATTCCAGCAGAACGAAGTAACACGATCATGGATGTTGAGAAATTATTACAGTAGCCGCTTTTTGTATCGAAAAGAAATTGATCTACATAATCTTGGTGTTTGGTAGGGAATGAGACATTCGTTGTTTCATATATAAAAGAATGGTCGGTGAAATAGTTTTCAATAGCTAATACTTTATCGTATCGGGTGTCTTTATCCTTTGTTAGACTTACAGCTAAGTCTCTTACTCGCTGCGGTAATGATTCGGGAAGTTGCGTGTACTTTGTCATGAAATAAGGATTTGATTCTTGACCTTCATTCGTTTTTACAGCTTTCAAGTTTTCTATGGAAAACTCCGGGACCTCATATGTTACTTTATATGAATGTAAAGTAGTAGAAGAGTCTCCGTCCATCGTATAGATTTTTTCTGAAAATGGGTCAACGCTGTATGATACATCGGAAGAAGCCTCAACTGATACTAACCCTGCTGGATAGGTAAGGTGAGGATACCTTTTTTGCATGGTGATTGTTGCCTTAGTTGTCTCCTTTTTTGTATTTTGTTCGTACCAGCTCACGACGTCGTTTTTATTTTTAAAAGAAACCTTCTGTTGCTTTTCAGAAACTTCCCAGCCTTTTCCTGTATAAAAATCTTTCGTTTCTACTCTCCAATATTGTTTGTTTTGTGTTGCTGCTGTAAAAACAATTGTAGGATCTGCTTTAAAAGGACCGCCTAATTTTGAGTCATCTAGACCATATCCAATTTTAGAAACTTCTTGTTTTTTACTTACTTCGGATGTGTTGAATTTTAAAAAATCCATTGGGTTTGGCCATTGAGGGCCAAATTTTGGCGCAAAGTATGCGATGGTTGCTGACAATACAATAAATATTGTAAGAGGTTTAAGTAGTTTTGAGATTTCTCTAGCATAATTTTGTAAGTGCTCACTCTCTTTTATTCGTTCTATGCGAAGAAGACTAAGCATAAAAAAGCCGATGACAACGGTACGAATAATAGCGTAGTTTGCATTGTATAAATGTAAGTTATGAAAAATTGTGATATAAATAATAGTCAATATAAGAAATAACAATCCACGCTTTTTATGAATCAACCAAAAAGAGATGAAAGAACTCAAAAACCAAAATGATAGAAAAAATAAAACGGTTGGAAAAACTGGAGAAATATCTAGCAAATTCCCCTGGAATAACAGGAAGGAATTTCGAGAAATATCAGTAAAAAATTTCGTTAGCCAAGATGGATTTATAAAAATATTTTTATAATATAGGAGATGAATGATGAATAAAATTGTCACGATCTTTATCGGAATCTGCCACTTTGTTTGAAAAAAAGAGAGTGTGAAGCAAATTCCTATAAATATTACAAAAATATCTAATCTACCTACGTTTGTAATACCTATAAGGGGTCGTATCCATTCTAGTAAAAGTAGAAATGCGCATGCATGCATGAAGAATCTGCTCATATCCCGTTTGTATTTTGTTTGTAATGTTGTCATTTGCTCACCTCAAAAAACACATTTGTATATCGGTTTTCATAAACCACATTTACAAATATTTTTCGTTTTTGTAGAGTTTCTAAAACACTGAGTTCTCGATGTGAGAGTTGATTCGGTTTTTCTTTTACAATAAAAACTAGTAATTTTCTATTTTGTATAGCGGCATAGTCAGCTGCCTTTTGAATATCGGGAGAAAGATCGCTTGTCACGAGTATAATTGTTACGGGCTCATAAACTTTTCTTAATTCCATTTCTACACTCCGGGAGAGCGGGAATACACTGTCCGCTTGTACTTTCGCTAAATGACAAAAGATTTGCTGCAACTGACTATCTCCATTGTCTAAAGGGAAAAAAGTTCGTTCTTTTCCGACAGACACAAATGACGCTGGTGAATTTTGCTTCAATACAGCCCTGACAATAGAGGCAGTAAATGTGACGACTGATTCGAATAGAGGAGACTCAGTTCTGTCTATGAATATCATAATATTATGGCTGCGCTGTTGTTCAAACTCTTTCGTCATAATGTTGTTTGTTCTTGCAGTTGCTTTCCAATCAATCCATGAAAAGCGGTCACCAGGTTTATAGTCTCTCACACCGACAGAAATGGTAGAGTCTTTTGTGAAATTTATATTTGCTGAGAGCGCTCCTTGCTCGAAATGGTTTTCCAATTGCTGATACGTTATATCTACATACTGAGGATAGACTAAAAATATATCCGGAACTGAAAAAGTTACTTCTTTCTCCATCATACCGAATAAATCACCAGTTTTGACGCGTATGCTTGAAAAAGTGTGCTCTCCTCTAGGGATTGTGTCAATTGCATATTGAAACGAAAAATTTCGTTTTAATCCTGGAAAGAGTATTGTTTTATTCATCTTTGTTTGTCTACAACTTGTAAGGTATGGTGGCAGTTCATCTTCTATAACTAAATAAAGTAAGGGGAAAGGAAATTTTCTTTTTATTGTAATCGTACTTACAAATCGTTCTCCTGCTACATAATCGTTTTGATTTGTTATTCTTTTTACTTCAGCACCCCGTAAAGCGTAGAAGGGGAATAATAGTGAATAAAGGCCAATAGGAACCATACTGTAAAATAAAAACCAACTTACAAATCCTCCTTGAAGCATAGCGTACACAAATGTTAACACTAGGCATAAAGGGATTAGTAATAACTTCAAAACGTGATGTAGTGCTCGTAGCATGCGTTTCATCAAAGGTTCATCTTCCTTTGAGTCGGCACGGTAGTTCGCGCAACGATTTTTGAAATAACTTGTTCCCCTGTTATTCCTTCAAATTTTGCTTCCATTTTTAGAATGAGTCTGTGAGCTAACACGTAAGGAGCTAAAAATTTAACATCGTCTGGAATAACATAATTTCTGCCATGGATGAATGCATAAGCTTGTGAAGCTTTCATTAAAGCAATCGAGCCACGTGGACTTGCACCTAGTTGTATAGAACTATAAGAGCGAGTTTGACTAACAAGCTTTACAATGTAATGCTTGATTGCTTTGTCCATGCTTATTTCCCGTGCGCTTTGTTGCAAATAAAGTAATTCTTCTATTGTAGTAATAGCTTGTAAAAGGGAGAGGGGATTTGTTTTTTCCATCCGGTTTAAAACTTCAAATTCTTCTTCTGGTGAAGGATATCCCATTTTTAGCTTCAATAAGAAACGATCGAGCTGGGCTTCTGGTAAAGGATATGTTCCCTCATATTCGACTGGATTTTGTGTAGCCATTACAAAGAATGGTTTTGGTAACGGTCTTGTCATACCATCTATTGTAATATTGCCTTCTTCCATACTTTCAAGTAAGGCAGATTGTGTTTTGGGAGATGTACGATTAATTTCATCAGCAAGTATAAAATTCCCCATAATTGGTCCAGGATTGAACTCGAATTGGAGCTCTTTCGGATTGTAAATAGAAACACCTGTTACATCTGATGGCAGTAAATCAGGTGTGAATTGAATTCGCTTGTAATCAGCATCAATAGATTTAGAAAGAGCGCGTACTAACATTGTTTTCCCAACGCCAGGAACATCTTCTAATAGTACATGACCTTCAGCTAAGAGAGCTGTCAAAGCTAAAATCGTTTCTTTTCTTTTTCCGACCATTAATTTTTCAATATTGTTAATTATTTTTTCTATAATGGGATGTAATGAATCAAGTTGGTGCATCGTAATCCTCCTAATGTTATTATCGTTTTCTAATCTATTTAGTGGAAAATAGAACGTACCTCTCTATGTGCGAGTATAAAACTCTTACCTTTAATTCTAAGAATATTCAGATTATTTATTCTGATTACATCTAGTATAATTGTTTCAGTAACTAAGGGCAATATGGTAAATAATGATTTCTAGTTTTATAAATGCATTCAAATGGTTGTTTCCTATATTTATAAAGAAAAACGTAGGAGTTTCTCCTACGTTTTTCTTTTGCAAAATAGTCAATACCTCAAAATACTATTCTTCTATTAATCAAGATTTACTATAAATCTTCATAACAAAACAAAAGGTCTTCTCACAAACTTATTTTCTACTGAATTTTTGACAATCTCTTGAACTGTGCGAAATGTCACATCTGTATTTTACAACCTCTCTTATAGTAAGGGTATGTAAGAGAGACGTATTAAAGGAGTGAACAGTATGAAGAAGAAACCTTCAGCACTAATGAGACGTTTAAAATATTTTTCACCAATAGATCGTTATAACGATAATCATACACAAGAAACATATGAAGATCGTGAATGGGAAAATGTGTACAGAAAGCGTTGGCAGCATGATAAAGTAATTCGTTCTACACATGGTGTGAACTGTACTGGTTCATGTAGTTGGAACATTTATGTGAAAGATGGAATTGTAACTTGGGAAGGACAGGAGCTTAACTATCCAACAACAGGTCCAGATATGCCTGACTTTGAACCACGAGGCTGCCCACGTGGAGCGAGTTTTTCTTGGTACATTTATAGTCCACTTCGTGTGAAATATCCGTATGTACGTGGTGTTCTTTGGAGTGTGTGGCAAGAGGAATTACAAAATAATGAGTCACCATTAGATGCTTGGAAAAGCATTGTGGAAAACCCTGAAAAAGCACGAAAGTATAAGCAGGCACGTGGTAAAGGGGGATTCATTCGTGTGAATTGGGATGAAGTGTTACAACTCGTTTCAGCTTCATTATTATATACAGTAATGAAATACGGTCCAGACCGAAATGTTGGTTTTTCACCAATTCCAGCTATGTCGATGTTAAGTCATGCTGCAGGCAGCCGCTTTATGCAACTTATGGGTGGACCGATGCTTAGTTTCTATGATTGGTACGCAGATTTACCACCAGCTTCTCCGCAAATTTGGGGTGATCAAACAGATGTACCAGAAAGTAGTGACTGGTATAACGCTGGTTACATTATGACATGGGGTTCAAATGTACCGATGACAAGAACACCAGATGCACACTTTTTAGCGGAGGTTCGATATAAAGGAACGAAAGTCGTTTCTGTCAGTCCTGATTTCGCTGAGTCAACAAAGTTTGCAGATGATTGGATTAGTGTGAAACAAGGTACAGACGGTGCACTTGCGATGGCAATGGGGCACGTGATCTTACAAGAATTTTACGTAGATAATCAAGTGGAATACTTCACAAAGTATGCGAAGCAATATACTGATTTTCCTTTCTTCGTTACATTGAAACAAAAAGGAGACCAATTCGTTGCGGATCGATTCTTAAATGCTTCTGATATTGGACGCGAAACAAAGTTAGGAGAATGGAAACCTGTACTTTGGAATGAAAATACGAACGATTTTGCAACACCTCACGGCACAATGGGGTCACGTTGGGATAACGAAAAGAAATGGAACTTACGTTTAGAAGATGAAGAAACAGGCGAAAAGATTGATCCATGTCTTTCTGTACTTGGAATGGAAGATTATGTTGGAACTGTACAAATCCCGTACTTCTCTGATAATGGAAACAAAGTATTAGAACGTACAATTCCAGTGAAAAAGGTTATGACAGAAGAGGGCGAAGTGTTCGTTACTACTGTATATGACTTAACGTTAGCAAATTACGGTGTGAACCGAGGGCTTGGTGGACAAGAGCCGAAAGACTTCAATGATGACGTGCCGTTTACACCTGCATGGCAAGAGAAAATGACGGGAGTGAAACGAGATCTAATCATTCAAATCGCTCGTGAGTTCGCACAAAATGCTGTTGATACGAACGGTCGCTCAATGATTATTGTCGGAGCTGGTATTAACCATTGGTTTAACTCTGATACGATTTATCGGGCAGTTTTAAATCTTGTACTTCTCGTCGGAGCACAAGGTGTAAACGGCGGTGGCTGGGCGCATTACGTTGGGCAAGAAAAATTACGACCAGCGGAAGGATGGCAAACAATCGCGATGGCAAAAGATTGGCAAGGACCGCCAAAATTACAAAACGGTACATCTTTCTTCTATTTCGTAACAGATCAATGGCGTTATGAAGATACACCAGTTGGTCATTTAGCATCACCAGTAGAAGGTAACTCTCGTTATCAACATCACGGTGATTACAACGTATTAGCAGCGCGACTTGGCTGGTTACCTTCGTATCCGACATTCGAGAAAAATGGAATTGAACTATATAAAGAAGCTGTTGCTGCTGGTGCAACAACGCAAGAAGAAATCGGAAAATACGTTGCACAAAAACTAAAAGAAAAAGAACTAAAATTTGCGATTGAAGATCCAGATAATAAAAATAACTTCCCGCGCAACTTATTCGTTTGGCGTGCAAACTTAATTTCAAGTTCTGGTAAAGGACACGAATATTTCTTAAAACATTTATTAGGTACAACGAACGGATTAATGAATGATGATAGTGATTCATTGCGACCAGAAGAAATTAAATGGCATGAAGAAGCGCCAGAAGGGAAGCTTGATTTGCTCATTAATTTAGATTTCCGTATGGCTGGAACAGCGCTTTATTCTGATATCGTCTTACCTGCTTCAACTTGGTATGAAAAACACGATTTAAGCAGTACAGATATGCATCCATTTGTACATCCATTTAATCCGGCAATCGGTTCACCATGGGAAGCACGTTCTGACTGGGATATTTTCACATCACTTTCTAAAGCTGTGTCAGATCTAGCAGAGAAAATTGATCTTGAACCAATGAAAGAAGTTGTTGCAACACCACTTCTTCATGATACACCGCAAGAATTAGCACAACCACTTGGTAAGATTAAAGATTGGAGCAAAGGTGAGTGTGAACCAATACCAGGTAAAACGATGCCGCAAATTCATGTTGTCGAAAGGGATTATAAAACGATTTATGACAAAATGACAGCACTTGGACCAAATGCCGGGAAACAACCGATTGGTACGAAAGGAATTTCTTGGTCGGCAGAAAAAGAGTATGAGCAATTAAAGAGCCGATTAGGAGTTGTTCAAACAGATTCTATTGCGAAAGGTTGTCCAGACATAAAAGAAGCAATCAATGCTGCTGAAGCGGTATTAACGCTTTCTTCTACAACAAACGGTCATATGGCTGTAAAAGCATGGGAAGCACTTGAAAAACAAACGGATTTAAAACTACGTGATTTAGCAGAAGAACGTGAAGAAGAATGCTTCACATTTGAACAAATTACAGCACAACCAAAAACAGTAATTACTTCTCCGGCCTTTACAGGTTCAGAAAAAGGTGGACGTCGTTACTCACCGTTTACAACAAATGTGGAACGTCTCATCCCTTGGAGAACAATCACTGGACGACAATCTTTCTATTTAGATCATGACATGATGAAAGAATTTGGTGAAACGATGGCGACATTTAAACCAATTCTGCAACATAAACCGTTCCGTAAATCACGACCTGAAGTAGAAGGGAAAGAGATTACACTAAACTATTTAACACCCCATAATAAGTGGTCCATTCATAGTATGTACTTTGATTCATTACCGATGTTAACGCTATTTAGAGGTGGTCCAACCGTTTGGATGAATAAAGAAGATGCTGCAGAAGCTGGTGTTGCGGATAATGATTGGATCGAGTGCTTTAACCGTAACGGTGTTGTTGTTGCACGTGCTGTTGTAACGCACCGTATACCGAGAGGAATGGCGTTTATGCACCATGCGCAAGATCGCCACATTAACGTACCTGGAACGAAATTAACAAGTAATCGCGGGGGAACGCATAATAGTCCAACTCGAATTCACGTGAAACCAACACATATGATTGGTGGATACGGTCAATTAAGTTATGGATTTAACTATTATGGTCCAACTGGGAACCAGCGCGATTTAAACGTTGTAATTCGCAAACTGAAGGAGGTAGATTGGCTTGAAGATTAAAGCACAAGTCGGAATGGTAATGAACCTAGATAAATGCATCGGCTGCCATACTTGTAGCGTAACGTGCAAAAACACCTGGACAAATCGTCCAGGTGCTGAATATATGTATTTCAATAACGTAGAAACGAAACCTGGCATTGGTTATCCGAAGCAATGGGAAGATCAGGAGAAATATAAAGGTGGCTGGGAATTGAAAAATGGTGAAATTCAGCTGAAATCCGGTTCGAAAATGAAGCGCCTTATGAATATTTTTCACAATCCAGATCAACCAACAATTGATGATTACTTTGAACCTTGGAACTATGATTATGAAACGTTAACAAATAGTCCGCAGCGTAAGCATCAGCCAGTTGCTCGTCCAAAATCAGCAATTACAGGTGAATTTATTGAAAAAATTGAATGGGGTCCAAACTGGGAAGATGATTTAGCTGGTGGACATATAACAGGATTACAAGATCCGAACGTAAAGAAAATGGAAGAAGAAATTAAAACGGATTTTGAAAATGTCTTTATGATGTATTTACCACGCATATGTGAACATTGTATGAATCCATCTTGCGTATCGTCTTGTCCATCTGGTGCGATGTATAAACGGGAAGAAGATGGGATTGTTCTTGTAGATCAAAATGCATGTCGTGCATGGAGATTCTGCGTATCATCTTGCCCATATAAAAAAGTGTATTTTAACTGGAAAACGAATAAAGCGGAAAAATGTACAATGTGTTTCCCGCGTATTGAAGCTGGTATGCCAACAATTTGTTCGGAAACATGTGTCGGACGTATCAGATATATTGGGGTAATGCTATATGACGCTGACAAAGTAAAAGAAGCAGCTTCAGTTGAAAATGAAAAAGATTTATACGAATCTCAGCTTACTGTTTTCTTAGATCCAAATGATCCAGAAGTAGCAGCTGAAGCGATAAAACAAGGCATTCCTGAAGAGTGGATTAAAGCGGCACAACAGTCACCAATCTATAAAATGATTATCGATTGGAAAATTGCTCTACCTCTTCATCCGGAGTATCGTACAATGCCAATGGTTTGGTATATCCCACCGCTTAGCCCAATTATGAATATGGTGGAAGGGAAAGGTAGTAACTGGCAAGCAGAAGAGATTTTCCCTGCTATCGATAATATGCGTATTCCAATTCAATATTTAGCGAATCTACTCACTGCAGGAGATGAATCACATATTCGTCTTACATTGAAAAAAATGGCTGTTATGCGAACACATATGAGAGCAATTCAAATTAATAAAGAACCAAATAAAGCGGTATTAAAAGAACTCGGTTTAACAAAACAAGATGTAGAAGACATGTATCGTCTGCTTGCTATCGCAAAATATAAAGATCGTTTTGTTATCCCGACGTCTCACCGCGAACAAGTTGCAGATTTATACAATGAACAAGGAAGCTGTGGTTTATCATTTGCAGGTGGTCCAGGCTCTTGCATGACAATTTCTTAAATAATGGGGGCGGAAAAATATGAAACAAAGTCTACAAATTGCTTTTTCTTGTTCTTCATTCCTTCTCTCCTACCCGGAACTCGGGTGGAGAGAAGCTTTAGCTGAATTGCAAGAAGAGATTGAAGCGATTGAACAGGAAGAAGTTAAAACTTCACTTACAGCATTTATAAAACAAGCACTGGATAAAACGAACGATCAACTCATTGATAGTTACGTATATACATTTGATTTCGGTAAGAAGACAAATATGTATTTAACGTATATGAACACCGGTGAACAAAGGGAAAGAGGTATTGAATTACTAGAGTTAAAACAGCAGTATAAAAAATCTGGTTTTGAAGTAACAGATAAAGAACTACCTGATTATTTACCGCTATTACTAGAGTTTTTTGCAAATGCAAATGAGCAAGACAGTGAACCAATTATGAGTAAATACAAAGAGAACATCCAAGCATTACACGTTCAGTTAAAAGAAGCTGATAGTATGTATGAACCAATTCTTGCGGCTGTTCTACTCGCTATTGATACATGGGGTGTACAGACAAATTAGAAAGGAGAGTTGTCAAAATGATGGATCAATTTCTATGGGTGTTGTTTCCCTATATCATTTTTGCAATCTTTATCGGTGGACATATTTTTAGATACAACTATGATCAATTTGGATGGACATCAAAATCTAGTGAACTATTAGAAAAGAAAATGCTCCGAATCGGAAGTCTATTATTCCACTTTGGGATTATGTTCGTAATTGGCGGTCATGTTATGGGGATATTAATTCCAGAAGCTGTATACCGTTCCATAGGTATTTCTGAGCATATGTATCATGTAGTAGCAATTAGTTTTGGTCTTCCGGCAGGTATTGCTTCTATCATAGGTTTAATTATATTAACGTACCGCCGCGTAACAGTAAAACGCATCATTGCAACGAGTACAAAGGGAGATTATATTGCGCTTGTTTTATTACTTATCGTAATGCTAGCAGGACTTTCTTCAACGTTTTTAAATATCGACTCAAAAGGATTTGATTATCGTACAACAATCGGTCCATGGTTCCGAAGCCTCTTTATTTTCCAACCGAAAGTTGAATATATGACGGAAGTACCAGTGTGGTTTAAAATTCATATTCTTGCAGGAATGGGGCTTTTCGCAGTATGGCCATTCACTAGACTAGTACATGTATTTAGTGCCCCAATTAAATATATAAGCCGTAGTTATGTAATTTACAGAAGACGTATTCCAAATGAATTGAAAAAATAATTTAGTTTTATATGTTTCGTAATTTATAAGGAAAGCCGAGATCTAATTGGAGACCTCGGCTTTCTTTATAAGTATAAGTACCTAAATAAGACGCTAATCGATACTACAAACAGAAGCAGAACAATCTTCACAAGCAATTTCACATTTTAAAAATTGTAAATCGTGGATTGTAATCTTTCCTTTATGAATAGAAATTGTACCTTGCTTTTTTAATTCATTTAACATTCGATTTACACTTTCACGTGAAGTTGCACAGAAGTTAGCAAGTTCTTGATTCGTTAATGGTAAATCGATGAGAATACCATTTTCCTTTAAAACACCATAACTATTTGTCATTCGTATGAGAGTAGAATATAGGGCACCTTTTTTGCCGTGTAATACTAAATCTCGGAACTTCGTTTGCATTCTTCTTAAATGTTCACTAATCCATTTCATAAATTCAAATACAAGAGCTGGTTTTTGGAGTAATTCTTTTTCTAACGCTTCACGCTTTATAACGCCTACTTCAACATCTTCAAGGCATTTTGAATTTAATAAATACTTCGCATTATCCGTGAACAATGTTAATTCTCCAATAATGTCGTATGCCGAACAAATTCGAAGTGTTAGTTCTTGTCCGTCAGCACTAAGTTTACTAATTTGTACTTTTCCTGAGTGGATGATATAGAGTTCGGTTGCCTCCATACCTTCTTGAAAAATAAAACTACCTTTTTTTATCTGCATTTTATATTCAACAGATGCAAGTAATTCTTTTAAATCTTGAGATAATGTCATACTGTTTGCCACAGCAATCACCTTTCTTCTTATAAGCAATACATTTCCTATTTTGAGTGTAAATATGATGAAAATGCAAGAGCTATTTCAAAAATAAAGTTAAATTTCAATGACCGTAAGGAATAGGGACTGAAGATGTGAACAAAATGCGAACGGATTTGTGAAGAATTTTTGAATGGGGAAAGTAATGTGAGAAAAGTCACATTGAATATGTAGCTTCTTTTTTATAATGAAGGCAAATAAAAAAACGAAAGCTTACTAAGCATTGCAGCAGAAAAGAAGGGATATAGATGCACGAGAACATGAAAGATTCTTTAAAGCGGCCACTTCAAGATTTACGCATTTCAGTTATTGATCGTTGTAATTTTAGGTGCACATATTGTATGCCTGCTGAAGTGTTCGGACCTGATTATGCTTTTTTACAGGAAGAGTGTTTATTAACGTTTGATGAAATAGAAAGGTTAGCGAGATTATTTATAAGTATGGGAGTTAATAAAATTAGGCTTACTGGCGGTGAACCTTTATTGCGTAAAGACTTACCGAAGTTAATTGCAAGACTTGCAAAGCTAGAAGGCTTAAAAGATATTGGGCTCACAACAAACGGAATTCATTTAGCAAAACAAGCTAAGGCGCTAAAAGAAGCAGGATTAAAGCGTGTAAATATTAGTTTAGATGCAATAGAGGATCGTGTCTTCCAAAAAATTAATGGAAGACATGTAAGTACGAAACCTGTACTGAAAGGAATTGAAGCAGCGAAGGAAGCTGGATTAGAAGTAAAGGTAAATATGGTTGTAAAAAAAGGGATGAATGATAGTCAAATTCTTCCTATGGCTCAGTATTTTAAAGAACAAGAAATACAGTTACGTTTCATTGAGTTTATGGATGTAGGCAGTACGAACGGATGGAACTTTGAACAAGTCGTTACGAAGGAACAATTAATAGAGAAAATTAATCGTGTATATCCAATTGAACCTGTTAAACCTCGTTACTTTGGAGAAGTTGCGAAATTGTATCGATATGTAGGAAGCGATGCCGAAGTTGGATTTATTACTTCAGTATCTGAGTCATTTTGTTCTTCTTGTACGAGAGCCCGTATTTCGGCAGACGGCAAGTTTTATACGTGCTTATTTGTAGAAAAAGGAACGGATTTACGATCGCTTCTTCGAGAAAATATTTCGGATGCCTCACTACTAAAAATTCTCCAATATACATGGGAGTATAGAACAGATCAATATTCAGATGAAAGAACGGCGGAAAGTACAAATAAACGTCAAAAAGTTGAGATGTCTTACATTGGTGGATAGCGAAAGGAGGATTCCTTATGCAAGAGCGATATTCAAGACAAGTATTGTTTTCTGGAATAGGTGAAATGGGACAAAGGAAAATAAGGGAAAAGCATGTGCTCTTAATTGGTGCGGGGGCGCTAGGAGCTGCAAATGCAGAAGCGCTCGTTCGGATGGGAATTGGGAAATTGACAATTGCCGATCGTGACTATGTCGAATGGAGTAATTTACAGCGGCAACAGTTATATACAGAAGAAGATGCAAAACAATGCAAACCAAAAGCAATTGCAGCGGCAGAACATGTAAGAAAGATTAATTCAGAGGTGGAAATTGTACCAGTTGTAACGGATGTCACAATGAAAGAAATGGAAGAGTTAACGAAAGAAGTGGATCTCATATTAGATGCGACTGACAACTTTGATACGCGTCTACTTATAAATGATATTTCACAAAAAGAAAATATACCTTGGATATACGGTGGATGCATTGGAAGTTACGGTGTAACGTACACAATTCTTCCAGGAAAAACACCATGTTTTCGCTGCTTAATGGATCATCCGATGGGCGGTGCAACATGTGATACAGCCGGAATCATTCAACCAGCTGTACAGATGGTTGTTGCTCACCAAGTGACAGAAGCGATGAAAATATTGGTGGATGATTTCGAGACGCTACGAGGAACAATGTTATCATTTGATATTTGGAACAATCAATTTCTCTCATTAAAAGTAAATAAACAGAAAAAAAGTACATGTCCATCTTGCGGAAATACACGTACGTACCCAAGTTTAACATTTGAATCACAGGTGAAAACGGAGGTGCTATGCGGACGGAATACAGTTCAAATCCGTCCAGGAATAAAGAGAGTTCTAAATTTAAACGAAATTAAAAAAAGATTACAAAAAATTGTACATGTCCAAAAAACGCCGTACTTACTATCATTTCTAATTGATGAATATCGTTTCGTTTTATTTACAGACGGTAGGGCATTTGTTCATGGGACAAATGATGTGAAAATAGGAAAACGATTGTACGCAAAATATATAGGATGAACAGAAAGAAAGTTTCTCCTTATTAAAACGAGGTGAAAAAGAATGTTAGAAAAACGTATACCAATTCCAGTGGCAGAAGCAGTTGCGCGTGTAATGGAATATGCTTACCAAGGTGAAATAGAAAAGGTTTCTCTTATAGAAAGCTACGGTAGAACACTTGGAAAAGATGTTATTGCAGATCATGATGTCCCGCATTTCAATCGCTCTCCATACGACGGATTTGCGATTCGAGCAGAAGATACAAAAGAAGCCAGTAGCAGTAATCCCATTCAGTTTGAAGTGATTGGTGAAATTGGAGCAGGTTTTGTCTTTACAGAAGAAGTGAAAGCATTTCAAGCTGTCCGTATTATGACAGGAGCCGCAATTCCGAGAGGGTGTAATGCAGTTGTTATGTTAGAACTAACGGAAGGATTTGAAAAAAATGAAAGGACTTATATGACATTAAAACGCTGTTTCGCAGCTGGTGATAACATTTCCTTTAAAGGTGAAGATGTAAAACAAAATACTATCCTTGTGAAAAAAGGGACTGTTATTAATCCTGGAGTTGCAGCACTTCTTGCTACGTTTGGTTATAGTTCCGTACATGTTGTAAAACAGCCGATTATTGGAATAGTAACGACGGGTAGCGAACTGCTTGAAGTACATGAACAATTAAAGCCAGGGAAGATTCGAAATAGTAACTCCTATATGATAGCAGCGCAAATTGAACGAGCGGGCGGAGTTGTACGGTATTATGGACAATTCGTTGACGATTTTGAGACGTGTTATAACAATGTAAAAAAGGCGATAAAAGAAGTTGATATTTTAATTACGACTGGTGGCGTTTCAGTAGGAGACTATGACTATTTGCCTGCTATTTATGAGAGATTACAAGCTAATGTACTTTTTAACAAAATAGCGATGCGACCAGGAAGTGTGACAACTGTAGCTGAGGTAGAAGGAAAACTACTATTTGGTTTATCTGGTAATCCTTCAGCTTGTTATGTCGGTTGTGAATTATATGTTAGACCAGTCATTGGAACATACTTGCATAGAAAAGATTCGCACGTATTTCGTGCAGAGGCAATTTTACAAAAAGACTTTCCGAAAGCAAATCCGTTTACTCGATTTGTAAGAGGGAGAGTAGAAATTGTAGATGGTCAATTGCAAGTTACACCAGTTGGTTTAGATAAATCTAGCGCAATTTCTTCACTTGCAGAAGCGAATGCATTTATCGTTTTGCCAGGGGGAACGAGAGGATTTAAAGCTGGAATTACTGTTTCGGTACTGTTATTAGAATCAACCAACGGAAGTGAATGGCCATGGAAAGAATTGTTTCGTTCATACAAATAATAGAAAAATAGGTTGCTAATTTATACAAAGATAAGAGGTGCGAAATGACACATACGTATTATGAAGTAATTGATACACCTATATCAATTGAAGAAGTGACAAACAAAGTAATTCGGCGTGAGTGTGGTGCGGTTACTACTTTTATTGGCACTGTTAGAGAATTTACGAAAGGCCGACGTACGCTTTATTTAGAGTATGTAGCTTATAAAACAATGGCGGAGAAACAGCTTGAGAGAATTGGTACCGAAGTAGGAGAGAAATGGCCTGGAACATATGTGGCAATTACACATCGCATTGGTACGTTACAAATTTCTGATTTGGCTGTTGTCGTTGCTGTTGCTACATCGCATCGGAAAGCTGCTTATGAGGCGAATGAATATATTATGGAACGTATAAAACAAATTGTTCCGATATGGAAAAAAGAGTTTTGGGAAGATAGTGAGTCGTGGATAGGCGATCAGTTAGAGAAAACAGCATATGGTAATGGCGAGCCTGGAAAGGAGATGAGAAATTGATTGAAGTACTATTATTTGCACATTTACAAGAAGAAGTAAGTAAGCCAGCATTACACATAGATTGTGAAAATATTACAGTCGCGAAGCTGAAGGAAGTTCTGATTAAGGAATATAATGTAGCAATTTCAAACGAGATTATGGTCGCAATAAATGAAGAATACGCAAATGAGGATGACATCATTCAAACTGGTGATGTCGTAGCAATGATTCCGCCAGTAAGTGGTGGTTGATTCTTTTCAGCCTAATCATGTAAGAACGTGATTAGGCTGGAGGGAATGAATATAACTACGTATACATAGGAGGGAACAGGATGAAAAGTCCTAATTTTCAATTAAGTTTACAAACTTCTAATCTAATTATCGGTTTTATGGTGTGGGTTATTTTATCATCATTAATGCCCTATATTAAAGTGGATATCCCATTAACTGCGGGACAAATTTCTATGGTAACAGCAGTACCCGTTATTTTAGGTTCTGTTCTTCGCATTCCAATTGGTTATTGGACAAATCGTTTCGGAGCAAGAAAATTATTCTTTATTAGTTTTATTCTATTATTATTTCCTGTTTTTTATATTAGTGTTGCCAATTCTATGATGGATTTAATTATTGGTGGATTATTTGTAGGAATCGGTGGTGCTGTATTCTCTGTAGGAGTAACTTCTTTACCAAAATACTTTCCAAAAGAGAGTCACGGTTTTGTAAATGGTATTTACGGTGTCGGTAACGCTGGAACAGCAATTACTTCATTTTTAGCGCCTGTTATCGCAACTTCAGTTGGCTGGAGAACGACAGTACAATGTTATTTAGTTTTACTTGCAGCGTTTGCACTTATGAACTTTTTATTAGGTGATCGTAAAGAGAAAAAAGTGAATACACCACTAATGGAACAAATAAAAGGTGTATATAAAAATGAGAAACTTTGGTTTTTATGTATCTTTTACTTTTTAACTTTCGGATCATTTGTTGCATTTACAGTATATTTACCAAACTTTTTAGTATCTCATTTCGGATTAGAGAAAGTAGATGCAGGTATACGGACAGCCGGATTCATCGTACTCGCAACAATTATGCGTCCGATTGGTGGTTGGCTCGGTGATAAGTTTAATCCATTTAAAATATTAATCTTCGTATTTATCGGTTTAACACTTTCAGGTATTATTTTATCATTTATGCCTAGCATGAACGTATATACATTTGGTTGCCTACTTGTCGCATTTTGTGCAGGTATCGGTAATGGTACAATCTTCAAGCTCGTTCCAATGTACTTCTCAGAACAAGCTGGTATTGTAAATGGGCTCGTTTCAGCTTTAGGCGGACTTGGAGGATTCTTCCCGCCACTAATTTTAACATTACTGTTCCAACTAACAGGTCATTATGCAATTGGGTTTATGGCGTTATCAGAAGTCGCACTTGCTTGTTTAATCATTACAGTATGGATGTATAGTCAAGAAAAGCTGTTAGTGATGTTAAAGAATCATTAATAAAGAAAAAGAGCCGTCCCAAAGTATTTTGGGATGGTTCTTTTAGTAATAGGCTTCAACATGTTTTCTATTGATATCTTAACGAACGTTTGTTTTCTAAAATAATGTGGTTTTAAAATGAAAAACAGAAGAGTAATGGGATTTTATGTTAAAATATAGATATCAGATGTTATTCAATTAAAGGGCAGGTTAGTTCAAGCACAAAGATTAAACTAATTTTTAGAAAGCAAATATTTAATTGAATTGGGGTGTTTAGATGAAAAAGTTATATAAGTCCACTCAAGATAAACAAGTATCAGGTGTGTTAGGTGGCTTAAGTGACAAGTATGGAATTGATGTTAGTATCCTTCGCATAGTAACTGCATTATCAGCCTTTTTTACTAGCGGATTTACAGTGTTAATTTATATAATAGCTGCAATTGTTTTGCCTACAGATAAAGAAATTAAGGGATAAATGTATGACCTTAAATCTAATTCTACAATCGAGAACTCAGTTTTTTGTCTATTGAAAGTTTCCAAAGTAAAAGAAACAGTACGATTGTTATAAGACTGAAATGAATAAACGAAACATCTTCATAAAACATTCGGAATATATCGAGAATGAAAACAATAACTTTTGAATTAAACGATATGACTATTGATCGCTAATAAATCGATTAATAGTCACTCCTTTCTAAAGAATATCTATCAATCTATATCAAGAAATATAAAAATTGAAATTCCTCGGAATTTTAAAAAACATATGACGGTATCTATAACAAGAAAAAACTTCATATTTTATTAGAACCAGCTTTTTGATAAGGCTAATGGGTATTGTGAAAAAGTATACTTAAACTAAAGAATACAGTTCAGTTCGATAAGATAAAATTATAAATTTCTATAAATAATCCATAATTTTCTTTATGGCTCATATTTGTTATGTTAAAGAAAAGAGAGGGGGGGGAATAAAATAAGTGTTTTTTCTGATTATTGAGAACTGAATGTGTTTTCCGATGAATTAAATGTGGTCCATATGTAGTAAAGTGTTTAATCCAACTAAAATATATGTAGAATGAGGTTGTAAATGTTTGTTTTTATTATATTAGACGTAATATTACCGATATTAATATTGATGCTAATTGGTGCAATCTTACAAAGAAAGTTTCAATTTGACTTAAAGCAACTATCTACACTTATTACTTATTGCTTGATGCCTGCGGCTGTATTTGTGAATATATATGATATTCGTATAGAAATAGATTTGTTGCTCCAGATAATATACTATTTAATGCTTTACAGTCTAAGTCTGATCATAGTAAGTCATTTTATTTCAAAAATATTAAAGTTAGAAAAAGGAGAAAGTGCAGCTCTAAAAAATAGCATTTCGTTAATGAATTCCGGTAATTATGGATTACCAGTAAGTCAATTGATTTTCAGTCACAATCCAGTGGGGGTTTCCATTCAGATTTTCATTGTTATTTTCCAGAATCTTTTAACCTATTCATATGGAATATATAACTTACTATCAGCAACAAAAACAATCGGAGGTATTATTCAATCATTTCTAAGACTGCCTGTATTTCATGCGCTCGTATTAGGGATTCTCTTTCAATCTTTTACAATTCAATTACCTAATTCTATCTTGCTACCTCTTAATCAGCTTGCGAATGGTTTTGTTGCAATAGCACTCATATTGCTAGGGGCGCAATTATCCAACATTAAGCTTAAATTTTTCCATCGAGTCATAACATGGGCTTTAATTGGAAGGTTACTGATGGGGCCATTAGTAGCACTTACCATGATCTACCTACTAAAGATTGATGGTATTGTTGCACAATCATTATTTATTGCAAGTTCTTTTCCTACTTCAAGAAATACAGCAACCATTGCTATGGAGTATCAAATAGAGCCTGAACTACATGCGCAAATCGTTTTATTTTCAACACTTTTTAGTATTGTTACAGTAACTGTCGTTATTTATTTGTCATATATTTTGTTTTGAATTTACATGCAAAAACGAATAGATTTGAGGTGGCGAGTGATGGAAGGGGATTGATATGAGAAAAAGCAGTCTTTCATATATTAGGTGTCGTTTACAATTGTATCATGTCTGATAATTAAGCGGTTTAATTCAAAAAAGGAAACCAAAACCAAAAGAACAAACGCTTCTAAAAAACGTTCGTCCAAAGGTAATTACTATTTTAGCTAAGAAATAGATTATAATTTGTGAGTACGAGAAAGCTTTTTTATAAGAGTAGGAAAAATAGATGTTAGTTCCTGCTTCATACGCTTCGTAAAAGATGGATCTTTACCTGAAGTTGAAATCGTTACAACATATTCACCATTTCGGATGACACCCGGTGTGTGAAACGATGATTCTGTACCGTCACTTACAACGTTAACCCATTGAAAATCATGGGCGGCCTGTTTGACCATCATATTTACAGCATGTTGATTTGTAGCTGCATAAATAAGATGAGCATCTTTAATATCATCATTACTAAAAGTTTTTTGCTTCCAAGTAATATAAGGAAGTTCCTTCATTTCCTTGCAAATTTCTGGGCTGACAACGGTGACAAAAGCGCCTGTATCTTTTAATCTAGACGCTTTTCGATATGCGATTTTACCTCCACCAATGATAACGACCACTTTATTATGTAGATTAAACATAAGAGGGTACATGTTATACATACACATATTCCTCCATTCGTTCTAACAATGTTAATTTCATATATGTATCAAACTGAAGACAGTTACAAGTTGTAACGTGATCGTATTTTTTTGTATGCAACTTAATTTTTTGAAGCAATAATCCAGTAAAGAGAAGGTACGGCATGACATATACATGAGATGCAGTCGATGTTATAGTCTTGAGCTCAGCAGTAAAAGAGGGCGTTCCTTTCGTTAAAAAGGAGCACGATACTGGTATACTGAGTTTTTGTTCGACAGCTACTCCAATTTGCTGTAACTCATGTATGGGCTGGGGGTCACTACTACCTCTTCCTACGAGTAAAATACTACTATTTTGCATTGGCATAGCTTCACGTATTCTTTTCACTACAAGTTCAACCATATGCGGATGCGTACTAAAAGGTGGTACAACTGAAAATGTTATATGTGGATATTGCTTTTGCATTTGTTCTATCTCAAAAGGAATATCACATTTATAGTGAGCTGCTGCAAATAATAAAACAGGTACAATCATTATTTCAGTTGCTCCCTCTAGTATCGTTTCTGTAACTGCATCCGAAATGGTAGGTGTCGTTAGTTCTAGAAAAGCTATTTTTTGAATTCTTTCGTTACGTTCTTTCATAACAGATTGAATAAAGTGAATGAATTGTTCGTTACCTTCTTGTAACCGGCTCCCGTGTCCAACATATACAATTCCTTTCATTGTCTTACCATATCTTTTTTCATAAGAGTTTCTTGTAATTGATGATCTACGTTATGAAACCCGACTTTATTTGCATAGTGTAAAGTTGGAACGTCGGTATACGAGAATGGGAGAGTAACAATATCGATAAAGCCAAGACGTTTTACTTCTGCTAGAAACGTATCAATAGAAGCGCGTCCTTCAAATACAATGCTATCCCATAAGAATTCTGAAAGCATACGAGAATGGACTTCATCGAAGCGATGATCAATTGTATACTTATGAGTCATCATATAGGAGCCGGCACCAATTTTCTCTTGAATAAAAGCAATCCGATTAATATTTCTGCCTAAATAAACAGTTGTATCGGAAGAGAACTTTGCTTCTTTACTTAGTAGGCCATATTGCATAAGTTTTTCTTGAGTGGCAACGTTCATGTGTTGCAGCTCTGCCTGTAAAGAACGAATATCTTTCTGGTATTTACTACATGATTGCATCAAAATTTCTACACTTTTAGCTGAACAAAAAACAAGGCGATCAACGTTAAAAATTTCATTGATTTGTTCAAGTGTTAATGTATATTCTTCCTTTTTGAAAGTTGGAATTTGATATATTTCTGCACCAGCTTCTTGTAACCTTTGCTTCATTACACTTGTTTTATTTGTTGCGGATGTAAATAAAACTTTTTTACCATGTAATGGTTTACGTTCTTTCCAAGCGATTTGATTACGTAAGGAAACGACATCACCAACAATTGTCATAGAAGGGTTAGAAATATTTTCATTTTTGACGATAGAAACAATGGTAGATAGTGTCCCTGTGACAACGCGCTGTTTACCAGTTGTACCCCATTCAATGACTGCTACTGGCGTATCTTCTTTCTTTCCTGCTTGTCGTAAGTTTTCGCAAATTGTAGGTAAGTTTTTTATACCCATGTAGTAGGCAATCGTATCGCTATTGTGAGATGAATTATATTTTCCATGATCGGTTAAAGGACCTTTTGCATGTCCGGTTAGTAAAGTAACGCTATTACTGTAGTTACGGTGGGTAAGGGGGATACCTGCATAGCTACTAGCGGCGATGCTAGATGTAATGCCTGGTACAATTTCATATGGAATATTTGCTGCTGCTAAAGTTTCTGCTTCTTCACCAACACGGCCAAAAATAGATGGATCTCCGCCTTTTAATCGGACAACAATTTTTCCCTCTTTTGCAAATTGAAGAAGGTGTGCGTTAATCATTTCTTGTCGCATAATATGATTCTTTGGCATTTTTCCGCAATACATAAGTTCACATGTTTGTTTTGTATAGCTAAGAAAGAAAGGGTTTAGTAAACGGTCATATAAAACAATATCTGCACGTTTTAAACACTCTATCGCTTTCTTTGTAATAAGCCCTTCATCACCTGGTCCTGCACCAACTAAATATACATATCCGTTCATATAATTGCACCTCATCTAGTTTTATTTAAAAGGAAGCCAGGGGGGAGGCTTCCTTTTGTAAATTACATATATATATAAATGTCACCATCAATGACTTCTACTTCGTACGTTTGAATACAACCGTCATCAGGTTGTTGAACTTCACCTGTTAGTAATGAAATCTTCCAATCATGCAGTGGACAAAAGACGAATTCACCAGATACAATTCCTTCTGCTAACGGTCCGTTTTTATGAGGACAACGATTTTCTACAGCTCGAATATCACCATTTGAAAGGCGGAATAGGGCGATAGACATACCTTTCATTTGTACCTCTTTACCGATTTGAATAGGAAGATCTTCTGCACGCATAACTTTTATTTTTTCTTTCGTTTGTATCATATAGATCACAGCTCCTTATTTCACAGTTTCTACTTCATACATCCCTTTTAATGATTTTGTTTCTAGTGCTTGTCCCCAAGCTTCTTTATATGTGCCACGAGCTGTTTGGAAACGTTCATTTAACTTAGTGACGATATTTACATCTTGCAGTATTTCTTTTATGTGATCGAAGCCTAATCGTTCTGTCCAGTAGGCAGTACGCTCTCCGTAAATACCAGTTTCACGATAATATTGCATGTAAGCTGTAGCGATGCGAAGAACATCATCATCAGTAGGGACAATCATTACAAAATCAGCTTTACGTACTTCTGTACCACCATTTCCACCAATATAAAGTTGATATCCATTTTCGACACAAACAACGCCAAAATCTTTCGTAAGTACTTCCGCACAGTTACGCGGACAGCCCGTTACACCCATCTTCATTTTATGAGGTGTATCTACCATTTCTAAGGATTGTTCAAGGAGCATACCAAGTCCTAATGAATCTTTCGTACCGAAACGGCAGAAACGAGAGCCAACACATGATTTTACATTACGAAGAGATTTTGAATACGCATATCCAGAAGTCATATTTAAGTCAGCCCATACGTTAGGTAAATCTTGTTTCTTAACACCGTATAAGCCAATTCGACTTGCACCGGTAATTTTCACAAGTGGAACATTATACTTTTTCGCAACTTCAGCAATTTTCATTAAATCATCTGCTGTTGTAACGCCTCCGTACATACGTGGAATAACAGAGAATGTACCATCGTGCTGGATGTTACCATTCATTCTTTCATTAACGAAACGGGAGGCTTTATCATCTTCATATTCTTCTGGAATCGCCATACGTAAATAGTAGTTCAAAGCAGGACGACATTTCGAACAGCCATCTTCATGTACAAAACCAAGAACATTTCGTACTTCTTTTGGTGATTTTAAGCCTTTTTCATGAATTGCCGCTACGACTTCATCACGTGATAAAGGTGTACATCCGCACATACCAGCAGACTGGGCTGAGGCATCAAAAGCATCTCCGAGTGTATGAGATAAAACTTGTTCTACAAGTGGACGACATTTACCACATGACCCTGCGGCTTTCGTACAGCCTTTAACTTCTTCAAAAGTCGTTAACTCTTGTTCTAAAATGGCATGTACGATTGTTCCTTTCGTAACACCATTACATCCACAAATTGTGTCATCCGCACTCATTGTAGCAACATCAAGTTCACTTTCTTCACCAGCTTTGTGAAGAATGGACGCTGGTGTATATTCTTGTATATCTTCTTCTTTCTTTAACATGCTAAAGAGGCGTGTACCATCAGCTGTGTCACCATATAAAACGATACCGACGACTTTATTGTCACGAATTAATACTTTTTTATAGGAACGTTTGCATTCATTAAAGATGGATATTGCTTTCGTTTGATCATCTTCATAAATTTGGCCTGCAGAGAATAAATCACAACCAGCAACTTTTAATTGCGTACCGACGATACTGCCCGAATATCCATCAGTTTGTAAATTTGTTATATGTTTTGCTAATATTGCACCTTGTTCATAAAGAGGGGCAACAAGTCCATATGCGATACCGTCATGTTCTGCACATTCGCCAACTGCATAAATGGACTCATCGTTTGTTAGCATATAGTCATTGACTACAATGCCGCGATTGACAATTAAACCAGCATCTCTTGCTATTTGCGTATTTGGTCGGATTCCGACAGCCATTACGATTAAATCACAATCTACAACTTCACCATCTTCAAATTGAATGCCCTCAACATGGTTTGTACCAAGAATTTTTACAGTTTTCTTTTCCATTAGAAACTTCATGCCTTGTGCTTCTAGATCTTCACGCAGTAGAGAAGCTGCTTTCGTATCTAGTTGTTGCTCCATTAAGCTAGGCATTAAATGAACAACATGTACGTCCATTCCTAAGTCAATAAGACCTCTTGCTGCTTCTAAACCAAGTAATCCACCACCAATGACAACGGCCTTTTTCTTTTCTTTAGCAGTATCCATCATAAACTGTGTATCTTCAATAGTTCGAAAACCTGTTACACCAGGAAGAGTGGAACCTTCAACCGGTAAAATAAAAGCACTAGAACCTGTTGCAATAATAAGTTTGTCATATGTAAGAGTACGATTCTTTTCTGTAATAATAACTTTTTCTTCTCGGTCAATACTTTGGACTCTTTCATTTGTATACAAAGTTATTTCGTTTTCTTCATACCAACTGTATTCATTCATAATGATATCTTGTATATTTGTTTTACCTTGTAAAACATGAGAGAGCATAATGCGATTATAGTTTGGGTGTGGTTCATCTCCAAAAATAGTAATCTCATATGAATCACAATCATGTTTTAATATTTCTTCCATACAACGTATGCCAGCCATACCATTTCCGATCATAACTAAACGTTTTTTCATTTTCGTTTCCCCTTTTTATGTGAAATGTTGAACAAAGGATTATATTTTTATTATAGAAAATCAAGAAAGGGGGAGATGTGATATTTATCACATTTTTATAATGATTCACAAATTGTTAAAATTCGGATTTATGTGAGGGTGATGTGGATAGGTTTCGCAAAATGAAAAAGCAGGACATCAGTATGTATACTCATGTCCTGCACTTTATTTACGCTCTCGTAATGGCACGTGGAAATAAAATATTATTTTCTAAATGAATGTGCTCAAATAAATCAGACTCTAACGCTTCAAGGCGATTGTAAACAAGTCGATAAGTGCCGCAAGCTCCTTCTGGAGGAGTAAAGTCATGTGTAACTTTACGAAGCTCTTTAATAATGTTGCCAGCGTGGTTATGTTCATTTTCTAGTTCATCTACTACTTTACGTAACTTTGCATAGTTTTCATCAGTTGGATTTTTTTCAAATTCTAAAATTAATGGGAAATCTTCTGTTTCTTCTTTAATTAAATGCTGTTCTAATTCCATTTTAAGTTCATGAAATAGCTTATGAATCTTAGCTAAATGCGGCTGATTTGCTCCATGAACACGTAATACTTTCGTCACATAAGGACTTAACTGTGGTAACTCTTCATTTAAATAACGATGATGCTTATGAATTACATAATCAATCAATTCACGATAAGAAGCATTTTTCCAATCAATTTCAGATTCATTTAATCGTTTCGTATTATGATAAAGCGTATTTAACTCTGTAATTACTTCAGTAGCTGATAAATTTCTTTCATGAATTGCATCAATAAGTGGCTTATTACCGCCACAACAAAAATCTATTCTATAGGATTTAAAAAGATCACTAGCTTTCGGAAACTGTGTAACAATCTCACCGACAATAGAAGTTTCAGTAAATGTATGTTCCATATGAATGCCTCCATAAAGTTTAAATGTAATATCTAAATTAAGAATAGCGATAAATGAAAAACAACGTGGTGATTGAAATCACTTATTATGTGTCTGATTTGAGAATAATAGGATTATTCTTCAACAGAGGACATTATAGAAAAGATGGCGAAGAATTTTGGGATAGGAAGTATATCTTTTATAGGAGGTTTTTATGGAATATGTTTATCATATGGTACCAGAAGAACTAAAAGGAGAATATTTAATCCTATTAAATGAATTGAAAAGGGTATATCCAAATTTATATCGTGAGTATATACAAAAATATAAAGATCATACTCAAAGAGAGAACTTATTAACACGTAAAATACCAAAACTAGAATGTTTATGGAATGATGTCGTGCATTTTTTACCACTGCATCCTTATGAGATTTATAAAGTATTGTTGGAAATAGGAGTAAACATTCATACAAATAAATTGTTTTATAAAATTCCTATTAGCGCATTGAAGGGTCAGTGTATGGCAATATACAAGTACTCAAAGCACAATTGGGGTGGAGCAAATAGCGAATTAAAAGAATGTGAAATAGAATTCATCAATTTTAATGAATATAAAGAATTAAAGCAATTAAATACCTGCACCAAAGAATATTATAGAGATGAATACAAAAATAGTAGAAGATTTGGGATGTTTCACTTAATTCCACATGTTCTTGTCAAAGGGAAAGTGGAGGTGAAAAATATTGAAATCATTAATTGGAGTATTGCTCCAGTTAATGGTTAATAGTACAAGTATTTAAAAAATAAGATGCCATTTTGAATTGATATAGGGCTTAAAAGAATGGAAGAGTAATTAGATCTTATACGTAATAATAAAAAAGAAGCTTACTAGAAGCTTCTTTTTTATTGCTATTTTTCACATGCGACTCCATCGCCATCACGATCAAGATGTGAGGCATAACCTGGTTGTCCTTTATATAGGGGAGCTTTCCCAGCAGCTCTAACTGCGGCACAATTTTTGTAGTATGCATTACTAGTATTTCCAGCAGCAGGTTGTGTTTGAGCTTGCTGTGCTTTTTTCTGTTCCTCTTGTTGTTTACGAGCTTGTTCATTAGCTTGGCGTTTTTGCTCTTCTTGTTGTTTACGGGCTTGTTCATCAGCAAGACGTTTTTGTTCTTCTTGCTGTTTACGAGCTTGTTCATCAGCTTGGCGTATTTGTTCTTCTTGTTGTTTACGAGCCTGTTCATCAGCCTGGCGTTTTTGTTCCTCTTGTTGTTTACGAGTTTGTTCATCAGCAAGACGTTTTTGTTCTTCTTGTTGTTTACGAGCTTGTTCATCAGCCTGACGTTTTTCATCCTCTTGCTTACGAGCTTGTTCCTCGGCTTGACGCTTCTCATCTTCTTGCTTTTGAGCTTTTTCGTCCGCTTCTTTCTTTTCTAGTTCTTTTTTCTTCTTGCTCTCTTTTTCTTCTGCATTGTTAGAAGTAACTTTTTTACTAGTTGCTGTCGTTTTTTCAGAAGAAGGAGCTGAAATACTTGAGAGTGCAACAAAAATGACAAATAAAATAGCTGTGATAATAAATTGTTTTTTTGCTACACCTGTCTTTTTAATTACAGATAAGATTGCTAGTACGAGGAAGAAAACAAATAAAACAAAACTTAAAATAGAAAAAAATTCAACAATTGGGTTATTAGCAGTCTCAGCACTAGTTATTATTAATACAATCGAAATCATAAAAAGAATAACGGCAGGACGACCATACTGTTTTGCTTTTCCATTTTTCTTGAAAAACGAGATGATACATAGAATGAAAAGAATAAAAGCAATTAAAAATAAAGCTGTACCAATATTACTCAAAATCGCCATTTGTATACCTCCATTTGTAAGATTTTCATTGCTAATTATATAGGGATTTATGGGGTATTACACGATTTATATAAAATTAGTAGTTTTAATAGACTGATAAACATTTATTTGAATATAGGGGAAAATGGATGAATTTCCTAGTACATTTTTGAATAAAATCCATAAAGTATAATATATAGATTGAGAGGAGGGAATTTGAATGGAATTTCAATTGTTAGTGAATTGTGTGTTACAAGAAGGTAATGCTTACTTTCTAGTAACGAAGGTAGACGATGTAATTACTTTGAAAGTACCGATTACAGCGGGAGTAGCAGGTTTATTCTTAGCTTTCGGTGTACCAAGATGTTCTTAATTTAAATCTCTGCAGTAGAAAGGGGAGGACAAGCCTCTTTCTACTATTACATAATAATTTTATGTAAACTAAAATTATATTTTATTAATAGCACATTTAAAATGGACATGCATATACTATAATGTTTTTTAAGTTATGAAAATTAAAGAGGTGCTATTATATATGAAAAGAAGGACATTTGATATTCCAGTTACATTGCGAAGAGAGTGGTTTTTAATAGAATTAGCCCATTTAACGAAGAAATATGGAATTGAAATTGCAACTAGCAAAATGGAAGCTGCACCGTTTTTAAGAGATCAAGTTACGGAATCAAAAATAGGGTCAGGGCTCCAATACGATAAATATGATGATGAGTATATAATTGAAAATTAAAGGATAAGAGCAAAACAAATTTCTTTATAACAAAATATAAAATAAAGCAGATTCTAAATATGGAATCTGCTTTATTATGAAATACTTTTAGTCAACTAACCTCTTTCTAGTGTTTTTCCTACATATTTCACTTGCGTTATTCCAAAAGATTCACGAAGAATGCGAGCATAATCTTTTAATTCTATTGGACGTTTATTTTTGGTGCCTTTAAAGGTTTCTGTATAATTTTTATTTGTTAATGATATGTGACCATAATTAGTTAATTTACAAGTGATAGCTCCTTTATTAAAAGGAGATTCTTTATGTTCTACAATGATTTTCTGGATATTATTAACCTTTTTCTCATCTATTGGATTTAAAGTGAAGGCATAGCCTATTTTCCATTCATCTGAAGGTTCAGATTGCAAGAAATTTGTAGATTCCCCGTTAGCTCCTTTTCTCATTTCTAAAATGTGTGTACCTTTTCGGGTAATTCGTTTGCGAATTCGATATTCACCCGTTTGAGAAGAGATGACTTTTCCGTTAAAAGGGACTGGATGTAAAGGTAGATGAGAGGCAAAACCGGCGTCTATAACATAATCTTTATTATTATGATGTAATATGATAATGACATGACCATCATCGGGTTTCCATTTATTATCATAAAGGTCATAAACAGTACCAGCTACTTTATATACTTGAAATCCACAATCCATTAAAAAGTAATACAATAAGGAGTTTAATTCATAACAAAGACCGCCTCGTTTTTGAATAAGTAACTTTTCTATTAAGTTATTTTTTGAGATGTTTTTAATAGTACCAGCCATAATATCGAGATTTTCATAGGGGAGAATCAATCCCATTTTTAAGAGAATTGCATCTAAATCATCAAATGTTATTTCTTTTGCAGGAATTTTTAATCGTTTAAAAAACTCCTTTTGTAAATCGGTCATCATAAAGCATTCTCCTTTCTTTTTACAGAATTTTCTTCTGCTCACCGATAGGTTAGTACTTTTAAAAGTTTAATTCAAGTCTGCGAAAATTATCATAATATATGTTTCTGGAAATATTAGTATCTATTCATAAAATTCAGTTTAATATTTAATGATAGGAAAGTCTTACAATATTAGCTTCTATTTTGTTTAGTTTGTATTTAATTAAATAAAAGCACATATATTCATTAACTTTTTTTATAACTAGCTGGTAATAAAGTGTTTTTTTACTAAAGTTTTTTCAAGATTTGTATGCTTTATATAAACAATAATAATTGGGGGATATTAGATTCAGTAAAGTTAACAATTGTTGAGAAACTTTTTTGTAGCATTCACTCAAAAGGAAGAGATAGAAACAAAGAGAATAACGTGTGTTAAGGAAGAAGGGGGACTAGTAATCTCTTAAGAATAGGGACAGGGTCTTGTTTAAGTACAAAGATTATCTAGTATTAAGAGAGAAGATAAAAAATATTACAACGAGCACCTTCTTTCAAAAAAAGTGGGGGGAGTAACATGCGATTGATGAGAAGATGTGTTGCCGTACTAATTGTATTTTTTATCATGGTTCCAATGATTAGCACAAATGTGCGAGCAGAAGTTGTAAAAGAGCTTAAAACAGGCTTTCCAGATCAAGAAGTCTTTACACCAGGAGAATGGTTTTTAGGTCAAAAACCTGCTAATTATGATGAAAGTAAGCCTCCAATTCTCTTTGTGCAAGGAAGGAATGGTAATGCTGATAGTTGGTATGGAAAGACAGTATATCACGATATGAATGATATGTATGACTATGCTTTGAAAGCAGGCTATCAAACAGTATTTATACAATTATATGATGCTGCTGGGAAAGGGTCAGCTAGTCAGTGGGATAACGGAAAATTGTTAGCACAAAAATTAGAAGAAATATATAATCATTTCGGTAAAAAAGTTAATATTGTAGCACATAGTAAAGGTGGTATCGATACACAAGCTGCATTAGTAGAATATGGGGCAAATCGATTTGTCGGAAATGTTATTACACTTGCGACGCCACATCATGGATCAAACTTAGCGGATTTATCATATAGTTGGTGGGCAGGATGGCTTGCTTCTATATTAGGTCAAAAAGATGATGGTACGTATTCATTACAAATGGGCGAAATGGCAAAATTTCGTTCAACGATTGATAATAATCCAGCAGCTAAATTAAACCGTTATTATACAGTTACTGGGACTAGCTGGGGCCCTGTATTTTCGGCGTTATCAATGGGTGGATTATATTTGTCATCATACGGTTCAAATGATGGACTAGTAAATGAGTGGAGTGCTAAGCTGCCGTATGGAACGCATTTATTTACAGATTCTAGATTTGATCATGATAATATACGAAAAGGATCTGCTGTGTTCTCACGAATTGAACCGTATTTACGTACAGCAAATGTACCGGTTCCAGCTTTAGTAGCATCCAGCACTAGTTCAAATGAAAATATAGAACAATTAAATACAACTTCAAATCAAAGCATTTTAGGAGGGGAATTGCCACAAAATCAGTGGATAGAGCAAACTGTTGCGGTTGATAAAAAGGCAGAAGGAATTGTTTCTATATTAACTGCTTCGTCGGATGTAGAAGTACAAATGATATCACCAAAAGGAAAAGTGTATACAAATAAAGATAGTGTTATAACTACTGGTGAAGATGAATCTTTCTTTGGTGGCGCGACAATTAAAACATTTAAATTTGATAAAATGGATGTAGGAGAATGGAAAGTTAAAATGATGGCGAAGCAGTCGAAAGATGCATATTTAGTTGTAAGCGATTACAAGAATAGCGCACCATTTGTTCTTCAAATGCCTACAAAAGTAAAAGCAAATAAATCTGAGTATAAACTGAAAAAATCACCTATGGCACCTGAAATGAAAGGAAATCTTTCCATAACAGTAAGAGTCGTGAATAAAGAAGGGAAACTAGTCTCTGAATATAATGAATTACAAAATGTGAATAACAATACATTTACTGGTGCTTTGAAGGACATAAAGCAACCAGGAGTATATAACGTTACGATGGATATAAAAGGGATGAATAAAGAAGGACAACCATATAATCGTACAATCGTTAAGTCGGTTTATGTGGAGAAATAAGAAAGAATGAGAAAAAAGTACCGAATTTTTGTAGTAGAAGAGCTCGGTACTTTTTTCATGTTTATTAGATTAACAGAAAGGTATAATGGGAATTTTTGAAGGCACAAAGGTTAAGTATTTGGTAGAGAATTCTTGAAATGTAGTAGGGATGCTTTTTAAATTGTAATTGCACCTGCAAAAGTAAAACGAGTATCTTCAGTTACAATGATGTGATTGTTTAAGTGAATTTATATCTTTTAAATATTTGTATATATAAGGTTTGGAGTCGTTGACCTTTATTTACGTAGCACGGCAGGAAGAAGAGAAAAAGTATCGAATGAATGTACATATGTAGTATTGTTTGCTTTTGGTGTGAATAGTAGTAAAAGATACGTTGAAATATTTTATACGGTAACAAAAGAGCGATTAAATAATAGAGGGAGCAACTTACATGGAAAATATATTAAAGGTATCTTCAAAATCAAAACCAAATTCAGTGGCAGGTGCAATTGCAGGTGTACTAAGAACAAGTGGAAATGTAGAAATTCAAGCGATTGGAGCTGGTTCATTAAACCAAGCGATTAAAGCAATTGCAATCGCAAGAGGATTTGTTGCTCCAGGTGGTATCGATTTAGCCTTCGTTCCAGCATTTCAAGAGGTTACTATTAATGATCAAGAAAGAACGGCGATTAAATTGATTATAGGTCCTAGGAAGAAACGTTCTTAAAAAGAGTATTGATAAGTGGGATTTGAAAAAACTGATAGATAAAGTAATAAAAAGACCACTCTCATTTTGAAGTGGTCTTTTGTATTTTCGTACTTCATATTATGGATACACCCCACATACTGAATTCGTAGTGGTATTCAGTGCGCTCAATAACGATCCCGAATTCTAAATCATCCCCAGCTAATACAAAATCTGCATATCCAGTTAGAAATTTTGATATGGTTGATAACTCTTCTAAATTCTCAAATACTTCACCAATGTTCAGTTTAACTGCTTCAAATTTACCACCCTTAGAGAAAAAGAGTCTCCCTTGATCAACTGGAAATTTAATGGTTTTAGCTGTTTCTTTTAACAGTACTATTGATAGTCTTCTGTTTTCTTCATAATTAGTGCTACCAAAGTTTTTTATGTTTGAAGTTTGTGTTAGCATGTTAAATAAGTCTTTACAAAATAAATCATTAGATTCTGGATCCATAAATGAGTCCATAGAAACTGTAACAATATTAGAAAGTTCGTCTACGAGTTCTTTTCTACTACCAGTTCTTTTTGCTTTCATTTTTAGAATTTCAATTCGGCTTTTATTCATATTACTCAAAAATTTTCACACCTTTACTCGCGTGGTGGGTGAATAAAACCACTTACTTCGACAAAGTAATTATAGCACAGGGGAGTAATCTTGGTGGGAATTAGAAAAGAAAATCTTGTTGAAATGACAGCTGAAATTGATTTAGAAATAAACGGAATATATATTGTTGAAAATGGTCAGGTTCAGCTAATAGAACCACCCAAAAGTGGATTTGGTGAACAATCATTTATATATCAAAGTGGAAAAGTAATTCGGATAGAAGAGCGGAAGACAAGATTAATTTAATACTATTTTAGAAAAGATATAACGTGAAAAATAAAAAGTGCCACAAATGTTTGTACAGCAGACATTTGTGGCACTTTTATCTTTTTATAGAGCATAAAATGAATGAAACTAAAACTGCTCATTCTTCTCCCAAGATTCTACAATATAATGAGCAATTGTCGGATTAAATCCTTTCCCAACTAAAAACATAATCGCAGCAACTTCTGTTAAAGCGTGTTTGTGTGATGTATGTTTCGCTTCATTTAAACCGTAATCTACCCAAGGTTTTACGAAATCTAGTACAGGTTTCTTTAAAGGTAAGAACTGTGTACCGACAACTTGTTGAATCTGTTGTTGCGTTGGTTCTGTAATTGGTCCAGGTGGTAAAATTTGAGGCTGTGTAATATCCAATGTTGGTCCAGGTGGTAAAATTTGTGGTTGTGTAATATCGAAAGTTGGCGGTTTAGGTGGTGAGACACGTGCGTCGTAGTTTGGTTGATACATTTGTTGTTGTACTTGAGTTTGTTGTGGCTGAGTTGGGTATGGGTTTTGTTGAAACTGTTGTTCTTGAGTTTGCGGTGCTACATATGGATTTTGTTGAAACTGTTGTTCTTGAGTTTGCGGTGCTACATATGGATTTTGTTGAAATTGTTGCTCTTGAGTTTGTGGTACTGCATATGGATTTTGAGGATATTCGTAACTTGGACGTGTGTCATATGGATTTTGTTGAAATTGTTGTTCTTGAGTTTGTGGCGCTGCATATGGATTTTGTTCATATTGTTGCTCTTGTTCTTCATATTGTTCTGTATATCTTTGTTCTTGTTCTTGCACCTGAGGGTAAAATGGTTGTTGTGGGTAAGGCGGTTGATTATTATAGAACATATTTATTCCTCCTTCATGATGATGCCTACCACCTAGTGTATGGGCGGACAAGAAAATATGTGATGAAAAAATGCGGGCGTGTTACAATAAGTAACTGGGTGAAGATAAAATGACAAAACAAGAAAAGATAGAAAAAACAATTACTTTTGTAAAACATATTTTAGAAAAAGATGCCAGTGGGCATGATTGGTATCATATTGAGCGTGTACATAAACTGGCGATTTCTTTATCCGAGCAAGAAGGAGGAAATCGTTTTATAATTGAAATGGCAGCATTACTTCACGATGTGGCAGATGAGAAGTTAAATGAAAGTGAAGAAGCAGGAATGAAAAAAGTTTCTGATTGGTTAGAAGAGTTACATGTTGAAGAAGAGGAAAGTAAGCATGTTCTTCATATTATCGCCAATATGTCTTATAAAGGTGGTCATGGCGGTAAAGTGGAGTCAATTGAAGGGAAGATTGTTCAAGATGCAGATCGCTTAGACGCTCTTGGTGCTATTGGAATAGCTCGCACATTTGCGTATGGCGGGGCGAAAGGGAGACTAATGTATGATCCAACTATTCCTCCTCGTGAAGTGATGACGAAAGATGAATATAGAAAAAATAATGACCCATCTTTAAATCATTTTTATGAAAAACTTTTAAAACTAAAAGACTTAATGAATACGAATGCAGCAAAACAAGAGGCTGAAGTTCGTCATCGTTATATGGAACAGTTTATTGAACAATTTATGAAAGAGTGGAATGCACAAATATGAAAATGTTAACTGTGGAAAACTTATCAAAATCATATGGAGAGAAACCGTTATTTGATGGATTATCATTTAGTATTGCAGAAGGACAACGTGCCGGAATTATCGGTGTAAATGGTACTGGTAAATCAACTTTATTAAAAATTATTGCAGGGGCAGAAATTCCTGACACAGGTGATATGACTCATTCACGTGGGTATACAATTAGTTATTTATCACAGCAACCAGAGTTTGATGAACAATTAACAGTATTAGAACAAGTCTTCCATGGTGATACACCTTTAATTCGTCTTCTTCGTGATTATGAAAAGGCGCTATTACATATCGAAAAAGATCCAAGTAATGAAAAGGTACAGGAACAATTATTTGCAGTGCAACAACGTATGGACGCAATGAGTGCGTGGGAAGCAAATGCGAATGCAAAATCGTTATTAACGAAACTAGGAATTACGGATTTCACAGCAATTGTTGGAAATTTATCTGGTGGGCAGAAAAAACGTATTGCGATGGCGCAGTGTTTTATTGAAACACCGGATCTATTAATTTTAGATGAGCCTACGAACCATCTTGACCATGAGACAGTTGAGTGGTTAGAGGAATATTTAGCAAGGTACACAGGTGCGGTATTACTTGTAACCCATGATCGTTATTTCTTAGATCGTGTGACGAATCGTATTTTCGAATTAGATAATGGAAAATTGTATAGTTATGAAGGGAATTACAGTACGTTTTTAGAAGCGAAAGCACTTCGTGAAGAACAAGAACTTGCACAAGAATCAAAACGTCAAAACTTATATCGCCGTGAACTAGCGTGGATTCGCCGTGGTGCAAAAGCTCGTTCGACTAAGCAAAAGGCACGTATTCAACGTTTTGAAGAGTTAAAAGGTCAAGAAGGGCCAGCTGCAAAACAGTCAGTTGATATTGCGCTTAGCGGTAGTCGCCTTGGGAAAAAAGTACTTGAGTTAAAAGATGTAACGAAAAAATTTGGCGATAAAACAGTATTAAACAACTTCAATCATATCGTGAAACCAGGCGATCGTATCGGAATTATTGGAGCAAATGGAAGCGGGAAATCTTCGCTATTAAATATGCTTGCAGGTAAAATATCTCCTGATAGTGGTGAAATTGAAGTTGGGCAAACAGTAAAAATCGCTTACTATACGCAAGAAAATGAAGAGATGAATTTAAATCAACGTATGATTGAATACATTAAAGAAATCGCGGAAGTTATTCATACGACAGATGGAAAAGTAATTGGTGCGTCTCAAATGTTAGAACGTTTCTTATTCCCGCCGCATTCACATGGTACACCGCTCGGCAAACTATCTGGTGGCGAGAGAAGACGTTTATACTTATTACGTATATTAATGGGAGAACCGAACGTACTATTACTCGATGAGCCTACGAATGATTTAGATACACAAACATTAACAGTGTTAGAAGATTATTTAGAAGATTTCCCGGGTGTCGTTTTAACTGTATCGCATGATCGTTACTTCTTAGATAAAGTAGTAGATGAATTGTTCATCTTTACGGGAGAAGGAGAAGTGCGCGAATTTCTAGGTAGTTATACGGATTACTTAGAAATGGAAAAAACGAGAGAACTTATTGAGAAAGCGGAAGTGCAGAAAGAGAAAAAAGTAGTAGAAGAAGCACCGAAACAACAACGTAAGCGTAAACTTTCATATAACGAGCAGCGCGAATGGGAAACAATTGAAGATACAATTGCGGAACTTGAAGAAAAGCTAGAATCAATTGGAGAAGAGCTTGCGAATGTTGGTTCTGATTTTACGAAAGCGCAAGAATTGTCTGAAGCACAGCAAAAAACAGAAGAAGAGCTAGAAAAAACGATGGAAAGATGGAGTGAACTATCGGACATTGTTGAAGGATTAAAATAAAAACAAGCTGCATATATTGAAAAGTAAAGAGAAAAACTTTACACTATTGGTAGAACCTATTTTAGGAGGGAAAAAATGAGAACATCTAATCCAATGTTGAAAAAAGAGGCATTCCGTAAAGAAGGAGCAAGTGCTTCTGCGATGACTATTGGCGGAACAGTAGGCAAAACGTTTATTATGCTTATCTTGCTACTTGCAACGTCTGTCTATTCATACATACAGATGATAGAGGGTACGATGAAGATGCCAGTATTAATTGGCGCTTTAATCGTTGCGGCAATCATCGCATTTGCGTCTATGTTCTTCCCACGTATTTCACCTTTTGGTGCACCAATCTATGCAGCAGTAGAAGGGGTTGTGTTAGGTAGTATTTCAGCGGTTTATACAATGAAATTTGGCGATTCTATCGTTTTAAATGCTGTTTTACTAACAATCTCAATTCTATTTGCAATGTTAGTGTTATATGCAACACGTGTAGTAAAAGTAACGGATAAATTCCGTACAGGCGTGATGGCAGCAACACTTGGAATTATGGTTATGTATTTAGTCGTATTTCTACTAAACATGTTTGGTGTAACGGTTCCGTACATTCACCAAGGCGGTACAATCGGTATTATTATTAGTGCAGTTGTTATCGTAGTTGCTGCATTAAACTTATTACTAGATTTCGATTTAATCGAAAATGGTGTACGTAGTCAAGCTCCGAAATATATGGAGTGGTACACTGCAATGGGACTAATGCTTACATTAGTTTGGTTATACTTAGAAATTCTTCGTTTCGTTTCTTACTTTACGAAAAATGACTAATAAAAAATCCTGCATGAAAAATGCAGGATTTTTTTATTTTCAAAGATAAATTGATGATGTGGTATAATATGGATGTTGGTAACCTTAAATTGAAGGGGATGGAATATGATGAAAGAGAAGAAAGGGATTATGAAAAAACTATTTTCTAAAAGTTTTTTCATAGAACTAGATGATGCTTTAACGTATCCATCGGGAGAAGTTATTACTTCAGCTATTGAAAGTTATGCGGCTGAATGTAATGAACAACTTAAATTTGAGAGTAAAGTAAAACCGATAACTTTTTACTTAGAAGAAGTATTGTATCGTGCGGAAATAAAGATGGCCCGTGGAGGATATTACATTTCATGCAGTGAAGTATAAATTTTGAAACCTTACATGTTTAAAATATGTGAGGTTTCTTTTTTTCTTTTATAGCATAAAAAATAATCTTTTTTACTTTAAAATATATTATTTTACGCTTTTTACCCTTCATACATTTTTATTTACAATGAAGAAAAATATGTGAGGTGGTATAACTTATGATGAATCGAGTTGTATTAATCGGTAGATTGACAAAGGAGCCAGAATTATACTACACAAAGCAAGGCGTCGCGTATGCACGAGCATGTGTTGCGGTGAATAGAGGATTTCGAAATAGTTTAGGTGAACAACAAGTAGACTTTATTAATTGTGTCGTATGGCGAAAATCGGCTGAGAATGTAACTGAATATTGTAAGAAGGGCTCACTTGTTGGGATTACAGGGCGTATTCAGACGAGTAATTACGATGATGAACAAGGCAAGAGAATATATAGAACTGAAGTTGTGATTGAGAGTATAACCTTTTTGGAGAGAAGGCGGGAGGGGGCATCGTAATAAGAGGGTCTAGTAACATAGCCCTCTATCACTTTTGATTAATACCTTCCCAAACAACATCTAATTGTTGATTGAGAATATTTTTCGCATTGATTTCATTTCCATGTAGTAGCGAATGCGACATTAGTGTATAAAAATAAGTGCTCATAACAGTAGAAGTGATAATATGTATATCCCATTGACTGTTTAATTTTCCTGCCTCTTTCGCTTCTGTAATAATTGAAGACAAACCTTCTTGTAGCTGTTGTATACTTTTTAATTCATTTTCTACTAAGTAGTTTGACTTTATAATCTCAAAGACGGCATGCTTCATTAAATCACCATGTCCAGTAAATCGATCCAGTAAATCGCCTAAAACAAGTTTGATTCTTTCTTTTGGATGTTCCACATTTTCGTAAGTTTTTAAACTTTCATTCCATAGCTCAATTTGAGAATCACCTAAAAATAATAATATGTTTTCCTTTTTCGGAAAGTAGTTGAAGAAAGTGCCCTTCGCTATCCCACATGCAGTAGTAATATCTTGAACCGTTACATTTTCGTACCCGCGTTCTTGGAAGAGTTGTACTGCTTTTAGGAATATAAGTTCTTTTAATTCTTTTTTTCTCGTTTCTCTCAGCATATAATCTACTCCTAACACAAACAATTATATCTGTTTAATAGATAATCTCAAATGAAATCTTACTTCATGATTAAGTTTAATGTAATCGAAAGAAGGATAGAGAATGCTGTTTCTTATTTTTATTATAAATGAAAGTTGTATAGTTCATGTGCTTGCCTTTCAGAAATCCATTTTGGAATACGTTTCATTACTTCATTTCTTACTATAGTTAAAGGTTTACTTTCTATTTGCGCCATTTTTCCAACTGTCCACGCAGTGTTTGAGATTTTTTCAATTCTATCCCGTCTTTTTTGTTCGTATTCTATAAATGCTTGACGATAATGGGCATTATTTTTGATGCATTCAGCCAAAATAATCGCATCTTCAATTGCTTGGCAAGCACCTTGGCCTAAATTCGGAGTAAGTGCATGGGCAGCATCCCCAATAAAAACGATGCGTTTTTCAAAAAACTGATTCATTGGCATAATGTCTACAATATCACGATGAATCATATGAACGTCCGATGCATTATGCAAAATAGATGGTATGGGATTGTGGTAAGATTTGAAATGATTATATAAATCTGCTGTTGTGTAAGCTTTGTATTTTGGATCTCTAGCTTTCGCGTTTATGAGCGCATACCAGTATACTTCGTTGTTGGGAAGAGGGACGATACCAAATCTACCGTTCGTTCCCCAAGTTTCAATAAAGTCATTTGTTAAAGAAAGATTATTAGTAGGAGTTATGCCACGCCAACACGTATATCCTGCATAACGATAATTATCCCTTTGTGTTACTTGTTTTCGAACGACAGAATGAATACCATCGGCAGCAATCAGTATATTGCCAAATGCTTCACTACCATCTTGAAATACTATTTTTAAGGCGTCTTCCTCATTTCGTTCTATTTTTACACATTCTTTTCCCCATTCGACAGTATCTTCTTGTAGTTCAGAAAGTAGCAATTGATGTAAATCTTTTCTATGAATAGAGTACATTTTAGGATAACAAGCTGGGATAATCAATTTATTGAAAATCGTTCCTTTTTCGGATACAAGTTTAAAGCCGTTACTTTCATTGCCGAATTTTTTTATTCTCTCAGAAATTCCGTATGGCTCAAGTGCTTGCATTGCATTTGGAGCAATGATAATACCCGCACCAGCAACAGTAGGCTCATTGTTTTTATCATATACTTTTACTTCTATTCCTATTTTTTGTAAGGAAATTGCTGCGCAAAGTCCAGCAATACCGCCACCAATAATTATGACATTGTTCATTTGTTATCACTCCACCTTTGAATGACTTAACTCATAAAATGACCACGGTCATTTTATGAGTTAAGGTTAATCCCTTTTTATGTAATTGTCAATTATACTTTTAACTATAGTTATGGAATGATTAGGTGAAAATAGAATGAATGAAACTTTCCAGCAATGTAGAAAGGTAAATAGTAAAATTAAGCATTCGAGTAGGAGTATAGCGTGATAACATGTTACAATACAGCTAAGAACATGCAATAAAGGAGAGTTTTTTACGTGAAGATTAAAGCAATTGAACCGACGCCAAGTCCAAATACAATGAAAGTTATTTTGAATGAAGTATTACCATCAGGAGCACGTAATAATTATACAAATGAAAATAAAGAACAAGCACCAATGCAAGTGCAAGAAATTTTGAAAATTGAAGGCATTAAAGGTGTATATCATGTAGCCGACTTTTTAGCAGTGGAGCGAAATGCAAAGTATGACTGGAAAGTTTTATTACAGCAAGTTCGTGCTGTTTTTGGCGAAGAAGTAGTGGAAGAAAGTGAAGAACAACAACTTGCTCATTTTGGGGAAGTGAAAGTGTTTGTTCAAATGTTCTTTACAATTCCAATGCAAGTAAAGTTAACAGATGGAACGACGGAAGAACGTGTTGGTTTACCTGACCGTTTTAAAGAATCAATTATGAAAGTGCAAATGTCTGCACCAAACGTTGTAAAAGAACGTAAATGGGTGGAACAAAGTACACGTTACGGTAATTTTGAAGAAATCGGGAAAGAAGTAGTAGAAGAGATTGTTGCTGCTTATCCGGAAGAACGTGTAAATGAAACGGTTAAAGAATTATTAAATCAGGCAGGTGCTGTTGAAGTAACGATTCAAAAGCGTGAGCCATATAAAGTAACAGAAGAGATGATGAAAGATGCTGACTGGAAAAAACGTTTTGCAGCTTTAGAACAAATGGATCCTACTGAAGAAGATATTCCAGTGTTGAAGATGGCGTTAGATGATGAAAAAGTTTCGATTCGCCGTTTAGCAACAGCATATTTAGGTATGGTAAAAGGTAATGAAGTATTACCGTTATTATATAAAGCCTTATTAGATCGCTCTGTAAGTGTTCGTCGTACAGCAGGTGATTGCTTATCAGACGTAGGTGACCCAGCAGCGATGTTCGTTATGATTAAATCTCTGAAAGATCCAAGTAAATTAGTACGATGGCGTGCAGCGATGTTCTTATTTGAACTAGGAGACGAAAGTGCGATTCCAGCATTAAAAGCAGCGCAAGATGATCCAGAGTTTGAAGTAGCAATGCAAGCACGTCTAGCGTTAGAGCGTATTGAAGGCGGAGAAGAAGCAAAAGGTTCTGTATGGAAACAAATGACGGAGTCTCGTAAAGGGGAATAATGTATGATTGTTTTCTATGATAGTTGGTGTCCGATGTGTACGGCGGTTGCAGAACGTACGAAAAAATTAGATAAAAAGGGTAAGGTGAAATTTTTTTCATTTCGAGATGAAGATGTAGTTGAGAAGTATGAACTTTCTCAAGAACTACAAAGTAAGATGGAACAAAGATTGTATATTTTAAAAAATAATAAGTGGTATGACGGCATTCATAGCATATATGTATTAGCAAAGGCCGTTCCATCTTATTGGTTTGCCGTACCTTTTATAAAGCTATCTATCGTACTTGGTTTTGGAAGTAAAGTATACGATTATATCGCTAACAATAGAAAACTTGTCCCAGTTGGACATTGCCGCGAAGGGATTTGTGAAATCCCTACAAAAAAATGAAATCATCGTTATCTTTCTTTTGCACCTATTAATAGAGCGTGATATGATGAATTTGGAATGAAAGTTGAAGGAGAGATTACAAGATGTCAAATGCTTATGAAGAATACATGCGCCAAATGGTAATCCCAATGCGCCAAGAGTTAGTGCGTTCTGGGTTTGAAGAGTTAACTACAGAAGAAGCTGTAACAGAATTTATGGAAAATACATCAGGTACAACTTTAGTAGTTGTAAACTCTGTTTGTGGTTGTGCAGCTGGTTTAGCACGTCCATCAGCAGGTCAAGCGGTTGTTCGTGCTGAAAAACAACCTGATCATCTTGTAACTGTATTCGCAGGTCAAGATAAAGATGCTACTGCAAAAATGCGTGAATACTTCGGAGAAATTCCTCCATCTTCACCATCTATGGCATTATTAAAAGGAAAAGAAGTTGTTCACTTCATTCACCGTCATGAAATTGAAGGTGCAACTATGGACGAAATTATTACGAATTTAGAACAAGCTTTCGAAAAGAATTGCTAAAGAAGGGGGAGAGTAAATCTCCCTCTTTTCTTTATATAGAGGTGAAACAATGATAGTAACAACAGCAGGAAGAACGAACAAAGAAATGACAGCTTATGCAAACAGGGTAGCAGCAGAATTAAATGCTTCTTTCGTTAAACGTAATGACATACCAGTACATAAGCTGCATGAACAGTATGAACAAGATGTACTTGTCGTAGGGAAGAACCGATTAGCTATTTATCCAAAAGGTACGGAAGAATCGTTTTTCTTTCATCCGAACTCAGCGATGTTTCGTGTGAAAAGGTTAATGCGCGGAGAACACGATCCGTTTGTACAAGCCACGCAATTAGAGAGAGGATTGACAGTGTTAGATTGTACGCTCGGGATGGCATCAGATAGTATTGTAGCGAGTTATATTGTTGGGGAAAGCGGAAAAGTAACAGGACTTGAAGGCAATGAGTATATGGCTTATATTATGGAAAATGGTTTGAAAACATGGTCTTCATCCGTTTCTGAAATTGATGAAGCAATGCAACGAATTGATGTAAAGCAAACGGAACACTTCGCATTTTTAAAACAATGTGGAGATAATAGCTATGACGTCGTTTATCTCGATCCGATGTTTGAAGAAACTGTTATAGAATCAGATGGAATTAAAGGATTAAAACACTTCGCTTTGTATCATGATATTACCGACGAAACAATTGCGGAAGCGAAGCGTGTGGCGAAAAAACGTGTCGTTCTGAAAGATCATTTCCGTAGTTCTAGATTTGAAAAACACAATTTTCACGTATACAAAAGAAAAAGTGCTAAGTTTCACTTTGGTGTAATTGACCCTTGCTAATTGTTTGAAAAGATGTATAATAAGCAATAATTAATTAAATATAATGTCTGTGATGAAGAGAGTAGTCTTTTTTAGAAGGAAAGCGAGCTAGGGAGGGTGTGAGCCTAGTACGGAAGAAAAAGATGAAGCGCACTTTGGAGATGCTTCTTGAACGAATAGTAGAGTAAGCCGAGGCCCCCTGTCCTCGTTATAAACGGGAAAGTGGTTCGTAACGAACAACAAGGGTGGTACCACGGGTTCAAACTCGTCTCTTTTTTAGAGACGAGTTTTTTGTGTTTTAAAAAATAAGGAGGTTAAATTATGGATTATAAAATGCATTTTGCGGAAAGTTTATCTAATATTTTCACGAATGAATTAACGCAAAAACAAATTTTAGATTTAATTGAATCACCGAAACAAGATGAATTTGGAGATGCAGCGTTCCCATGCTTTTCATTAGCGAAGCAATATAAAAAAGCACCGGCTATTATTGCAAAGGAAGTTGCACAGAAATTAAGCGATCCATTTTTTACGAAAGTAGAAGCCGTTGGTCCTTATGTAAATGTATTTTTTAATCGTGAAACTGTAAGTGATACAGTATTAAAAACGATTTTAGCGGAGAAAGAAGAGTACGGTAAAAATCATTTTGGATATGAAAAAACGGTCGTTATCGATTATTCCTCTCCTAATATCGCGAAACCTTTTTCAATGGGGCATTTACGTTCTACAATGATTGGAAATTCATTGAAACATATCGCTGAAAAATGTGGGTATGAAGTTGTAGGGATTAATTATATTGGAGACTGGGGAACACAGTTTGGAAAGTTAATTACCGCTTATAAAAAATGGGGAAATGAAGCAGTAGTGAAAGAGGATCCAATACGTGAACTATTTAAGTTATATGTTCAATTCCATGAAGAGGTAAAAGACGACGAAGAATTAGCAGAAGAAGGACGCGCTTGGTTTAAGAAATTAGAAGAAGGTGATGAAGAAGCAGTTGAGCTTTGGAATTGGTTCCGCCACGAATCCTTAAAAGAATTTTCTCGTATTTATGAACTTCTCGGTGTGGAATTTACTAATTTTCAAGGAGAAGCTTTTTATAATAATTTAATGGAAGACTTTATTGGGATTTTAGAGGAACATGATTTACTTGAAGAGTCAGAAGGTGCATTAATCGTTAATTTAGAAGAAGAGGGCATGCCGCCTTGCTTAATTAGAAAATCAGATGGTGCGACGATTTACGCAACGCGTGACTTAACGGCAGCTCTATATCGTCAAAACACATTTGGTTTTGATAAAGCGTTATACGTAGTTGGCCCAGAACAAAGTTTACACTTCAATCAATTCTTCACTGTATTAAAAAAGCTCGGCTACAATTGGGTTGATGGCATGGAACATGTACCGTTTGGTTTCATTTTAAAAGATGGTAAGAAAATGTCGACACGTAAAGGAAGAGTTATTTTACTAGAAGAAGTACTTGAGGAAGCAATCGAACTTGCAAAACAAAATATTGAAGAGAAAAATCCAAACTTAAAACAAAAAGAAGAAGTAGCAAAGCAAGTCGGCGCTGGCGCAGTTATCTTCCACGATTTAAAAAATGAGCGTATGCATAATATTGAATTCTCATTAGAAAATATGCTGAAATTTGAAGGGGAAACAGGTCCATATGTACAATACACACATGCACGTGCTTGCTCTATTTTAAGAAAAGAAAGCGTAGAATTTGAAACGTGTACGTTTGCATTAAAAGATGATCATAGCTGGAGCGTTGTAAAATTACTTAATAAATTCCCACAAGTAATTGAAATAGCCTTCAACAAAAATGAACCATCGGTTATTTCGAAATACGTATTAGATGTAGCACAATCGTTTAATAAATACTACGGGAATGTGCGTATATTAGAAGAGAGTGAAGAGAAAGACAGTAGACTGGCGTTAGTGTATGCTGTGACGGTTGTATTAAAAGAGGGGTTACGTTTACTTGGGGTGGAGGCACCTGAGGAGATGTAACATAAAAAGGTGTATGTATCATTACAGATATGTATGCCTTTTTTATTTTGTATAGGAACGGTGTAAGCAGTATTTTCACATTATCAAAACTATATTTGAAGGATTGTTTAAAGCGTAGGAATGTTTTTGTTAAATGGAGAATTGTAATAGGTGTATATTAAAGGAGGCGTTAAACTTGGAAACGTACGATTGGAACAGTAAACTAGCGTATTTAAAGAATACGAGAGATCTATATTACAACGACGATTATGTAAGCTTTTTAGTAAATACAGTTTGGAAGATTACTAAGCCAGTACATATTGTTGATTTCGGTTGTGGATATGGTTATTTAGGCTTAGTATTAATGCCATTACTTCCAATAGGTTCAAAGTATACAGGCGTTGATAGTGGAGAAACATTACTTGCTGAAGCGAGAGAGTTGTTTCGTTTACTTCCATATGAGACACAATTTCTTGAAGGAGATGCTACAGAAATTGAATTGAACGATACATATGATATAGCAATCTGTCATGCCTTCTTATTACATATGAGTTCACCAAAAACGATGCTACAAAAAATGATGCATTCAGTTAAAAAGGGTGGAAAAATAATCTGTTTTGAACCACATTGGATATCAAATATGTCTTCATACTTTTTAGATGGGGAGAATCAATCGGAAATTATTAGGTTAGGCACTTTGCAGAAGTTATTTGAAAGTGACACACAGAGAAACGGAAAAGATGGAAATATAGGCATGAAAATACCGATATATTTAAGTGAATTAGGCGTGAAAAATATTGAATGTAGAGTAAGCGATAAAGTGAACTTTTTAGATTCTAATATGCCCCATAATGGTAAAGCGAAGTTGTATCATTCATTAAAGGAAGAGGGGATTGCGGGGAATCCAGGTGATAATCAGCAATTTATAGGACGTTTAATAGACAGAGGATTAACATATGATGATGCGCTAGCTCAATATGAAGCTGAACTACGATTTTTTAAAGCATTTCATCTATATTCTTCTTTAGTATATGCTCCGAATATGAAAATTACATTTGGTGACGTAGAATGTTGAAAGATAGCTGTGTGTCGAAGTATGTATTTTTTGTCGATAAGTCGATATTCACCGTATAATCGCTGATATATCTAGAAAATCGCCGATATATTTTAAGAATCGCTGATATATTTGAATTATCGCCGATATAATTTCATGTACTGATTACAGCTATATAAAAATAAGATCCACATGTTACGTTATTCCATATAATCAAACAAAATACAGAGGAAAACAATCATTTTTACTATATTTTGTTATAAATTTGAATAATATTAAATAATACTATCCATTATAGGAGATTTTAGTTGAATACATACAATATGATGTGTAAAATCTAAGCAAGTAGCAGTATAAATAAATATTCGAGGTGAATACATGCTAGATTTTAAGCAGTTAGATGCTTGTTTGAAAGACAAGAGATTTATAGAGGGATTACAGGAAATAAATAATGAAATTTCATATATAAAAGAAAAGAATACTTTATCTTATGTGAAGAATTGGCTTGCTAATATTCCTTCACATAAGGAGTTTGATATATTAATTCGCCTTACTGATGAAGGGCTTATGCACCAATACAGTTCATTCCTCATTCGCTACGCTTATAAAAAATTCCCAAATATGAGAACGCTCTCTTTATATTGTGATGAGTTAATTGATGAGCGGAAAATTCTTGAAGCAGAACAGTTGCTAAAAGACTCATTAGAAGAGGTAAATAAAGAAGAGATGGACGTTGATCTTTTAGCGAAAACATATTTTACATTAGTACGATGTTTGTTGGAAATGAAACGAAATGAAGAAGCCCTTTTTTATATGAAAAAGGCAGAAGAGTACAGTGAACGTGCTGTATTTGATAAATGGGGCTACGTCTATATGCATACAGGTGAATGGGAGAAAGCAGAAGAACAATTTATAGTTGGTATGCAGCATAAAGATTGTGAAGAGTTATCTACCTATTTATTATCACAGTTATATGCGAATAAAGGAGAACAAAAACGTGCATTACAGTTAATTGATGATGCGATTGTAAAGTTCCCGCAAGTACCATATTTTCATTTTGAAAAGGTAAAATATTTATTAGATTTAGGAAAGTATGAAGAAATGTTAGCGGTAATAGATAACATAAATAAACAGCTTCCTTATCATGCGTATAAAGCTTATTTCGTACATTTACGAGCAGAAGCACTGTACAAAATGAATAAACTTATAGATTTACAACAGTTATTACAAGAAGAAAAAAGTTTAAAAGGGTCTTTATATCATAATTTAGCAAAAAATCCAAATGGAAAAAAGGTTCACTTACCAATCGTTCCAATTGTACAAAAGGATAATTATTGCGTACCAACAAGTTTAGAAATGATGTTGCAAATTTGGGGAGAAAAACGTACACAAGATGAAATAGCAGAGTTTATTTTTGATATGACAGGATCGAAGTTTTCAGATACTGTTTCTTATTTAGAAGAATTAGGTTATGAATATCGTTATTTTAAAGGTAATGAAGAGAATTATAAGAGACTGATTGATGAAGGAATTCCTGTTTTATTAAGTATAGATATTGAGCATGCTTCACATGTACAAGTACTATCTGGATATGATGATACATTGCAGGCCTTTTATGTTCAAGATCCGAACTTTATAGAGCCAGTTATTGTGGAATATAGTAAGTTACAAGAAAAATATCGTTATACAGGTTGTTTAGCGATTACGTTTGTTCCAAAAGAAAAGAAGGAACAACTATCATTTTTAAATGAAGAAGAAAATACTTATTTCAAATCAATTTTTTCTTTAACGGATCATTTAGATGAACAAGATAAAGAGGGGATTCATAAGTTAGTACAGTTTTTAAAAGAGACAAGTGATAATCCGAATACGTGGTTATATACGGTTAAGCATTTAGATGTTGAAGTAGATAAAGAATTTATTTTATATTGTATAGAAAAGTTAATGGAGAAATTTCCTAACTCAGATTTTGTTAAATTACATGGTGCACAGTGCTTTATTCGCCTGGAAGAGTTAGAAAAAGCTGGGCACATGCTTGCGAGTGTTGAGAAGAAAAATAGTCGTGCCTTATATCATTTCATAAACGGAAGGTATGCTTTTGAGCAGGAAAGTTATTTAGAAGCAATTTCAAGTTTTCGTTCCTCGTTACAATTAGACGCAGATCAGCCGATTGCTTGGAGTTTCCTTGCGTTATCCTATATGTATATCGATCAATCTGATAAGGCATTGCAGTTTTCTCAAGTTGCTTTAGAACGTAGTCCAGAAAGATTTACTTTAACGAATCACGGGTTAATATTAATAGATTTAGAAAGATATGAAGAAGCGTATGAAATCTTTAATGATTTGTTAAAAGAATATAAAAATGAAGCACATGTATGGTATGAGCGAGCGAGATGTGCACATCAATTAGGGAAATTACATTTAGCGATAAAAGGGCTTAAAATAGCGATTCATTTGGATAGTAATGCACCTTACATTTATACGAAACTTTCGGAAATATACGAATCTGATTTGAAGGATGAGGAAAGTACGAAAGAAATTTTATTAAAAGGTATTGAGAATTGTGATGATAAGGCACCTCTATATGTAAAACTGGGTGACTATCATTTTCAAAATGATAGCCTGGAAGAAGCAGAATCGTTGTATACTCGTGCTTTAGAAGAAAATCATGATGATGTTTATTCTCACTTCGGACTTACGCAAGTTTATATGGCAAGAGAACAATATAAGGAAGCAAAAGAATATATTCTCGGTATTGAAAAACAAATTGAAAAGAGCCAAGATTTTCTTATGAATGCGGGAATGGTTTTATGGGATGCTGAAGTTGAACTTGGTGGAAGTGAAGAAGGGTTTAAAGTAGCATTGTCTAAGTTAGAGAGTGGTATAAAGCAGAGCGAATATAATGTAGCAAGTGCGTTAGATGAATATGTGAATCGAATGAAAGGAACCGTATTTGTACAACGAGGAATAGCATTCTTAAGAACGTTACAAAAAGAAAGAAATGACGTAAGTGAATATGGCTGTTATACAGGTATTTTATATGAATCTATCGGACAGTATGGCCAAGCGATGAAAAGATATAATAAGGCGATAGAACAAAAGGAAACGGCATTACCGTATTACCAAATTGGTGAAACACTTATGGCATTAGGACAATTAACGGAAGCAAAACAAGCGTATGAAAGATGTTTAGAGCTTGATGGGAATTTCATTGGTGTACATTTACAGCTTGCAGAAATATACGAAAAAGAAGAAAATCGTTCTAAAGAACAAAGTCATATGGTTCAGGCGATGAAAGAAGAGCCGTTGCATATTAATATGGAATATTTGGCACAACTTTCAGTAGAAATGAATCTTCAGGAAGAATTGCTGACTGAGCTAGAACAATTAGCGAACGAAGTACCTGAAATATGGCGATTAGATGCGATTGCATATGTGTATGGAGCGATGGATGAAATAGATAAAGAACAAGCACAGATTGAAGAGGCACTACAATTAGATAGTGAGCATACAGAAGTTTTATATCATTATGCAAAAGTATTAGTGAAAAAAAGAAATGCAAAAGCAATTGAAATTGCAATGAAGGTTATACAAAAAGATGTAAATAATGAACGTATATTTGATGTATATGTAAAAGCGATAGAACAACATAAGAAATGGTCTAACATACGAGATTTTCTTCACATATTAAAAGTGAAAAAGGCAGAAAGAAGTATGGCATTTATGTATGCAGCATCTGCGGTGACGGAAAGATGGATTGAACGTCAACAAAATGAACAGCCAAAGAAATCCATAATTACAAGAGCTTTTTATCGCATGAAAAACCGTGCGAAAGAAATTTCGATTATTACTACAATCATTGATTTATATGAAATCTCATTAAAGTTGAATCAAAAAAATAGTATGGCAGCGCAGCGATTTGCACTATTTTACGAGAATGTGGCGATGTATAAAGAGGCGATAGATGTATTGCAAACATCATTAGAAAGTAAATGGGATTACGATGTAGCGAAGCAACTTGTAAATCTTTTCGTTGAGTGCGAGGAAGAAGGTATGTTAAGAGATGCTATGGAATTAACGAAGCAAATGGTTCGAGAGTTACCAGATGATTACGATACGCTTCTTCTTCAGGCACAAGTATTCTTTAAAGCAGGAGAAGAAAGAAAAGCAGAAAAGATTACCTTACAATTAACGGAGCAAACACCGTTTGTAAGTAGAGCGTTTCTTGCTTTAGGAGAAATATATCAAAGTCAAGAGAGGTTTGAAGAGGCAATTCACGTATTAGAAAATGCCTCTATCCATCATCCGAATGGAACAGCAATTCTTCTTTCTTTAGCATCTTCATATCATGGTGCTGGCCAAACGATAAAGGCAGAAAAAATAACAAATGAAGTAGTAACAATGGATGCGAGTGATTTGTTAGCAAGATATGATCGTGCTTGTTATTTAGCACAGTTAAACAGGAATAAAGAGGCGAAGGAAGAGCTTGAAATTGTACTTCGTGAGGATGAGTCGGGATTTTTCGCTGAACTTATCGAGGATGATGAAAATTTAGCAGCACTGCGAGAATTTGAAAAGTAATTGTATAAGAATAGTGAAAAAAGGGCATAATTAAATATATATTTCGAATTAGTTGACAATTGGTTACCAAATGGCATAAAATAGCTTTTAACAAAGTATACAAATCTGAAGACGAGAAAGAGTAAAATAGTGTACTGTTCCCCAGAGAGCCGGTATGTTGCTGAAAGCCGGTGTGCAGACGTTATTTGAAAATCATCTCCGAGGAGCCGAGGCTGAAAGAGAGTAAGCCCGGACGGATGTCTACCGTTACAAAGAACACGTATGATCGTACGTTGCTAAGTGCTATTAGTGAAGAGCTAATAGAATTAGGGTGGTATCGCGGGTAAACCCGTCCCTATTTTATAGGGACGGGTTTTTTGTGTGCTTTAAAACATTCAAAAGGAGTGATTGTAGATGAAGAAAGTAGATGTAAAAGAGTCAGCTGTAGGGAGAGAAACACGTATTCGTAAACAGTGGAACGAGCAAAGTATTTTCGAGCAATCAATTCAGAATCGAGAAGGCGCACAATCTTTTGTGTTTTATGAAGGACCACCAACGGCGAACGGACTACCGCATGTAGGTCATGCACTTGGACGAACAATTAAAGATGTAGTAGCAAGATATAAAACGATGTCTGGTTATAAAGTGTTAAGAAAAGCGGGATGGGATACACACGGTTTACCTGTAGAATTAGGTGTTGAGAAACAACTTGGTATTTCTGGTAAACATGAAATCGAAGAGTATGGAATTGAGCCTTTTATTCAGAAGTGTAAAGAGAGTGTATTCACATATGAGAAGCAGTGGCGTGAATTCACTGAAAGCATCGGTTATTGGGTCGATATGGATGATCCATACGTTACGTTAGAGAATCCATATATCGAAAGTGTATGGCATATTTTAGGGACGATTCATGAAAAAGGTTTATTGTATAAAGGACATAGAGTTTCACCATACTGCCCAAGCTGTCAAACTTCACTAAGTTCACATGAGGTTGCACAAGGGTATAAAACAGTAAAAGATTTAAGTGCAACCGTTAAGTTTAAAGTGAAAGATAGTGAAAATGAATACTTCCTAGGTTGGACAACAACACCTTGGACACTTCCAGCAAATGTCGCGCTCGCTGTACATCCAAATATGGAATACGTGAAAGCGAAACAAGAAGGTCATGTATACATTGTTGCGAAAGAACGTGTACGAGATGTATTAAAAGAAAACTATGAAGTATTATCTGTTCATAAAGGAGAAGAATTAGTAAGCACATCTTATATGCCGCCATTTCCAAGGAACGAAGTTACAAATGGCTACCACGTTATCGCAGCAGATTTCGTAACGGCAGATAGTGGTACAGGACTCGTTCATATCGCTCCAGCATATGGGGAGGACGATTATAGAGTCGTTCAAAGTGCAGGGTTGTCATTTTTGCATGTTGTAGATGAGAAAGGTGAGTATACAGAAGCAGTACCATTTTTGAAAGGGAAATTTGTAAAAGATTGTGACGTGGATATCGTTCGTTATTTAGCGAAGGAAGGCTTACTATACCATAAAGAAAAGTATGAACATAGTTACCCACATTGCTGGCGCTGTGATTCACCACTTCTTTATTATGCAGGAGAGAGTTGGTTAATCCGAACAACTGCAATTAAAGATACATTTTTACAAAATAACGATTCTGTTACTTGGTATCCAGACCATATGAAACATGGACGCTTTGGTAAGTTTTTAGAAAATATGGTGGACTGGAATATTAGCCGAAATAGATATTGGGGAACACCATTAAACGTATGGGAATGTGAAAGTTGCGATCATCAATTCGCACCGAAAAGCATTGGTGATTTAAGAAAGCATAGTACGAAAGAAACACCTGAAGATTTAGAATTGCACAAGCCGTATGTAGATGAAGTGCAAGTTAACTGCGAAAAATGCGGAAGTGCGATGAATCGTACACCAGAAGTAATTGATGTTTGGTTTGATAGTGGTTCCATGCCATTTGCGCAATATCATTATCCATTTGAAAATAAAGAGTTATTTGAAGAACAGTTTCCAGCAGATGTAATTGCAGAAGGTATTGATCAAACACGTGGCTGGTTTTATAGTTTATTAGCAGTATCAGCACTATATACAGGAAAAGTGCCTTATAAACGAGTGTTATCACTAGGGCATGTATTAGACGAAGAAGGACAGAAAATGTCTAAAAGTAAAGGGAATGCACTAGATCCAGTTGATTTAGTAAATCAGTTTGGTGCAGATGCTTTAAGATGGGCTCTACTTGTTGATAGTGCTCCGTGGAATGCGAAACGTTTTTCTGAAAGAACAGTACTGGAAGCGAAATCTAAATTTGTAGATACGTTAGTCAATGTGTATAGCTTCTACGTTTTATATGCAAATTTAGATGAGTATAATCCGAATGAAACATATGACGTAAAGCGGACGAAATTGGATGAATGGGTATTATCAAGATTGCATAGTACAACGAAAAAAGTGAGAACAGCACTTGATGATTATCAATTTACGAATGCGGCTCGTGAAATTGCGGCACTTGTAGATGAAGTAAGTAACTGGTACGTAAGACGATCACGTAATCGTTTCTGGGAATCTGGTATGAATGCTGAAAAAGCAGCTGCGTATGAGACACTTCACGAAGTGCTTGTGACAATTAGTAAATTAATCGCACCGTTTACACCGTTTGTCGCTGAAGATATTCATTTGAATTTAACTGAAAGTAGCGTTCATTTAGAGGATTATCCAATTGTAAATGAATCACTACTTCAGCCGAAATTAGAAACAGAGATGGATGCAGTTTTACAAGTTGTTGAACTTGGAAGAAGTAACCGTAATCAGCATTCTTTAAAAGTAAAACAGCCGTTAGCGGAACTTGTACTACTTGAGCATAATGAAAGTGATATGGACTGGGAATCTTATCGTGATATCGTCATGGATGAGTTAAATGTGAAGGCGTTCCATGTTGAACTCGATGAAACGAAATACACATCATATCAATTAAAGCTGAACTTTAAAACGGCAGGACCGAAGTTTGGTAAGAATGTAAATGCAGTAAATGGCTGGTTAAAACAATTATCACAAGACGAGGTACAAAACTTTGTCTCTACAGAAAGAGCGGTTTACGAAGCAGCATCAGGAGAAGAAGTAGTTGTAACGACTGAAGATGTATTAGTAGAGAAAGTTGCGAAATCTGGATTCTCTAATACAACTAACGGACAATATACAGTTATGTTAGATACGAATGTAACGGAAGAATTGTTACAAGAAGGAGTAGCACGTGAGTTTATTCGCGCCGTTCAAGAATATCGTAAGCAGTTGAATTTACCAGTAAATTTACGAGTGGATGTTATTCTTGATACAGAGGAAGAGCTACAGCAAACGTTAACGAATCATAAAGAGTTGTTGGAAGAAAACTTACTCGTTAAACAATTTACATTTGGTCACTTAACGAATGAAGACGATGAACTTTCTTTAGGTGAGACAAAAGTCCGCATTAAATTAAGTTCAGCTAATTAAAGAAAAGGAAGTTGGAATGATTCCAACTTCCTTTTTGTGTGCTGGAAATGTATCCGGTTATTTTCCGCATAATCCATTCGATAGAACCTCTAGCACATATCTTACCAAAAACAATACTGTAGAAGTATATTTCTACAGTATTGTTTTCACTTTACACATAAATATTGAGAAACTTTCACTCACCCTAAATGGAAAGGTAATAGAATTGTTTATAGAGAATTAAACGTAGATTCAATTTTTATCCATCCATTTTGTAAAGAATGATTGCCTAGTGGGAATGGGAAAAGGTTGAGCTACTTTATTAGGGGGAGTGGTTCTATGTTTAATAAAAAAATGGTGGCAATGGCGATGACTGTGCCATTAGTAATGGGAACGCTTTCTACTGTTTCTGCAGTAGAGACAAGGAAACAAGTAAAGGTGGAAGCTTATTCGCCACAGAAAAAAGCTATTGAATATTTAAAAGGGAATGCCAATCAGTACGGATTAAAGCCAGACCTTTCAGACTTACAATATATTTCTACAACAGAAACGTCAGTAGCTTCATATGTTAGGTTCCAACAAGTGGTTAATGGTGCACCTGTATTTTCAAAACAAATAACAGTTACTCTTAACGGAGAGGGAAAGGGAGTACTTGCTGTTTCTGATTATCAATCTGTTAAAGGTGTGAAGGAAGTTACAACAAAAATTAGTGAAAAAGATGCAATACAGAAATCAATGGCGTATGTTGGAGAAGTAAGTGAACAAAACTTATGGGCTCCTACAGAGAAAGAATTTGGATATATTGTTGAAGAAGGAATTGCTCGTCCAGTATACAAAGTTGTAGTACATTCTAATAATCCGTTTGGTGCATGGGAAACATTTATTGATGCAGAAAATGGAAAGTTAATTAAAAAAGTTGATATAAACCGTAAAGCAGAAGGATCAGGAAAAGTATTTTTACCTAATCCAGTCGTATCTAGCGGTAGTAAAGTAGGTTTAAAAGATAACAATGATGCAGATTCAACAGCATTAACGAACCAATTAAAGACTGTTACGTTAAAAGGCTTAGATGGGACAGGATTTTTAATTGGAGAGTATGTAACGATTTCCTCAAAAGCAAAAACGAAATCTACAAACTTACAATTTAACTATACACGTGCAAATGATAGCTTTGAAGATGTGATGTCGTATTATCATATCGATACTTTACAACGTTACATTCAAAGTCTAGGTTTTAAAAATATTAATAATCGCTCTATTAAAGTGAATGTGAATGGAACAACGGCGGACAACTCATTTTATTCTCCGACAACGAAAGCTTTAACCTTTGGTACTGGCGGAGTAGATGATGCAGAAGATGCAGGTATTATCGCACATGAATATGGACATTCAATTCAAGATAACCAAGTTCCTGGCTTCGGTAGTTCTGCAGAAGGTGGAGCGATGGGAGAAGGATTTGGTGATTTCTTAGGTGCTACGTATGAAGATGCAGTATCGACAACAGGCTACGGAAAAGCATGTGTTGGAGAATGGGATGCGACTGCTTATTCTAGTTCAGATCCGACGTGCTTACGCCGATTAGATAATAATAAAGTGTATCCGAAAGATATTACGAATGAAGTACATGATGATGGAGAAATTTGGGCTCAAGGACAATATGAGATGGCGCAAGCATTTGGTCGTGATGTAGCAACGAAAATTATTTTACAATCGCACTGGTCGTTAACACCAAACTCTAAATTCAGTGATGGAGCAAAAGCAATTAAGCAAGCGGATGCTCTTTTATATGGCGGACAACATGCTGCGGATATCGATCGTATTTGGGCAGCGAGAGGAATTAGTACGAATTAATATAAAAAGTCGTGGCATGTATAAGCCACGACTTTTTAATTTGCTTTAGAACTGGTACTAGTAAAGTAAGCTATATAGATGATAATGTGAATTTATTCGCATTCCATTTATCCCGCTTTAACGGGCAGTAAGACCCCCACCTCAAAATTCAGCGGAAGCAAAGAAGTTAGGTGGGGGATCAACTGTCCGTAAAAGTCCGATTGGTTCAACTAATAATCAGTGGGGGATGAACAAAACCCCCACTGATTAAAGTTTCACTTTATTTTTTTTCATCTTTAAAAACAAAATGCTCTTTAAATTTTCTAGACTCCACTTTTTGACCATTTCTCATGGAGCGGAAAGGGTGTTCTTGCCATGTAATGATTACATCAACTTCATCTGCTTTTGTAGCAAGTGGAAAATTAGCATGTTCAAATCCGGTTTTTCCACTTGCTAAACGACTTTCCTTTAGGGAGAAGAGTTCATATTTCGTTTTTGTTTTTGGCTCGTTGCGGAATACTTCGACTTGTACGTTATATACTTCACTGTTTCCAACATTTTTTACTGAAAATTGATATGTTTGAAATTCATCTTTTTTAGCTTGAAGCTTTTTTTTGTTTACTTTTTTCGGTTCATCAATATTCACTTGCCATTGATCAGAGTTTTGAGAGATAGGTAAAGATTTTGGTGAATAGGCGTACGTTTCATTCACTACAATTAAGCATAACAAAAGAAGAAAGAAACTAATCGCTTTTTTCATATTAACACCTCACTATAAAATTTTTATTAATATGCGTAAATCAAACGGTAAATATGTAATTAAATGGAAAATAGGTGATGCTATGATTCAAATGAATTTGAAAAAACTTGAAGAGGTAGTAAATGGAGAAGGATTACAAGAATCGTTTCATCTTATAGAGATGCATGGTGTCTGCATAGATTCCAAAAACATGAAAGAAGGAAATGTATTTGTTCCAATCATTAGGGTGAAAGATGGGCATGAGTATGTGAAAGAAGCAATGGATAATGGAGCTGTCGCTTCCTTATGGAAAAAGTCTTACGGTACTCCGCCAAAAGGGATTCCAATTATATTTGTAGATGACACTTTGTTTGCTTTGCAACAATTGGCACAATTTTATCGAAGCGAGATAAATGTAAAAGTGATCGGAATTACTGGTAGTAATGGCAAGACTACCGTAAAAGATATAATAGGAGGCATTTTAAGTTCAACTTATAGAGTGCATAAAACAAAAGGTAATTTTAATAGTCAAATCGGTTTGCCGTTAACAATTTTAGAAATGGAACGAAATACTGAGTTCTTAATACTTGAAATGGGAATGAGTGAAAAAGGACAAATTCGAAATTTATCACGAATCGCACAGCCAGATGTAGCGATTATTACAATGATTGGACAGTCACATCTAGAGACGCTTGGATCAAGAGAAAAGATTGCGAAGGCTAAATTTGAAATTATAGACGGATTAAATGACGATGGACTGTTCCTATATAATGGCGACGAGCCATTACTTTCTCAACATATTAATACGCTAGGTATAGAAAGTAAGTCGTTTGGTGGAAAGTATACAAATGATTTGTTTCCAATGAACGTACAATTAGATGAATATGGTGTTCATTTTAAATTAAATCATACAAAAATACAGTACGATGTTCCCTTACATGGAGAACATAATATTTTTAATACGATTGTCGGAATCGCTGTAGGGCAATTTTACAAAGTCTCTACAGAAAAAATACAAGAAGCATTGCAACAAATAAATATTACACAAATGCGCTTTCAGTTTTTAACCGCTAAAACAGGTTTTACAATTATTAACGATGCATGGAATGCCAGTCCTTCCTCCATGAAGGCTGCAATTGAAACGTTACAGAATTTAAATGCCTATAAGAAAAAAATGATAGTGATTGGGGATATGTTGGAGTTAGGGAAGAAAGGTGAAACATATCATAGAGAAATTGGTAAAATGTTAAATGAGGAGAGCATTCAATATGTATTTACGTATGGAGAGTTAGCCAAAATTGTAGCGGAAGAAGCAAGAAAGAACTATCATGCAGGAAAAGTACAATCATTTGATAATAAAGCCGAGATAGCAGAGGAAGTATTAAAAGTAGTAACGAAAAAAGATGTTGTTTTATTGAAAGGTTCACGCGGAATGGCTTTAGAGGAAATTGTACAAAAGTGGATGTGAAAAATTAAAATATATTTAAAAGTGCTTGCATTTTATAGTGCGAAGAGATAGAATACTCTGTAAATATAAAAAGTGATGATCAGGAAAAGTACATGATGCAAAGGTCTACAGAGAGCAATCGGTTGCTGAGAAGATTGCGATACCGCATGATGGAAAGACACCTGTGAGTGTTGCTTTGAACGTGATAATTAGTAAAAGCAAACGGTACCTACCGTTATCAGGGCTAAGATGGTCATTATGACAATTTGGGTGGTACCGCGGAAAAATCCGTCCCTATTTATAGGGGCGGATTTTTGTATTCTTTGAAGGGAGGTGAGTGACCGTGGATGATGACGATGACAACAATAACGTAAATAAATATAAAATTATTGGAGGGCAAAATAATGGAGTCAATAATGAAGCGTTCACTCACAAAAGAATGTACGAAGCAAAGCGGAAAGGTTGTATTACTTCAAGGATGGGTAAAAAAGATTCGTCATCTAGGTAATGTTAGTTTTTTATTAATAAGGGATCGATCAGGGGTTATGCAATGCGTATTAGAAAACGAGCTAGCTGGATTTAAAGTAGATGTGGAGAGTGTTGTTCAAGTCGTAGGCCAAATAGTAGAGACTTCGAAAACAGAATTAGGGATTGAAGTGCTTGCTCACGAAGTGAAAATATTAAATGGCGCAGAACCACTTCCATTTGAAATAAATAAAAAGAAGTTACAAGTTGGCTTAGATCAACTACTAAATGAACGGGTATTATCATTAAGACATGAGAGAATCGCGGCTATATTTAAAGTGAAATCTACGCTCGTCCAGAGCTTTAGTGAATTCCTTATAGAGAACGATTTCACACGTATATTTACTCCAAAAATTGTTTCGCAAGGGGCAGAAGGAGGAGCAAATGTTTTTAAGCTTCCATACTTCCAAAAAGAAGCGTATTTAGCTCAATCACCACAGTTTTACAAGCAAATGATGGTAGCGGGAGGATTAGAACGTGTTTTTGAAATTGCACCTGTATATAGAGCGGAACATCACAATTCTTCCCGTCATTTAAATGAATATATATCGTTAGACGTAGAGATTGGCTTTATAAATGATTTTCATGAAGTGATGCAATTAGAAACGGATGTATTACGATATATGTTTCAACAAGTAGCAAAAAACTGTGAGAAAGAACTACAACTATTACAAATAGAAGTACCTGTCATTACAGAAATACCGAAAATCACATTGTTAGAAGCGCAAGAAATTTTGAAAAGTAAGTATCGGAAAGAATCGCCAATTGGGGATTTAGATACAGAAGGTGAGAAGTTACTAGGGAAATATGTGAAGGAAACATATAAGAGTGAATTTGTTTTCATTACACATTATCCGAAAGAAGCGAGACCGATGTATACGATGCCGAATAACGAGAATCCATCTATTACTGATTCGTTCGACTTACTATATAAAGGATTAGAAATAACATCAGGGGCACAGCGAATTCATAATTATGAAATGTTACTCGCTTCGTTTAACGAAAAAGGATTACATCCCGATAAGTTTCAATCGTATTTAAATACATTTCGATACGGTTGTCCCCCGCACGGTGGTTTTGGAATTGGCTTAGAGAGAGTTGTTTGCAAATTGTTAGAATTAACAAACGTACGAGAGGCGAGTGCTTTTCCAAGGGACTGTACAAGGCTTATCCCTTAATAATAGGGGAAGGAATTCCGCATTTTCTCATTAAAATTTAATATGTCCCTTGACAGTTACTAATATAACCGATATACTTCATATTAATTTCAAAAGAAAATATATTCTAAATATTTAAATGTGTTGAATAGGAGTAGTAAGGTCGTATATTTGTACAGAGAGCTATGGGTTGGTGTGACATAGTCAAATGACATCCTGAACTCGCCTAGGAGCAGTAAGGTGGAACGGAATCACATTCTTAGTAAATCTTAACGGTTAACCTTCGATATTAGGTTTGTAATCAAACGATTACTACTAAGGTGGATTCATAATGGAATCAATAAGGGTGGTACCGCGTTAAGTAAATGGCTTAGCGTCTCTTTATATAGAGACGTTGAGCCATTTTTTATTTTATGGAAATAGAAATGGAGGGTTTATTCGGATTGGTCTATAAAATTTAATTATTTATATAAAATGATTCTATTAGGAGGAAAATGAGATGAAACAGACGGAGCAATGGACTTCGAAATTAGGTTTTATAATGGCTGCAGCCGGATCGGCAATTGGACTTGGCGCAATATGGAAGTTTCCTTATATCGCCGGCAAGAGCGGGGGAGGAGCATTCTTTTTAATCTTTATATTATTTACTGTATTAATTGGATTACCACTACTTATAGCTGAATTTATGATTGGACGTAGTACGCAGAAACAAGCAATTGGTGCATTTAAAAGTATTGCAGCAAATACAGGGTGGCACTGGATTGGACGCCTTGGCGTCGGAACGTGTTTTATACTACTTTCGTTTTATAGTGTTGTAGGTGGATGGGTATTCATTTATTTATTCAGAGGAGTAACGGGACAACTTATTACTCCAGGACAAAATTACGGTTCATTATTTACTGAAACAATTGGAAATCCCGTTTGGGCAATTATGGGACATTTCGCTTTTATGTTCATTACGATTTGGGTTGTATCAAAAGGTGTACAAAACGGAATTGAAAAAGCAAGTAAATATATGTTGCCAGCGTTGTTCGTTTTATTTGTTGCTCTTATTATTCGTTCATTAACACTTGATAATGCAATGAAAGGTGTGAAGTTTTTCTTACAACCAGATTTTTCAAAGATTACTTCAGAAAGTATTTTGTTCGCAATGGGTCAATCATTCTTTGCGATTAGTATCGGAATCTCGATTATGGTCACGTATAGTTCCTATTTAAATAAAAAAGAAAGTTTACCAAAATCAGCAATAACAATTGTTGGATTGAATTTATTTGTTTCATTATTTGCAGGACTTGCAATTTTTCCGGCCGTATTTTCATTAGGAATGGAGCCAACAGAAGGGCCTGGATTACTTTTTATCGTATTACCATCAGTATTTAGTCAAATTCCATTTGGTGGGTTTTTCTTAACAGTATTCCTTGCACTATTTACATTTGCGACATTAACATCGGCATTTTCTTTACTAGAGACAGTTGTTTCAGCATTAGCAAATGGGGAACAAGAAAAGAGAACGAAATTATCATGGATGATCGGTTTCGGCATTTTCTTAGTAGGTATACCATCAGCTTTATCATTTGGAATATGGAGTGATATTACGATTTTCGGAAAGAATATTTTTGATGCGGTAGACTTTTTATCTAGTAATATATTAATGCCGCTTGGAGCACTATTTATTAGTATTTTCGTTTCATTCAAAATGGAGAAGAAGGTGCTAGAAGCAGAGTTTTTTGTAGGTGGAAATTACGGAAAGAAAGTATTTACTTGTTGGGCATTTTTACTTCGATTTGTAGCGCCACTTGCAATCATCATCGTCTTTTTAAATGTAATAGGGATTATTTAATAATAAATGTTATAATATTCAGTAAAAAAAGAAGGTGATGATGTTTATGGCGAATTTGATAGAAACAGGGGAATATATAAATATTAGAGGGAAAAAGCTATACGTTGAAACGCATGGGAATCCTAAAAATAAACCAGTTCTATACTTGCATGGTGGACCAGGAGAAAGTTGTTATGATTTTTCATTTCATCAAGCAGAACGTTTAAAAAATTCTTTATATGTAATTATGATAGATCAAAGAGGTGTTTGTCGCTCAGAAGAAATTACTGAAGACGAAGCTTTTGGATTACATGATTTGATTGAAGACTGTGAGGAATTAAGAAAATCATTACAAATTGAAAAGTGGTCTATAATTGGACATTCCTTCGGTGGATATGTAGCGTTGTTATATGCGTCGATATATCCAAGTTCAATAGAGAAAATAATATTTGAAGGACCAACTTTCGATTTTGCATTAACAAGTAAAGCTTTGTTACAAAAGACAGCGGACTTATTAAAAAAGTATGGAAAAGAAGAAGTAGCAAAAGCGTGTTTATTTTATTCATCTAGCAATGCTTGTTCAGAAGAGTTGTTAGAAGCTTATATAAGATTAAGTGATGAATTAGAAGAAAAAAGAATGGAGATTTACAATAATAAGGAAGATGAGACAGATGAGAGTTTATATAGTGATGAAGAGTGGGAAATATTTTCAAAGCGTTCCAAAATTCACTTTGATAGATTAAAATTAGAGGGAGCATGTCATACGTCATTATTATCTAAAATAAAAGATGTACAGAATCCAATGTTATTAATTGTAGGAAAACATGATGTTGTAACGTGTGAAAAACAAATTGAAATATTTAATAAAGATGCCCGAAACGGCAAGTATATCGTATTTGAAGAAAGTGGTCATTCACCTCATTATGAGGAAGCAGATAGGTTTGCAGAAACAGTCATACATTTTTTGAAATGAAGAAAAGGGTGCTTCTATAAATGAGAAGCACCTTTTTTAATTTATGGATATGTGATTGTAATGTTGGGCCAATTACTTTGCCAGTTCTTTTTAATAACTCTGTTTTTGTACATATGTATACGCTCTTTCGATTCCAGAAAATGAGCTGTTGGTCTCACTTGTAAGGAAAGAACATCTTCAATGCCGCACGGAGCTGTTAATATAACTTTGTTTTTTTCGTCTAATGTAACTCCTAACGCCGTTGCTGTTTCAGGAAATTTAGAAATAGCATCAACAGAAGAAGAATACGGTGGCATATTATTTACTACGTGCATACGAGCTTGATTCTTTACAGACCAAGGGATAGTAGCATCCATATTCATTAATTTCGTTTCTAATGATTGTTCGTATATCTCATCTTTATGTAGACTATCATAATAAATCACATCAACATCAGGCATAGTCGTTTTAGCTTCATAGTTATGTAAAGTATCCCAAATTTTAGAACGAACAAACCCGGCACAAATCCACCAATCAGGTAATTCTAGTGATTTTGCTAATTGTAATACGTCCATCATCCATTCGTCGTTTTCTATTAATCGAATGATATGTTGCTCTGTTTGGATATTCATTGATATATTCACCTTTCTAGTAAATTAATGTATTAGTTCAATAATCCATAAAATCCAGTAAGCACCTGGTACAAATAGTAGTTGTGCTAATAATGTACCGAAAAGTCTAGAAATCATTAGCCAACCGTACATTTTACTCATAGACTCAGCACCATTCTCTGATTGTAAAGCACGTTCTGTTAAAAGAGCGATGCGTGGATCGAGTAGTACGGTTAATAAAATTGTAGCAAAACCATTTACAAGACCAGAAGCTGTACTTGCGTTTGTTGCATAATCTGGATTTAGAAATGAAGCGTAAAGGGCAGAAAGAACACCTGCTGTATAAATAGCAGTAGCAAACATATTAATAAGCATAATACGTTTTGGAATACCACCAATGCGTAGTCTATGAATCATTTCTAACTTTGGAAAGCGTACATATTTTTTTGTGTACTTTAACTTTTGAATGTTATTCGTCTTCATCATTCGAATGAATGAACCATCTGTTTCAAAATTTTGAATGACGTATCCAAATAGTTTTGTCAAAGTTGGATACAGTATAATCGCAAGTAATGTACCGATAGAAGCAGATAATAGAACGAGACGTATAATATGCTCTAAATCAATAGAAGAATCTAGTTTTGCTTCATCGACAATACCACCGATTAAAAAGGCTTGTAGTAAGTTAGATGTTCTAGAAATAAGCAGTACCATTCCTACGACGGATAAGGCAACGGCAATCTTTTTTAAACGTACACCAGCTAATCGAATACTATAAGAGCTAGTTTCAACCGCATGGATAATAATTGTGAAAGCCATTATAAAAATTAACGTAATTGACATTTGTTTCACCAGTTTCTATTAAAATGATTGTAACTTTTTCACTTTACCATATGTATCTTTTTTTGTAACTGAAAGTATGTGACATAGGAAAAGTAATTTTTCAGAAAAAAAGATAATGATAGTATTATAATAGAAGGGAAAGAGGGGAGATCTGTTATAGGTTACTTATAAAGTAAAATGAGTGGGGGATTGAAACGTGTACACAACATATTTATTTGATTTAGATGGAACATTGACGGATCCGAAAGAAGGGATTGTCAATTCAGTATTGTATGCATTAAAAAAGGTTGGCATTGAAGAATTACATATAAGCGAGTTAGATTCATTTATTGGTCCACCCATCCAGCAATCATTTGTAGAGAGATATAATATGAATGAAGGAGAAGTTGAACGAGCTGTTTTTTATTTCAGAGAATATTTAAAGCAACGTGGATTGTTGGAGAATAATGTTTACGAGGGTATTCCAAATCTTTTAAAACAATTAAAAGATACTGGAAATCGTTTATTTATAGCAACTTCAAAGCCTACTATATTTGCTGAACAAGTTGTAGAGCATTTTCAACTAACAAATTATTTCGAAGGTATCATTGGAAGTAATTTAGATGGTACAAGAATAAAAAAAGAAGAAATCATTGCTCATATTTTAGAAACAAATGAAGAACTTAATAAAGAAGAAATTGTTATGATTGGAGATAGAAAGCACGATATAATCGGCGCGAATCATAATGAAATTGCATCGATCGGCGTTTTATATGGCTATGGTAGTGAAATGGAATTGACTGAAGTTGGTGCGACTCATATCGTAAATGATGTAAAAGAACTACATCATTTTTGTTTAGAAAATAGTTTGATAAAGAAGTAAATATAGAGACTAATAATCCCTTTATAACGTATGATGATGAAATCGTTTTTTGTTTAAAGGGATTTTTCATATGTAATCGAATACTTATAATTAGACATTTTTAGCATGAAAAATTTGTATGAATAAGAGGAGGGATGTCAGAATCAAAAGATTAGTAGTAGAAGTTTATCAATAAAAGTTTGAATCTTCTGTTAAAGGAGGGGTATAATTGGAGCTAGTTATTATATTATTAGCACTTAGTTTACTTATGTTTGTAGCTTATAGAGGCTTTTCTGTTATTTTATTTGCACCGATTTTTGCTTTATTTGCAGTGTTTTTGACAGAGCCTAGTTTTGTATTACCTTTCTTTTCGAATATTTTTATGGAGAAAATGGTAGGTTTTATTAAACTATATTTTCCTGTATTTTTACTCGGGGCAATATTTGGGAAAGTAGTAGAAATGTCAGGGATTGCGGACTCAATTGCAAAGACAATTATAGAGTTAGTTGGTGAAAAACGTACAATATTAGCGATTGTATTAATGGGTGCTATCTTAACGTATAGTGGTGTTAGTGTGTATGTAGTAGTGTTTGCTGTATATCCGTTCGCAGCTAAGTTGTTTCGACAAGCGAATATTCCAAAACGTTTAATCCCTGGAACAATCGTTCTTGGAGCGGTTACGTTTACGATGGATGCGCTACCTGGATCACCACAAATTCAAAACGTAATACCTACGACGTTTTTTAAAACAGACATTTATGCTGCGCCGATACTTGGTATTGTAGGGGCAATTTTTGTACTTACGTTAGGGTTACTATATTTAGAGAGTAGACGTAAGAAGGCGAAAGCAGCTGGAGAAGGATATTTTGGTTTTAACGATGGGAATACTGAAATGGCAGCTTCTTTACAAGCAGAACAAAAAGATATGCCGTTGGTTAAAAATATTGAAATTACAAGAGCACAGCAAGTAATTGCTTTTATACCACTTGTTTTAGTAGGTGTAATGAATAAAGTTTTTACTATCATGATACCGAAGTGGTATCCGAATGGTTTTGATTTTTCTACAATTGGTATGAAAGCATTTGGAAAAGTAGAATTAAGTGCAGTAGTTGGAATTTGGTCGGTAGAATTGGCACTTATCATAGGTATTGTAACAACGTTATTATTATATTGGAAACGAGTAGTAACAGGGTTTCAAGCTGGATTGAATACAAGTATTGGCGGAGCGTTACTTGCGACAATGAATACAGGAGCTGAGTTTGGTTTCGGTGGTGTTATCGCAGCACTTCCAGGTTTTGCGATTATGAGAGATGGCATTTCTGCCACGTTTACAAATCCGCTAGTGAACGGAGCAGTCACGACGAATATTTTAGCTGGCATTACAGGTTCTGCATCAGGAGGAATGGGAATCGTTTTAAGTGCAATGGGTGATAAATTTATTGCAGCAGCTAATCAATTCGATATTCCGTTAGAAGTAATGCATCGTATCGTATCAATGGCATCAGGAGGAATGGATACATTACCACATAACGGAGCTATCATTACTATTCTTACAGTAACTGGGTTAACACATAAACAATCTTATAAAGATATATTTGCTATTACAGTTTTGAAAACGCTTGCTGTATTTTTAGTTATCGCGTTCTATACTTTAACAGGAATTTATTAAATAGATATTTTATAGACGAAAATATTAATTAGGGAAAGAAGAGGTGGAGTACTTGCAAGAAGTTGCTGAATTTCGTATGCCGAAGTCCGTATTATATGGAAGAAATTCGCTTGAAAAACTGGGGGAACAATCCAAGAAGTTTGGAAAAAGAGCTTTTATAGTAACTGATACAATTATGGAGAATTTGGGATATGTTGAGAGTTGTATACAACAATTAAATACAAAAGGTATTACCGTTATTACATATAATAAAGTAAATGCTGAGCCTACAAATATACACGTGTTAGAGGCGTTAACTATTTGTAAAGAGGAAAAGTGTGATTTTATTATCGGTCTTGGTGGTGGAAGTTGTATTGATGCAGCAAAAGCAGTTGCGGTGTTATATACAAATGGCGGAGAAGTAGAAGATTATGTCCAAAAGGATATGGAAATAGACAATGATCCGCTACCGCTCATTGCAATTCCAACAACTTCGGGTACTGGGTCAGAAGTAACAAGTGTAGCAGTAATTACGAATAAACGAACAGATGTAAAAATGATGATGAAACATCCGAGTTTTACCCCGCAAGTAGCGATTATTGATCCGATTTTAACACGTTCTGTACCACCTCATATTACAGCAGCAACAGGGATAGATGCATTATGTCATGCAGTCGAAGCATATATTTCTAAAGTTTCACAATCACTTACAGATGTACTCGCTCTTTCCGCTATTGAAAGTATTATGAAATATTTACGTATTGCATATGAAGATGGAGAGAATATGGAGGCAAGAGAAGCGATGATGATTGCTTCCTTACAAGCTGGAATTGCATTTTCAAACGCATCTGTTACGTTAGTTCATGGAATGTCGAGGCCAGTTGGGGCATTATTTCATGTACCACACGGTATATCAAATGCAATACTATTACCTACAGTTTTAGAATATACAAAAGGTAGTGCGGTAAAAAGATTAGCGGAAATTGGACGTTGTTTAAATAAAGATATGTATTCTTATTGTGATGAAGAAGTAGCCGATTACACGCTCAGGGAAATAAAAAAACTTTGCTTTGATCTTCGTATTCCAAATTTAAAAGAATACGGAATTGGTGAAGTTGAATTTGAAAAAGCTATTTCTAAAATGGCATCTGATGCAATTGAAAGTGGAAGTCCAGCAAATAACCCACGTGTGCCATCATATGATGAAATTAAACAGTTGTATCGAGAATGTTTTCATTATCGATATGAAGATTCTATAAAAACATTAGGTGTTTAATTTCAGAATATTCTTATAAAATTTCCTTGGAAATAGTTAAAACAAGACTTTATATTTTCAACGTAAAGTCTTGTTTTATTATGTATAATATATATAATAAAATGTTTGAATCAGGTTATAAAAATAGTGTGAGGTGGGTGTAGTAGTTATGAAAACAATAGGATTAATTGGTGGTATGAGTTGGGAATCAACTACTGAATATTATCGAATCATAAATGAAGAAATAAAAAAGAGATTAGGAGGGTTACATTCAGCAAAATGTATAATCAATAGTGTGGACTTTGAAGAGATTGAACGGTTCCAATCTAACGGAGATTGGAATGGAGCAGGAGAGGTATTAGGGAATGCAGCATATTCGTTACAGAGTGCAGGGGCAGATTTTATAATTATTTGTACAAATACTATGCATAAAGTAGTTGAGAAAATAAAGGAGAATATTCATATTCCAGTCTTACATATCGCAGATGCAACTGCGAAAGAAATGAAAAGAAAAGGTATTCAAACTGTTGGTTTACTTGGAACAAAATATACAATGGAGCAAGATTTCTATAAGTCACGTATTGAAGAAAATCATATAAAAGTAACAGTTCCATCGAAAACGGATAGGGATAAGATAAATGAAGTAATATATACGGAATTGTGTTTAGGAAAAATAGTATCACAATCTAGAGAGTATTATAAGAGAGTTATAGAAGAGTTAGTACAAGAAGGGGCACAAGGAATCATATTAGGTTGTACAGAAATAGGATTATTAGTTAAACAGGAAGACGTATCAGTTCCAATATTCGATACAACTTATATACATGCAGTTGAAGCAGTTCATTTCGCCTTATAAAATAGATTATAATTATATTATGTAACCTAATTTGTATATGTGGAAAACATTCAGAAAATATTTTATAATGTAAGTGGTTACATGTAAGGGGGAATGCGTGTGTTTTCAGTTCAACCAATCGCATTTGTACATAATGAAAGAAAGGAAATAAAAGATGATGAGTGGGGAGAAGTAAAATCCTATATTACTTTAACTGAAATGTATACAGAAGAAAGTATACAAGGGATTGAAGATTTTTCTCATATTGAAGTTGTTTTTTATTTTCATAAAGTAACTGATGAACAAATTCAATATTTTGCTAGATATCCTAGAAATAATCATGATTATCCTAAAGTAGGTATTTTTGCACAGCGTGGAAAAAATCGTCCGAATCGTATAGGAGCAACCATTGTAAAGGTAATCAAAAGAGAAGGTAAATCAATTATTGTTGAGGGGTTAGATGCTATTGATGGCACCCCTGTATTGGATATAAAGCCAATAATGAAAGAGTTTATGCCGAAAGAAGAAATTGTACAGCCTAAATGGGCAACGGATATAATGAAACAGTATTGGAAGGGGAATGGAGTAAAATGAGAATATATGAGGCAACAATTGCAGATTTAGATGGACTAGCATCAGTTTTTAATAACTATCGTATGTTTTATAGACAAGATTCCGATCTAGAAGGAGCAAAAGTATTTTTACGAAATCGAATGGAGAGAAAAGAATCTGTTATCTTCGTAGCAGTTGAAGATGGTGAATATATTGGATTTACACAATTATATCCATCATTTTCTTCTATTTCGATGAAAGAATTATGGATTTTAAATGATTTATTTGTACAAGCTGCTAAGCGCGGGGCAGGAACAGGGAAAAAATTATTAGAAGCTGCGAAAGGATTCGCCTTAGAAAATGGTGCAAAAGGTGTAAAATTACAAACAGAGATTGATAATTTATCAGCACAGCGATTATACGCTGAAAATGGATATTTGAGAGATAATCGTTATTTCCATTATGAATTAACGTTTTAAATAATATTAAATGAAAAGAGGCGCTTTCATTTTGAAGGCGTCTCTTTTCATTTGCATTATAGTTGACTTAAAAGCCAATTTGTCGCATCTTCAAGGTTTTCTGCAATGTAGTTTGGTTCAATATGTGCCCACTTGTCTCGGTACGTATGTAAAGCGTCGTATCCAGCGCCTGTTCGTACTAAAATCGTTGTCGCATTCACTTTTGCTCCTGCAACGATATCAGTCCAGCGATCACCAATTACAGCACATTGTGTTAAATCAAGCCCGTGTTTTTTGGCTGCTTGTAGCAGCATGCCTGTATTTGGTTTACGACATTCGCAACCATCACCGTGTTTATGAGGACATACGTAAATATCATCAAAACCGAAGCCTTTTAATTCTTGTGAGAAATCGGCTATGGTCGCTATCCCATCCGCGATACCTGGTTGATTTGTAAAAGAGAAAATTTTTATATGATTAGCTTTTAATTTTTGCAGTGATGCTTTTGTAAAAGGAAATAATGTAAAGGATCCTGGGTAATGTATGGTAGTATCGCCACCAATTGTACCGTCACGATCAATGAAAATTGCTTGAATGTTTGTCATAGTTATAGTCCTTTCAATTAACAAGTAGTTTAAAAATGTTTTACAAATCGATATCCATTCACTTCATATCCTAATTTTTTGTAAAAAGGATGAGCTTCTACTCTTTTTGTTCCACTAACTAGCCATGTGCCAATGCAATTATGCTTCTTTGCTAATTGCTCTGCGTAATCCATTAATATTTGCCCAATGCCTTTCCGTCGTATTGTAGAATCAACGCTAATAATTGAAATTTCCCCGTACCGAGTTACATCTTCTAAATTTTCACGTATACGAAACCCAAGTAATCCAAATATAGTGTCCTCTTCTTCATAAACATATAGAAAATCAAAAGGACTCATTTGTACGAATTGTAATCGATTGTTCATATCTTCATATGAAATAGAGGAACCTTTTAGTTCTGTTGTTAAAGAGCAAAGTGCATCTATATCGTCTATCGTAGCTTCACGAATTTGAAAAGACATATTATCCACTCCAATAAAATGTAATCAAACATTAAATATTCTGCTAAAAAATATGTATTCCTGCTATGAAAATAAATATTTTATAATGATATATAGATAGTTATATGTTATTCTTTTCCTAGTTTGTATTGGAAATGGAAAGAAGGGGAATGTATGTTAGAAGTAAATATCCGTTCTGCTGGATATGAAATAGGTGAAAAAACAATTCATGATATTGCCTTTTCGATTGAGCAAGGCGAATTAGTTGCTCTTATTGGCGCAAATGGTGCCGGGAAAAGTACGACGATTAAAACGATGCTCGGGTTACTTGTAAATGTGAATGGTGAAATATCATTTGGTGAAAAGAAAAATCCGTATGCATACGTGCCCGAACATCCAACTTATTATGATTATTTGACGCTCTGGGAACATATTGAATTATTAATGGCTGCTCGCGAGAACGAAGCCGGAAGCTGGGAACGGAAAGCGGAAGAGTTATTACATATGTTTCGAATGGATAGGCATAAACATGAGTATTTATCAAAGTTTTCAAAAGGGATGAAACAAAAATCGATGCTCATTTTGGCGTTCTTAACTGAACCAGATTTTTATATCATTGACGAACCTTTTATCGGTTTAGATCCGGTAGCTACGAAAGAGTTTTTAAGTTATTTATATAAAGAAAAAGAACGCGGGGCAGGAATTTTACTTTGTACGCACGTATTAGATACAGCTGAAAGAATTTGCGAAAGATTTTTACTCATCTCACAAGGTACATTAGTCGCAGATGGCCATTTAGAGGCATTTCAAACGTTAGCAGAAATGCCAGGGAGTTCATTATTAGACTGTTTTGATGTAATTGTAAGGCGTGAACAACATGATTAAACAACAATTTTATAAAAGATTGCGCCATGAACTGGGCCGCAAATGGAAGTCCATACGTTCTATAACGGATTGGACAGTTGCGCTATATATTATTATTCCAGCATTTATATTTATGGGGATTTATTATCGTTCACTATGGACGGAAGAATTATCGATGGGAGAGACTGTTTATTTCGGATTAGGTCTACTCGCATTTTATGTGATTACATATGGAAGAGGAATTCGCTCATTTTTTGAGCAAGCGGATAGTTTATTTTTAATTTCGTATCCTGCTCACATGCAAAAATTAATCCAGTATGGCATGACATATACGTTTATTCGAATAGCAATAACGAATGTAGTGGTAGTAGTTGTTATGTTACCAGTTTTGCTGAAAAGTATTGGAGTGACGAAGGTACAAGTCGTATTATTTTGGCTATTCTTTACTGTATTTCGATTTATGTTGTCGTTATTAACGAGATGTATTCATGTACGTGTGGGAAAACGATGGTTACTATGGGTTATCAAAAATGTAATATTTTCTATAAGTCTATCCTTTTTTGGAGTGAGTCTATTTTTTATTTATAAAAATCCATTTTATTCTATACTATGTATCGGACTAGCAGTTTTTCTCATTACCGTATTGATAAAAGAAAAATTGAATTATAAAAATTTCTTTTTTAAAGAAATTGAGAAAGAAAAAGAAGAAAGTATGCGCTGGACGAGCGGGATTATGCAAGTTGGTGGTCATGCGGCTAAACCGAGTAGTTCGAATAAAAAGCCGTGGATGTTTCCGCGTTCTAAAAAGTTTTTATGGAAGAAAACCGATGATCGTATTGTTGAATCCTTTTTGAAAGAATTTTTCCGTACAAGTAGTGCACGAATATTTTCTATTCAAATTGTATGTATAAGCACTGTCAGTATTATTATGAGTCCGAAGTGGATTGCCGCTATCATTCTTGCATTTGCTTTATTTGCAATTTCCCGTTATGCGCGCGACTATTGGAACGAATTTACGAAAAAAATGTTTCTTCATTTATATTGTGATGAAGGAAAATTACTATTGTTAAGATGGAAGGCAGATCGCTATTTATTGTTTCCAGTAATACTTTTGTATGGAATAGTTATACTTTCTCATTTTTATTTATTACCAGCTGTAATTGCCGGGATTATTTTTATAGTATGGATTGGTTGGATAGTATTCTTACCATAGAAAAAAGAGCCGAAAAATGGCTCTTTTTTCTAATCTGTAACACATTGATAAATAAAATATACTAAAACGATTATGCTTGCGGCGGAATACATGACATCTAAAGTCATCGAATCTCCTCCTCATTATTGTTGTATTTTTATTGTATGAAATCTTACAATTTCATATTCAAGTGAAAAATATGTGAACGTTAACAAAATTGTAAAGTGCAAAAATTACAATCATTTTGTATAATAGAGGAAACAACCGTTATATAAAATATAATGAGTGAAAGGGGAGGAAACATACATGCCAAATTGGTTTAGAAAAACCTTAGTCGCATTAATTACCGTATTTACATTTGGTCTAGTGACGCCTCCTTCCATATTGCTTGATAATGCCAAAGCTGCGGACAAGCCTACAAGCACAGCTGGGCAACAAAATTTGGAGAGTACGTCCTATACATATGAAGAAACGAATGACAGGTTAACCACCGATACTTTTATTACGTATGCAATGCAAGAAGCAGAGAAGCAGTCGATGCAAAAATTTGGGACTAAAATTGGTCCGGTAATTGAAGATGAATTTAAAGATGTAATATTACCAAAAATTGAAGAGGCAATTGCTGAACTAGCAAATGATGTGCCAGAAGAATCGCTACAATCATTAGCGATTTCTCAAAAACCAGCGGGTGGAAATAATGAAAAGATTTTTCACGTTTACGATACGAAAACAGGAAATGACTTATTGCGTTTCCACGTAAGAAGAGATCATCCACCGCAAGATGGTTACTATTTTAATTTCCACTACCACCGTTTTGATGATGGATACTCTGGACACCATGAGTTAGGGAATATTTATTGGAATACGAATGTACCGCCAAAGTGGCTTTCTTAAAAAGAACAAGAGAAAATCTTGTTCTTTTTTATGTGTATAGAAGGGTAAGACAACTACGGTGTTGAATAAGATAGGTTTAGAAAAAGAGGCAAAGGGAGCATGGGAATGCAAAAATATATTGTTTTTGACTTTGATGGCACATTAGTAGATTCACAAAATATATTTGTACCAATTTATAATCAACTTGCTGAAAAGCACGGATATAAAACGGTAAGGGAAGAAGAAATTGAGTATTTACGCAAGTTAACGATGCCAGAAAGATGTAAACAACTTGATGTACCGCTGTATAAACTACCAATATTAGCACTAGAGTTTTATAAATTGTATCAACCTGCCATAAAAGATCTTATTTTGTTCCATGGGATGAAGGAAGTATTAGATGAACTACATAAAAAGGGGTACGGAATTGCAGTCATATCTTCGAACTCAGAAGAGCACATTCGGGCATTCTTACACAATAATGGTATAGAAAATATACAAGAAGTGTATTGTTCTAAAAATTTGTTTGGTAAAGATAAAATGATAAAAAGGTTTTTAAAATCGAAAAAAATAACAGAGAAAGATATGTTATATGTTGGTGATGAACAGCGAGACGTAGCAGCATGTAAAAAGGCTGGGGTGAACGTAATTTGGGTATCTTGGGGATATGATGTCATTGAAACAGTGAAAAAAGATGCACCAGATTATATGGTTCATAAGCCGATGGAAATTGTACAAGTAGTACAAGGGGCGTATTCTTAATATGAATACACTTCGAGCGGGCATTCATCATATGGAATTTTGGGTAGCAGATTTAAAGGAATCTATTTCTTTTTATGATAAGCTGTTTTCAATAATTGGCTGGAGAAAGTTAAATGAAGTAGCATATAGCACAGGAGAAAGTGAAATATATTTTAAAGAAGTAGATGAAGAAATCGTAAGGACTTTAGGACCAAGACATATTTGTTACCAAGCTATTAAAAGAGAAGTTGTTGATGAGGTAGCAAATTTTCTTTCTAGTACGGAAGTTAACGTAATACGTGGTCCGATTGAAATGAATCATTATTCGGAAGGGTATTATACGATTGATTTTTATGATCCAAATGGGTTTATTATAGAAGTAGCTTACACACCAAATATAGAAATGTAAGGGGGAATATACATGAAAACAATTACAGCATGGCAAAACAATATACAAATAGTAAAAGATGCAGTTAATATTGAAGAAATTTCTAAAGGGTTTTCACCTGATAAAAAATATATAGTTACGACAATTGATGATGAAAAATATTTGTTACGGATTGGCGATATACAAGAGTATGAAAGAAGGAAAATAGAGTTTCAAATTTTAAATGAAATGGCAAAACGTAACGTACAGGCACAAACGCCGATTGAAATAGGTATATTGGAAGAAGAAGGTGTATGCTATAGTATTTTTTCATATTTAGAAGGGGAAGATGCAAAGAAGCTATTGCCTACGTATTCACCAAAAGAACAATATGAAATTGGTATAGAGGCAGGAAAAGATTTAGCAAAAATGCATACATATGAAGCTCCTAATGATTTACTTCCATGGTATGAAAGAGCAATGAAAAAACATCGAAAATATGTAGAGGCATATAAAACATGTGGAATAAAAGTAAAAAATGATGATAAAATCATTAAGTTTATAGATGAAAATGAAATACACTTAAAGAATCGCCCAAATCGATTTCAACACGATGATTTTCATTTAGAAAATATAATTGTACGTGATGGGAAATATGTAGGTGTTGTTGATTTTAATGGCTACGACTGGGGTGATCCGCTTCATGATTTCGTGAAAATTGCACTATTTGCAAGGGACATTAGTATTCCATATTCAATCGGACAAATAGAAGGATACTTTAACGGGAGAATACCAGAGGAGTTTTGGAAATTATATGCGGTGTACGTTGGCATGACAGTTTTCTCGTCAGTTGTCTGGTCATTACGAGCAGCACCACATATGTTAGATGATACGTTAGAACGTCTTACTATCGTATTAGAGGATCATAAAAACTTTGAGTTATTAAAGCCAACTTGGTTTCAACCAGAAAAGATTAAGATGAAATAAAAAAGGTAGGTGTGATTCACATCTACCTTTATTTTTTTACCATTCTTCGTTTTGAAGTAGTTGCAATGCTAATTTTAAATCCACATCTTCTTGTATATGTTCTGGAGTCCACGGGATATGTATATGTGGTTGAATACCAATTCCGGACATTCCTTCACCTTTATCTATAATTGAAAGCCTTGAAGTAGGATAGTAAAGTGCGAATGTATCAGCCCATTCCATTACTGCTAAATTAGAATAATCATTTACACCAGCAGTAGGACGACCTATTACTTTTACTTTCAATGATTTTTTTGCAACTTCTACAAAAGAATCGCCAGAACTCCCACATGTAACATCTGTTAATATAACTACTCTACTAGGTGATTTTCGTCCGTGTATTTTTAATGATTGAAGTTCTTTTGGTAAACTAGAAGTATTAAATGTAACGAATCCTTTTTTATAATTCTTTTTTAAATCTTGAATAAACATATTAGTGAATAATTTGGAAAGTTCGTCTAAAGAATCATAATCTTCCATTCCCATTTTCATGTCTTTCATACGTAAATGAAAGTTTCGTTCTGTATGATTTAATTGCATTGTTTCTGAAGAATCGAAAAGAGAAATTTCTTTGTCTTCAAATAAGTAAGGAAGTAGGTTGAAAAATGCATCATCACTTCCGCCATGACTTAATCGCACATCTATGATTAAATTCGGAAAAGCATTAAGCTCATCTTTGTGTGAGTCTAATAATGTATTGATAGCTTCAGCATTTGCGAAGTCCGTCAAAGTAATTAAGAGTGTATCTTTGTTATGTTGTTTAAATGAATAAATAGGTGTGTATTCGTTTTGTTTATACTTTTGTAAACGAATGGTTTCGGTTACTCCGTTTTCATCTATAAGTGTACAATTTGATGATTTTAATAAAACATAATCCCATTTTTCACGTTCATATGTATTCTCATTTAAATACTTCTTATATTTTATTAATAACTCAGGAACTTTCATATTATCTAATGCTAGAATAGACTGTCCCTTTTTCACTCTTATTTCCTGTGAAGTAGATGTAATATATAGTCGGTCTTCGTATCTTTTTACTTGAAAGCCAACACTATTAAGGGGTTGATTAGTAGAGATCATTTTGAAAAACATATGATTATCTTTAAAGTCTAATAAGTAATCACGTACAATTTCAGTAAATTGTACTGGTGTTAGTTCTCCTTGTCTCTCTAGTTTCTCGATTGTCTGTAAATAAGTAGTGGGATCGTCCCATCCTTTTTTATCTATACAACCTGAATAATCGTGATGAGTAATTGAAACAATTTCTTTGAAAATTTCTGTATACACGGCTTTTCCCCCTGATAATTTAATTAGTTAAATAATAGAATTCCGTATCCTTTACGTATTATCCTTTATTTGGATGGAGATTGTAATGAAAAATAGAGGGAAGTGTTATCATCCCTCTATTAAAAATTTATTTAATTTTCTTAAATGCAAGCGGCTGAGTACTTAGCGTAGCTGGTACATGTAACTGAAGGGAAGGGAATTCACCGTTCACACTCATTTCATATGCAAATAATAGATTCATCTTCATTTGGAATAAATCAACTTTTGCAGAAAAGATGTCGTAATGATGATGTGTTAATTGAATGTCCATTTCCATGAATTGCACAAATAATGAATCATCACGCTTGTATACTTGTAATGTTCCGTATGCAGGATGTTCGAAAGTACCAGTATAATCCTCTAATTTGTGAGAAGGTGTAGTCCCTTTAATTTGTTCTGGAATGGATTCAGTTGCTTCTTTCATCATTTCCTTCATTTTTGCAGTATCTTCTACAGCGCGTTTACGCCAATCAATGGATTCTAATTCAAGCAGTTCGTCATAAATTTGATTAGCGAGATAAGTAGGCAGTAATGTGCCTCCAGCATTCGTTAAAATGACAAGGCCGATGTTTTCTGTTGGTATGAAAGAAACAAGTGCTGAAAATCCATCAATATTACCGCCGTGATGAATCACCTTATTCCCACGATAAGCACTAATAAACCAACCGAGACCGTAACTATTTAATGGAGATTCAGGAAGTGATAAAACTGGTTGATCTGGAATGGAATTGTGCGGTGTATACATTTGTTGTAATAATTCAGAGGAGATTAATTCATGCTCTCCAAATTTCCCTTGTTTTAAGTGAAGAAGGACCCAATTGGCCATATCTTCAATTGTAGAATTAATACAACCAGCAGCACCAACGGTATCGATGTTGCGGAATGGAACTTCTTTTATTTCACCGTCATTTTCGATGTAAGGTAAAGCATAATCATTTGTAGTTTGTGAATCTATAACAGAGAAGTTTGTATGCCTCATATTTAAAGGCTCTAAAATATGTTCTGTAGCGTATTGCTCCCACGTTTGATTCGTAATGTTTTCTACAATATAACTAATTGTCGCATACATTAAGTTGTTATATAGAAAGGAAGTTCGAAACGGTGCATCAAGTGGTAAATGTTTTATTTTTTCGACAAGATCTTCTCGAGACAAGGAAGAGCTATACCAAAGAGCATCATGACGACTTACCCCGGTACGATGAGAAGCTAAATCTCGTCCTGTAACTTGTGAACTAGCAAGTAGTTCAGACAAAGAGAAGTTAGGTATATAAGACTGGACAGGAGTATCCCAATTAAACCTTTTTTGCTGTACTAACAAACTTAATGAAAGTGTGCCAAAAGCTTTCGTTGAGGAACCAATTGCAAACAAAGTACGCGGTGTAACTGGTTCTTTTGTCTCTAGATTTCGATAGCCAAATCCTTCTGAAATAATAACTTCACCGTCTTTTATAATAGCTACAGCAGCTCCCGGAACGTTTAAATCCTTCATCATTTTTTCAACTGTTGTTTGTAAAGACGTCATAACAGGCGTTTCAATTTTAGACATACTTCTAACCTCCAAATATAATTTTTGTTCTACCGCACTATACTTTCGGTAATAGAAAATGAAACCCTTTATAATTATGGAAAGTTAATAATTTTGTAAGGATGAATAAAATTATTGTTTATTTAGAATTTTATTTTTATTATAATTATTTTAAATTAATATTTAGAAAAGATGGTGAAGAAGTGTGCTAATAATAAAGAAATTGCGCTGTGATAATAAAAATAATCCGATAGGTATAGATTCGAAAGCTGTTAAAATTAGTTGGCAACTCGAGTCGAGTAATCGAAATGTAAAACAACTTGCGTATCAATTGCAGGTTGCGAAGGATAGAGAGTTTAAAACTATAGTATTTGATTCGCAGAAGGTAGAGACAGATCAAAGTTTATATATACCAATCAATTCGTTTTCATATAGTACGGAAACACGCTATTTTTACCGAGTGAAGGCATGGGATAATCATGAAGAAGAGTCAGCTTGGTCAGAACTAGCATTTTGGGAGACTGGATTACAAGGGCAAGATAATTGGAGCGGGAACTGGATTGCTGCGAAAAAAGAGCGCACACAAGTTATGTCTTTTCATAAAAGCTTTTCTATTAAAAAATTAGTTAAAAAAGCACGTTTATATATGACTAGTTTAGGAGTATACGAGGCTTCTATAAATGGAGAGCGTATTGGAGATTGTTATTTTACTCCTGGATGGACAAGTTATGATAAAAGGATATTGTATCAAACATATGATATAACGCATGTATTAAAGATTGGGTATAATGATATTTCTACTCTGGTAGGTAACGGCTGGTATAAAGGGCCGATTACTATGCAGCATGTACGTAATTATTACGGGAAAAGACGTGCGATAATTGCTCAAATACATATAACATATGAAGATGGAACGAAAGAAAAAATTGTAACAGATGAATCATGGAAAGTAATGCCAAGCCCTATTTTGTATTCGGAAATATATGAAGGGGAGGTTTATGACGCTAGGCTAGAAGAAAGTGATCAAAAGCTAGAAGATGTTGAAGTAATTGTGCATTCTAAACAAATAATTGTTGCACAAGAAAATGAAGCAATTCGTAAAATGAAAATTATAAAACCAATCGCTATTTCAAAACTACCCAATCATGAATGGCTTATTGATATGGGGCAAAATATGGTAGGTTGGGTTCGATTTAAAGTCCGTCATGTTTATACTGGACAAAAGATAGAATTGCATCATGCTGAAATATTAAATAAAGACGGTAGCTTTTATACTGGGAATCTCCGAAAGGCAAAACAAAAAATAGTGTATATAGCAAAAGGAGAAGAGGAGGAAACGTTTGAACCTCATTTTACCTATCAAGGCTTTAGGTATGTGAAAATAAGTGGATTAACCCAGCCCCCTCAAATAGCAGATTTTGAAGGGTGTGTATTACATACAGATATGGAAAAAGCGACAGCATTTGAAACGTCTAATCCATTAATCAATCAACTTCATCATAATGTGGAGTGGTCTCAAAGAGGGAACTTCTTTGATGTGCCAACAGATTGTCCGCAGCGAGATGATCGACTTGGATGGACAGGAGATGCACAAATGTTTATTGGGACAGCTACGCAAATTATGAATGTGCAATTGTTCTTTAAAAAATGGCTCCAAGATTTATCATTAGATCAAAATGTGAATGGAGCTGTGCCGTTAGTTATTCCAGATGCGTTTGGGAAAAGAGCGGATTTTGATTTACATACTTCTGGCGGTTGGGGCGATGCAGCAATTATATGTCCGTGGGTTCATTATTTACATTATGGAGATGTATCGATTTTAAAAGAACAATATGACAGTATGAAGAAGTATATAGATTACATACGTTCACAAGGTGAAAATGAGTATTTATGGGATACAGGCTATCATTTAGGGGATTGGCTCGCATTAGATACGAAACCTGATGTATATGAAGGCGGAACAGACAAGCATTTTATTGCGACAGCTTATTACGCGTATTCTACATCACTTTTACGAAAGGTTGCTGAGATTTTAGGTGAAAATACAGATGCTAAGTTTTATGCAGAGCTACATGGAAATATTGTTCAAGCGTTTCAAAATGAATTTGTTACACCGAATGGTAGGTTAATTTCAAATACCCAAACAGCCCACATATTAGTACTTCTTTTTGAACTAGTGAAAGATAATGTGAAGGAGAAAGTATTTAATCGATTAATTGATCTTTTAAAAGCAAATAAAAATCATTTAACAACAGGTTTTATAGGAACACCGTATTTAAATTTAATATTAAGCAAGTTTAACCGTCATGACCTTGCTTGTAAGCTTCTATTTCATGAAGATTATCCATCATGGTTATACCAAGTGAAACAAGGTGCCACAACGATTTGGGAACATTGGGATGGTGTGAAAGAGGATGGAACACTTTGGAATGATAGTATGAATTCGTACAATCATTACGCATATGGCTCTATCGTTGAATGGATATATCGATATATTATTGGATTAGAAGTGGATGAAACAAAACCAGCATATAAACATTTTTATATTCAGCCTCATTTAAATTCTAATCTAGATTGGGTTTGTATTAAGCGTGAAACAGCATATGGGGAAATTAAAATTGATTGGCGTGTAGAACATGGACAAGCAGTATTAAACGTTGATGTGCCAACAAATACATCTGCCACATTACGAATAGTGGAAGATGATTGGAGGGCAAGTGATATGCCTGAAATGAAATTAGGTTCAGGCGCATATGAATTTAGATTTTGTAAGAACATACAGAAGTAGAATTTTGTTAAGTATAGAAATGTTTTTTTATAAATTTAGTTTGTTCAATCTGTTAGCATTAAATTTATGATAAAATCCATATAGACTAGAGATTTGAAAGAAGGTTTTTCTACATATGAAACATGCTGAAAATGAATACTTAAATTTATGCCGCCATGTAATGGAGCATGGTACGAAGAAAGAAGACCGTACAGGGACAGGCACTGTATCTGTATTTGGATATCAAATGCGTTTTGATCTAAGTAAAGGTTTTCCTTTATTAACAACAAAGAGAGTGCCGTTTCGACTTGTAGCAAGTGAATTGCTTTGGTTTATGAAAGGTGATACAAATATTCGTTATTTATTGCAGCATAATAACAACATTTGGAATGAATGGGCATTTAAGAGTTGGGTAGAAAGTGACGAGTATACGGGTCCTGACATGACTGATTTCGGTCTTCGCTCACAACAAGATGAGGAATTTAAAGTTCAGTACGATGAGCAAATGGAATTGTTTAAAAAGAACGTTTTAGAAGATGATGACTTCTCAAATAAATATGGTTATTTAGGAGACGTATACGGTAAGCAGTGGCGTGCTTGGAAAACGACAGCTGGTGAGACGCTTGATCAATTAAAAGATGTAATTGAAATGATTAAAAAAACGCCAGATTCACGTCGCCTAATTGTATCTGCTTGGAATCCTGAAGATGTACCAAGTATGGCATTACCACCTTGTCATACGTTATTTCAGTTTTATGTAGCAGACGGTAAACTTTCTTGTCAGCTATATCAAAGAAGTGGTGATATATTCCTTGGAATTCCATTTAACATTGCAAGTTACTCGTTACTAACACATTTAATTGCACATGAATGCGGACTTGAAGTGGGAGAATTTGTTCATACAATTGGAGATGCCCACATTTATACGAATCATTTTGAGCAAGTAGAAAAGCAATTGGCGCGTGAACCACGTCCGTTCCCAAAACTTACATTAAATCCAGATGTGAAATCTGTGTTTGATTTTGAAATGGAAGATTTAACGATTGAAGGATATGATCCACACCCAGCAATTAAAGCACCGGTTGCAGTGTAATTGTAGAGGAGATGAAAAGATGATAGTTTCATTTATGGTCGCAATGGACGAGAATAGAGTAATTGGTAAAGATAATAATTTACCTTGGCGTTTACCGAGTGAATTACAATATGTAAAGAAAACAACGATGGGTCATTCGCTTATTATGGGAAGAAAAAACTATGAAGCGATTGGTAGACCGCTGCCTGGAAGACGTAATATTATTGTAACTCGTAATGAAGGTTATCATGTTGAAGGCTGTGAAGTAGCACATTCTGTAGAAGAAGTGTTTGAGCTATGCAAAAATGAAGAAGAGATCTTTATTTTTGGCGGAGCGCAAATTTATGATCTCTTTTTACCTTACGTAGACAAGTTATATATAACAAAAATCCATCATGCATTTGAAGGAGATACATTCTTCCCAGAAATAGATATGACAAATTGGAAAGAAACTTTTGTTGAAAAAGGATTAACGGATGAAAAAAATCCGTATACGTACTATTATCATGTATATGAAAAGCAACAATAATAATAAAGATTGATGTGAATATTCGCATCAGTCTTTTTATTTATATCCATCAATATAGGTTTATAGATGAGATTCGATAGTGCTATAATGAAAGGGAGCATGTGAAAATGCTAAAATTTTCAAGAGTATTAAGATAGAAAGAGGAGGAGAATCGATTGAGAAAGATATGGGGGATTCTTTTTCTTTGCTTAACATTCATGTTAGTCGGATGTGGTAAAGAAGAAAAACCACAAGAAGCATTTGATACATATGCAAAAGCATGGAATAAACAAAAATTTGCAGAAATGTATGATCAATTATCAGAAAAGGCAAAAAAAGATATTTCAAAGAAAGAATTTACTGAGAAATATGAAAAAATTTATTCTGGCATTGAAGTGAAAGACTTAAAAGTAGAAGCAGGAGAAGTAAAAGAAGATAAAAAAGATGAAGGTCCTGTTCCTTTTAAAGTAAGCATGGATACTGTTGGTGGTAAAATCAATTTTGCCCATGAAGCAAAAATGGTGAAAGAAAAGGATGGAGATAAAGAATCTTGGAAAATAGATTGGACTCCTGATTTTATATTCCCAGGTATGACGAAAGATAGTAAAGTGCGTATGCAAACGACAGAGCCGAAGCGCGGAGAAATATATGACCGTAACGGTAAATATCTTGCGGTAAATGGTAAAGCTTCTGAAATCGGATTGATTCCTGAAAAATTAGGGGATGCAGCTCCGCAAACGAAAGAAACGGTAGCGAAGTTACTAAATATGTCTGTCGAAGAAATTGACCAAAAACTAGCAGCTAAATGGGTAAAACCAAATTACCTTGTACCAATTGGAATATTGCCTGAAGGAGCAACACAAAATACGTACATAGATTTACCAGGTGTTGCGACAAAGCCAGTAAATGTTCGCTCATATCCATTAGGAGAAGAAGCCGCACATCTTACTGGCTATATTGGAAAAGTGAATGCTGAAGATTTAAAAACGTTACAAAAGAAAGGTTATCAAGCAGATGATCCAGTAGGTAAAGCTGGTTTAGAGCAAGTACTGGAAGAAAAGCTACGCGGTAAAAAAGGTGGTCGTGTCTTCGTAGAAGATGCACAAGGAAAAGAAATTAAAAATTTAGCAAAAACAGATGCTGTTGATGGAGAAAATGTAACTTTAACGATTGACAGTGCAGTTCAAAGCGAAATTTATAATGAAATGAAAAATGAGGTAGGATCAAGTGCAGCAATTAATCCAAAGACTGGAGAAACACTTGCACTTGTGAGCACACCAGCTTATAACCCAAATACCCTTACAAGAGGGGCGTCAAAAGCGCAACGTGATGCGGTAAATAATGATCCGAAAAAACCGATGACGAATCGATTTACACAATTATCAGTTCCAGGTTCTGTATTTAAACCAATTACAGGTGCAATCGGTCTTGAAACGAAAACGATTGATCCAAAAGAAGAGTTAAAAATTGAAGGATTAAAATGGACAAAAGATTCTTCTTGGGGTAATTATTATGTAACGCGTGTAAAAGATGCAAATCCGATTGATTTTGATAAGGCGATGAAATACTCGGATAATATTTACTTCGCACAAGAAGCTTTAAAAATCGGAAAAGACAAGTTTATGAGTGAAGCGAAAAAATTCGGATTCGATGAGAAACTACCAATTGAATATGGATTCCCAGCTTCTAAAATCGCAAATGATGGTATTAAAAATGATATTCAAATGGCAGACACAGGTTATGGACAAGGGCAAGTATTAATGACGCCACTCCATCTAGCATTAACGTACGCACCAATTGTTAATGAAGGAAACATACCTTCTCCATATATTATTAAAACAGATAAGCAACCGAAAGTTTGGAAAGAGAATGTAATTTCAAAAGGCAATCAGGATATATTAAAAACTGCTATGACGAAAGTAATTAATGATCCAGATGGTACAGGGAAAATTGCTAAAATTGATGGCATGACTCTTGCTGGAAAAACAGGCACAGCGGAATTAAAAGTATCAAAAGAAGCCGAAGGAAAAGAACTAGGTTGGTTCGCTGCATTTGATTTAAATTCACCAGATATGGTCATTACTATGATGATTGAAGATGTAAAAGGTAGAGGCGGAAGTAATATTCCAGCTGAAAAAGTAAAGCATGTATTTCAAAAATAATATGTAATAAAAGGCTAGCTCTATAATTTGTAGAGCTAGCCTTTTTCTATGAAAAATTCTTAATATCTATATACTAAATTTTAAGGAAACAAAATAAATCATTAACTTACGAAAAAAAAGTAGCTATTTTTTATTGACATCGATTAAAACTTTTTGTATTATACTTACATAAGGTAAGTTATTAACTTTTAAAAAACAAATCTTGAATTAAAGATAAAGAGAAAAAAGGGAGAGAATACAATGACAAAAGTACTATTTATTACAGCAAATCCAAATTCAGCAGAAGGTTCTTTCGGAATGGCAGTAGGGGAAGCTTTCATCGAAGCTTATAAAAACGAACATCCACAAGACGAAGTTGTAACAATTGATTTATTCAACACTACAGTACCAGCAATCGATGCAGATGTATTCGCTGCTTGGGGTAAATTTGCAGCAGGTGAAGGCTTTGAAGCTTTAACTGAAGCTCAACAGCAAAAAGTTGCAGCAATGAACACAAACTTAGAAACATTTATGCATGCAGATCGTTATGTATTTGTAACTCCAATGTGGAACTTTAGCTACCCACCAGTAGTAAAAGCATACTTAGACAACGTAGCAATCGCAGGTAAAACATTCAAATATACTGAAAATGGTCCAGTTGGCTTGTTAGAAGGTAAAAAAGCACTTCACATTCAAGCAACAGGTGGCGTATATTCTGAAGGAGCATACGCAGCTGTAGACTTCGGACGCAATCACTTAAAAACTGTATTAGGATTTGTCGGTGTAAATGATACTGAATATATTGCAGTTGAAGGTATGAATGCAAACCCTGAAAAAGCACAAGAAATTAAAGAAGCAGCAATTGCTAATGCTCGTGAATTAGCAAAACGTTTCTAATATATCATACTTAAAAATGTCCAAACACTTGTTGTTTGGACATTTTTTCTTCTTTTTCCTTCGTTTGTCTAGTATAATGAAGGTCGGAATGATAATAGGTGGGGGTTCTGTATGATTCAAACGTTTTTTAAAATCTTTTATTTAATTTTAATCGTAATTGCGATTACACCGAGAATGTGGCGTCTTAAAAGACAAGTAAATACGATGTCGCCACAAGAAAAAGATAATGCTGTGTACAAAACGACAAATTGGTTTGGTAAGAAAATGGTACGTGTAGCTGGAGGAACAGTAGACGTTAAAGGACTTGAAAATGTTCCGAAAGACAAGCCGGTACTAGTTGTAAGTAATCACCAGAGTAATATGGATATCCCTGTTTTACTAGGTTATTTAAATAAACCAATTGGCTTCGTTTCAAAGGCAGAGATTAAAAAGTTCCCAGTTGTACCAACTTGGATGGAACTTATGAATTGTGTATTTATGGATCGTAGCGATCGCCGCCAGTCACTTCAAGCGATTAAAGATGGGATTGAACTATTGAAGAATGGACATTCTATCGTAATTTTCCCTGAAGGAACGAGAAGTAAGGGTGGGGAAGTTGGAGAGTTTAAGGCTGGTAGTTTTCATCTTGCTGTAAAATCTGGTGTAGCAATCTTACCTGTAACATTAGATGGGACATATAAAATGTTTGAAGCAAATGGAAATCATATGAAGCGAGCTCGTGCAACAGTAACAATTTCTAAGCCGATTACACCTGAAGAGTATGCGACTATGGATATTAAAGAGTTAACGAAGTATACACAGGATGTTATCGCATCGCAATTACATAAGTAATAAAAAAGGTTTCAGCTTACATTAAGCTGAAACCTTTTTTATTATGCTGTAGGTAAGACGTAAAAGAGTACGCAGAAGAACATCATCGCACTACCACCTAATACGAAAAGATGCCAAATGGCATGGTTGAAAGGTAACTTTTCCCAAAGGAAGAATATAGCTCCTACAGAATATAAAATTCCACCTGCTAAAAGTAGTGAAAAACCATGTCCAGTTAGATTTTCATAAAGTGGTTTAATAGCAACGATTATGAGCCATCCCATTATGATATAACATAGCGTTGATGCCTTAATAAAGCGACGTACAAAGAAAATTTTGAAGATGATACCCCCGATTGCTAGTGTCCATATAATTGCGAGTAACGTCCAACCTAATGGTCCACGAAGCGTAATAAGTAAAAAAGGAGTATATGTGCCAGCGATTAATAAATAAATGGCTGAGTGATCTAGTATAGTAAATAATTTTTCTACTTTTGGATGGTGAATGCTATGTAACAATGTCGAAAACAAGTACAGTAAGAACATGCTTACACCGTAAACCGTAAATGCAACAACAGCAGATGCGGTACCGTGCTTAGAAGCATGAATAATCAATATGATTAAGGCAGGGATGCTTAAAATGGCACCGATACCATGTGTTATTGCATTTGCAATTTCTTCTTTTACAAATTGGGTCATTCGTGTCATTTTTTCAGTCATAATGGTAATCCTTTCTACTATTATAAAGTGAAACTTTAATCAGTGGGGGGCATCCCCCCACTGATTATTAGCCCTCACCAATCGGGCTTTTACGGGCAGCCCACCCCCCACGTAACTTCTTTGCTTGCACTGAATTTTAAGGTGTGGTTCTTACTGCCCGTTAAAGCGGGATAAAATAATATGTCATTTCCCTTACCATATCATACACAAGAGCAATAGAAAATGAAATTTGTATAATTGATTATATTTTTGAATTTTTTTGACAAAAGGTAATGGTTTTGTTGACGTTTTCAAACTTTTTTGACAAAATAAAATTATGCAATAGTAGGACAAGGAATCTACTAATAAAGGGGATGGAGAAATGTTTTCAAATATTGGCTTTCCAGGATTAATTTTAATTTTAGTAGCTGTACTTATTTTATTTGGGCCGAAAAAATTGCCGGAAATCGGAAAGGCTTTAGGGGAAACGTTAAAAGAATTTAAAAAATCAACGAAAGAATTGACTGATGATGCATTTCAAGAGAAGGAAAAGAAAGAAAAAATGTAATGAATTTTCTTCGAAATGGATAAATAAAGTGTGGTGAACGAGATGGAAGATCGGGAAATGAGTGTAGTAGAACATATAGTTGAGCTTCGCAAACGAGTAATATATACCGTGTTATCCTTTGTACTATTTTTAATTGTTGGGTTTACTTTTACGAAGGATATTTATTTTTGGCTTGTAAAAGACTTACCAATGAAATTAACTGTTCTCGGTCCAAGTGATGTATTGTGGATTTTTTTCTCGATTGCTACAGTATTTGCTATCGTTTGTACAATTCCTTTTGCTACTATACAAATTTGGTTATTTGTAAAACCGGGTTTACATCCAAATGAACAAAAGATGACGTTAATGTATATACCGGTATTGTCTATATTATTTATTGCAGGTTTATGCTTTGGATATTTCGTTGTAATGCCGTTTTTATTTCATTTTTTAACTACGATAGGTAATGAAATGTTTAATACGATGTTTACGACAGAAAAGTATTTTCATTTTGTTCTTAATTTAACAGTTCCATTTGCTGTAATTTTTGAATTGCCAGTAGTAGTAATGTTTTTAACGAGTATTGGACTATTGACGGCGGAATTTCTAATAAAAATAAGAAGGTATGCTTACGTAGCATTGATTATCATTGCATCGTGTATATCACCGCCAGATTTTTTATCACATAGTTTAGTTGCGGTACCGCTTATTTGTATTTATGAAATTAGTATCGCTTTATCAAAGATTGTTAGTAAGCGAAAAAAGAAAAGAGAAGAAGAAATTCAGTCGAAAAGTGCCTCGTTATAAAGGCACTTTTTTTATTTATTTGTTATACTCTAGTTATAAACGTATACAATATAGAGAAGAAAAAAATTATAGAATCTCCAAAATTTAGACAAACTTTGCGCTTTTATAAGTTTATACTGAATATATTAAGCAATATACGGATAACGAGTCCTTATCTTATTAGGAATTTAGGGTGGGGGATGGATTAGGTGAAGATGAATAGAGTATAAATCTTCTAACCAAAAGGACTACAGAGATTGTCTAAGGATACTTTTGTATTCATGGGAGTCGCCACTTTAAACAACGTGTTACAGTGTAAAGTAGAAGAAGTTCAAAAATCCAATGAAAAAGAGGATTGATATTGTGATTACGAAAAGTTTTTATTTCACTCATTCAACAGGGGAGTGTATTAAAATATTTGAAATCCCTGTCCTACAAGCGCAGCATCCATTATCGTTTCTAATACAGTCTCGTCTTCAATTATTTATTGCAAAAATTCAAAAACAAAAGCACCCAAGATTTTCGTATTCTTTCCGTGAATATTTACAAAATTGTTTGAAGTGGAATGATTATTTAAATGTATATAAAACAAATACTCTTGAAAAAAATGCATGATATAGAGTGGGGACAGGGTTAAGAGCTCTGTCTTTTTCATTTTAGATATAAAAATATAATTAATTTAATGAAATTTCGTTTCAAATTGTTGAAAGCAATGGGAATACTAGTATAATAACAAGGAGAGCGTATTGGAAAGGGAAGAATATAATATGCAAAAAATTAAAATTGTAACAGATTCAACGGCAGATTTATCACAAGAGGTAATTGAGAAGTATGACATCCATGTTCTACCATTATCAATCTCTGTAAATGGACAAACATATTTAGATCGCGTTGATCTACAACCAGATGAATTTATTGAAGAAATGATTAAATCAGAGGAACTACCAAAAACATCACAACCAGCAATGGGTACATTTGTAGAAATGTATGACAAGTTAGGGGAAGATGGAAGTGAAGTACTTTCCATTCATATGACAAGTGGAATGAGTGGTACTGTGGCAACTGCAAATAGTGCTGCATCAATGACCGACACAAAAGTAACAGTTGTTGATTCGCAATTTATTACACATGCTTTAGCATATCAAGTAGTTGAAGCTGCGAAAATGGCAAATGAAGGACGCTCACTAGAAGAAATTTTAAAACGTGTAGATGAAGTAAGGAAGAATACTCGATTATATGTAGTAGTAGATACATTAGAAAACTTAGTGAAGGGTGGGCGTATCGGTAAAGGAAAAGCGTTTATCGGTTCGCTACTTAATATAAAGCCAATTGCTAGCCTTGAAGATGGTGTTTATAACCCTGTAACGAAAGTGCGTAGCCAAGGTCAAATTGTAAAAACGTTAGCTAAGTTATTTGAGGAAGATACAGCTGGAAAAGTTGTAAAAGCTGTGGCAATTCCGCATGCGAAAGCAATTCCTTTAGCTGAAAATGTAAAAGCGGCTGTTGAAAAAGTAAGTGGATTTGCTAAATCAGAAATTTTCTTTACAACGCCTATTATTAGTACTCATACAGGTCCGGGTGCAATCGGATTTATGTATTTAGCAGAATAATAAAAAGCTACTTGAAAATTATTTCAAGTAGCTTTTTTATGTGAATAGAAAGTAAGAAATAAGAAGGGCTATACAGGCACTCCCGCTAATGATATAGCGAGTCTGTAAATATTCATTCATAAAAAACACCCTTTATGATTTTCTATATTATATGTTGAATATAGAAAATCAGTAGTTACGTTATACATGTAATGTTTCGATTTTTTCATTTACTTTCTTATAATGTGTTTCGCTATTATAAATGAAAGTTTGACCTAAAAAGAGTACATGCAGTTGTTCCCACGGTAACATACGTAAATTCCAATTATTTCGAAGCCTTGTTATTGCCTCGCGAGGTGTTTCATCAGCGAGTGCAAAAGCTCCGTAATGCATTGGTATAAAGTGTGTAGCATTTAAATCTAAATAAGCTTGCACTGCTTCTTCAGGTGAAACGTGAGATATTTTCATAAACCATTCTGGTTCATAAGCTCCAATTGGCATAAGGGCAATATCAATTGAAAAGCGTTTGCCAATTTCTTTGAAACCTTGGAAATAGCCACTGTCTCCACAAAAATAAATGGTTTCCTCCACATTGTCATTTTTAATAATCCATCCACCCCAGTGAGATGTGTTCATATCAAATAATGATCTTCTCGTCCAGTGCTGAGCAGGTACGAAGTGAAAGGAAACATCATCAATAGTCGTACTTTCCCACCATTTATACTCTTCTACATTGTTGAATTTTTTACGAGTAAATAATTTTTTTAGCCCAATGGGTACTAAGTATAATACGTCATCATTAAGTTGGCGAAGTGTTGAAAAATCTAAATGATCATAATGACCATGTGAAATGAGGACAATATCAATTTTAGGCAGTTCTTGTATAGAAAGACCAGGTTCAGTAAGTCTTGAGACTAGCTTCAATTTATTGGCCCATACTGGATCCGTTAATATATTAAGTCCATTCGTTTGGATAAGAAAAGTAGAATGCCCAATCCATGTGACAGTCGTTTTTTCAATATTACTTTGCAAAAATGCACTTTGTTTAACGGGTGATTGTTCTACTAAGAAAGAAAAATCTTTTTTGTTTTGCTTTCGTTCTTTACGCCAGCGTATAAAAGAGCGAATTGATTTTTTTGTACTCACATTATCCATATTTTCATAGCGCTTTGCCATGAACATCACCTCATTTAAAATCGTTGTAATTGTATTGTACCGAAATGTTGTTAAGGAATACAGTGTATAACATGGATGAATGTTTAAATAATTGTAAAAAAACAGGAAGGTGCATTTACAAAAATAACAATAGAATTAGTTTTGCGACGATTATTTAGAGAAATAATAGTGAAAAAATTATTTTGTCTAGTAATTCGCTTGAAATAAAGAAGTAACATACGTAAATTCGTACGATTTCGTGAACAAATGTAGTAAACAATTTTCTCGTAGTGTTAACTTTTGTTATGATAAACATAACCTATTTAAATTTAGGATAGAGAAAAGAGGTTTATAAATGAAGCGTTATCAAAAAGTAATTGGTCTTATGGTTGTATTTTGTCTCTTTGTACTTGCTGGATGTAGTGGATCAGGTTCAAAGCTTCGTAAACCATTGAATTGGGATTTAGAAACTTTCCAATTTACAAATCAAGATGGAAAGCCATTTGGTACAAAAGATTTAAAAGGGAAAGTTTGGGTTGCAGATTTTATGTTCACAAACTGTCAAACAGTTTGTCCGCCAATGACTGCTAATATGGCAAAACTGCAAAAGATGGCAAAAGAAGAGAAATTAGACGTTCAGTTTGTTTCGTTTAGTGTAGATCCAGACCTAGATAAGCCAGAGAATTTGAAGGCTTTCATTCAAAAGTTTACAGAGGATACTAGTAACTGGAATTTATTAACGGGGTATTCGTTAGAAGATATTACAAAGTTTTCAAAAGATAATTTCCAATCACTTGTAGATAAACCAGAGAATGGTCAAGTTATACATGGAACATCATTTTATTTAATTGATCAAAACGGAAAAGTAATGAAAAAGTATAATGGTATTAGCAATACGCCGTATGAAGACATTATACGTGATATGAAACGATTAGCAGAATAAAAAGAGGGGTGCAGATTAAAGCACCCTTCTTTTTTACATTAGTCTATGGATAAAATGTCATGTTGCTGTGGAAGTTTTGGTGCCCGAATTTCTAACACGCCATTTTGATACGAAGCTTTTGCTGCTTTTTTATTAATGGAGTACGGTAATTTAATTAATCTGGATGCTTCTGAAATAGAACGTTCTCGGCGATAATAGTTATGGGATGTTTGCTCTTCTTCTTCAAGTATCTCTTCTTTTACAGAGACTTTTAAGTATTCACTTTGTATTTCAATTTGAATTTGTTCTTTTTGTATACCTGGTAGTTCAGCTGTCACAACGAGTTCTTCACCAACTTCATATAAATCTACAGGGAATGTTAATAAACGATTTCCTTTTTGGAAAAAATGATTTAAATCAGCAATTACATTGCGAAGTGGTGTTTGCTCGAAGAAATCATCAATTTGCTTTAAATAATTGCGAACCGGTGGGCGAGAAGAGTCTTTTTTTTCTTCACTCATGGTATTCCCTCCTAGAAATCAATTTGCAATATCATATGACAAAAGCGGAGAAAGGTGATTGCCTAATTTTCATGTTTTCATAAAAAATTGTTAAAAATGTGAAATGGAGTGATTTTTTTATAGTTTTTGGTCGCCATATTCAGTTGATTATGCTAGTATAAATAGGGTTGATATAGTAGTATAGAGACAGAATGAAAACTGAAAGAGGGTAAGAAGTATGTGTGGTTTTGTAGGATGTTTATGTGAAAACCCTAGAGAGTTTTCAGAAACAGAAAAACATCAATTTGAAAATATGAACACGATGATTTTCCACCGTGGTCCAGATGACGAAGGATATTTTCGTGATGAGCATGTACAATTTGGCTTCCGCCGTTTAAGTATCATTGACTTAGAGGCAGGACATCAGCCGCTAACTTATGAAAATGATCGATATGTAATTATTTTTAATGGTGAAATTTACAACTATGTAGAATTACGTGAAATGTTACTTGAAAAAGGTGCAACGTTTGCAACGCAATCTGATACAGAAGTTATCATTGCATTGTATGCACATATGAAAGAAAAATGTGTAGACTACCTTCGTGGTATGTTTGCATTTATGATTTGGGATCGTGAAGAAAAGAAACTTTTCGGTGCACGTGACCATTTCGGTATTAAACCTTTATACATCGCACAACAAGGTGATACTACATTCTTCGCATCTGAGAAGAAAAGTATTATGCATGTGATGGAAGATAAAGGCGTTAACCCAACGTCATTACAACATTACTTTACGTACCAATATGGTCCAGAGCCAGAAACATTAACAATTGATGTTAATAAAATCGAACCTGGTCATTATTTCGTAAAAGAAATCGGTAAAGAGATGGAAATCCATCGCTACTGGAAACCTTATTTCAATGCTTCAAGTGCAACGAAAGAGGAGCATATCCAAGCAATTCGTGATGTGTTATATGATTCAGTAAAAGTGCATATGCGCAGTGATGTACCAGTAGGTTCATTCTTATCTGGTGGTATCGATTCATCTATCATCGCTTCTATCGCAAGAGAAATGAATCCAAATCTTTTAACATTCTCTGTTGGTTTTGAGCAACGTGGTTTCAGTGAAGTTGATGTTGCGAAAGAAACTGCTGAGAAATTAGGTGTTAAAAACCATAACGTATTCATTTCAGCGAAAGAGTTTATGGATGAGTTCCCAAAAATCATTTGGCATATGGATGATCCTTTAGCAGATCCAGCAGCTGTACCGTTGTACTTCGTTGCAAAAGAAGCACGTAAGCATGTAACAGTTGTTCTTTCAGGCGAAGGTGCAGACGAGCTATTTGGTGGTTATAACATTTATCGTGAGCCAAACTCACTGAAAATGTTCTCTTACATTCCTAGCCCAGGTAAGAGCGTTCTAAAAGCACTAAGTGGTGCTCTTAAAGAAGGCTTTAAAGGAAAGAGCTTCCTAGAGCGTGGATGTACGCCAATTGAAGAGCGTTACTATGGAAACGCGAAAATCTTCCGTGAAGAAGAGAAAGCTGAATTAATGAAGTATTACAATGAAAGTGTTAACTATATGGATATCACGAAACCATTGTATAACGAAATTAAAGATTATGATGATGTAAGCAAAATGCAGTACATTGACATGTTCACATGGTTACGCGGTGACATTTTATTAAAAGCTGATAAAATGACAATGGCAAACTCATTAGAACTTCGTGTACCGTTCTTAGATAAAGAAGTATTCGATGTTGCATCTAAAATTCCAACTGAATTTAAGATTGCTAACGGAACTACGAAAGCTATTTTACGTGAAGCAGCACGCGGAATCGTTCCAGATCACGTATTAGATCGTAAAAAACTTGGATTCCCAGTACCAATTCGTCACTGGTTAAAAGACGAAATGCATGATTGGGCTATCAATATTATAAACGAGAGTAAGACAGAGCATTTAATCGACAAACAGTATGTATTAAACTTACTGGAAGCACATTGTGCAGATAAAGGCGATTATAGCCGTAAAATTTGGACTGTACTTGCGTTTATGGTATGGCATCAAATTTATGTTGAGCATAAATACGATACGAATAAGTTCCACGAAGAAACGAAACGTGCGTATAGCTTAGTTTAATTAGAAAAACCTTAAGATCGCATACGGTCTTAAGGTTTTTTTCATAAATAGGACGTATTATTGATACAATAATAGTAAAAGGATGGACAACATATGATTACGTTTGAAAAAGTAACTGTAGAAAATGAAAACGTTGTGAAAGAAATGTTTCGCTCACATAGTTTAACTGAGAATCAAGTACAGTATTGTGTGAAGGTTGATGATACATATATTGGTGTAATAGACTATAATGTACAAGAGGAGACTGCGATTTTATCTCAGTTAATTATTCACTTTGACTATCAAAGTTATGGTTATGGGACAAATACGTATTTCACATTTGAAATGATGATGAAAGAAAGAAATGTGAAAGAGATAAAGGTGTTACAAACGGAATTAACAGAACAAGCGAAATCTTTCATAGAGAGCTTTGGATTTAATGTGGAAGACGGAATATATGTGAAGAAAATATAGTGATGAGTAGTTATGCGGGATAAATATAAGGCAGGTGGATGTATGACGATGACTTCTGGTCTTGTATTAATTGGAGGGTGTTTTTTAGTAGCGGAGCTAAGCCATATGTTTATTCGAAAAAGAATAAATAAGAAGAGAAAGCCGTATGAATTACAATATGCTCCAGTGTTTTTCCTTTTGTTTTGTATGCTACTTACATTACAAAGCATAACGAACTTTCCACCGCTTTTAAATGTTTTTTTAAAGTTCGGTTTGCTGTATAGTACCACTGGAATAGCCCTTTTATTTCTTTTATTTTGCATACGTTATATTCACTATCAATCGTATATATTTATATTAAATTGGTTAAAGCAAAATGATAGAAACCGCCTTACTTAAGGGCGTTTTTTTTATTTGTAATTAGAGTGATTTTGTATATAAAGCCCAAAAATCATTGGAAATCTATAAAAATGATTGGATGTTTTAACATAGTATCTATTATTAGTATGTGGTACTATATGTTCTTAACATGTAAAGTAAGTAGGTGTATAAATTTGAAATGTTAATCAACTAGTTTATCCCACTTTAATGGGCAGTAAGAACCCACCTCAAAATTCAGCGAAAGCAAAGAAGTTAGATGGGGATCGGGCTGCCCATTAAAGTCCGATTGGTGAGGGCTAATAATCAGTGGGGGATGAAGAAAACCCCCACTGATTAAAGTTTCACTTTATATGAAGTGCTGAAAAATAGCAGAATTAAATTTTAGGGAGGTATCGTGTTTGTATGTTTAATATTGATATGTTATTTCTTGAATGGATGATCAGTCTGGAGGGAAGTGTACTTACAGCATTTTTTAAGCTTGTATCTATTATTGCAAATGAAACATTATATTTAATTGTTATTTCAATTTCGTATTGGTGCGTTTCTAAAAGAAAAGCATTTCATATGATTGTTATGCTTTGTTTCTCTGGATATATAGGGATAGTGATAAAAGAATTTATGAAAATTCCGCGACCGTATACATACGACGGAATTCAATCTTTATATGAAAAATCAGCTGCAAGTTATTCTTTCCCAAGTACACACGTGCAGTTAGCAACAACGTTTTGGGGTTCATTTATGATTTTATGTAAAAAGAGAATCATTTGGATCATTGGTATTGTTTTTATTATATTAGTTGCTATTTCTCGTCTATATTTACGTGTACATTGGCTCAGTGATATAATAGGTGCCGTTTTATTTAGTGTCATAGTTGTTTATTTATATACGAAGGTAACAATGGGATTAAGTGATAGGAAATTTATATTGTTACAACGAATTATATTGGCTGTTTCACTCATTATGTATGTTATGACAAGCCAAGTAGATAATCTTAAATTACTAGGAGTTTTGACAGGTTCTACGATTGGTATCATGTTAGAGAATCATTTTATTAATATGAATGAAAGTAATGATTTTAAAATGCAAGTGGTAAAAACAGTATTGGGCCTAAGTATCATGCTAATAATGCAGTTTATACTCAAAAAAGTAATACCTGATATGTATTATTTACGTTATGCAGTGACTGGAATTACAGTTACTTTCTTATGTCCATTTATTTTTCATATGTTACGATTAAAAAAAATTTGAGTAGCAAATAGGCACAAAAATATTTTGAATAAAAATGAGGGTGTAATTATATATATTGAAAAAGTTTTCTGATATATCTATTGACAATGTATGAGATATACATTAACCTTTAAGTGTAAATGATAATCAATTTCATCCAGGAGGGCTTATGACACGCACTAAAAATATTCTTATACTTTGCGTTATGTTACTAATGGTCGTAATCGCAGGGTGCGGTAAAGAAGAAGAGAAGAAAGATAAAGATACATCAGTAAAGGCAAAAGGTTCTTATAGTATAAAGCATGCAATGGGAGAAACGACAGTAAATGGTACGCCAAAAAGAGTTGTGGTTTTAACAAATGAGGGCGCTGAGGCACTTTTATCTGTTGGAGTAACGCCGGTTGGAACGACGAAACCACGAGCTGGTGATGAATGGTATCCTCATTTAGCGAAAGAGTTAAAAAATACGAAAGTAGTAGGAACTGAGCGTGACATTAATTTAGAAGCAGTAATGAAGCTTCAGCCGGATTTAATTATCGGAAATAAAATGCGTCACGAAAAAATATACGAGCAATTAAAAGAAATCGCGCCAACAGTATATGCTGAAACATTACGCGGTGATTGGAAAGAAAACTTTACACTTTATACGAAAGCTGTAAATAAAGAAAGAGAAGGGCAAAATGCTCTTAATGATTATAAAAAGCGTATTGCAGGAATAAAAGAAAAATTAGGTGATAAAGTTAACTCTAAAGTTTCTATTATTCGTTTCGTCCCTGGTGACGTTCGTATTTATCAAAAAAATTCATTCTCAGGTGTTGTATTAAATGATATTGGATTTAAAAGACCACCATTACAAGATAAAGATGAATTTGCAATTAAAGGAATTACAAAAGAGCAAATTCCAAATATGGACGGGGACTATTTATTCTATTTCACATCAGATAAAGACGCGGATAAGAATAATGAAGGAAACACATTAGCAAAAGAATGGACAGAAGATCCACTCTTTAAGCAACTGCAGGCTTCTAAAGAGAATAAAGTATTCCAAGTAGATGAAGTAATTTGGAATACAGCAGGTGGTATTGTAGCTGCAAATCTTATGTTAGATGATATTGAAAAATATTTTCTGAAGTAAATAAAAAGTGCATCACTTTAAATAGGTGATGCACTTTTTATTTTGTTAAAATACAGAAAATTGCTTCTTTTGATCGTGCATAAGTTGTACAATTAAAACAATCATGTAATAAAGGAGTGGGAATAAATGAAAGCTACTCATAAAGATTGGATTTTATTTAACGGAAGAATTGTAAATACGAAGGAAGAACAGCCAATGATTCCATTAGAGGAGAGAGGCTTTCAATTTGGTGATGGTATATACGAGGTATTCAGACTATATGATGGGAAGCCACATTTATTAGATTTACATTTAGAACGATTCTTTCATTCTATGGAAGAAATAAAATTAATTCCACCGTTTACTAAGGAAGAGTTAGTGGAAGAGTTATATCAAATGATTGAAAAAAATAAATTTCAAGAAGATGGGAATGTATATTTGCAAATATCAAGAGGGGCTCAAGCACGTAATCATGTATATGAGTCAAATATGCAACCAACATATTTTGCAAACATTGTTTCTTTTCCACGACCAATTGCTTCTATGGAACGAGGAATAAAAGTTACTGTAGAAGAGGATATACGCTGGAAGTTCTGTCATATAAAATCCTTAAACCTGCTACCTAATATTATGATTAAAAATAAAATAAACGAACAAGGCTATCAAGAAGCGATATTAGTGCGAGATGGAATTGTAACGGAAGGTTGTCATTCAAATTTCTTTATGGTGAAAAATAATAAATTGATTACACATCCGGCTGACAATTTCATTCTACACGGCATTACCCGTCACTATGTTATTACATTAGCGAAAGAGTTACATATTGAAGTAGAAGAAAGAGAATTTTCACTTCAAGAAGTATATGAGGCCGATGAATGCTTCTTCACAGCGACGCCACTTGAAATATTCCCAGTCGTTCAAATTGGTGACGAGCAGTTCGGGAACGGGGAGAGAGGACCGATCACAAAGAAACTCCAAGTTGCATATGAAGAAAGTATTCGTTTGTTTAAAGTTACGAACTAATATTGAAGAAAAAAGCTGGTATTACTCCAGCTTTTTTTCATGATATAATTCAAACATAGGACAAGATTTGAAAACGCTGTAAAAAGGGGATTTAATGTATGAATTATGAAGATTTTAAAGAAGTAATTCACGGTAGACGAAGTGTTAGAAAGTTCACAGAACAAGAAGTATCCACTAGTGATATAAAAGAAATTATTGATTGTGCTCGTTATGCACCGAGTGATACGAACTCACAAACTTGGGAGTTCTTGGTCATTATGAACCGAGAAAAAATTAAAGAAATTGAACAAATGACATGGGATGCATTACATAAACTTGCGGCAAAAGCGGCAGAAAACGGAGAAGAGAAAGCAGGAAAATTACTTACACGTTCTTTCGGACCATATGCAACAGCTTTCTCGGAGGCACCAGTATTAATCGTATGTTTGGCAACGCCATATGAATCAAAGTTTCGTGAAAAAATATTTGATCCGATTGCTTTTGTTCCAGATTCAGTTTGGGAAGAAGAAGGAATTAAGAGCAGCTGTTTAGCGGCCCAAAACTTAATGTTGGCTGCACATGCGAAGGGGCTTGGTACATGCCCAATGACAGGACCGGTATTGTTAGCTCAAGATGAACTACGACAATATTTACAAATTGAGCCTGAAAAACAAATAAATATGGTTATTTCACTCGGTTTTCCGAAGGATAAGCCGAAGAAACTTCCAAGAAAAGAAGTGGATGAGATTACAACATTTGTTTTTTAAAGCCGAAAATAAAAAGACATTGAATGAAACAATGTCTTTTTATTTTGGATAGGTATGTAATTAATCCGTTAGGCTAAAATGATAGATAAGAGGGAATTACTATTTATTTCATAAAAAAAATTAATGTTCTATTAAGGAAAGTATGATACATTAATCGTGAGCAAGATTCTAGTTGTTCATGAAAGTGTTGAAAGTAGTCTTAAAATTTAAAAGTTATTTTTGTATAATAAATTATAATGAAATGACAGGGGGGATGAATTTTGAAAAAATTCATAATCACTGGATTGTCTGTATTGTTATTAGCCGGTTGCGGAGCTCCACAAGAAAAAGAAGGTGCGCAATCAAAGCAGGAAGAAAGAGTTGTAAACGCAAGTAATGAGAATATAGTAGTATTTCCTGAAGGAGCAGTGCCAGTCGGAGAAGGAAAAGTAAAAGTTATTACACCAGACGGTACTTCTGAGAATGGTAATATACCAGCTGTATTCATTAAAAAGGATACTTTAATTCAACACGTTGAATTAGAGCTCTCTAATTTTCAAAATGATAAAGAAACATTCGTATTTGTAGATCGAGTGTTTGCAGATAAATATCAAGTAACTAGTACAACACAGACAACAGTACAATTAAAAGAAAAGACGCTTGAAACAGGTAGTCATACGATTACGGCAGTTCAGTATGAAAACAATGATCCGAAAGGAAAGGTTATTAGTTTTAATCAAGCAACATTCGAAACAAAACCAGCGTCATAAGAAGAATAAAAAGTACATTACTCAAAAAGTAGTGTACTTTTTGTTTATACTAGAGGTTGTAATAGTGAATCACTTGTTTCGTTTTCTAATATGATTAAATTAGGAAGAGACCACTTGTTACTACTATGACAGAAAAAGCGGTTGAAGAGGTGAACCGATGTATTTGTATCTTCTTGATTAATATGATGATGTCAGTAATTTGGTTTATGATGCAAGTTACGTTCCATTATCAAATTTATGACTTATCAATAGGGTCTATTTGTTTTACCATTGTTTAGCTATTATATGATAAACTCGGAATAAGGTAAGTTTCAGAAGAAAAATGTAGGTATTTCATTTGAAATGTCGAATAGTACATACGATGTCGTAATAACAAATTTTCTATTGTTTACTGTGAAACAGGAGAAGGAGAGATAGTAATGAAACGAGCTCTTATAAATATTGATTATACATATGATTTTGTAGCGGAAAAAGGTGCTTTAACTTGCGGAAAACCCGGTCAAGAAATTGAGAAAGAACTTGTACATATAACGAAGCGATATATCGAAAATGGAGATTACGTTGTCTTTGCTATTGATAAACATGAAGAGAGTGATGTATATCATCCTGAATCAAAATTATTCCCGCCTCATAATATAGCAGGTACAAATGGAAGAAATTTGTTTGGTGAATTACAAGGTGTATATGAAACATATCAAGATGATGAGAATGTATATTACATGGATAAAACGCGATATAGTGCATTTGCAGGAACAGACTTAGAGATGAAGTTACGAGAAAGAGGAATAGAAGAAGTGCATCTTGTAGGGGTTTGTACTGATATTTGTGTTCTTCACACGGCCGTAGATGCTTATAACAAAGGATTTAAAATTGTAGTTTATGAAAAGGCGGTTGCATCTTTTAATGCGCAAGGGCATGAATTTGCACTTGGACATTTTAAGTCATGCCTACATGCAGAAGTGAAGTGAAAAAAAGAGGCCTTTAAAAAAGGTCTCTTTTTACGTTTAAATTGAGACGAGGTTTTGCTCAATTAATTTTTTTATAAATGGGCTAATATTTTCTGGTAGCTTATCAAAATCAAAAAATTGTACACTTAATGATTCGATCCCATCAGCTTTTAGTAAGCCGCCTTTAATGTCTTTGCAAAGATATGCGATTGTTATAGGATAAAACTCATCCCCGTTTGGTAATTTTACAAAAAATTCTTTTCCAGAAAATACGCTTATTAACTGTAAGGTTCCTATTTCAATCCCTGTTTCTTCGAACACTTCTCGTCTCCCAGCTTCTTCTGTTGATTCACCAAGTTCAACGAATCCACCAGGAACACCCCAAATACCATTTCGCCTTTGTTGAAGTAATATTTGTCCTTGTTCATTGAAAACAGCTACAGCAACTCCTGCTAGATTGAGTGGTCTTGATCCGACAACTTTTCTAAGTTCTTCAATATACCCCATTGTATGTAACCTCCGTAAGAAAAAATAAGAGCAAATATACTATTCGTTGTTATGTGAATATTTTCCTCTTTATAAGAGGGAGAGAAGTCATATAACTTATTTGTTTTATTTGGTAAAATATACATCAAAAAAGGTCAAATAAAATCTTTGACCTTTTTTGACCAAGTGTTATAATAAAGGCAGAAAGAGATAATCTTTCATTCATAAATAATAAGGAGGAAAAAATATGCGTAATTTATTTCCAGAAATAACAAAACGTCAAAATGGTATTTTTGATTTTGGGCCTTCTTTATTAGAAGGGATGACAGATGCTTTCTTTAAACCGATGAACATGGATACTTTTAAAGTAGATGTTCATGAACAGTCTGATAAATATACAGTAAAAGCAGATTTACCTGGTTTTCAAAAAGAAAACATTCAAGTTGAATTTGAACAAGATGTATTAACGATTCAAGCAACTAATCATAATGAAGTAGAAGAAAAAAATGAGAATGGCATATATATTCGTAAAGAACGTTCTATAGGTTCTGTAACTCGACGCTTTAATTTTCAACGAGTTGAGGAAGAAAATGTTAAAGCAAATTATAAAGATGGCGTACTGACAATTGAATTGCCAAAATTGAAAGAAGAAAAAAACAGTAAAACAACAATTAATATCGAATAAAAGAGCTGATAAATTCAGCTCTTTTTTTATCTAGTTAATGAATAAATTAGTTGAAATCGTAATGAGTAGAATAAAGTTTTAACGCTTAAAAATTTCACGATTAGCTCCCCTTACGTTATTAAAAAGGGTATATTTAAAGGGAAAGGAAAAGAACATCTAGACATACTGTTTAAAGTGAATTAGTAATAAAGTCAAAATACATAGTAAGGGTAGCGACGTTTTAGAGAAGATAATAGATTTTCCTAGAATAAACTGAGACGATTATGAATTTTTTAATTAGTAAGGAAGTGGTTAGATGAGTTTATTAACGTATACTGAAGAATTTTTTAATTATGTAAGAGAGTTTTTACTTTTAAGATTTTTACTATTTGCTTTCGTTCTAATCATTATTTCATTTGTCATAAACCGCATTATTGATTGGTTTTTTAGGAAATCAAGCTTTTTTGATGAAGAGGTAGAGCAAACGATTCAAAGTGTGATTCGATCTATTTTTAGATATATCATTATCATTAGTCTAATCATATATTTAATTAGCCAATTTGTAGATATAAAAAGTATCATTGCAGGTGCTGGGATAGCGGGGGTTGTTATCGGCTTTGCTGCACAACAGATGCTGAAAGATGTTATATTAGGCTTTGCGAGATTAGCGGACAAAGAGTTTCGTGTTGGCGATTTTGTTACTTTTAACGGAACAAACTCAGGAACGATTGAGGAAATTAGTATTCGTTTTATGCAAATTCGTGAATGGTCAGGAAAACTTCTTACGATACCACACGGAGAGATTAGAACGATACAAAATTTTAATAAAGGCTGGATGCGAGTAATTGAACGGATTACGGTAAGTTATCAGGAAGATCCTACAAGAGTTAAGGAATTGTTAGAGGAAGTTTGTGTTAATTGTAATGAAAAATTGGCCCCAAGTCTTTATAAAGTAGAGGATGAAGCTGTTGAACCTTTTAAATATGTAGGTGTTACAGATTTAAACCCGAATCTGAAATACGTTGGATATGAATTTTGTATTACAGGTTTAATAAAGCCAGAAGATTATTTTGAAACTTCTAGACAAGTAAGATTTGAATTAATGTCTATGTTCCATAAGAATCAAGTACAAATGCCAGCAGCAAATATGCTTGTTACTACTGAAAGTTTACAGCATAGCCAAGATGGACAATCTTTATCGGACAGCTAAAGTAGAATATTTTGGTAACGGAAATGCTGCTTTCAGCATTGGATAGAAAAATAATAATAAAATGATTGATATAAAAAAGAGCTGAAGGAATTCAGTTCTTTTTAATTTGTAGAATTTAGAAATTTCTTAATGTTATAATGGTAGACGGTGATGAAAATGAACTTTGAAGAAAAAGAGATGCATCGTTTAGAGGCATTAAAAGCAATTGCTGAATTATTAAATGAAGCAACAAATTTACAAGATATGTTAGAAAAAGTGTTACATACTTTGTTACAAGTTATGAATTTACAAACAGGCTGGATCTTTTTTATTGATGACAGTGGAAAACACCGTATGCTTGTAGATCAAAACTTACCGCCAGCTCTTACGTGGCAAGAGAAGAAGCCGATGTGTGAAGGAGATTGCTGGTGTGTAGAGCGTTTTGTGAATGGCAGATTGGAAAAAGCGACAAATATTATTGAATGTAAGCGAATAGAGGATGCGATTGAATGTAATTGGGGAGATACCGAAAATGTTACGCACCATGCGACAATTCCCCTTAGGTCTGGATCGGAGAAGTTTGGTCTATTAAATGTCGCCTCTCCTCAAAAAACACATTTTTCAGAGGAAGAATTAGCATTATTAGAATCAATTGCATTTCAAATAGGGACGACAATCCAACGTATTCAGCTAGTGGAAAAAGAACGTAAATATGTAGTAGTAGCTGAACGAAATCGACTTGCACGTGATTTACATGATTCAGTAAAACAATTGTTATTTTCTATCATGTTAACCGCAAAAGGTACTCTAAATATGACGCAAGATAGAGACTTGCAAGAGATGTTGAGCTATATTGGAGAATTATCACAGGAAGCATTACAAGAGATGACACTTTTGATTTGGCAATTAAGACCGGAAGGATTAGAGAAAGGGTTAGCTGAAGCAATTAAAAATTACGGAAAGTTGTTAGGGATTCACGTAGAAGTTCGAATTGATGGAATGGTTTCAATTGGTGATGAAATAGAAGAAGTTTTATGGCGTATTAGTCAAGAAGCGATACATAATTGTAAAAAACATGCTTCATGTGAAAAGGTACATGTTCTTTTAAAAATAGAAGATAACCAGTTGTATTTTTACATAGAGGATAACGGAATAGGATTTATACAAGAGCAAGTAAGAGAGTCAGCACTCGGTTTAAAAAGTATGAAGGAACGTATTCAGTTAATGAGGGGATCATTTCAAATAAAAACGGAGCTGAAAAAGGGTACGAAAATTGAAATTCAGTTGCCAGTTTGAAGGGGAGAAGAAGGTTGAAAATTAAATTACTACTAGTTGAGGATCATCATATCGTTCGAAGAGGACTTGTATTCTTTTTGAAAACGAGAGAAGAATTTGAAATTGTTGGGGAAGCAGAAAATGGAGAAGATGCGTTAACATTCGTCCAAACAAAAAGGCCAGATGTAGTATTAATGGATCTATCAATGCCGAAGATGGATGGCATCGAAGCAACAAAACAAATAAAACAATATGATGAAACGATAAAGATACTAATATTAAGCAGTTTTTCAGAGCAAGATTATGTTTTACCAGCACTTGAAGCCGGAGCAGATGGTTATCAATTAAAAGAAGTACAACCTGAGCAACTTGTAGCTTCTATTATTGCAGTACATGAAGGAAATACGAATTTTCATCCGAAAGTAACACCAGCACTATTAGGACGATCAGTAGTCAAGAAAGAAAAAGAAAAAGAAAACCCTTTTTCTATGTTAACGAAAAGAGAGCAAGAAGTACTTCAGGAAATTGCGAAAGGGCGAAGCAATAAAGAAATTGCAGCAGAGCTTCATATTACAGAACAAACTGTGAAAACACATGTTTCAAATATTTTAGCTAAATTGGAAGTAGATGATCGTACGCAAGCTGCACTGTACGCAGTGAAACACGGCGAGAAATAATAAGTATGAATAACTCATTGCATTTGTTAAATGATACAGCGCTAGAGCAAGCTGTAAAAGCTTTACAAGAAGCGAATCGAATTGAGTTTTATGGAAATGGTGGCTCTGGTATTATTGCGACGGATGCGTAGCATAAGTTTATGAGAACTGGTATTTCATGTATCGCTCATACCGATTTGCATTTCCGAATTATGGGAGCAGGTTTACTCTCGAAAAATTCAGTTGTTATCGGCATTTCTCATTCTGGTAGCAATAAAGGGTTACTTGAAGCGTTAGAAGTAGCGAAAGCAAGAGGAGCTAAAATTATTGCGATTACGAGCTATCAGAAATCGGCATTAAGTCAACTTACTGATATAACGCTCTATACTTCAACACGTGAGACAGAATTCCGCACAGAAGCAAGTTCATCACGATTAGCACAGTTAAGTTTAATTGATACTTTGTATGTAGGGTTGTCGTTGCAACGACAGGTGGAAACGTTAAAACATTTACAAAGTATACGTGAAACGATTTCGATGAGGCGAAAATAAGAAAAGCTCTTCAAATGAAGGGCTTTTTTTATTTTCTTGTAGAAATATGTGGCTTACTTATAGCCAGTGATAGACTCTCATTTTTAAAAATATAAAATAAAAACCGACTTATGCAATAATTCAAATATTGTTCATAATTTCACAAAATGTTTTTGAAGTGTCATGTTATGATGAACATGTAATGATGATTGAACACTTACATTTGGCATAATGATTAGCCAAACTAGTGAAGACAGAAGTTGTGAGATGAACTCATGAAAAATTCTAAAACACTAAAGGGGAGATCACATATGAAAGCAGTAGTAGTTAATAAAAATAGTAAAGCAAACATTGAAATTATTGAAAAGGAATTACGTCCGTTACACTCAGGTGAAGCGCTAGTAGATGTAGAGTATTGCGGGGTTTGTCATACTGATTTACACGTTGCAAATCATGATTTTGGAAACACAGATGGCCGTATTCTTGGTCATGAGGGTATAGGTATTGTGACGAAAATTGCTGATGATGTAACTTCACTAAAGGTAGGTGATCGTGTAAGTATTGCATGGATGTTCCAATCTTGTGGACGTTGTGAATATTGCGTGACTGGTAGAGAAACATTTTGCCGTGAAGTTAAGAATGCTGGTTATTCAGTAGATGGTGGTATGGCTGAACAATGTATTGTGACAGCTGATTATGCGGTGAAAGTACCAGAAGGATTAGATCCAGCTCAAGCATCATCAATCACATGTGCGGGTGTAACTACATATAAAGCTATAAAAGTATCCAATATTAAACCTGGCCAACCTATCGTCATCTATGGTTGTGGTGGATTAGGTAACCTAGCTATTCAATATGCTAAAAACGTATTTGGTGCAAAGGTAATTGCAGTAGATATTAATGACGATAAATTAGCCTTAGCAAAAGAGGTTGGAGCTGATATGACAATCAATCCAATTTCTCAAGGTCCTGCTGATAAGATTGTTCAAGATGAGTTTGGTGGTGCTTATGCTGCTGTAGTAACAGCTGTTTCAAAAGTAGCATTCAACTCTGCAGTTGATGCAGTACGTGCTTGTGGTAAAGTCGTTGCAGTAGGTTTACCAGTAGAAACGATGGATTTAAACATTCCGCGACTTGTACTAGATGGAATTGAAGTGGTTGGCTCTCTAGTCGGTACTCGTAAGGATCTAGAAGAGGCATTTATGTTCGGTGCAGAAGGAAAAGTAGTACCTGTTGTTCAAACTTGTTCTCTAGATAAAGTACAAAATGTATTCGAAGAAATGGAACAAGGTCGAATTCAAGGACGTATGGTAATCGATTTTAAACAGCATAATTGTGATTGCAAATAATTCACATTAAATATAAAAAATATAAGTCTAACAAAGTACATGTAAAAAAGTTAGACTGCATAAAAAGATGATCCCTGTATGCAATAGGGATCATCTTTTTTATATTCTACTAATATCAATGCCAATCCATACTTGATTAATGAGACAGGATTAAAGGTTCACTTTATTTGCAAAAGAAAAAGAATCTTTATGTTTAACAAATTTTTTATGATCAGGAACGGTTTGAATTGCTACAGTTTGCGAATCTCTTGCTTTCAGTGCATCTTGAATCCCGAGTGTCATAAGCTTAATAAATAGAATCGTAATAAAGAATGAAGCGAGAGTATAAAAAATGATCCACCATGAAAGATTCATTTCATTACGATTTAAGCCAATAAGGCCTGCCCAATCATTAGATAGAGAAACAGGTTTGAGCACTCCGTCATATAGTTCACGCATTTGTATCCCGCCAATTACAATGTTAAGCAACGCTAAATGGATAACGAGTATGAGTGTTTGGACGATATGTTCCATAAATAATACAAATAAGCGGTCAAGTAATAAGACTCGTAAGTGTTTTTTCATAATATGAAAACGGCTAGCACCTAATAATTGTGCACTTAAAATGTAATCTCGTTTCATAAATTCATCAACCTCTGAGGATATATATAAAGAAAGTGTAGGCAGAGCGACGAAAATAAGTACGAGTACTTGATAAAACGTAAATGAAATATTTGGATTTAACCCATCAGCATTTGATGTGATTACAATATTAACGGGCGTAATAAGTATGAATGCGATAAATAGAGTTGGAATATAGTAAAAAACTTCTGAGCATCCCTGGAAAAATCTCTTGAGTTTTGGAGTAAATAAACTTAAGAGGATTCCTATACATGTTCCGCATAAAATTCGAAAGAAGCTAATTGCCACGGCTAATAGAATAGTAAATTTTGCTCCTTCTATAATTTGAAAGAAAACAGACTCTCCAAAACGATCAGATCCAAAAGGCGGAATTAACGATGGCGGAAAGGGGGCCTTTCCAAGTAATTCGTTATTGTCATTGTAAAGTAACTGAGGAGGTTTTGGGATGTTATCTTTAAAGAACCAACTATAAATAAAACTAGCTGAAATAAGTATAAATAAATATGTAAAGCCGATTAAAAAGCGTTTTGATTTCCAAATAGATCTCATAATGCTACTCCTTTCAAGTGCTTTTGCCATCTATTCATCATGAATGAGATTATTTGAAAAATAGTATAAAACGGTAAAATAATCATAACCAGTATGATAAATGCAGCTGGAGGTGAAATAAACGCTTTATTAAATAAGAATTGAATAATGCCTTCCATATTAAAAACAAATTCTAAAATGAATAAATTAGAAAGTAAGAAAACAAAAATCGTTTTTAAATGGTGGAAGAAGTGGATAGATATATTTTTGAATAAATGAATGCATAGTATATAACTTGATGAAAGGCCTTTTCCATAGGCAACCTCTACATAATCTTTTCCATGTTCTTCTTTTATGTATAACACCATCATCCGAAACATTTGTAATGTAGGTAAGACTGCTAAAGATACAATTGGGAGTAAATAAGCTCGATTTTCATTAAAAGAAATAATGGTGAAAGGAGCTTCCCCGAATTTCCTAAGTACCCATATGAAAAATATTTGCAAACAAATCATCATCATCATATCAGGGACAGCTTCTAATATGAACACAATTCGATTTATCCATTTTTTTATATAATCTTTTGCTAAAAAATAAAAAAATGCCATGCTAGATGATAGAAAGAGCGCAAGTAAAAAGGCTAAAAATAATACAGTAAATGAATATAGGTAAGGTTCTAAAACAGTTGGGAATAAAGGTGTTTTTTTGAAACTACCAAATTTCGGGTCTGATCCTATAACCACTAATGATTCAGGGGAGAAAACTTCCTTTAACATTGTAACAATCTGATTAAAAAAAAGAATTGGTTGAAAGGTAAATCCATTTTGAGTGATAAATAAATAAGGTAAATTTAATAATAATAAGAGTGATAAAAGAATGGATGAAAGCTTCATTGTGAATTGAGATATTTTATGTAACATTAAATCCCTCCGACATCTTTTTACAACATTATACAATAAATTCAATGTTACTGTCTTATTTTTCTGAAAAATAAGAAATTAATTGAGTTTTATAATTTTAATATGGAATATATATTTATACGGTAAAAAGGTTATAGTGGGGAGCCAGTCCCTATGTCCATCAAGCAAAATGTACAGTATTTCCATTTTTGAGGCATTTACTTTTCTTCAGTTGATGGGTATTTGGTGCTATTTCATTGCGATCAAGTTAATAGAACTAAGTTTTCTTAAATAAAAACCACCGAAATATAGAAGTGATTTTGAACGTAAGGAATTTGTAAGGAAGGAGTAAGAAAAAAGAGATTTTCAATGTATATGATTAAAATATAGAGAAGAACGGGAGGGGGAATAGTTACAATATATTTTTAGAAAAACAAATTAATAAAACTCTATGGAAGAAAAAGAAGAAATTATAGAAATTAACAAACATCTGAAGAAGAGGGATTAATCATTTATTAGGTCAGAGGGTTGCTTGTAGAAATAATTGATCTATAGATGATTGCAAATTCAGTGTTGACTTTTATCATTGGGAGAGTTGATAGCTGTGTGGTTAGTATATGACATACCTATCAACCATCAATACAATTTAAATAGAGAAGAGGATGCTTTATGAAAACATGCAGTAAAATTACATGTGCAAGTCTATCACTTTTAATAGCTGGAAGTTCCCTGTTATACATAACACCAGCCTCAATTGTAAAAGCAGAACCTACGCAAAATGTATCTAGTTCGTTACAAACAAGTATGCAAAGCGATCGTACTTCCGTTAAGAAAGCAATACGGGATGCACTACAACTTGGATACCCGGGAATACTCGCTAACATTTCTAAGGGTGGTAAAACTTGGAGTTATACCGCTGGGTTAGCAGATGTGAGAACAAAGAAACCAATGAAAGCAGATTTTCGCTTTCGTATTGGCAGTGTGACGAAAACGTTCATTGCAACAGTTCTACTTCAATTATCTGGAGAGAACCGTTTGAATCTAGATGACTCCATTGAAAAATGGTTGCCTGGTGTCATTCAAGGAAACGGATATGATGGTAACCAGATTACAATCCGGCAAATATTGAATCATACAAGTGGTATTGCTGACTATATAAATTCAAAAGACTTTGATATTATGGATACAAAAAAATCGTATACGGCTGAAGAATTTGTAAAGATGGGGATTTCACTTCCCCCAGAATTTGCCCCAGGAAAGGGTTGGTCTTATTCAAACACAGGATACGTAATACTAGGAATCCTTATTGAAAAAGTAACTGGAAACAGCTATGCGGAAGAGATTGAAAATCGAATTATTGAACCGCTGGATTTGTCCAATACATTCCTACCTGGTAATTCAAGCGTGATTCCAGGCACCAAGCATGCCCGTGGCTATATCCAACTAGACGGAGCAAGTGAGCTAAAAGACGTTACGTATATTAACCCAGGTAGCTCGGATGGAGATATGATTTCTAATGCTGACGATTTAAATAAATTCTTCTCATACTTACTCAGTGGTAAATTGCTGAAGGAACAGCAACTAAAACAAATGCTTACTACAGTTTCTACAGATAGAGAAGGAACCGGATATGGTCTTGGAATCTATGAAACTAAGCTTCCAAATGGTGTCTCAATATGGGGACACCAGGGTAAGGTTCTAGGGTTTACCACTTTTGCTGGTGGCACACTTGGAGGCAAGCATACATTGGCCGTCAATTTGAATAGTCTTAAAGCTGATAGTCCTGATCCATTTAAAAATATTTTACTTGCTGAATTTAGGAAGTAGGCAAAAAGGCGAAATGGATAAGTTTTGTCATAGGTTTATAGTTTAAAATATATCATTTTGGTGCAAAAAACAACTTGCTCTAAAAAATTTAATACTCGTAATTAAGTATAAAAGAACGCTATCGTTTTAAGTAAATATTTCAGGAGGGTTTTATGAAAAAGAAAATGATTACTGCACTTGGTGTTTCTGCTATAATACTGACTAATTTTGTAGGAAGTACTTATGCAGACTCGAAAATAGGAGTTTCTGTTACAGCTCCCTACAATAAAAATCAAATAGCGGAATGGTTAGAAATGCACGCGAAGCCTTTAAAAACAACCAATCCAAATACACCTTTTAATGATTTAAAACCATTTAAGAATATGGTGGGTTCAGCTTCAATTGTAGGTTTAGGTGAAGCCACGCATGGGGCTCATGAAGTTTTTACGATGAAAAACCGTATTGTGAATTATTTAGTATCTGAAAAGGGCTTTACCAACCTAGTTTTAGAAGAGGGGTGGGACAGAGCTTTAGAACTTGATCGATATGTTCTTACTGGTGAGGGAAATCCAAGCCAGCATCTATCACCTGTATTTAAGACGAAAGAAATGTTAGATTTACTTGATTGGATTCGGCAATATAATGCTAATCCAAAACATAAATCTAAAGTACGTATCATCGGGATGGACATTCAATCAGTAAACGAGAATGTTTATAATAATATAATAGAATATGTTAAAAGAACCAATTCAAAACTTGTGCCGAGGATAGAAGAGAAGATAAAAGGTCTTATTCCTGTAACAAAGGATATGAATACTTTTGAAAGCCTTACGAAAGAAGAAAAAGAAAAGTATATTTCAGATGCTAAACAAATTAGTGCTGTATTAGAGGAAAATAAAAGTTATTTAAATGGGAAATCTAAAGAGTTCGCATGGATAAAACAAAATGCCCGTATTATTGAACAGTTTACTACTATGTTAACGTCACCTCCTGATAAACCATCTGATTTATTTTTGAAACATGATATTGCAATGTATGAAAATGCGAAGTGGACTGAAGAACATTTAGGAAAAACTATTGTATGGGGGCATAATGGCCACGTTTCGAAAACAAATATGCTTCCTTTTGTATATCCTAAAGTAGCTGGGCAGTATTTAGCAGAGTATTATGGAAAACGGTACGTATCTATTGGAACGTCAGTTTATGAAGGACAATACAATGTCAAGAATAGCGATGGTGAATTTGGCCCATATGGAATATTAAAATCGGATGATCCAAACAGTTATAACTATATCTTTGGACAAGTTAAAAAAGATCAATTTTTTATTGATTTACGTAAGGCGAACGGCGTGACAAAAAATTGGTTGAACGAACAACATCCAATTTTCGCTGGAGTAACTACCGAAGGGCCTGATATACCAAAAACAGTTGATATATCATTAGGTAAAGCGTTTGATATACTTGTTCAAATTCAAAAAGTGAGTCCATCTCAACTACATCAATAAATTTAGAATAATGTACCTTAATGAAGTGTAGTGTTAAGTGTCAATAGAGTTGTTTGAATATGTCAGTTAGGTTATTTTCATTAAAGAATTATTAAATGGAATAAATGTTTTCAAATTAGAGACGATGTGGGATAGAAGCGCAGTATCATCAAGTTAACAAAATAAAATTCTACCTAAAATGAAAAAATACGCTATTCTTTCTATAGAATCATAGGAAAGGATGGCGTTTTTTGATCTAATCTATTACTACAATTTGCTCACGAAATTTAAAACTTTTTGTCCCCTAACACCTTACGAAATCTTACTAAAAATATTGAGTTTGTACAACAAACCACATACCTATTAAGCTAAAGAACAAGTTACTCAAAAACTAGAAAAAGAGTTTGTTTCGAAACGGATATTATGTAACTTTACCGAACGGATCCATTATCCGTGGTTGGTTAATGGACTTAACTGAAAAAGCATTTGCAGAAGATCCGAAACTAGATGGCATTAAAGGTGTAATGAACTCTTCAGGAGAAGGAAAATGGACTGTTGAAACTGCACTTGAACTGCAAGCTGCAGCACCAGTTATCGCTATGTCATTATTTATGCGCTATCGTTCTCAGGAAGATGATACATTCCATGGAAAAGTAGTTTCAGCATTACGTAATTAGTTCGGTGGACATGAAGTTGTGAAAAAATAAGGATGTTTTTGAAAAGAAACTTGTGCATAAGCGCAAGTTTCTTTTTTATAGTTTAAGAAATTACTAATTTAAAAATACCAATCAATCATCGTTTTTTTGTCACAAATGACAGCTTCAACGTTCATTGATTGAACAATATATTCTATATTTTCTTCTTTAGCTAATAATAAGGTTGTAAAGGAATCAAATATACTCATAAATGCATACTCATTGGCTTCGCCAGTAATAATTAACTCATTATTGCTAATGTCCCAAATATCTAATGGAGTAGTATTATCTACCTCTAATAATCCGTTTATATCAAGAATTGGTTCAGAGAAATATAAATTTTTTGCACCTTTAGAACCGAGGAGTTTAAGTAATTTATGTAATAAAAATATAGACGTATAATCTTCTGTTGGATAATAAAGATCTTCTTTTAAGTTTGAATGTAGTTTTTCAGCTAAATCCTCTCTTTTATATTCTTCTGTAAAAGCACCAATGGAAGTCAACATGGCCATTGCTAATTCTGCGTATGAATGTAATCCACTATAAGACATCATTTCCTTCCAAGAAACGGATTTCCCATTATGAATGATTTCTTCAGCGCTAGGATAGATGTGCTCATATGATCTTTTTCTCACAGACTTTTCCCATCCTAAAGGCATTTGGACAAAAGGGTGTAGTAATATAGCTGCAGATTTAAAGGTGCATGGTAGTTGTTCTAAAATTGGCGATTTGTCATCTAGCCAAATGTAATCCAACAAAATATAACCTCCTCTTAGACTTTGAAATGTACGGATTCCCGCATTATGTTTTTTGTATTGATTGTATTAAGTATAAAGCGCTGCATGAAATATGTCCCAACATAAAAATAAGAATAAATAAAATGAAGTTTTCATAAATAGTAAAAGGATGGTTATGTCATCAGTGTAGCTAAGAAATGATGTTACATATGAAAAGAGCGTGTTAATAAAATATGAGGTGGTTAAATGGGAAATGAGCAAGTGAAGTCTGTAAAGAAAGAAAAAAAGTTATGTCTTTGTATGATTGTTAAAAACGAGTCTAGAATTATGGAAAGATGTTTAAATGCTACGAAATCAATTGTAGATTTTGTTTCTATTTGTGATACTGGATCGACGGATAATACGCCTGAAATTATTGAAAATTGGTGTAAGGAAAATGAGATACCTGGGACGGTTCATCATGAGCCGTTTAAAAACTTTGGTTATAACAGAAGCCTAGCTGTTTCGTTAGCGCAAAAAACATACCCAGAAGCAGATTATTTATTAATATTAGATGCGGATATGATTTTAGAGGTTGATCCGAATTTCGATAAAACGAACTTAACGGAAGATCATTATCTTACATTACAATATGATATTCATATTAAGTATTGGCTTACACGGCTTTTAAAAGCGTCTTTACCATGGAAATCAGTCGGTGTTACTCATGAGTATTGGGATATAGATCGTTCCAAAGTTGGAGAGAATTACAATACGAGAGTAGCTAGGCTGGAGACGCTTGTCGTTAATGACCCTGGTGATGGTGGGAGTAAAGCGGATAAATTTGAAAGAGATGAGAGGCTGTTGTTACAAGGGCTGAGTGATCCAGAAACTACGCCAGATTTGCATATAAGATATTTATTTTATTTAGCCCAAACGTATTTTCATTTAAGTCAATTTGAAGATTCGATTAAATGGTATAAAAAACGAGTGGAAGCAGGGGGATGGGCTGAAGAGGTATTCTATTCGTTATTGCGAATAGGATTTTGTTATGAACAATTAGCAACTCGTTCAGCAAATAAACAACTTGAAGTAACAGAAGCGGATGAAAAAGAAAATGCTAAGAAACAAGAAGAGCAATTTACAGCATTAGCTGTTCTTTATTTTCAAAAAGCGTGGGAATATAGACCAACTAGGGCTGAGCCGTTATATCAACTTGCAAGAATGTATCGATTAAAATCTCAAAATAACATTGCTTTGATGTATGCTCTGCAAGGGAAGGAAGTTCCTTTTCCAAAAAATGATCTTCTATTTGTAGATTATCATGTATATGATTACTTATTTGACTATGAGATTTCTATAAGTGCTTTTTATATACCACATAAAAAACATTTAGGTGCAGTGTCACAAAAATTTTTGGAATCGAAAAAAGATGAGTTACCGTTGCATATAGCAAATATGGTAGAAAGTAATGCGAAATTTTATTAAATACAATTTCGGTTAAAGGAGTAGTGGAGTAATAATGGAATTAATACGATGGGCGCTAGAACTAGGAGAATCTGTGCATGGAAATACGTATGAAGAATTGTTGCCACTACTAGATTATTATTATGATCGTGATCATTTAAAGGCGTATTGTATCGCAAATCTTCTGTTAAACATGGACGTATCAGATGAACATCAGCAAAGAATTGAATTAAGAAGGTGCATTGCTGCTTATTATGCTGGACTATATAAAGTAGCAAAAAAACATGCAAAGGATCTTTTACTGAAATATCCGGATGTAGATTTATATAAGAATAATTTAAGGCTAATGGAAGCTTATTTGAATAAAGAATATGATTATTGTTTGTTTATATGCCCAAAGACGTATGGTAGTTTTATAGATGTTGCGCGAGCTTTGAAATGGCGATTGGAGCAAGAGGGAAATACAGCAATCATATCAGAAACAATACTCGAAAATGTGGGGAATACAATTGTTTTTGGAGCGCATACATATGCACATAGCCCACATCTCCTTCCGAAAAATGCAATTATTTATAATTTAGAACAGCTATATGAAGGAAGCCCTTATGCGCATCCTCTTTATTTAATGTTATTAAAAGATGAGGAAATTTGGGATTATAGTAAACAAAATATAGAATGGTTAAAACAAAGAGGAGTAGGAAAAGAAATAAAACATGTAGGCATGAACTATGCACCAACTTTAGAAATAAAAAAAGATGCATTTGATGAAGAATTAATTGAAGACATTGATATACTGTTTATAGGTGCTCTTAACCCAAGACGGCAAGCTATATTGGATCAATTAAAAGTCGTTGCCCCGAATTTAAATATTGTTTTTAAAAATAATGCATGGGGAATTGTTAGAAATGAGTTAATTGCTAGGTCTAAAATTATATTAAATATCCACTTTTACTTATCTGGTATTCTTGAAACTCCTCGAGTTTCTTATGCAGTGGCAAATAAGAAATTTATTATTTCGGAAAATAGCAACCCAGAGGACGAAATAGATTGGCCGGGTATTGTATTTACTCCGTATGAAAAAATAATTGAAAACGTAATGAAATATATAGAATTACCAGAAGAACGGAAAAGATTAGCGGAAAAAGCATATAACCATTTTAAAGCAAATGAAAGTTTAGGTATATTGAGCATGAGAGATGAAACAAAGTAATTGTACGAAACTCATACGAAAGTATGAGTTCTTTTTTGTTTATCATACTATTTTATGAAACAAGTTAACTTTTTATATTGTGTTTTGTATAGAAATTTCTGATAATATATAAGTAGAAATTGAAAACAAAGGGGAGAAATAATCATGAAACTAGTTGTTATTAACGGTACACCAAGAAAATTTGGTAGAACTCGCGTGGTGGCAAAATATATTGCTGACCAATTTGAAGGGGAGTTATTCGATTTAGCAGTAGAAGAACTACCTTTATATAATGGGGAAGAATCACAACGTGAATTAGAAGCGGTGAAAAAATTAAAGGCGTTAGTGAAAAATGCAGACGGCGTAGTGCTATGTACACCTGAATATCATAATGCAATGAGTGGGGCGTTGAAAAATTCGCTAGATTACTTAAGTAGTAGTGAATTTGTTCATAAACCTGTCGCATTACTTGCAGTTGCAGGAGGCGGTAAAGGTGGAATTAACGCATTAAACAGTATGCGTACTGTTGCTAGAGGGGTATACGCCAATGCCATCCCAAAACAAGTTGTGCTTGATGGACTTCATGTACAAGACGGTGAACTGGGTGAAGATGCAAAACCATTAATTCATGATTTAGTTAAAGAATTGAAAGCATATATGAGCGTATATAAAGAGGTGAAAAAGCAACTAGGGGTTGAGTGATATGTCATCTCTTTATAAAGATTCACGCTTGTATTTCATTCTAGGGGCCAATAGTCTATCAGCTATTGGTTCCGGTATTGTAATGATAACGATTCCATGGTTGTTAATTAAAGAGAGTGGAGGAGAGACAACGTTTGGTTATGTTTCCATCATCTCAACACTGATTATGTTTTTGTTAACTCCGTTTATCGGGCAAAGTATTGATCGTTTTTCAAGAAAATCTTTATTATTATGCAATGAAGGTATTGGGATAGCCGTAATCGGAATAATGGTTATATGGGGATTTGCTGGGCAATCCTATCATTCTATTCATTATATTCTTATTTATATAGCAGGCTCTTTTTACTATCTATTATTTTATCCTACAATTTTTGCGTTCAACCAAGAAATTTTTCAAGCAGAACATTATAAAAGTTTAAGTGGAACGATGGAAATACAAGGACAGTTAACACAAGTTATTTCAGGAGCAGCCGCGAGCTTCCTAATTGAAGTTGTGTCTTTGAAGTGGATATTGTTAGTAGATATGTTAACTTTTGCAGGAGCATTATTGCTATTTTTATGTATACCGTATGTCAAGAAAAAAGAGATTAAAAAGAAAATAACATTTAAGAAGCAATTGTTCGAAGGAATTCACTTTATGAAAAACTGTCCTAAGCTCTTTTGGTTCTTACTTGCTACTTATATGCCGTTTATAGGTGTCATGATGGCAAATTATTTAATACCAGTTTATATTTCGGATATACTTAAAGCTAATGCCTCTGTATACGCGATAGAGGGAATGATGTACGGTGTTGGAGCTGTTGTTGCAGGAATCTGTATTCCACTCATAATGAAATATGTCAAAACAGAAGTTTCAATCGTTATGACGATGTGCATTTATGTAATTTCAATTACCGCAATGATTATTGAACCTTCCATAATGTTGTTATATGGACTAGCGATTTTTCATGCGATTGGAAATGCGGGGACAAGAGTGGCGAGAAATGTATTGATGATGGAGGAAATCCCAAACGAAGTAATGGGACGTGTTGACAGCTTATTTCGATTAATTGGTACAGGAATAAGAATTGTATTATTAATGCTGTTTACAGCTGGTGTATCTAAAGCTGGGGTAATGCTTCCTTTTTACGTATTAAGCTGCATATTGATCTTTTCATTAGGAATCGCTATCTATTATGTACTTTCACAGCGTAAAGTAAGAACGAACGTTTCTAATAAATCAATCATATAAAGTGAAACTAATAATCAGTAGGTTTTTTTCCATCCCACTGATTATCAGCCCTCACCAATCGGGCTTTAATGGGCAGCCCGATCCCCACTTAACTTTTTTGCTTTCGCTGAATTTTGAGGTGGGGGTCTTACTGCCCATTAAAGCGGGATAAAAAATACTTCTGCCTTCCTATCTTTTTCTATATAATTAAAAAGAAAGGGAGTGCAAACGTATATATGAACAAATGGATATTACTTATAATCTTATTATTACCACCACTATACATCCTTTATATGACCTTTCGAATGAAGAAAGTTGCTCGTGAAAAGTTGAGCCATCACTCTCCGTACGTTCTTATATTAGGTGCAAAGTTATTTGGAGATAGACCGTCTTTATCTCTTCAAAACCGTTTGGATGTAGCATTGGAATATTTAGTTTCTCATCCTGAAGCGAAAGTAATTGTTTCAGGCGGTCAAGGAGAAGATGAAGATATACCGGAAGCTCATAGTATGAGGAACTATTTAATGGTACATGGTATAGATGAGAGTCGTATTTTAATAGAAGATCAATCTACAAATACGTATGAGAATTTAAAGTTTAGTATAGATTTATATGATGTGAAACATGCGGTAGTTGTAAGCAATACGTATCATTTATATAGAACGAAAATAATTGCAAAGCGTTTAGGCATGAGGATGGAGGCACTAGCTGCTGAAACGCCAATGCGCTCTAAGAGAAAAATGTATGTGCGTGAATATGCCGCTATAATGAAAACAATATTGTTAGACCGTTAGAGCTCAAATGTGAGCTCTTTTTTGTTGAATAATGCGTATCATTTGAAATGAATTCCATATTCCATCAAAATAAAGGAAACAACGATAAAGGAGTTGTATTTGTGATTCAGTTTAATCAAGTGTCAAAATCATATGAAGATGGCACAAAAGCAGTGGATTCATTGCATTTAGAAATTAAAAAAGGAGAATTTTTTGTTCTCATTGGTCCGAGTGGTTGCGGGAAAACAACGACAATGAAGATGATGAATCGTTTAATTGAAACGACAGAAGGCTCAATTTTAATCGATGGAAAAGATATTCAAGAATACAATATTAATGAATTACGCTGGGATATAGGGTACGTGTTGCAGCAAATCGCTTTGTTCCCTCATATGACAATTGCTGAAAATGTTGCAGTTGTTCCTGAAATGAGAAAGTGGAGCAAAGAAAAAATAAAAGCTCGTGTCGATGAGTTGCTCCAGATGGTCGGGCTAGATCCAGATGTATATCGCGATCGCATGCCTGATGAATTATCAGGTGGGCAAAAGCAGCGTATTGGTGTCGTACGGGCATTAGCCGCAAATCCGAAAATCGTTCTTATGGATGAACCATTTAGTGCGTTAGATCCGTTAAGTAGAGAGCAACTTCAGAAGGATATCGTACAATTGCAAAAGAAGATTCAAAAAACAATTGTATTCGTAACACATGATATGCAAGAAGCATTATCACTTGGAGATCGCATTTGTGTTATGAAAGAAGGAAAAGTTGTTCAATTAGATACGCCAGAAGGAATTATACATAACCCGAAAAATGAATTTGTAGAAGAATTCATTGGGAATCGTGGAAGACCTTGGTATGAGGGGAAAAGTATTGAAGATGTATTGCCACTTGATGAAAGTATGCGGATAGAAGGGGAGGCACTATCATTACATTCTTCTTTACAAGAAGCATTAGTTCGCCTGCGAGCTGATGAAGTCGTTCCAGTTGAAGAAAATGGTCGATATGTTGGAGCTTTAACAAGTCGTCATATTGTCAATTATATCGTTGAACAAATGAAGGAAAGAGGCTAAACAGTGACTAATTTTATACAGACGTTTCAAGAACGAAAAATAGAATTACTAACTGCATTAAGTGAGCATTTACAAATATCGCTTATTTCATTATTTTTTGCAGTAATTATTGCGGTACCGCTTGGCATTTTATTAACGAGAAAAGAGCGAATGGCTGAATTTATAATAGGAACTTCTGCAGTAATGCAGACAGTGCCATCACTTGCATTGCTCGGACTATTAATTCCGTTAGTAGGAATCGGAAAACTTCCAGCGATTATCGCATTAGTTGTGTATGCACTATTACCTATTTTACGCAATACATATACAGGAATACGGGAGTTAGATGAATCTTTAATCGAAGCAGCGAAAGCTATGGGGATGAATAGTTGGAGAAGACTGTGGAAGGTAGAGCTTCCTCTTGCATTACCAATTATTATGGCCGGTATTCGTACGGCAATGGTATTAATTGTTGGAACGGCTACATTAGCAGCTCTTATAGGTGCTGGTGGGCTTGGTAAACTCATATTGCTTGGTATCGATCGGAATGATCATGCGCTTATCATTTTAGGGGCCGTACCAGCCGCGTTACTTGCTTTATTCTTTGATATAGTACTTCGGGTACTTGAGAGTCCAAAACGTTCGTCTAAGCGTGTTATATTGACGATATGTATTGTTTGTATAATGGTTGCTTCTCCATTTCTTTGGAATACAGAAAAGAAAGATATTGTTATTGCGGGTAAACTTGGATCAGAACCTGAAATTTTAATTCAAATGTATAAGCAGCTTATTGAACAAGATACCGATTTACATGTACAATTAAAACCAGGTCTTGGAAAAACATCATTTGTATTCGAAGCATTGAAATCAGGGGAAGTAGATATATACCCTGAGTTTTCGGGAACAGCTTTATCTACATTCGTGAAAGAAGAGCCAAAAAGTACAAATCGGGATGAAGTATATGAGCAGGCTCGAGTTGGAATGGAAAAGAAATATAGTATGGTTATGTTGAAACCAATGGAGTATAACAATACATATGCACTAGCTATGCCGAAAAAAATAGCAGATCAAAAGAATATAAGTACAATTTCTGATTTAGGAAATATTGCACAGGATGCTAAAGTAGGGTTCACATTAGAATTTGCTGATCGTGAAGACGGTTATAAAGGAATGCAAAAAATATATAACTATAAATTTTCAAATGTGAAAACGATGGAACCGAAATTACGTTACAGTGCAATTCAATCAGGGGATGTTAATGTAATCGATGCATATTCAACAGATAGTGAATTGGAACAGTACGGACTTAAAGTGTTAAAAGATGATAAAGGGTTATTCCCACCATATCAAGGTGCACCGTTATTAAGAAAAGAGACATTACAAAAATATCCTGAACTTGAAAAAGTATTAAATAAATTATCTGGAAAAATTACAGATGAAGAAATGCGAAAAATGAATTATGAAGTAAATGTGAATGGTAAAAGTGGTGAAGAAGTCGCAAAACAATTTTTACAAAAAGAGAATTTACTTCGTTAAATTTACAAAAAATATACAAATTCATATGTATGAAATGACCGTTCATTATAAAATGAACGGTTTTTTTTGTGCATACTTATACATTTTTTCAAAAAAGTATTCCATTTTTCTTCATTTTCTTTTAGAATAAGTAATGTTTTCCTGAAAAAATATAAGAGAAGCGTCTATTAGAGAAAAAGGTGACTTTAATAGTTGAACGAACATAACACCTAGAATGACAGATGGGGTGGTACAAATAGAAAAGAAGTTAGGATTTTTTCCATTAATTGCATTAGTAGTCGGAACAATGGTTGGTGGCGGTGTTTTTAGTTTACCGCATGATTTAGCAGTAGGAGCAAATAGCGGCTCTATCATAATTGGCTGGTGTATTACAGCGATGGGAATGATTCCACTCGCGCTCGTATATCAAACGTTAGCAAGAAAGAAACCAGAGCTTGAGGGCGGGATTTATAGTTATGCACGTGCTGGTTTCGGTGAATATATCGGATTTAACAGTGCTTGGGGATACTGGTTAGCAGGAATTTTAGGAAACGTTGCAACAATCATGTTACTGTTTAGTACATTAGGTTATTTCTTCCCCATTTTTAAAGGTGGAAATAGTGTTGCGTCTATCGTAGGAGCATCACTTTTATTATGGACACTTCATTTTCTAATTTTATTTGGCATTCGTGAAGCATCTATTATGAATGTGATTGCAACAATAGGGAAATTGGTTCCAATCGTATTATTTATTGTTGTAATGGTAACAGCGTTTCGCTGGGATACATTTACACATGATTTTTGGGGAGAAGGAACTATTTCAGTTTCCTCTATACTTGGTCAAGTGAAGAATACAATGCTTGTAACTCTTTGGGTTTTCATCGGGGTTGAAGGAGCGGTAGTATTATCTGGAAGAGCGAAAAATAGTCGAGACGTCGGTAAAGCGACAGTATTAGGACTTATTTTAGTAATGTCTATTTATATTTTAATTTCTGTCTTGTCAATGGGAGCGATGACAAGAGGAGAGCTTTCTGTTTTAGAAACGCCGTCAATGGGACATGTATTAGAACATGTTGTTGGGACGTGGGGCGCAGTAGCGATTAACATCGGGTTAGTTGCTTCACTTGTAGGTACATTAATAGGTTGGTTTTTACTTGTTTCTGAAATTTCCCATGTAGCAGGAAAAGATGGTGTGTTTCCGAAAGTCTTTACGAAAACAAATAAAAAACAAACGCCGCATATGGCATTATGGATCTCAAATGGCGTTGCCCAAGTTATATTTATAATCGTTCTGTTTTCAGAGTCAACATATCAAATTATGTATTTCATAGCGTCAACATCAATTTTAGTACCATATTTATTATCAGCGTTATTCCAATTCAAATTAGTGATTACAAATGAACTAAAAGATGCAAAAGTCAAAAATGGTTCGCTAGCTTTAATTGCTTCACTTTACTCTGTATGGCTTATTTATGCAGCTGGTTTGAAGAATTTATTGCTCGTTTCAATCGTATACGGAATTGGGATCATTGTTTATGTGTACGCAAGAAAAGAAAAAGGAAATCGTTGTTTTACTCGTATAGAGAGATATGTAATGTGGGCAATTGTTGTAGCAGCTGTTACATCTCTTTATATGTTATTGACTGGAAATATAAAAATGTAAAAGTCCTTTTCATTTAAAGGGCTTTTTTCTTTGTTTATAGAATATTTAATACATAAGATATTCAGGAGGGATGAAAATGGAAGGAAAAGAACAGTTGACGAGAATTGTTGATTTAGCGAGTGAAGTAAGGAAAGTGTTAGTGCAAGAATCTTTTTTTAATCATCATCCTGAACTGCGAGGAGTGATTGAAAATTTAGCGAGTGCGGTAGAGAATTTGGCGGAATTACAGCAACATAAAGATGAAAACGCTGAAGATCGTTTACGATATGTACTTGCTAAAATGAAAATTGCTCATAATGCCATCTTACAAGAGAAAAACGCATTTCCATCTCATTAATATACGATTTCATTTTGAACCTGGCGGATAACGTCAGGTTTTTTGTTTCTAGTTTTGCGTTTCTTTCATACACTAAGAATAGTATGAAAAAAAGAAGGTGACGAAGGTGAAATTACATAAAGCTCTTCAGCCAAGTTTTATAAAACGAATGTACTATATGAGGTTTATTGGGAAGTTTACAAAAGCAGAGAGTGAGAAGAGTGGAGAGAATTTCTTTGTACAATGCCTATCGCCAATACCATTCACATTGCAAGAGCAATTGAAAAATGAACCATATGTATTTGAAGGTTTATGTAGCAATAAAAAGAATGAAAAAGTCTTTTCGGAATTAAAGAAAAGAAAACTAGAAAAGCAATTGATTATGTTTCGTCTCTATTATGAAAGAGGACATATATACGTGGAGTTAATTTGTACAGAAGAAGCGCGAGAAATAGCAAACGGTTATAAAATGATTCCAGTACCTAAAGTTTCCGATTATAAAAAGGGAGAGTCTTTAGAAAGAAAACTTAATAATGGTTATTTGTCATTTCTAATGCCAAAATATCCGAAAGACTTTGAGCCTCCTGAGTTATTGTGGCATGAGGGAAGGTTATATGGAAATATATCTTTAAAGTCATCGTCAATTAGTTCAATCGCATATTTTGAACAGCAGCGGGAATGTAAGTATATAGAACTTAATGATTGGATGAAGTATGTAGAAATAGCGGTAGAAGATCAATTATATTTTGTAAGTAATCATGTGTATGAGCAATTAAAAAAACGAATAACTGAAGAAGGTAAGCTTGTAGAGGTAGAGGAAATAAAAGTGCAAAAGGATGAATGGGAATGGGATGAGCGTGAATCCGTCTTTTTACAGTATGTGAAAAGTTTTGTACGTAATAAAGGGCTATATTTGGATGAAACAGATATTTATAACTTTCATATAAGTACAAAAACAAATATGTTGACGATTCTGGGGGGGATACCAGGTGCTGGAAAATCCCGTTTTGTGCAAGCTTATGCAGAAGCACTTGGATTACAATACGGGGAAGAATTGGTTTGGATCCCGATTTCACCATCATATCAAGAACCACATGATTTACTTGGTTACCTTCATCCAAATGGTACTTTTATTGAAAGTGAAACAAAATTAGTTAGGGCGTTAATGAAGGCAAAAGAAAATCAAAATCAGCTGTATATAATCGTTTTTGATGAAATGAATATGTCACATATTGAGCATTGGTTTACTCCATTTCTATCTGTTCTTCAACTTGAAAAACAAAATCGTATTTTAAATTTATATGAAGGTTTGCAAGAAAAAGAAAATTCAATTCCGCCAACAATTGAAATTGGAGAAAATATTATATTTGTTGGTACTGTGAATTTTGATGAAACAACGAAGGAGCTCTCAGATCGATTATTAGATCGGACGAATGTAATAACTTTACGAAAGATTCCGTTTTGTGAGATGTGTATGGAGCAAGAGAAAGTTGTATTACAACCACCTCTGAAAGTAACTGCAGGAGAATTTCGCATAAATTGGGTCAGGAATAAAACGATGATTGAGGTGTTTTCTGAAGAAGAGTTAGAGCTATTAGATAAGTTACATGGTGTATTGTCATCACACGATACGTCAAAGGGAATTTCTTTTCGATGTGCAAATGCAATTGCTACTTATTTGCAAAATATACCGTTCCAAAATAATCATTCTTATATGATTAGTAGAGAGGAAGGATTTGATTTACAAATAAAGCAACGTGTATTGACGAAAATAAGAGGGACTGAAATGATGGTTGGGTCTTTACTTTCAGAGGAAGTAAAAAGGGGGGCAACATTAGTACCTCTTTTGCAATCTCCACTTGCAAACAGAGTATCTACATTTGAACACTCTTTAGCATATATAAGAGAAAAGCGTAGAGAACTGGAGTTGTATGGTTATGCAAAATGATGGGCGATACGAAACAGAAATCGTTGATACGAAAGAAACGCTTCCTTTTGTATTAAAGTTAATTATTGGAACGGAGTCAAAAGGAGAATATATTTTATTAAATCGTCTTTGTACCTCTGCAACAGCATTAGCTCAATGTATTTATAAAGTGCAAGAATTAAAACCAATTAGATTGCAATACCATTATGAAAATCCAATGAATATTACTTTTATATGGAATAAAGTCTATGAGGGACAGAAGAATATAAAAGAGACAAAATATGAAATAAATGACCAAAAACAAAAGGTATTAATATATGAACATGGAAAAACGGAATTCTTTTATCCATGGCGTTGTGGTTTATATCATTTTGAAGTGAATATAGAAGAGCGAACGTATTATGGCGCTTTTCAAGTCGTCCCCAAAAATTTTTTTGATGATCAATTTGAAATGATTCAAAACTATGTGAAGTCGATTTTAAATGAGTTGATTTTAGATAGAGGTTATTATAAAAAGACTTTCTCTGCACTTAGCGATATTGAAGATTCTTCTTATTTAGTGTTACTTAGAAAGTTGCCGCAAAAAATGAAAAAGATAAAGCGAATTTTTAAGAAAATAGAATCAAGTTCAAAATTTATACATGAATATAAATGGGAAGAAAAGGAGCGGAAAGCAACGAGGAAAGGAGCGGTAGTAGCGGAAAGAAAACCGTATGCAAAATATTATAATCGTAAGTTTATTGAACAAAAAAATAGTATGGAAAATGCATTTCTTAAATTTAAAGCGATGCAATTTTATCTCTATTTACTTGAAGCGGAAAATTTTTTGTGTCAAACAATTGAAATATTAGAAAGAGAAAAAAAGAAGAAATCAGAAGAATTTCAAGCTGTAAAAACGATTATACAAACAATTGAGCGTAATGGATCAGTGACCGATAGAGAGAAACAAAAATATAAAAATATACATTTACTAAAAGAGGCGGATTTACGAAAAAGTTCTATGAAGATACAAGAATATAAAATTTTAGCGCATTTTGTACATGATAGTGTACAATACTTTCAAACTTTAATGCATTCTCCATTTTGGAGAGAAGTTTCTGAAACGGGTAAGATGAATTCGTATAATTTACCGATACCACATCAACAATTACTACAGCATTTAGATTTACTTCCACAATATACAGATCAATCTCCATCTTTATTATTTGTTTATAAACCAACTTTTTTAGTGTATGAATATTACGCTTTTTTTATCGTTATTTCCATGTTAGAGCAAATTGGTTTTGAAGCTAGAAATTCCATTCGTGAACAAATACAAGAACATTTTTATGTAGATGGATTACAAGATGGAACGACAGTAGTTTTACATCGAGAGGATATGAAAGTCCATGTCGCATTTAATGATTTAATTGAAACACATCCTCTTATTGCATTAAGTAAAGGGAGTAATTTTTATAATGGAGAAGACACGAAGAAGCCAGATATTCGATTAGACTGTTATGTAAAGGAGGAAGAGAAATACGTATATCAATCTTCTATTATTATTGAAGTGAAGTATAGCCCAATGTACAATATTTTTCAACATGTTGGGAATACGAAAGCAACTGAGCAAATGTATAAGTACTGGTCTATAAAATTTGTAGAAGAACAGGATGGAAAGCGAATCTATCATCGAAGGGCCATTTATGAAGTCATTTGTGTATACCCAGGAAGTCATATGCATAGTAAAAAAATTGAGTCTGGATGCGGTGTTTTTTTGCAATTATATCCATATAAAACGAAACAAGGAGAAGAGAAATTAGCGGGGAAACATGGAATGGTACAAATTTTTGAGAAGTGGTTAAAAAGCATGAAGAAGTAAAAGAAATCCTTTTTTATAAAGGATTTTTTTAGATTAAGAAGAATTATATGCAGTGTGGAATAAAGTTCCATACGGTATGAATTTGGTAGTAATATAAATATGTTGTTAGAAGAACCGTACATGAGGGATAAAAGACGATTAAGATGGAATTTAATTCGTTTTGCAGAATATAATAAGTCATAAATATTTTTAGTTGCATACGAAGATTTGTTCTTATATGATAGATAGTGAAAGCGTTATCAAAAACAGAGCGGCGATGGGAAAGGCGGGGAAATATGTTCCAGCGTGTTCAAACAAAGGAAGAACATTTTTGGTTCGAGCAACTGTGGGGAGATTTTTGTGAAGAAAGAAACTTAATGTTCGTAGAACGTAATTTAAATCCATCACGATTTTTATTAATAGAAGATGAACATCATATCGGTACAGTAGAATGTATGAAGTATACGGTACCAGAACAATCAAATTCTGAGTTTTTCTATCCGTTTTCTAAAAATGATTTAGTGAAAGATTTGCAAAATGTATATGAAATAGGCAAGTTAAGTATTGCGAAAACGTCTCGTGGGAGAGGGCACTTCAAAAGACTAACAGCTATTTTATTTATGCATGCATTAGAAACAAAAGCAGAATGGTATATCGCAGCGGTTACAAAAAGAATGTATATGTATTTATTAACACTCGGTTTCCCAATTGAACCGATAGATAAGCCATTTCAATTTCATGATACTTTACAAGGTGTACCAGTACGAATTCATGCCCGAAAAGGGGCTACGCATTTGTATTCTTTAAAAGAATTTCGAGATGTAATTCAAGGAAATGCCCATGCACAGGCATTAATCGCAGAATACAGTAAGAATATTATGTTAACCAAATAAAACGAAATGAATATGTATAATAAAGAGAATGCGATTTTAAAATGAAATCATTCTTCATGAAAAAGACCCTTATTATTTTAATAAGGGTCTAAAAATTATAATCCAAATATACTAAAAATCATTTTACGGCGCTTCGGTTTCTTTTCACGTTCATATATTGGCTTTGTATCGGGAGTAATATAGATTGGTTCTTCTTTCTTGAGGGTAGCTTCTAGTTTTTGAATTCGCTCTAACATTTCCTCCATTTCACGGCGATGTTGTAAAAGTTGGTACGTAACAACATCATTTGCCTTATCTTGCATTTGTTCTTCCATTCGATCTAGTCTTCTCGTAATTGTGTTTAATTGAGCGGTTAATTGCTCAAAATCATGTGATGATATGTTTTGAACAATTGTATTTACTTGAGTTTTCAATTCTTCAACATCATTTGATGATGTTTTTTGAGTAGGGTGAGTGTTTTGGGACTTCTCTATTTGTGAAAGATGGTATTCTAACATTTGGTCTAAATCATCTTGTGTAAAAATAAAGTGACCATATTTATTTTTTTCTATAGTAAGATTTAATTGTTGTGCAATCCGGACAACAGCCTTTGGGCTAACACCTAATTTTTTTGCGATAAATGGTGTTTTATATTCCAAAATAATCCCTCCTATATATATCCTGTTGAATGATTTCGATCTATGAAGTAAGTTCCCTTCCAGTGTGACAAAAGAAGTGTGGAATCGGCAAAGAAAGTGTTTTTTCACGAAATGAAGCTAGGAAGAATATATCGTGAATATAAAAGTTTTTATCTTAAAATTTAGAATCATTTGACTGAGGGAAATGAATTAGATTATCATAATGATAAATATCTTTTTTATGTATGCATATAATATATAAAAAGGTGGTTGCTAATGTAGAATTTTGTTAGAGTATTAGAATGCTTACTTCACTTGAATAAAATTAAGTAGGAGGTGGCTTCCTTGCTTACAATGTAAGTAAGGAAAAGTATTTGGACATATATAGTATAAGTATAGTGATTGTTTTAATTGCCTTAACGGCATTTTTCGTTGCAGCAGAATTTGCAATTGTTAAAGTGCGAAGTTCAAGAATTGACTATTTAATTGCAGAAGGAAATAATCGCGCAACATCTGTCAAAACAGTCATTACAAACTTAGACGAATATTTATCTGCTTGTCAGCTAGGAATAACAGTTACAGCACTGGGAATTGGGTGGTTCGGTAAACCTGCGTTAAAGCAAATGTTTGACACATTTTTTGTGAATTTGAACATTTCTACTCAACTAGCAGATATTTTTGCTGTAATTTTAGTGTTTTTGTTTATTACATTTTTACATGTTGTAATAGGGGAATTGGCTCCAAAAACATTTGCGATTCAAAAAGCTGAACAGGTGAGTTTATTTGTTGCTAAACCGTTAACTTTCTTTTATCGTATGGCGTTTCCATTTATTTGGCTATTAAATGGATCAGCCCGAATAATTACGAAGTTGCTAGGGCTGAAACCACCGAAAGGGCACGATGAAGTTCATTCAGAAGAAGAATTACGGTTATTAGTTTCAGAAAGTTACAAAAATGGAGAGATTAATCAGTCTGAATATAAATATGTAAATAAAATCTTTGAATTTGATGATCGTATAGCAAAAGAGATAATGGTACCCCGAACTGAGATGCATATTATAAGTAAAGAAATGCCTGCTGAAGAAGCGTTGCAAAAAATGTCTCGGGAAAAATATACGAGATATCCAGTTGTTGATGGCGACAAAGATCACGTAATAGGCTTTGTGAATTTTAAAGATATTTTCACAGATTTTGTGCAGCATAATGCGGTTAGTAATAAGAAAGTAGAGCAATATATTAGGCCGATTATTTTAGTTATCGACTCCATCCCAATACACGACTTATTTTTAAAAATGCAAAAAGAAAGAACACATATTGCTATATTGATAGATGAATATGGTGGTACGTCTGGACTTGTTACTGTTGAAGACATTTTAGAAGAAATAGTTGGAGATATTCAAGATGAGTTTGATACAGATGAACAGCCAGAAATTCAACAAGTTAGTGAAACAAAAACAATACTAGAGGGAAAAGTACTTGTTAGTGAAGTAAATACGTTATTAGGTTTAACGATTGATGATAATGGTGTTGACACAATAGGTGGATGGATTTTAACGAAGAATATAGAAATTGCTGAAGAGGATTTCATTGAAATCGAAAATTATAAGTTTTGCGTAAAAGAATTAGATGGACACTATATAAAGAGACTAGAAGTTACAAAAACTGTAGAATCAATTGTTATTTTAGAAGATGAACAACAAATTTCATTACAAGAACAAATTAGTTCGTAGACTCTGCTAGATGGCAGAGTTTTTTTGAGCATAATGTTTTTGGCAGAATAAGGGCTATGTTACAATGACATAAGTCAGACCTTTCACTAGGTGAAGTATTGTTGTATACATATATTTGAAAGGAGAAGAATTATGAAAAAGCATTTATATATAAATGGAGATTGGAAGTCTGTAAATACGTATAAACCATTATATGCACCATATTCTGAAGAAACATTAGCGGAAATCGCGCAAGGAACGGAAGAAGATGTAAAAGAGGCTGTTATTGCTGCAAAAAGTGCAATGACAGAAATGAATGCGTTATCTGCATATGATCGTGCGACTATTTTAGAGAAAGTCGCACAAAAAATGGATGAAAGAAGAGAAGAATTTGCAGAGATTATTGCAAAAGAGGCTGCAAAACCAATACGTGCTGCAAGGGGAGAAGTAGATCGTACCGTTCAGACATACAAATTTGCAGCTGAAGAAGCGAAGCGTATATACGGTGAGACACTGCCACTTGATGCAGCACCTGGTGCAGATGGGCGCATTGCATACACAATACGAAAACCGATTGGGGTTATAGGGGCGATTACACCATTTAATTTTCCATTAAATTTAGTGGCACATAAAGTGGGCCCTGCAATTGCTGCTGGAAATACAGTTGTATTAAAACCAGCTGATCAAACGCCTCTATCATCTTATGCATTAGTTGAACTATTTGAAGAAGCAGGATTGCCAAAAGGGGCTTTAAATATTATTTCTGGTCCTGGTTCAACTGTAGGCGAAGCAATAGTTACAAATGATGATGTTGCTTCCATTACTTTTACAGGAAGTCCGAAAGTTGGAATTGGAATTAAGGCAAAGGCTGGGTTAAAGCGAGTTACGTTAGAGCTAGGATCAAATGCTGCAGTTATTATTGATGAAGATGTAGAATTAACAGATGAATTAATTGAACGTGTAAAATGGGGAGCATTTGTTAATAATGGACAAGTTTGTATTTCCGTACAACGCGTTTTTGTACATGAAGAGAGAATAGATGAATTTTTATCTAAGTTACAGAAAGCGATGGAAACAGTTGTTGTTGGTGATCCGCTGATGGAGGAAACGGATGTATCGGCTTTAATTTCGAAAAAAGATGTCGAGCGTATCGATAACTGGGTGCAAGAAGCAGTTAAAGAAGGAGCGAACGTTTTGTATGGTGGTAACAAACGTGATGAAAGGATTTTTGAACCAACTGTATTAACGAATGTTCCAGAGCATGTATCTGTACAGTGCCAAGAAGTATTCGGTCCACTTATGACAGTAAATACATTTAAAGAATTTGATGAGGCTATAGAGCAAGTAAATCATTCACGTTACGGTCTACAGGCAGGTGTATTTACAAATAATTTGTTTAAAGCTATGCGTGCAATTGATGAGCTTGAAGTTGGTGGTGTCATGATAAATGATATTCCAACGTTCAGAGTAGACCATATGCCTTACGGGGGTGTGAAAGAAAGTGGTACGGGGCGTGAAGGAATTAAATATGCAATCGAAGAAATGACAGAAATGAAATTAGTGTGTATTAAAAAATAAAGGAACTAGAACTTAAACATCGCAAAAAAACGAGTAGGAAATGTTTACGATTCCATACTCGTTTTTTTTGTTTATTTGGCGTTTCTTAGAATGATTTCATTTAATCAAGTGTACCTTTTACTTCATTTCTTGTTTGAAAATAGCATCTTCTACATAAATTTGTTCTTTGTCGACAGCAGTGCTATGAGATAATACTAAACCGATTGGTGTTTCTGTACCTTTATTTTGAACAATTGTAAAAGGAACATTTTTTTCGTTCGCTAATTTAATGTATTTTGATAAATGTGGGTAAGCAATGCCACCATTTAGGAATATTTGTAATGATTGAGAAGAGCGCATGCTACTAGCTACTTCAGAATATACATTACTTTGCATTACTTGACCGATAGTTAAAGCGATTTCTACACGCTCACGTAATGTAGTTAAATACATATTACGTTCTTCTGGTTTGTTTTGCTTTTGGCCGTAAATGCCTTCTTGGAGATAATCTTCCACATTTTTATTTACCATATTTTTCACACCTTTCCTTTTCTATTGTACGAAAGAATGAAGCAGGATGCAAAAAAAGTCGCATCAAATATAAAAAATTTGAATGAAAGGAAGGAAAATGGAATGTAACAATCTAAACAATTAATAATGTTATAAAAATTTTATCAACACATATTAACAAAATGTGACAATAATCTATTAACGAATCATGTTTTTTGTGTTAATATTCAAAATATAAAGGGTGTTCGTCGCATGGAAATGGAGGAATGGAGGTTTTTCCAATCGATAAGGATATTAAAGAAGTATTTTGTTCGCACTTGAAAAACAACAGGCACCAATTCGTTGAGAACTGGAAAAACAAAATGATAATTTCCGATAAAGATCCATTTAGACTAGAAGCAGTTCAAAATGGAGAGGATTTATTAGAGTTTATTATTGAACTTACTATGGAAGAAAAAGATATAAATTATCTTCAGCCATTATGCGAGAAAATTGCTATTGAACGTGCAGGAGCAGATGCGAATATAGGTGATTTTGTTTATAATGCAAATGTAGGAAGAAATGAGCTTTTCGAAGCGATGTGTGAATTAGATGTTAGTGCACGTGAATTGAAACCAATTATGGCCCAAATACATACTTGTTTTGACAAATTAATTTATTACACTGTTTTAAAATACTCGGAAATTATATCAAGAAATTTAGAGGAAAAACAGCAATATATTAACGAAACACATAAGGAAAGGCTGACGATTTTAGGGCAAATGTCAGCTAGTTTTGTACATGAATTTCGTAATCCGCTTACTTCCATTATGGGGTTTGTCAAATTATTAAAGGCAGACCATCCTAGTTTATCGTATTTAGATATTATTTCTCATGAATTAGACCAATTAAATTTTCGCATTTCGCAATTTTTACTCGTATCGAAAAAAGAAATGTGGACTGAATCTGAACGGTTTTGGCTAAATGATTTGTTTCAAGACATTATACAGTTCTTATATCCAAGTTTGGTCAATGCAAATGTTTCTATTGAAAAGAATTTGCCATATCCAATTCCGCTTACTGGTTATCGGAGTGAAGTGAGACAAGTATTTTTAAATATATTAATGAACTCAATTGACGCTCTTGAATCAATGAAAGAAGAACGAAAAATTATCATTGATGTATTTGAAGAAGATCAATCGATTCGGATTGTAATAAAAAATAACGGGCCAATGATTCCAGCTGAAAATGTAGAAACGATTTTTGAACCATTTGTAACTACTAAAAAGTTAGGAACTGGTATTGGGTTATTTGTATGTAAACAAATTGTAGAAAAACATAATGGGTCCATCATGTGTCGTTCAGATAACGATTGGACAGAATTTCAAATTGCATTTCAAAAATAAACAGTCTACACCAAATGAATGGTGTAGACTATTTTAATTCGTAAGTATAACGGCTTCTAATTTAGGATCTTTCGTTGAATAACCTAAAATTGAAATTGTATAAATAATGTTCGGTTCGACTTTGAAATCCGGTATAGTTAGTAAGACACTTTGATGATCTGCGAGTGAAACTTCTATATCCGCTGTACCAGGGCTAACTTCTAAAAAATCTGTTATTTGTTTAAAGAGTACATTTTCAAATAAATGATCGCCAGCTTTTAAACTTACATTTACAACAGGGGTATCGGGAGAAAAGTGTGCAAAGCGTATTTTTGCTTGACCTGATGGTAAATGAGTATTATCGAGAATAGGTTGTAATTGTAGATGATGATCACTATTTATTGCAGCAAAAGTATAAGAGTGATTTCCCATTATCGGTACTAAAGCTGAAAAGATGGGAGTTTCACTTTCGACAGGAACAATATCTATTCGGTACTTACCTTGTACTAATGTTAAATAGGGACTAAATTGTTTAAATGAAATATTTTTAATAACCTTTTGTCCATTTACTAAAATGTCAACGGCAGGTGTACTTGAAGCAGAGTGAAAAAACCTTATATGTGATGGTAAAGTAGCTTCTTGTGAATCTCTTTTTTCATATGCCTGTACAAGTTTCGTAAGCGCATCATAATATTTCATATATAGTTCTACATATTTTTTCGGATTATGAAATTGATAGTATCGAGCGAGCTGTTCGTAACGTGCAGCTTCTTGTCCATATTTTTCGATTTCAGATTGAGACATGAACATTCCTCCTTTGTCATCATTAAAACTATATGCTTAGCAAGAAAGAGGTTATGCGAAAAAATTTGTTTTTTAAAGGAGAAAGGTTGAAAATTAATAGTAAGTATTTTTTTAGGATAAGTTAAGTTTAGGTGAACGAGAGTAATAATTTTCTTGAGGATACAACAATATATCATTCATATTGGCTGATAAAGTGTGTATTTTGAAATGAATAATGTAAGAGTATAACACGTGATATTTCGAAACCATGTCCCAAATCCTTAGAAAACTAGGGATTTTTTTAATTATAGGCAAATACACATACAAAGTGATAATTGTCCTACATAAATTATAAAGGAAAGGTAGTTTGAATTTGAGGAAAGGAATGAAATCTTGGGATGGGGATATCCCGCAAGGAATTGTGAATGGAGTTATGGACGGTTTTGTGCTTTATACTGTAGGATGAATTGTGATTTTGTAATACTATTGTTTCTATTTATGTTAGCAAGTGACGGTATTAACTGATAAAAGAGCGTCGTGCCGAACTGATTAATGTGGTTAATCGGTTCTTTTTTTATTGTATAAAACGGATGGAGTTGTATGTGAAATATTGATTTCTTTAAAATAATTGCTATACATTTAGTAGGATTAATTGTCGAGATTTGTTTAAAAATATGCAATATAAAGTAGGAGAACAGGAAGGAGTTTAAAGGGAGTTTCGTCGAAGTTTACACAATGTCGGCATTTGAGGGAAGCTGACATTATGTTAGAAAAACATTTAGTGAAGCGTTAATTTTATATAAGGGAGGGTTATTTGAGCGTATAGATAAGGGTTGGTCTTTGAGTTAAGTTCTGAATTTTCTGTTTTTAAAATTGGTATTTAGCACTCATTTGTATATTTTATAATAGTTTTTTGATAAATTCACTGCTTTCGCAGAGGGTTCTTTTTTATGAAAGAAACGTCAATTTTCTTCATATATATATACAAATTGGAGAAATGGGGGAGCGCTATGCGCGATTACTTAATTAAACCACTTGTTGGTCAGCCGTATCCAATGATTTCACATGGAAAAGGTGTCTATTTGTATGATCAAAACGGAAATAAATATTTTGATGGCTCGTCAGGAGCAATTACGGCAGGTATTGGGCATGGCGTAAAGGAGATTGCGGACGTTATCAAAAAGCAAGCTGAGGAGATTGCTTTCGTTTATAGATCACAGTTTACGAGTGAACCAGCTGAAAAATTAGCTAAGAAATTAAGCGATTTAAGTGTAGGAGATTTGAACTGGAGCTTTTTTGTAAATAGTGGTACGGAAGCAAATGAAACAGCTATGAAAATTGCAATTCAGCATTTTCAAGAGCGGGGTATTCAAGGGAAGCATAAAATATTGTCACGATGGATGAGTTATCACGGTATTACGATGGGAGCCTTATCAATGTCTGGGCATCCACTGCGTAGACAACGTTTCGTGTCAATTTTAGAAGATTATCCAACTATTCCAGCTCCATATTGTTTTAGATGTCCGGTACAAAAGGTATATCCAACTTGTCAGCTTGCTTGTGCGACTGAACTAGAAAGATCAATTGAAAGGATTGGAGCAGAACATATTGCGGCTTTTATTGCTGAACCGATTATTGGAGCAGCTGGAGGTGCAGTCGTTCCGCCGAAAGAATATTATAAAGTTATTAAAGACATTTGTAGTCATTACGATATTTTATTTATTGCTGATGAAGTAATGACTGGGCTTGGTCGTACTGGCGCATGGTTTGCGATGGAGCATTGGGGGGTAGAACCGGATATTATGACCCTTGGTAAAGGGTTAGGAGCTGGATACACACCGATGGCAGCGACGGTTGTAAGTGACCGTGTAATGGAGCCGATTTTACGGGGAACACGTTCTGTTATGAGTGGGCATACGTTAAGTGCAAATCCATTATCTGCAGCAACAGCTTTAGCTGTTATTGAATATATGGAGAAACATAATCTACCTGAAAAAACAGCAGAAAAGGGAGAGTATTTAATAAAGGGATTACAGAAAGTTCAGCAACAATCGACAATCATTGCTGATGTGCGTGGAAAAGGATTGCTGATTGGAGTAGAATTGCAACCGTTTACAAAGGCGTCGGAACTTATTTCAGTTGCAGCTAAAAATGGTCTTCTTTTATATCAAGCTGTTTCAGGGCAAGCAGGAAAAGAAGATAGCGCACTGCTTGTGGCACCGCCAATGACAACTACATATTCCGAGTTAGATGAATTACTTTCAATTTTTGCAAAAAGTGTAGAAGAAATGATGCAAAAAGGAGGGCATAGTATCGCATGACAACTATTACAAATACATTCGATAAATTAAAAGAGATAGAGGAAGTAATTTCTTTGTTTCACGATGATATGACATTAATGTTTGGAGGATTTGGAGGGATTGGATCCCCTCCTTCTTTAATACAGGCGATTTTAGAAAAAGGAGTTACAAATTTAAATTTAATAGGAAATGATACAGGATTTCCTGATGTAGGAATCGGTCGTCTCGTTACGAATGAAAGAGTAAAATCATTAATTACTTCTCATATCGGTTCAAACCCAAATGCAGGAAGACAGCTAAACGAAGGAAGATTACAAATTGAGTTTTCTCCTCAAGGAACATTAGCAGAGCGTATTCGCGCTGGTGGTGTAGGACTTGGTGGCGTATTAGTTGATGTAGGTGTTGATACAATTGTAGAAGAAGGAAAACGTACTGTTGAAATGAATGGTAAGACATATTTAGTTGAAACAGCATTAACTGCTGAGGTTGCGATTGTATATGCGAAAAAAGCGGATCCATTTGGTAACCTTGTGTTTGATAAGAGCGCTCGTAACATGAACCCTCACGTTGCTATGGCCGGGGATATAACGATTGTAGAAGCAGAAGAAATTGTTCCACTTGGAAGTTTAGATCCAGAAGAAATTGTTGTCCCAGGAGTATTTGTAAATTATATCGTACCGTCGGAAGGAGTGAATTGGAAATGGGTATGGGCGTAGAAGTGAGAGATAAAATTGCTAGACGTGCAGCGAAAGAAATACAAAATGGCATGATTGTAAATTTAGGTATTGGTATACCATCGCTTGTACCAAACCATTTGCCTGATGATATAAACGTTATGTTTCATGCGGAAAACGGAATTGTAGGTATGGGCCCTACACCAAGCAAAGGAAATGAAGACGAAAATTTATGTAACGCAGCAGGTTTGCCAACTTCTCTTATTACAGGAGCAAGTTATTTTGATAGTTGCACAGCGTTTGGGATGATTCGAAAAGGTTTACTAGATATAACGATTCTTGGTTCATTACAAGTAAGCGAGAATGGTGATTTAGCAAACTGGATTGTTCCAGGGAAACGTGTTCCAGGTATTGGAGGAGCAATGGATTTAGCTCAAAAAGCGAAGCGGGTCGTTGTTGTGATGAATCATGTCGATAAATACGGAAATGCAAAAATTGTTTCGGAGTGTACATTACCATTAACTTCAAAAAAATGTGTAGATTTAATTATTACGGATATGGCAGTAATGGAAGTAACGGAGAGTGGACTTATTTTGCAAGAATTGATGAGCCCTTACACAGTGGAAGATATAAAGCAACATACAGAAGCAAATTTTAAAATTGGCTCTAACTTACTAGTAATTGAATGAGGGGAGATGTAATATATGGAGCAATTAAAAAAACAAATTTGTGATTATATTGAGAGTCAAGAAGAAGAGAGCGTAAAATTTTTAAAACGATTAATTCAAGAAAAGAGCGTATCTGGTGATGAAAGTGGTGCACAGGCAATTGTGATTGAAAAATTGCGCGAGTTAGGTTTAGATCTTGATATTTGGGAACCTTCATTTTCTAAAATGAAAGATCATCCTTATTTTGTATCACCACGTACAAGTTTTTCGGATAGCCCGAACATTGTGGCAACCCTTAAAGGAAACGGCGACGGGAAATCTATGATATTAAATGGACATATTGATGTTGTACCAGAAGGAGATGTGGACCAGTGGGACCATCATCCTTATAGTGGTGAGAGAATAGGAAATCGTATATACGGCCGTGGAACAACGGATATGAAAGGCGGCAATGTCGCGCTAATGCTTGCGATGGAAGCAATTATTGAATCTCGTATTGAATTAAAAGGAGATATTTATTTTCAAAGTGTAATAGAAGAAGAAAGCGGCGGAGCAGGAACATTAGCTACGATATTACGAGGATATAAAGCAGATGGTGTCATTATTCCAGAGCCGACAAATATGAAGTTTTTCCCGAAACAACAAGGATCCATGTGGTTTCGTCTACATGTGAAAGGGAAAGCTGCACACGGTGGAACGCGTTATGAAGGAGTAAGTGCAATTGAAAAAAGTATGTTTGTTGTAGATCATTTGAGAAAGCTGGAAGAGAAGAGAAATGACCGAATTACAGACCCATTATTTAAAGGAATCCCGATTCCAATTCCAATTAATATTGGAAAAATTGAAGGCGGGAGCTGGCCAAGTTCTGTTCCCGATTCGTTAATTTTAGAAGGAAGATGCGGTATTGCGCCGAATGAGACTATAGAGGCAGCAAAAGAAGAGTTTGAGAATTGGATTACGGAATTAAAGGATGTGGACAATTGGTTTGTTGAAAATCCTGTAGAAGTAGAATGGTTTGGAGCAAGATGGGTTCCAGGTGAACTGGAAGAAAATCATGAGTTAATGACAACGCTCGAGCATAACTTTGTTGAAATCGAAGGGAACAAACCGATTATTGAAGCATCTCCGTGGGGGACTGATGGAGGCTTATTTACACAAATCGCAGGTGTACCAACGATAGTATTTGGCCCAGGAGAAACGAAAGTAGCGCATTATCCAAACGAATATATAGAAGTTGATAAAATGATAGCTGCCGCAAAAATTATTGCATGCACATTACTAGATTGGTGTGAGGTGAAAAAATGAAATACTATGAATCTTTTAGAGAACAGACGAATGGCTATACAGTAGAAGGTGTTTTGGACTATTTTAATAAACGTATTCGAGTAGACCACTACACAGGAAATGTTGAGAGGATTATCCAAACAATTGATGAATTAGCAGAGAAACATTCTTTCACTAAATGTATTGTTAAAGGAAAGGGAGAGCATGTTTCCACATGGCTCTCTTTCGGTTTTTTATTAGAAGCAACATTACCACATTATTTTCAAGGTCACGATGCATACTTTTTCGTGAAATTTAATAATGATGAAAGACGAAATAGTATTCATTGGGCTGAGGAAGATACCATTTTAAGCGGTGTAAAAGCAAAAGAAGTAAAGGAAAAAATAGTTCCGGAAAAATTCCTATTAAGAAAAGCGACAGAAGAGGACGCAGAAGAATTAGCGGCTGTCTTTGGAGAAGTATTTGAAGTGTATCCGACTCCTTTAAACGAAGCGAGTTATGTAAAACAAACGATGAAAGAAGACGATACAATTTACTATGTGTATGAATTCGAGGGGAAAATAATTAGTACAGCGTCTGCAGAAATGAATATAAAAGAAGGAAATGCAGAATTAACGAATTGTGCTACTTTACCTGCATATCGTAAACATGGGTTTATGAAAAGTTTATTAATTAAGTTAGAAGAAGAACTTCAAGAGAAATCGATTTTCTGTTCTTATACAATTGCTCGATCGCTTTCTTTCGGAATGAATGCAGCCTTTTATCAGTTAGGCTATACGTATACAGGAAGATTGGCGAACAATTGCTACATTTTCGATAAGCTAGAAGATATGAATATATGGGTAAAAGATTTGTCTAAATAGTACGTTATAAAAATAGAACGGAAACGTCATGCTTATAATCGCACATAGGTATGCCGGAAATTCGGCATAGTATTTGCTGAATTTTCGGCAAGAGGGGGGATGACATTGCTAGCAGTTTCGACACAAGAAGTCATTGAAGCGATTTTGGGCAGTATTGATGAGGCTATACACGCAGTAGATGAAAATGGTATTACAATTTTCTATAATACTGTAGCTGCAAAACACGATGGATCAAAAATTGAAAAAGTGTTAGGTAAACATTTGTTAGAAGCGTTCCCTTCTTTATCTAGGGAAACAAGTACGTTGATGAAAGTGTTAGATACAAAAAAACCAATCGTTCATCAAGTGCAGCATTATCAAAATTTAAATGGAGAAGACATTTGCACAGTAAATACGACGTTACCTATTCTTATAGATGGAAACATTGCTGGTGCTGTTGAAATTGCAAAGGATTATTCCACAGTTCAAAAACTTACGGATACAATAGTCGATTTGCAGTCGAAAATAAAGCGGTCATCTAGAAAAAAAGCGATCAAAAAGCATGTTGCATTTGAGACAATCGTGACGAATGACGCTCGGTTTAAACAGACGAAAGAATTAGCACAAAAAGTTGCTCCAACTGATGCGAATGTTTTAATATATGGGGAAACAGGAACAGGGAAAGAGTTATTTGTACAAGCGATTCATGAAGCTTCTAAAAGGAAAAACAAGCCGTTTATTGCACAAAACTGCGCAGCTTTGCCAGAGTCTCTATTAGAAAGTTTATTGTTTGGAACGACGAAGGGTAGTTATACTGGGGCAATTGAACGAGCGGGATTATTTGAACTTGTAGATGGAGGGACATTGTTTTTAGATGAACTGAATTCAATGCCACTCGATTTACAAGCGAAAATGCTACGTGTATTAGAAGATGGTGTTATTCGTCGTATTGGTGATAATAAGACGAGAAAAGTAGATGTTCGCGTTATTACCGCAATGAATCAGCCACCAGAAATATGTTTAAAAGAGAATAAAATTCGCACTGATTTATACTATCGATTAAATGTCTTTTCATTATATATTCCGCCGCTCCGTGAAAGAACGGAGGATGTATTATTGTTAGCGTCTTATTTTTTGAAAGAATATAATAAAAGTTATAAAAAAGGTGTACTTCAAATGGATAAGGAAGCGAAAGAAAGACTACAAGCTTACCAATGGCCTGGAAATGTTCGGGAGTTAAAACATACGATTGAACATGCTGTCATTATTGCAGAAGGGAATACATTAACAGCCAATTGTTTACCGCGTACATTTCGGAAAGAGAGTTTTCCAAAGAAGAAGGGCATATTGCCTCTTAGAGAAGCACTTCATCAAACGGAAAAAAAATTAATAGATCAAGCGTTAATTGAAACGGAAGGGAATATACTACAAGCTGCAAAAATGTTAGGCATCCCTCGTCAAACGCTTCAATATAAACTGAGTAAGTACGACAAAACCGCCGAATAATTGGCGGTTTTTGTGTGTTTGCACGAATAAAAGAGCGTTTACATATATGTAAAGTAATGAATATGATAGTATGTATGAATTTCATACAGTGCTTTAAAAATTTTTTTCGCTTATGTAATAGGGTTCTCCGCACATTTACTTATCAATAAAGTAAAGTTGGCATAACTATTGCTTATATAAAGGATGAGCGTATAAAAAGGGGGAATAGCAATGTTACATGATGTATACAAACCAAATCGTCACTGGAAGGATATCGAATTATGGAAAGATGTTACTGAAGAGCAATGGAATGATTGGGTTTGGCAATTAACGAATACGATCAAAACGTTAGATGACTTAAAGAAAGTGATTAACTTAACACCTGATGAAGAAGAGGGCGTTAAAATTTCAACGAAAACGATCCCGTTAAATATTACACCGTACTATGCTTGGTTAATGAATCCTGATGACCCACGCTGTCCGATTCGGATGCAATCTGTACCGATCTCGGAAGAGTTATATAAAACAAAATATGATTTAGAAGATCCGCTTCATGAAGATGAAGATTCTCCAGTTCCAGGGTTAACACATCGTTATCCTGACCGCGTACTATTCTTAGTAACGAATCAATGTTCTATGTATTGTCGTTACTGTACACGCCGCCGTTTTAGTGGACAAATTGGAATGGGTGTGCCGAAGAAACAATTAGATGATGCAATTGCTTACATTCGTGAAACACCACAAGTACGAGATGTATTAATCTCTGGTGGTGATGGTCTTCTTATTAACGATAAAATTTTAGAATATGTATTAAAAAATTTACGAGAGATTCCGCATGTTGAGATTATTCGTATCGGAACGAGAGCGCCGGTAGTATTCCCGCAGCGTATTACAGAAAACTTATGTAACATTATTAAAAAATATCATCCAGTATGGTTAAATACACATTTCAATACATCTATTGAAATTACTGAAGAATCGAAAAAAGCATGTGAAATGTTAGCAAATGCTGGTGTTCCAGTCGGAAACCAAGCAGTAATTTTAGCTGGTATTAACGACAGCGTTCCAATTATGAAAAAACTAATGCATGACTTAGTAAAAATCCGTGTACGTCCATACTACATTTATCAATGTGACTTATCTGAAGGTATTGGCCATTTCCGTGCACCAGTTTCTAAAGGTCTTGAAATTATTGAAGGTTTACGCGGACATACGTCTGGTTATGCAGTACCAACATTCGTTGTTGATGCACCAGGAGGAGGCGGTAAAATTGCGCTTCAGCCAAACTATTTAATCTCGCAAAGTGCAGATAAAGTTGTACTTCGTAACTTTGAAGGTGTTATTACAACGTATCCAGAGCCAGAAAGCTACATTCCAGGAAGAGCAGAAGGATACTTTAAAGAAATCTATCCAAACTACGAAGAAAAACGTTCAGATGTTGGTATCGCGGGTCTTATGAGCGATAAGAAATTTAATCTTGTTCCAGACGATTTACAGCGTATGAACCGTCGTAAAGACTATGAGGATAATGAAACACATGCAACATTAAAAGATAAACGTGATAAGCGCGACCAATTGAAAGATAAAAAATATCAAGCACAAATGGCTAAATTAGAAGAAAACGACAAAAAAACTGAGGGTGATGCAGTATGAATTGTATGTGGTGTGACAGTACAGAAGCAAAAGAAAGCTTAAATACTGTATATTGGGAATTGCCAGATGGTACGAAAGCCATTGAAATCCAAGAGACACCATGCATTTCTTGTTCCTCATGTGGTATGGACTATCAATCAGATCAAACAGTGAAAGAAATAGAAGATCAATTGTTTCTAATTTATACGAAAGACTTACCAAAACAACTAACATATGAAGAATTAATGGGAAGACCACGTCTATTAAAAAGAAATTATTTCGACTTTTAACCAGCTTTTATGCTGGTTTTTTTCTTTTTTGCCTTGTATAATGTACCCAAGCTAGAAAGGTAGGGAATATTTTTGAAAAAGACATTTTACCACTATATGATGAAGCATCGTGCAGCTTTATTTAGTAATGAAATATCGAATTTAGCAGAGGCAATGTATGATGATTTAAGTTTTCCGAAGCAATCTGAAGATTACGATGAAATTAGTTCATACTTAGAGCTAAGTGGAATGCTAGAAAGTATGTCTATATTTGATGAAGCGTGGGATTTATACATACAAGATAGATAAAACTATAAGAACTTTTTTTTGACGAGAAGCTAGTCTATTTGCTAGCTTTTTTTTACGTTGTAAATAAATTTTCATATGGTGATATTTTTTATTGAAAAAATTTATGAATATACGCTTCTGTGATAAGCGTTTTTATGTAGGTTGCATATACTGTTATCAAAATCACGACGTCAAAAAAAGGAGAGATATAGATGGCAAGGAAAAAGCAACCTAAATATAACGTAGGGGACATAGTCGTGATTACGCTATATGGAACCGTTGGTAAAATCACAAATATGAAGGTTTTAGATGGAGTTTACGTATACGAAGTCAATAATCACGATGGATTTTACGTAGAGCAAACATTGCAGCACGTTACAGAGCAAGATATGAAAAAAGGTGAAACTGAGTGGATTGAATTAAACTATAATTTCACATTTGGTGATCTCGTGCAAGTAACAGGATACGATAAAGATGTGTTTCGAATTGTTGGTTTTCGTACAGAAGTATGGAGATATAAAAATGACGCATGGGAAGATACAATATATGAACTGTCACGAATTACGGATGGTGAATGGTTAGAAGCGGATGAGTCAGATTTAACGTTACTTGCCAATGCTCAAACGGCAAATGCAATTTTGAAGAAAATGAAACAAGATAAAGCAGGTATGAATAAATTAGATTTAGGAAAATTAAAGTCAATTAACAACTCGAAAAAAGTGAGTGTTAAGACAAATCGTCAAGAAATCATTGATGGATTACTTGATATTTATAACGATTATCAATTGTTATTTGATACATTTAAAGATGAAGAATACAAAATTGTTATGGATGTTGTTCATAATTATTTAGTTAAATTGACAGAGAAAAAATAGTTAACTAGAAAGAGAGAATGAATTGAACAACAACATATGCAGTATAAGGTATGCCTACAATTATTAAAAAAATAAAAAGCCATTTAATAAGAGAGTCTGCCCATTGATCTTCATGCATGAACTCTTCTTTTGTTTGTCCTACTTCTTGCTTTACCTCGTATTGATATTCCATAATTATATCCCCCTTTTTGATAGCTTGTACTACCATCGTATGCACCTTGTCCAAAGGATATGACCTATAAAAAAGAAAAACTATTTTTCTAATCTCATATACATATTTTTGAGATTTTTTCATAAAACAGAAATAAAGGAGTGATGCTCATGAAGGAAATTGAAGTCGTAATTGATACGGAAGAGATTGCGGAGTTTTTTTATGAGCAACTAATTGAAAGAGGATACGTCCCAAAACGAGAAGAAATTGAAGATCTCGCAGATATTACATTCGAGTATTTATTAGAGAAATGTATGATTGATGAAGTGTTTGATGAAGAGGATGAGTGAAAGTAACGACGGGCTTAACTCGTCGTTTTTTACTCTTTACAAACTTGTCACAAATGTAGCCAGCAATACTTGGTATAATTAAAAGAAAATTTTACTCAAGAGGTGAAGGGATGTTCAAAAAAATTATTGATTCTTTATTAGGAAGGAAAAAATATCGTTCGTATTCTAGTAGTGATTATCGCCATAGAGGTCGCTCTTATTCAAGTAGCGATTATAAACGACGTTCATCTGGTTATGGGCATCATCATTATAAAAGAAAACGTAAAAGCCGTAGCTTCTTTTCAAGTAGCTGATGAAATGGCGTCGTATACTAGCTTTATTTGATAGACCACTGCGAAAAAATACAATTGTTGTAGAACGTTATAAAATTGAATCAGTAATTGGAATGGGTAGTTATGGGGTTACATATGTCGTTAATGATTTACAAATAAATAGATATAAAGTCTTAAAACAATTAAGACAAAGTAAACAAAGATATGAGTCTGGTAGAAAATCATTTGAACAAGAGAAAATGATTTTACAAACATTAAATCATCATGCAATTCCTAGTTTATATGATCATTTCGTATGGGAGAAAAAAAGCTTTTTTGTGATGGAATATATGCCTGGTAAAAATTTTGAAGATTATATTTTCTTAGATGGACATGTATATACAGAACGTGAAGTTTTAAAAATTTTATATGAAATATTAGAAATTGTATCAGTGTTTCATAGTAAAGGTATTATTCACCGAGATTTACGCATTCCAAACATATTAATGAAAGAAAACCAAATTAGTATTATTGATTTTGGGTTGGCGAAATTGAAAGGTGAGGGTGATGAACGAGCTACAACGTATGAAGGTGAACAAGCTTTGATGCGAGAAGTTCACTTTCGTAGCGATTTTTATGCGCTTGGTCATTTCTCATTATTTTTATTATATGCAGGCTATGAATCTAATGAAAAATATGAAAAACCATGGTATGACGAATTAACTTTGGAAAATTACAACCGTGAAATGCTGATGCGTATGTTACAAATAAAAACGCCGTACTATGAGAATGTACGAGATTTAAAAAAAGATGTAGCTTTTGCTTTAGAAAGGATGGAGGATCCATGTTTCAAAAGTTTTTAGCAAGCGTTGGTATCGGTAATGCAAAAGTAGATACAGTTCTTGAAAAAGATGAGTATATTGTAGGAGAAGAGATACTCGGGAAGGTTCACATAACTGGGGGTTCCGTTAGCCAACAGATTGAAAGCATTTACTTAACGTTATCAACATCGTATATTCGAGAAGTGGATGATAAAAAAATAACAACAACATATGATTTAGAGCGAGTTCGTTTAACAGAACCTTTTTCTGTTGAGCCGAATGAAAAAAGAGAAATTCCATTTTCATTTAAAATGCCAGTTGAAACACCGCTTACTCTTGGAATGAAAACAGTTTGGATACACACAGGCCTTGATATTAAACGTAGTATAGATCCAAGTGATCGTGATTACATTCAAGTATTGCCAAATGCACTATTAAATAGTGTGTTAGAGAGTGTCAATCAATTAGGCTTTAAAGCGCGTCATATTGAGTGTGAAGAATTACCGTATCGACTACGTAAGCAAGTTCCATTCGCACAAGAATTTGAGTTTGTTCCTGTTTCCGGACAGTATTATGGGAAATTAGATGAACTAGAATTGTTGATCTTGCCAAGTGCTTACGATCGCCTAGAGATTATTATGGAAGTAGACAGAAAATCTCGCGGATTAGCAGGTTTATTTGCAGAAGCACTTGATCTTGATGAGAAAGTGATTCGCTTTACAGTAACGAATGAAGATATTCCAACAATGAAAGAAACAATTAACAATTATATTTTTTAATAAACTATGCATAAAAAAGAAATGGAGAGGAAAACTAAAACAACCGCTCCATTTTTTTGCATAGTGAGGTTATGTATGTGAAACGATATCGACATTTATACTTGTTAAGTTTTACGCTACTCATTTGTTTTGTCGTATTATCACTTTCGTATCATACCGCTTGTATTGAGAGATTTGACAATATAGTCGCGCATTTTATTCAAAGTTTTCGAAACGACTACTTGACAGCCTACTTTACTTGGATGTCTTTTATCGGTTCCAAAAGAATATATTTTCCGTTACTCATCATTCTTGTAATGTATTTTCTCGTTAGAAAAAAATTGCTTAGTGCATTACTTCTAACAATTAATTATTATGGATCTCGTTATTTAAACAGTATGCTTAAACTATGGTACGAACGAGCAAGACCTGATGTAACACAACTTGTTACTGCAACTGGATATAGTTTTCCGAGCGGTCATACGATGAATGCTACTGCTTTTTTAGGATTTATTGCATACGTCACAATTACAGAAGAACGTATTACATTGCATAAAAAATTGTTGATTATTTTTATAGCGAGCTTTGTTGTATTATCTATTTCAGTTAGCCGAATATATCTTGGCGTTCACTATCCATCTGACATATTAGCAGGATGGGCAGCGGGCGGTAGCTGGCTCGTTTTATGTGTTATATTTCATAAAACGTTCATAAAAAAAGAACCTATGTCATAATAGGTTCTTTTTCCATTGGTTCAACATGAATGTGTGCATGATAAATGCCAAACTTTTTCCGAAGCATAGCCTCAATGTTGTCAGTAATACAATGACTTTCACCAACATCCATACGAGCATCTACTTCAATTGTAATATCAACGTACGTTTGATTCCCGTACATACGCGCTCTAATATCTACGATATTTTCCACGCCACCAATATGTTCAATAGCATCAGCGTACTCTTCCATCTTATCTGGATCGATTCCATCCGTTAGCATATGCGAAGCTTCTACGAAAATCTCCCATGCAGTTTTACAAATAATAAGGCCGACAATTAAAGCAGCGATAGGATCTAAAATAGGCATTTGGAACTGTGAACCGACAATGCCTACTACTGTACCAATACTTACGAGAGCATCTGATAAATTATCCTTTGCAGCGGCTTCTAATGACTTACTTTTTGTGCGTGCTGCAATCTTTTTCGTATACAAATACACACAGTACATAACGACAGCAGAAAATAAAGCTACCCATGCAGCAAGTACATTAGGTGCTGCTTGTTTTGGATTTAAAAAAGATTGAATGGCACTAATAACAACTTCTAATCCGACCGTTGCCATAATAAAAGAAGCAACAAGTGATGCAATTTGTTCTGCACGCGAATGCCCATATGGATGATCTGGATCACGAGGTTTCCGAGAGATTTTTAGACCAATTAATATCGCTAAAGAAGCACCGATATCCGTTAAGTTATTTAAACCGTCAGCACGTAATGCGCTAGAAAGGGTAATATAACTGATGATGATTTTCATAGAGGATAAAAATATGTAGGCCAAAATGCTGACAATAGCACCCTTATCAGCTTCTTTATTAGAAAGAGTATCCATTTTAATCACTCACCTTTCTACAAGGAATTTCTTTCTATAAATAGAGTATCAAACGAAAGTCGTGTGGGTCTATACAAACATTGTTGACGTTTTATAGCTTTTTAAGAAGCGGATAACAAAGTTTCGTGAAGGAAAAACATGTTGTAAAGTGCAAAGTTAGGGTATGCAAGCGATTTAGATCTATGTATAACCGGGAAAGGGGAAGGGAGTACAAATATGTATACTTCTGACAGCTGATTTGGAAAAAATAAAAACCCTCTAGAAAATATTTTTCAGAGGGTTTTCATCTTAGTATGCTTCTAAAAACTCAGTAACTTGCTCTTCAGTTTTTGCATTAGCACTATGTAAGTGGCCTAGTTTCTCGCCATTTTGATATACAAGTAAACTTGGAATACCCATTACTTGATACTCTTCAGCGATATTTGGGAACTCATCTTTATTAATAGAATACCATTCAAACTTATTGAACTCTTCCATTACATCTCCGATAAAGTTGTCCATACGTACACAATCTGGACACCATGTAGTAAAGAACTTAACAACTACTGGCTCCTCGCTTGCGATGATGTCTTTGAATTCCTGTTCAGATTTGATTTCTTTCATGTTAGTTTCTCCTTTTTCACTATCAATATTTTTGGTTATTTAGTTGGTGTATTTGCTGTGAAAGGAAAACTTATAACGAGAACCTTTCTTTTCGAAAAATTCGTTAGCAAATTGATCCACCGCAGTTTCTTGAAGTCCTGGTACATATGAGTAGATATCCAGTGTGATTCTACTTTTTATGTCCTAGTCTTATATGCACCTTAAATCCTAGTAACGAATATTAGGAACCTCACTTTTCTTTATAAGCTTTTTCGTGAGCTGTGTCAAACTTCTGAAATTGTAAGGCTACTATTTATTAGTAAGGTAAATTGTATGCATGATAGCCATTGCTATAAAGTTCTTTTCCCCATATATTTTTATGAGGTGTTGTGAGAGAAGAGATTAAGTGGTGTTAGCGGAGTTCCAGCAACAATTACACCTAAATAAAGTAATGCAGGTAAAAGAAGCAAGGCTAACAAGAAGGGAAATTGCGGCACTGTATAGAGTGAAAGAAAAACATGATATGGAGCGAGAAAGGAATCGTAAGAACATGTTAGGAAGTATTTAGCGGTAGAAGTCAGGGGGAATGTAGATGTGATAGAAAGACAGTATTACATTATTTTTTCAAAGGGGGTAACTAGGATGTTGAAATGGGTAAAGAAATTAATTTTTTAAAATGCCCACCCTGCATTGTTTGTGAGAAACAAGAAGGTGAGCTTTAATTAAACGAAATGAATGTAGTTTGTGAAAAATGTTCCTAAATTACGCATGAACAAGACATATAAAGAGATTCCTAAACCCTTTATATCTTATTCCATAAATAACAAAGCTGGTGAGCTTCTGATTCAAGAGCTATTACATGATCATTATTAATAGAGTTATTCGTATACATTTTGTTCTTTTGGATATTAAGGACCGTATAATTCACATTGTTATGTTCATTCGAAAATGTTGATTCGTTTAATAATGTTAATGTTGAGTTGATGTTATATTTATCAATTCGCTCTTTTTTTCCTTTGAAAAACAGTTTAATAAGATGTGGCTCATCATTAATGAGCAAACCAAGTTCAGGTGATGAGCGGACGATTAAATTATGTGATAACCAATGTGATTTACCTGGATCAAACCAAGAGACGTCTTTGTTTTTAATAAATTTTTTATACTGCTTTATAACATCAATGTAGTTTTGCTTTTTCTTCTGGTCAACAGTCTGTACTAATGTCTCAAAACAGTCAAAAGCTAGTTTGTTTTTATGGAATTTAATAACAGTTTCTCGTAATTGTTTCCAGTAATCAAAAACCGGGTGATATTCAGGTTGAGATTTAAGATTCTTTACAAAATTTGTTTTAGCTGCACTACTTTTCAGTGTAAAGTCTAAAAATTGTGTAAGTCCCACTTTAATTTCCGCCATGTTACACCCCCTTTCCGAACATTACTAATTCGATAGTGGAAAGGGAAATCCTGCATTTTTAAGGAGGTGAACGAGATGCTAGATGATGAAGAGTTGACGGAACAAGAACGGCTCTTTTGTTTGTATTATGTGAAATACTTTAAAGAGAAACAAGCTGTACGGAAAGTTAGGTATGTAAAGAGAAGCACGCATAGTACGAGTAGTCGATTACTTAGAAGAGAACGTATAGCATTTCAGGTCAGAGAGCTTAAAGCAAAAATGGTTGAAACTATATTTGGGGAAGTAATGAGTGGGTTAAATGAGTAAATCAAGATTGCTTTTACTAATACGAAAAAAGGTCCTGTTGTTTCCAACAGGACCTTTCCTAAAATGGCAAAGAGTAACTCTTACCTTACTCTTCTCGTATATAATACATGAAAAAGATAGATGTGTATACAACAAGAAATTCCAATATAATTATTCGAATATAGTGTTTAAAAATAAAAGGGTGGAATTTTAAATAAGGAATTAAATTACAAACGCTGATTTATCAGGTGATACAAATGAATTTCTATCAAATTGTAGTTAATAAAGTGATATTGAGATAATAAGATATGTAATTTTGCATACCGGATTGTAAAAGCGAACAAGGGTATAAATGATCTAAATAATACGGAAGTTGAGGGAGAGTAATACTAAAATTTCATTTGTTTTTTACTGTAATAAATTCATTTGAATAGAAGTGAAAAATAGAGGTTTGCCTTAGTCATTTATGAAAGTCAAGAATATTTATAACCATAGGAGTAAATACACAGGTCCGATTTTTGTAATGATGGAGGGAATTGATGTGGACATAACTCAAAGCATGGCAAGAATAGTAGTTAATGGGAAAGATCTTCCGTTTCGTTTAGTTAGTACTTCTGTATGGAATCAAGGGCCTGTAAATGATTTAATTGTTTCAACAAACGAAAGAGTCGAGGATTTTTATCAATTTATGTGGTCGCAAGTACCAGTAATGCTTGCGATGTATTTTCTTCAAGGGGCAGACTTAATGAGGTTTGCTAGAATTACTGGGATTAATCAAAATGTAACGGGAGAATATATTTATCATTTCTCTTGGGGATAAAATGAATGTAAAGTAGCGTAACAGCTGCTTTTTTAATTTGTAAAGGAATTTAATGAGGTTAAGAAAATAAGATTAGAGCGTGATATAGATAATTTGTGACTGTTTTTAAACTCATAAATATAATTAGTTGCTTCTTTTAACACAAGGGAGCGATTGATAGACTAGCTTAAAAAATAAGATTGTAACTATCTTTTAAAATAATAAATGGTAATTTTTATTTTTTTTGGATGAACTATTTTTATATAAAAATCATATAATATGTTGTGGGACAAGCAAACAGCTTATAAACTATTGAATACTCAATGAGATTACCTTTTGTATATCTTCGTATTTACTGATCCAGATGTTCTTTTTTATCGAACAAAACGCCCATTATGATAGGAGGTTAATAATGGGGATGACATTAGAGGAATTAGAAAAGTGTTATATTAAAGCCTTAATTGAGGGAGCAGAGTACGTAGCTGTTCAGATTGAAATAGATGGATTTCATAGTGAGGAAATAATTATTAACGACAAATATAATATAGATTCTGAATTAAAGTATTATAAGAAAACATACAATGAAAATTTAGAACATAGATGGACCCCAGGGATTCGTATTATAGGTTTTGCATATGGCTATTCGTTCTCAGAAATTCTACATGAATTAGGGTTGCTAGTGAAGTAATGATAAAACAAATCGCAATTATTGTACGTGATGCCGTGATTTTAATGGCGTCTTTTTTTGTTGTGAAGGAAAGGTAAAAATAAAAAAGAGGGCTTAAGCCCTCTTTTTATAAATGCCTAACTTTTATGCACAGATTGGAATTCCTAATGCTATTAAAGTCAATGCTACTTGAAGAGAAAGTTCTAATCTAGCAATTTCGATTCCAGCAACTGATACCACTAAAAGAGGTTGTCCATTAACAAACAAAACACAACTTTCCATATTTACACCTCCCTTCTAGTAATCTACTACAATATATGAATTAAATTTAAATAACGTTATAGTTAAATTAATGAATTTTATAAAATTGATAAATTAATCTATCATATAAAATGAATTTTTATTGGTCTAACAACTGCTTCTTTATCACCTTATATAAAGGGTATGAATATATTAGTAGTATATAAAAGCATAGGAGTGATAGATATGTTTTTTGCAAAGCTACGTGGTAGAAATGAAGTTCCACCAGTAGAAACAGACGCTCGAGGGGAGGCTTTCTTTAAATTAAGCCAGGACGAGCTTAGCCTAAAATTTAAGTTGGATTTATTTGATATAGAGGATGTAGTAGTTGCCCATCTGCATATTGGAGCAAAAGGAACTAATGGTCCTGTTGTAGCTTTTTTATTTGGACCTATAACAAATCCGGTTTCAATAGAGTGTGCAACGCTTACGGGAATAATTACTCAAGAAGATTTGGTTGGGCCGTTAGCGGGTCAAACATTAGCTACTCTTGTAAATGAAATCATATCTGGAAACATTTATATTAATGTTCATACAGTACAACATCCTAATGGTGAAATTCGTGGACAATTGAATTATTGCTAAGAAATTATAGTAGTGAAAAATAAAGCATCCGTTTAGGGTGCTTTTATTTTGTGGAGGATGTATAGATAGATAAATTACCTTTAATAATCTTAAAAATTCATTTGTATAGTTTTGAAGGTAATCGAATGGAATTAGAAATAGTGAATTTTTTACCTTTTTAGTTTGTAAAATAATTATCGAAAACTTGTAAATGAAATGCCCCTCCGAAAATTAAATTAGTATTAGGAGATAAACTTTGTAAATGAAATATGAAAGTGTAAGAGAGAATAGAAATTTTTAAACCTAACCAAAGCTAATAGACTAACTTTCAGCACCCACTGAAATAAAGAATCATAACATAATTTGTAATAACTTATATGAAAGTGAGCTGAAAAAAATGTTTTATTCGTATTTTTATTCTCAAGCGGGTATGCGACCAGCATATGGTACATCAATAACGTTTAGCGGAGCACAAAGTACAGTTCAAGCTGTTCAACAAGCGTTACAAATGCAACAACAAATGCAAATGCAACAACAAGGTATCCAGCCGTATTATTCATCTATGGAGTATTTTTATCCAGTGCATCAAATCACACCGTATGGAAGTTCTTTTCTTACGATTCCATATGGAACTGTCTTCAATCTATAAGCTGAAAATTTTATGAATAGGAGCAGGTATCCCAAACCGATTATTAACCTAACCATTACCAATTGGATATATACGGGTAACCCAGCTCCCACCTACCTTTATCACAGATGCCGAATTTTGAGGTATCCGCAAATAGCGGAAGGTGAGTGTATATGTAAGCGTCAAATAGTTCCATCTACAATTTGTAAATAGCTGATGAGATAATCTTTGTACATACTCTACAAGTTGTTTTTTGGTAAGAAAATATCGTCGATCGAAGAAAGAATGAGAATTATCTTATCATGACAAATGATGGATAGTGGCACTATATGAAAAGATACATGAACATTTACTAACGCGAACCAGGACGAGAGGTAGCAACGAAATCCTATCTGTGGTTATATCGTACAGGAAGATTGTCCTATGACTATCAATTTACAAGAGCAGGAGAACATCCGGATCGTTTTTCCCCATTTTGAAGTATATTTATAGCCATAACATCTTATGTTTTGTTTATAATTGTAAATAGTTATTGAAATGTATAAATATTTTTTATGAATAAAAAGGAAAAATAATGCAACTTTTTAATTTGTTTATTCGTGTTATATATGAAAGGAGGAGGGGGATGGAGATTGAAGAAATATATAAAGTTTATATAAACGATGTGTACCGGTATTTATTTTCCCTTTCTCGTAGCCATCATGTAGCGGAGGACTTGATGCAGGAGACTTTTTATCGGGCGTTTCTTTATCTAGAAGACTATGAAAACCAAAAGGTGAAATCATGGCTTTTTAAAGTGGCATATCATACCTTTATTGATTTTGTTAGGAAAGAGAAAAAAGTAGCTTTTGTAGGAACGGAGGAATTAGAAACAATTCAAGCAGGTGAATCTACAGAAGAGTATGTAGTCGCAAAAAATAGTTATGAAAAATTAATTCAGATTATTCATACTTTACCAGTGGTAGAGGCGCAAGCTATTTTATTATGTGACGTACATCAATTAACGTACGAAGAGGGTGCTTCTGTATTAGATTTAAAGTTAAACACGTATAAAAGTCACATATTTCGCGGGAGAAAGAGATTAAAAGAATTGTTAAAGGAGGAAAAGAGTCAAAATGACAAATGATAAACCTCATTCTGAACAAGATGATTATAAAGAATTGTTACAAGAAGCTCTTCATCAAAGGCCGGATGCACTTTCTAATGGAAAACAGGAGCAAGTGATGAAAATAGGGAAAAAAAGAGCGCGTATTACGAATGTTTTAATTGTATTTACTTTTTTATTACTTATTCAACCTATATTATATATATCTACTCTCGCATACTATGGATTTGCACCTACAAACGCAATGGAGATACGGAATGTAGTAAATCAAACATTAAGTGTAACAGAACCAAATGTATTTTTGAAAGATAGGGACATGGAGCAAACATTGTTACCGCTTAGTTTACAATTGCATTTTGATTTGTATAAAAGGGTAGGGAAGAAAGATATTCGAATAGGGGAAGAGAAAACAGATTATATATTTAGTAGAGCAACGAAAGTTAGCCGTGAATATACAACAGATGAAAAAATTCCGGAAGTCCTATATATAGATAACGAGGTATTGTCTTATCCTAATAATTATAATTCATCCTATAATAGTAGTGAAGAAGCGCAAGTATTAAAGGGTCTTCCGCAAGAATCTGTTGTAGAAGCATTTATATCTTTTAGAGAATTGTTGAGTGTACAAGAGGTAACGAATATGTTTCCCACTATTGATATCGTCTGGTATGCCGTTAATACAGGGTTAGAGGAGAAGCAAACGAATGACGAGGGTATGTATGTTGCTCCGATTGGCTTTCCAGCAGATATGATTTCAAGACCAAGTGGTGCTTTTGTGAGTGATTCACCTCATGAGGAACAATTTATTGATGTGTTAAAGTCATTACAGAAGCATGAAAATTTAGCAGTGAAGCTATCTAGAGCGAAAGTATTAGAGTTGTCAAAGCGTATTTCTTTCCTTGAAAAAAATGGGGTAAAAACATATGGGGCAGTTGTAACAGGACCTAAAGCAGAAGTTGAAAAATTAATGAGCCACGAAAAAGTTAGAAAATTGAAAGTAGGTGAAGCGAGGTTATGGAATTGGCATTCTTAAAAAAAAGAAAGAATCATATTTATAAACAGGAAACGTGGATGGGGACTATTTCATTAATTATTGCCTTTCTGGCGTTATTATATTTGAACATTATATTGCTTATACAAGAAACGTTTATAGGTAAAGGTTTTCTGCAAATAGTTGGTATTGGATTGGTATGCTCAGTCATAGGAATGATCACAAAAAGAAAAAGTCGGAAATATGCATTGTGGGCATGTAGTTTATATCTTTTTATGCTATTGTTTTCTATATTTGGATTTATGTTAGGTTGGATGATAAGCTTTGGACCATAAAAATGTGTGAAAGAACGAATGTAAGTTCGTTCTTTTTTATGCATAAAAAGTAAAATAGAAAGGAAAGGGATTTATCAAATTTGAATAGAGATTACTATACTACTAGGTTGTTGTGTTATTGAAATGTCTTCCGCTTACGTGTATATAAATAGGCGACAAGTACAGGGGGGAAACAATAGTTCGTCCAAACATTGTGAATCTCTTTTACATAATATGGAGTAATAAGCATGAAAGGGGAACGAGTATGTCTTGCTATTACTACTGTAAGTATTGTAAAGAATATAAAAAGAAACAGCATAACTGTTGTAAGAACAATAGTAAGTGTAATGACAACAAGGATAGTCTTGTTAGGGCATCAGCATTTAGAGCTAGAAATACGGTGAATCAACCTGTTCCTGCTAATACTTTTGTAAAAGTATTGTTCCAAAATGAACAATTTGATTTAGCGAATGAGTATAATCCAGAAACATCTATTTTTATACCGAAGACTAAAGGAGTATATTCTTTTATTGGAACGATTGGTTTCTTTCCTAACGATCCAAGTTTAAATTATAGAGCACGGGTAGAAATTCGTGTGAATGGCAATGCAGCAATAGCTATAGATAATGACTTTTTTGGTCCAATAGGTTTTGGAAATGTAGTAAGTGTTTCGACGATTATTCAATTGCATGAAGGAGATCAAGTTGAGGTTTATGCACAAAGTAGTATAGACGGAGTTTTAAGTACTTCGGAAGACGGCTCACATTTTGAAGCAGCAAGATTCCCTTCTCCAATTAAATAACGAAGAGAATAAAATACTTTTCAGTAGGTCTAGTTAATCCCCTGTACCGAATGGTGGGGGATTATTATTGTTTATTTAAAATATACAAGTGAATCGATTAAATATAGTTTGTTTCATGAAAATTTCACATGCTAAAGATGTAATGATGAAAGGTAAATTTTAAAAATTATTTTTTACAGTTTTGATGTCGAAAGGGCTATCTTATTTTAAGTATTAGATCTTCTGCAGGTAATAAAAAGAGTAAGTAACAAGGTTTTAAAAGTTCTTTGGCGTTACATTTGCTAGTTGCCTAACGGTATAAAAAGACATCTTAATTTATGTCCGTATAATTAAAGGCTTTTTCATTACTATATAGAAATTACATATTTAACATCGGTTTGTGCAGGTATTACTATTGTATGGAAAGGAATAACATGAAGGCAAGTACACTATATAAAAATAAAATAAATCCTAAGATGAGTAGTATGGGATGCAACTTGAACATATTTGACCTCCTTGAGTATATAAAGAATTTTAATACATCTTTGGTGAATTTAGAAGGAAAATATATTAGATAAATGGTGCTTGAATGGATACACGAATTTAATAGAGTAGTGAATGTCTAATAAATAAAGAAGTATTATGGGGGACACCTTGACTAGATTATTTATAAAGGGCAGGCCGATTTACCCGACGTGAAATATAAAAGTGATCAGATTTATATGTACAGAATAAGGGATAAATAAAAAAGAGCATACATAAAAAGTACGCTCTAAAGAAAGATAGGTTTTATGAGTGGATAATCTCCATACGATAATATATGCTCGGCTAATAAAAACGTGTAAAAAATCAATAAATTATCAATGGAATATCATGAAATGAGTAATTTTAGTCTATTTATAAAGTTGTGTATTTAACCAAATTGTAAGGATTTTGTATAGAATAGATTAACAACTGGATAATGATCGTACTTCAGTTTCATATTTCGTATAGTTTGGATATTGTGTAATAGTTTGACATTTAGGTGTGGAAAGTTGATTAATTATAGAAACATTTGTAATGACCTCGTTACAAGGACCGAAAAATGTAACTTTTAATTTTGAATTTGGTGGAACTTTGAAAACAATAGGTTTTTTCTCCATGAAATCAGCTCCTATGATGCAGTATTGTATACTGCGTTTTTTGTTTAGATTATAAAGGCATATTAGTATAATATGAATCTTTAGTTGATAATGATATAAAGTTCACTACTATGCAGAGCCTGAATGTATAAATTATTAAGGGAATATTAATGAATCAAAATTTTTACATGTGTGGGCAGAGCGAAAAATGCGGTACATATTGGATAAAATAATTGGATACTAGAAGAGCATTTAACTACATGTGTTATGAATACGTAAAGAGTCCCTTTACTGATACATAGTTTATTCAAATGAAATGAATTACATCTAGAAAACACATTGTATACACAACAACACTGTATAGTTATTCTTATATAATAATAAAAGTGAGGTATTTTGAATTGAAAAAGAAAAAGCTATTTTTAGGAACAATTATTTCATGCGTAGTACTGGCATTATCCGCATGTGGTTCCTCAGACAACGTAGTAACATCAAAAGTAGGAAATGTTACAGAGAAAGAGTTAAGTAAAGAATTAAGACAAAAATATGGGGAAAGTACTTTATACCAAATGGTGTTAAGTAAGGCGTTGCTCGATAAATATAAAGTTTCAGATGAGGAAGCAAAAAAGAAAGTAGAAGAAGCAAAAGATAAAATGGGTGAGAACTTTAAAGCGACTTTAGAACAACTTGGATTGAAAAATGAAGATGAATTAAAAGAAAAAATGAAGCCAGAAATTGCATTTGAGAAAGCGATTAAAGCGACTGTTACAGAAAAAGATGTAAAAGATAACTATAAACCAGAAATGAAGGTAAGTCACATTTTAGTAAAAGATGAAAAGACTGCTAAAGAAGTGAAAGAGAAAGTAAGTAATGGTGAAGACTTTGCGGCTTTAGCGAAGCAATACTCAGAGGATACTGGTTCAAAAGAACAGGGCGGGGAAATCACTGGTTTTGCTCCAGGGCAAACGGTAAAAGAATTTGAGGAAGCTGCATATAAATTAGATGCAGGACAAGTAAGTGAACCAGTAAAAACAACTTACGGTTACCATATTATTAAAGTGACAGATAAAAAAGAATTAAAGCCATTTGATGAAGTAAAAGATTCAATTCGTAAAGATATAGAACAGCAAAGACTACAAGACACGACAGGTAAATGGAAACAACAAGTAGTCAATGAATTATTGAAAGATGCTGATATTAAGGTGAATGATAAAGAGTTTAAAAATACATTTGAATTTCTAGAAAAGAAATAATGACTGTAATTAGAAAAGGGAACCTTTAAAGGTTCCCTTTTCTAGTTAGTGTGTGAGTTATAAATAGATAGTAAGACAATACAATATTACATATAAATATTAAGAATTACAATGGAAATTTATGTAATTGTTTTGAAGTAGGTTAATCATCACTTCATAGAATGTTGATATTATAATATTTTGTTTCATCTCATTAAATATAAAACGAATTAATTAATTTTAGCCCATTATTTGTAGACAGTAAGATTTGCGTAGGCTAATTATTAGTCAGGAATGAACAAAGCTTGAGTGGATTAAAGTTTCACTTTATAGAAGTGGATAAACATAATTTGCAGAATGAAACATACAATAAGATTGAAATATATTGACGTTAAATGAAGTGAAAAGCAGAGCATTCTATTAAGATGGATGTTCTTTTTCGTATGAAATTTTAAGGTGAAGAATGAATTATTGGATAGATAAATAAATGATGTAGGGGGAGAAAATGTGAAAGTAATTTTTCAAAGAGAAGACGGAGGGAAAATTTTTGAATCGTATGATGAAGATATAAATAACCTATTAGCTATTTTAAAAGAAACGAAAGGGATTAAGATCGGGATGGTTGAATATGAGGTATTAAAATACGAATTAGAGTATTTTCGAAACCCGAAAAAAGCAGTAACAGAGAGGGAGTTACATATAATAGTACAACCAAAATATATTTAGTAATTAGAGTGAATTATTAATGAATAGTTTTATGTAGTATGTACGAAAAGAGAGTGTTTAAATTGCTCTCTTTTCATAGAAATTCATAAGGAACGAATGGAGGTCCATTATAAATCCCTTAAATTTTGTGAGTTCGTTCTTTATAATATATGCTTTCATTTATAGATGGTTAATAAACTCGAAAAAATTAAAACTGTTTAGTTGATCTTTTCACCTCCCATTTAATAGGAAGTGAAAAGATCATTTGATGAAGAAAAAATAAATCTCTTCTCAAAAGAACGTAAGTTCGTGTATAATTAGAACGAATGTTCTTGTAAATGTAGATAGTATAAGATTTAGAAATAAAGTGAAACTGTAATTAGCGGGTGTTTACGGGAAGTTGATCTTCGACTTACTTTCCTTGTATGTCTTGAATTTTGAGGTGGGAGATTTCTTACCTGTTCATGCGGGGGAAATATGAGCCGAGCAATTATTAAAGAATAATCGAAGCGCAATATGTTTGAAATAGAATGGATAAATAATCGAGGAGATAGAGAAATGAATGATGTAAAGATGCAAAGAGCAAAAAGAGAATGGGTTCCATTTACAGTAATGTCGGAACAGTTATTAAGTATGCGAAAGGTTATTGGGGAGAAATTTAAAGTGCAAAAACCATTTTTAACAAAAGAAGCAAAAGAGGGAATTTCAGATAAATTATTAATGTCATTATTGTCTGAGAAAGAAATATTGGTGACATATTTTGAAGATGGATACATACTCACAAGCTACATGACAGTTGTACATATAAATCCGCTAAAGCACATTGTAATGTGTACTGACGCGTTTTATAAAACTTACGTATTTAATACCACGAATATTATTGAAATAGCGTAAAGTAAGCTATGTTAGATGTGAAACAGAAAAAATGAAACGGAAAAGCAGCTAGCTTCATACTAGCTGCTAAGCCCCAGGGAAAGGGAGAAAAAGATAGGGTACTCCAAAAATCAACAATAGCTGTCTAACAGCCTGATTATAGTATGGACAAATTAAAAATTCTTAAACAGAACGATGAAAAAATAGGGTTAAGCTGTACCGACTTGGTTTTGATCCGCAAGGTCAGAATCAAACGTATTAGTCGCACTCACACCATTAAAAGTATTAACAACAAAACCAACGTTGGAAGCACCAGATCCATTATAAGCCTTCGTGTTTTCTTTTGGAGAAACGTTATAGAAATCACCTAAATTAAATGAACCGTTACTATTTTGTACAACTAAATTCCCTACAACTGAGGGCATAGTTCTCACCCACTTTACAATCATTTGTTAACACTACTATATGGTCTTATAGTCCAAATGGTTCATCTAAAGAAAATTGCGGAATAATAAAACGTTTGAAGTGTAGCTTAATCCCATAATAAAAGTGTGTTAAACTGAATGTAAGGTTACGTAATTAAAAATGGAAATTGTATAATTGTCATATATGAAAACAAAGGAGGCAAAATGTAATGAATAAAGTTATAAGAAAAGTAGATTTAACAGATGCAAAGTCAAGTAATCTTGTTGCACTTATTTATAGCAATGAAGTTATATTGGTGGAAGAAGCATTTTGTCCAAAGGAAATAAAATTAAAGTTTAATGAAATTGCAATTTTATCGGCTATTAAAACAGCGCATATAATGAAAGTATCCATTAGAAAAGAGCTTGACGCGTTTTTTCATGACACGGGTGTTTTATTGGTGAAGCATAGTGCTGAGTATGGAAACAGTCAATCTATCACTATGCATTTTGAACAATTTAAAAAGTTACAACATGAGATTGAGTATTTAAGTAAAAGTATGTAATAAGGCAAGAGGAAGATTCTTGCATAGAGGTGAACAGTTCTATGTTGAAAAAATGGTTTAAAAATTTTTTAGACGAATCTCACTGTAAACATAAATATAGTTTTATTAAGATGCAGGATAATGAAGATTTCAAAAGTGGTAAGCTAGGTGTAGCTTATGTGTATAGGTGTGAGAAGTGCGGGAAAGAGAAGTTGAAATTTAAAAGCAATAACGAAATAAATAATGATTTTTTTGATATATAGGAAAGAGTAACTGTTATGGGTTACTCTTTTTTGTATTTTTAACACATTATAGAATGCACAAAATTACATATAGAAAATAAATATGAGTTAAAGGATGCCATTTATGTATTTCGAAAGCACTAGAAAATTTCTAAATAGGTGATAAGAATGAATCCAAATGGTTTAAAAGTGACAGGAGCATGGTTTCAGTAGGAGGGAATCTTACAGCGGCAATTGGATTAACTATAATAGAGAAAGAAAAAAGATTAGAAAAAATAATCATATGAAATTGTTCATGGAAAGATGGTATGTAAAATTTCAATTTTACATAAGTAGAAAAGTTGAAGTGGTAGGTTTTTTTGCATTGAAATAGAATATATAATGGTAGAACAGTTATTAATGGGTAATAAAAATATCGGAAATGTAAAAGTCACTGGTTTTTATAGTGTATGGAGAGAGAAAAATACAAAACAAGGAGTTTTCAAGAGATGATGTATTTGTTGGCAATTCTTCTACCACCTGTAGCCGTATTATTTTGCGGAAAACCATTTCAAGCAGTAATTAATTTCATATTAACATTAATATTTTGGGTTCCAGGTGTTATTCATGCGATATTAGTTGTACATGATAAAAAAGCAGATCGGCGTTTAAAAAAACAAATTCAAGCATATGATGAAATAAATAAAAAGAACAGAAGATAGCCGAGTTGTGAAATGATTTAAAAAAGAAAGGGGGACTACCTCCTTTCTTTTTTCATTCTAGTTAAGTTTAAATTTTAATGTAGCGGTAAGAATTTTTAATATAAGTATTGTGATAATTCGTTTTGGAGTGTGCGTTTAATAAACCGGTGTAAATGTTTTCAGGAACGTTAAAGAAATCATACAGTCCATGCTTTAATTGAATGCGTAAAATCATAGAAAAAGGATTATAGCCAACAGCAACTATAGTTTTTGAAATCACGGGAGATAGTTCCATTATTACGCAACTCCTCACTTTTCATTTTTAATCATTTCTTATAGATGTTGAGGTTGTGGTGTTGAAGTCTTTATAATTAAAGAGGTATTATACTTATATGCAATATATTAAATGTTCGTTATACGTAATTATAAGGAAGTTCACACGAAGTACATATCGTTGTGCTATTTTTATTTCACCTTTGATTTATAAATAAGAAAATATTGACCATTTGAAAAAAAGGTATATTATTTATACGAGGTATTAAAATTTCACTTTTTATATTCTATGCTTAAAGGGGCAGCATTATTAGAAAAATAGAAGTGAAAATACTTAGTATAAGAAGTATTCTAAAATTTATAATCTGTGAATTAGGAAAATATTGAATGCTCCAGGTCAATATACTTTCTTAATTTAATTCATTTTAGAAAGTGACCTCAATATTTTTAAGTAAATCAACGGGAGAATTGAAAGGCAGGAGAAAGTAACATGTCAGAAAATTATCGTTCTCGAGAGGAGCGACGACAAGTTAAAAAGAAAAAACAACCAGCTTCTAAAACACAAAAACCAAAAGGTAAAACATCATTCTTTCGCAAGTTTTTAATTACTTGTTTATTACTTGGTATTGTTGGTTTAGTGGGGGGAGTTGCTACCTTTTTCGTAATGATTAAGGATGCACCAAAACTTGAGAAAGCAAAACTTGTTAATCCGTTATCCTCAAAAATTTATGATAAAAATGGCGATTTGGTATATGAATACGGGAAAGAAAAACGGACGAATGTTACGTATGATCAAATTCCTAAATTAGTAGAAAATGCATTTTTAGCAACAGAAGATGCACGTTTTTACGAGCATAGTGGAGTAGACTTTAAAGGTACTGCTCGTGCTGTTTTGGTGAGTCTTAAAGGCGATTACGGTTCACAAGGTGGAAGTACGATAACACAGCAGGTTATTAAAAATTACTTCTTATCGATGGAAAAAACATCAAAACGTAAGGTTCAGGAAATATATTTAGCGTATAAGCTAGAACAACAATATTCAAAACATGAAATTTTAGAAATGTATTTAAATAAAATTAATTTAGGTAATCGTTCATATGGTATCGCAACAGCAGCACAAAACTACTACGGTAAAGAATTAAAAGATTTAACTTTACCAGAAGTTGCGATGCTTGCAGGTTTACCAAAAGCACCGAATAACTATGATCCGACGAAAACAGAAAATATTGAAAGAGCAACAGAAAGAAGAAATGTTGTACTAAAATTAATGAATCGACATGGTTATATTACGAAGGCAGAAATGGAAGAAGCTTCGAAAGTTAAAGTAACAGATGGACTTAAGACTGCAACTGTACAAGCAATGCCATATCCTGCATTTATGGATGCGGTTGTGAAAGAAGTTGAAAAAGAATTGCCAGATGCTAATATTGGTTCTGACGGTTTAGAAATTTATACAACATTAGACACGAAAGCACAGGATTTTGCTGATAAGATTTTAAATGAAAATATTATTAATTATCCAAATGATAAATTCCAAGGTGCTTTCACATTTATGGATACGAAAACAGGTGAGATTCGTGCTATAGGTAGTGGGCGCGGTGAAAATAAAGCCGTATTTAAAGGGCATAATATGGCCATTGAATTAGATCGTGCAGCTGGTTCGACGATGAAGCCAATCTTTGATTACGGTCCTGCAATTGAATACTTAAAATGGGCTACGTATCATCAAATTGATGATTCTCCATTTAAATATTCAACTGGACAAGAACTTCGAAATGCAGACAGAAGTCATTTAGGTCCAATTACTATGCGTGAGGCGTTAAAAATGTCACGTAACGTTCCAGCAGTTAAAACTGCAAAAGAAGTAGGACTTAATAAATCAAAGGAATTCTCTGAGAAATTAGGTATTACATTTAATAAAGCGCCAGCAGAATCTACAGCTATTGGTACAAACGAAGTATCACCAACTGAAATAGCGGGTGCTTATGCGACATTTGGTAATGGTGGAAAGTATGCAAAACCGCATTTTGTTAAGAAAGTAGTTTATCCAGACGGTAAGTCACAAAGTTTCGGGCAAAAACCAAAACAAGTTATAGCTGACTCTACAGCATATATGATTACTGATATGCTTCGTTCAGTAGTGACATCAGGTACTGGTACAGCAGCAAATATAAGTTCTTTAGATGTAGCTGGAAAAACAGGTACAACAAACTATGATTCAAAACAATTAGCGAAATTTAACATTCCGGAAAGTGCAACTCGTGATAGTTGGTTTGCAGGTTATACGCCGCAATATACGATGGCAGTATGGACTGGGTATATGAAAGATGGTAAAGACGAGTATATTAGTAGTAAAAATACGAAAATTGCACAGTTGATCTTTAAAGCAATGATGAGCGAGATGGCTACAGATAAATCAAGATTTAAAATGCCAAGTAGTGTAATTCAAGAAGGTAGTGAGCTGCGTATAAAAGGTGAAAAACGTGATTCTTCTCCAAATACGAGCGTACCGGATACAACGGAAAAACCAAAACAAGATCAACAGCAAAAAACTGAAGAAGAGAAAAAGCAAGAAGAATTAAAGAAACAGGAAGAACTGAAAAAACAAGAAGAACAAAAGCAACAAGAGGAACTTAAGAAGCAAGAAGAACAAAAGAAACTAGAAGAGCAAAAGAAACAAGAAGAAGAAAAGAAACAAAATGAACAAAATAATGGAGGAGGCCAAGGGAATACGACACCTCCAGCAAATAATGGAGGAGGCCAAGGGAATACGACACCTCCAGCAAATAATGGAGGAGGCCAAGGGAATACGACACCTCCAGCAAATAACGGAGGAGGCCAAGGAAATACGACACCTCCAGCAAATAACGGTGGAGGTCAAGGAAATACGACACCTCCAGCAAATAATGGAGGAGGCCAAGGAAATACAACTCCACCAGCGACCACACAACCAGAAACTGGCGGTAATGCAGGAGAGGCCCCTGCTAATAATGGACAATAAGAAAATTTTATAAAAAATATTAAAAAGCACTTAAGATTTGTAAAAATTATAATCTTAAGTGCTGTTTTCTTTTAAATGCAGTAGCTATGAGGCAATGTATTTTAAATATTAAAAGTACCATAGAAATTTTGAAAATAAATTGAAGGAAAATGATAAAAAACTTGAGATTGAGGTAACGGAGGATAACTGTGGCTTTGAAAGGTGGTACTACTTGGATGTGCGCCATGATGCCAAAATGAGGGGGTAATTTGACCGGGAATTTGATAGTGTTGCCAAGTTGCGGGAAGTTCAATACCGACATCGGAACTAGCTGTATGAACGGCGGGAACGTGTATCCCAGGAGTCGAAGGAACTACGGCAGTTACTCTTGATGATACCCACATAAAAATATTCACTCCTAAGTTGCAATAATAAAGTAGTATATTCTTTTCACACATATAAAGGTACAAATAAATGGGACTTTAGGCTAAAACATACGTATAAAGTTGTAAGACCAATTTAAAATGATGATGGACCATTTATTATAAAAAGATACGTCTATTTACGGAGGGAAAAGGAACGAAGAAACTGTAAAATGGAGGTGTTAATTGCAATAACTTACGTGTTTATGGAGGAATATGAATGGAACGATTATGGACGAAATCATTTATTCAAATGACTTTCGCAATGTTATTTTTATTTACAGCATTTTATTTACTTGTTCCAACGCTCCCACTCTTTATTAAAGAGATAGGTGGCAATGAATCACAAGTTGGACTCATGATGGGAATGTTTACAATAGCGGCAGTTGTAATACGACCGATTATTGGAGGGATGTTGGATCAATATGGTAGAAGATCCTTTATTATTTTCGGACTCATCTTTTTTGGGTTAACGATGTACTCTTATCATTTAGCGACGACTATTGTCCTTTTAGCTGTTTTACGTGTTATTCACGGAATAACATGGGCTGTTTCTACAACAGCTGTTGGAACAGCGATAACTGATATTATTCCAGATTCTCGACGTGGTGAAGGTATGGGGTGGTATGGGATGGCTATGACGATTGCAATGGCAATCGGTCCAATGATTGGATTATCGGTTGTACAAAATTATTCATTTCACGGCCTATTCTTGTTAGCAACTCTTTTATCCTTTATGGCAGTCCTATTATCGTTAATGGCGAAAATGCCATTCACACCACAAAAAGAAAAAGGGAAAATGCAACTGTTTGAAAAATCTGTTCTATCCATTACGATAGTTGTATTCTTTTTATCATTTGCATATGGAGGGATTACGACGTTTTTACCGCTATTTGCATCGTCAATTGATGTGAATCCGGGGACATTCTTTCTTGTATATGCAATTGCTTTAACAATCGTAAGGCCAATTTCAGGAAAACTATTAGATAAGTATGGAGAAGTATTTATCATACTTCCGGCACTATGCATTACTGTTATTGCAATAGTCGTGCTAACGATTTCGAATAATTTAATAGGTGTAGTTATCGCAGCTACATTATATGGTGTTGGATTCGGTTCAGCACAGCCAGCATTACAAGCGGCGATGCTTACAATTGTTGATCCGAGTAAAAGAGGAGTTGCTAATGCTTCATTCTTTACAGCATTTGATTTAGGGATTGGACTTGGTGCAATTTTACTTGGAGTTGTTTCACAAATGTTTGGTTACCGTATTTTATTTGCTGGTAGTGCAATTTCAGGATTAATTGCTTTCATTATTTTTGTCGTTTTTGTAAAACAGCGATTAGGTAAAAAAGAATTTGCGTAAACGGGAGGAACAAAGATGAAGATTTCAATTGATCATAAAGCTTTACAATGGTTTCAAGAAGAATTACGTATAAAACATGGTGAGTCTATACGGTTTAATGTAAGATACGGCGGAGATAGCTCCATTCAGCCTGGTTATTCTTTAGGGATTGTTGCAGAGAAACCAGATGGGGAAATCGTGTCAGTTGAGAAGGAAGGTATTATATTTTTTGTAGATGTTGATGATCTTTGGTACTTTCAAAATTATGATTTAGTTGTAGGTTATCATGAGGAAATAGAAGAAATTCAATTTAATTACGTAAAATAATAACTTTATTAAAAATAAATAAATTTTATATGGAAATTATATTTAGAGAATAGTGAAATAAATATAATGCAAAAAACGGGCTGTATATGAATACAGCTCGTTTTTTTATTTAGTAAAAGAAATTGTAAAGTAGGTATATATTTAACTGGGTTATATGAATTAACTTTATATTTTGTTTTAAAGATAAACAAGGAGAAGTCTGTCCTTTCTTTATAAAATATGAAAATTATTTTTAAAAAATTGTATTGTTACATCGGTAAAAGTGTAGGAAACTTATCATTATAAAATAAATTGAAATCTTCTAAAAACTCTGATACATTGAAATAGAAATGTAGTTTCACAGTATTGTAAAGGCTTACAGTTATGTGCACGAAGATCTATTAGGATTGGAGGAAATAATGATGAAAGCTGAAGAAAAATTTTCCCCGGGATTAGATGGTATAGTGGCAGCGGAGACGAAAATCTCGTTTCTTGACACAGTGAAAGGTGAAATTGTAATTCAAGGGTATGATTTAATCGAACTCTCAAAAACAAAAGAGTATTTAGACATTGTGCACCTTTTATTGGAAGAACATCTACCGAATGAGGATGAAAAAGCAACGCTTGAAAAGAAATTAAAAGAAGAATACGCGGTACCAGAAGGTGTATTTAACGTACTGAAGGCATTACCGAAAGAAACGCACCCCATGGATGGATTGCGTACAGGTGTGTCCGCATTAGCTGGTTACGATAATGATATTGAAAACCGCTCGTTAGAAGTAAACAAAAGCCGCGGATACAAATTATTGAGTAAAGTACCAAACATAGTAGCGAATAGCTATCATATTTTAAATAATGAAGAGCCAATTGAGCCACTTAAGGAATTATCATATAGCGCGAATTTCTTCTATATGTTAACAGGTAAAAAACCAACTGAACTTGAGGAGAAGATCTTTGATCGTTCCCTTGTTTTATATAGTGAACATGAAATGCCAAACTCTACATTTACAGCGCGCGTTATTGCATCTACGCAATCCGACTTATATGGTGCTTTAACAGGTGCGGTTGCATCTTTAAAAGGTAGCTTACATGGCGGTGCGAACGAAGCGGTTATGTACATGCTTTTAGAAGCTGGTAATGTTGAAAAGTTTGAAGAGTTATTACAGAAGAAACTATATAACAAAGAAAAAATTATGGGCTTTGGACACCGCGTATATATGAAGAAGATGGATCCAAGAGCTTTAATGATGAAGGAAGCTTTAAAGCAGTTATGTGATGTAAAAGGTGATTATACACTATATGAAATGTGTGAAGCTGGAGAAAAGATTATGGAGAAGGAAAAAGGAATTTATCCAAACCTTGATTATTACGCAGCTCCAGTATATTGGATGCTTGGTATTCCAATTCAACTGTACACACCAATCTTCTTTAGCTCTAGAACAGTAGGACTATGTGCGCACGTTATTGAGCAACATGCGAACAATCGTTTGTTCCGTCCACGTGTAAATTATATTGGCGAGCGACATGTGCTTAGTACTTAGTAAATAAGAACAACTGGGGAGTTGTTAGCACCGCCCGCCAGATGGGTGTTTGACCGACACCCATCATTAATAATAACGAATTTTCGACAGAAAGGGAAGAATAGCATGATTAAAACAAATGAAATTAAACAAAAAGATGCATTGTTAGAAGAGATTACGGATTATGTATTAAATAAAGAGGTAACAAGTGCAGAAGCATTCAGTACTGCTCGTTACGTATTACTTGATACACTTGGATGCGGAATTTTAGCGTTACAATATCCAGAGTGTACGAAATTATTAGGACCAGTTGTACCAGGAACAATCGTGCCAAATGGTACACGAGTACCAGGTACGTCTTATGTACTAGATCCAGTCAAAGGTGCATTTAATATCGGATGTATGATCCGTTGGTTAGACTATAACGATACTTGGCTTGCAGCAGAGTGGGGACATCCATCTGATAACTTAGGAGGAATTTTAGCAGTTGCAGATTATATTAGCCGTGTTCGTATATCAGAAGGAAAAGAAGCGTTAAAAGTACGTGAAGTATTAGAAATGATGATTAAAGCTCATGAAATTCAAGGTGTACTTGCTTTAGAAAACAGCTTAAATCGCGTTGGCCTTGACCACGTATTATATGTAAAAGTAGCAACAACTGCAGTAGTTGCAAAAATGCTTGGCGGAACACGTGAAGAAATCTTTAATGCATTATCACATGCATGGATTGATAATTCTAGTCTTCGTACATATCGTCATGCTCCAAATACGGGATCACGTAAATCATGGGCAGCAGGTGATGCAACGAGCCGCGGTGTTCATCTTGCAATGACTGCTCTAAAAGGTGAAATGGGTTACCCTACAGCATTATCTGCACCGGGCTGGGGATTCCAAGATGTATTATTCAATAAACAAGAATTAAAATTAGCAAGACCATTAGATTCTTATGTAATGGAAAATGTATTATTTAAAGTTTCATATCCAGCAGAATTCCATGCACAAACAGCTGCAGAATGTGCTGTGAAATTACATCCAGAAATTAAAGGAAAATTAGATGAAATTGACCGTATTACAATTACAACGCATGAATCAGCAATTCGTATTATTGATAAAGAAGGTCCATTAAATAACCCAGCGGATCGTGATCATTGCTTACAATACATTACGGCAATTGGTTTATTAAAAGGGGATATCGTTGCGGATGATTATGAGGATGCAGTAGCAAATGATCCACGTGTAGATGAATTACGTAATAAGATGGTTGTTGTTGAAAATAAACAGTACAGTTTAGATTACCTTGACCCGAACAAGCGCTCAATCGCCAACGCTGTTCAAGTTCATTTCAAAGATGGAACTGTAACAGAAAATGTGGAATGTGAATATCCACTTGGTCACCGTTTCCGTAGAGATGAAGCGATTCCAAAAGTTGTTCAAAAATTCACTGCAAATATGGCAGGCCATTATTCTAGTAAGCAACAAGAACAAATTCATGAAGCTTGTTTAAATGAAGAGAAACTAGAAAATATGAATGTAAATGAATTTGTAGATCTATTCTTAATTTAATAATAGGGGGAATCTAGAATGGCTTGGGTTGTGGATAAACAGTCAACACAAGAAGAGCTTGCGAATCGCTTCCGAGCTTTAGTAGAAGCAAATGAAATTTTACAGATTCCAGGTGCTCATGATGCAATGGCAGCTCTTGTTGCGAAAAATACAGGTTTTTCAGCTCTTTATTTATCGGGAGCTGCTTATACTGCAAGTAAAGGGCTACCGGATTTAGGAATCGTAACGTCTACTGAAGTAGCAGAGAGAGCAAGAGATTTAGTAAGAGCTACAGATTTACCTGTTCTTGTTGACATTGATACAGGGTTTGGTGGTGTATTAAATGTAGCGAGAACTGCTGTAGAAATGGTGGAAGCGAAGGTAGCAGCTGTCCAAATTGAAGATCAGCAATTACCAAAGAAATGTGGCCATTTAAATGGTAAAAAACTCGTTACGACAGAAGAATTAGTTCAAAAGATTAAAGCGATTAAAGAAGTTGCACCGAGCTTATATATTGTAGCGCGCACAGATGCTCGTGGTGTAGAAGGATTAGATGAAGCAATTGAAAGAGCGAATGCATATGTAAAAGCAGGTGCAGACGCAATTTTCCCAGAAGCGCTACAATCAGAAGAGGAATTCCGTCTATTTAATAGCAAGGTAAATGCACCTTTATTAGCGAATATGACTGAATTCGGAAAAACACCGTATTATAGTGCAGAAGAATTTGCGAATATGGGCTTCCAAATGGTTATTTATCCTGTAACTTCACTTCGTGTTGCAGCGAAAGCGTATGAGAATGTGTTTACTTTAATTAAGGAAACAGGTTCTCAAAAAGATGCACTTTCTAATATGCAAACGAGAAGTGAGTTATATGAAACAATTTCATATCATGACTTTGAAGAACTAGATACTGGAATTGCAAAAACAGTATTATCAGAGGATCAATAGATAAAACAACTAAGGCGATGAGAATACATCTTTAGCAAGACGAACTGCTTGATGTGAAAATTCATCGCCTTCTGTTTTCAAAAATAAGATATTCCACTCATCGTAGACGAGCATATGTAGTAGTAAGTAAGGCCGAAATGATAGGGGGATTCAGATGGAGAAAACGAAGTTACCGTGGGATGAATTTTTTTCACTTAATAAAGATGTGAATCATGCTTTCTTTACGCCAGAAGATTTTTCAGGAGATGAAGATTTAATCGCAAAAACGACAGAACAATTCGTTAAACAAGAAATTGTTCCACAAATGGAGAATATTGAACAACATAACTATAAAGTTTCTCGTCAATTGTTTGAGAAAGCTGGAGAACTTGGATTATTAAGTATTGAGGTTCCAGAAGAATATGGCGGATTTGAATTAGGAAAGGCAGTTTCAGGGCTTGTAGCAGAAAAAATGGGATACGCTGGTGCATTTAGCGTTTCATTTAATATACACGCAGGTGTAGGTACATTGCCTTACATATATTATGGAACGAAAGAACAAAAAGAAAAATATTTGCCGAAAATTGCATCAGGAGAATGGATTGGGGCTTATGCTTTAACTGAACCAAATGCTGGTTCTGATGCTTTAAGTGCAAAAACGAGTGCAGTATTAAATGAAGATGGTACTGCTTGGAAGCTAAATGGTGAAAAGCAATGGATTACAAATGCTCATATGGCAGATGTATACGTTGTTTTTGCGAAGACAAATAAAGGAATGACAGCGTTTATTGTCGAAAGAACATGTGAAGGGGTATCTATTGGGCTAGAAGAAAAGAAAATGGGGATTAAAGGTTCTTCAACGGCTACCCTTATTTTAGAAGATGTTGTCATACCTGCTGAAAATGTTTTAGGGGAAGTTGGGAAAGGGCATCATGTAGCTCTTAATATTCTTAACTTTGCTAGATTAAAACTTGCCTTTGGAAATATTGGAACAGCAAAGCAAGCAATTGGATTGTCCGTTCAATACGGAAAAGAACGTAAACAGTTTCAAACGGAATTAGTAGACTTTACGATGATTCAAGAGAAAATTGCAAATATGATCATTGCTACATATGGAGCAGAAAGTGCAGCGTATCGTACAGCAGGTGTAATTGATGAAGCAATTCATGAGAGCGATGAAGATCTTATGAAGAAAATGTCCCAATTTGCAATTGAATGTGCACTGAATAAAGTAAATGCTTCTGAAACACTTGGTCATATCGTAGATGAAGCTGTACAAATTCATGGTGGTTACGGTTATATGCAAGAGTATGAAGTAGAACGATTATACCGTGATGCTAGAATTAGTCGTATTTTTGAAGGGACGAACGAAATTAATAGATTAACAGTTGCCAAAATGTTAATGAAGCAAATGGAACAAATTGAAGATACTGAAATAGAGATTGATGTAGAAAATGTCGAAAGAAACCATCGTTACATTTTATTAGCGAAAAAATTGTTGAAACAATCTTTGAAAACGCTCTCTAAAACTCCAGGTTTAAAAATTGATCAAGAGCAAGAATATTCACGTGTATTATCAAATATGTTAACGGACGTGTACGTCATGGAATCAGCATTTTTACGTACGAGTAAAGCAATTAGTAAAAATGGTGCAGAAAAAGAGCGTACGAAACAAATGATAACTGACGTTATTTGTGAAGAAGGTTATCGCAAAGTGGAAGAAGCAGCGATTTCTATACTTTCCGCGGCTATTACAGAAGAACAAGATAGACACGTGATTTTAACTGAAATTCGTCAATTATTAGTGCCTTTATACACGAACGTATTTACAAAAAAGAGAAAAATTGCGAAAGCTATTATAAATCGCGGAAAGTATATTGTGTAAATAGGAGGAAAGCGATATGAAAAAGATTGGTTTTATCGGTTTAGGTAACATGGGTCTTCCGATGTCTAAAAATTTAGTTAAATCAAGTTACACAGTATATGGAGTGGATTTAAATAAAGATGCTGAAGCTTCCTTTGAAAAAGAAGGAGGAATTATTGGCTTATCAATCTCAAAATTAGCAGAGACATGCGATGTGATTTTTACAAGTTTACCTTCACCTCGTGCTGTTGAAGCGGTGTATTTTGGACAAGAAGGATTATTTGAAAATAGTCATTCGAATGTAGTTTTAATTGATACAAGTACTGTATCTCCACAGTTAAACAAACAGTTAGAGGAAGCGGCAAAAGAAAAGAAAGTAGACTTTTTAGCAGCCCCTGTAAGTGGTGGGGTAATTGGAGCCGAAAACCGTACATTAACGTTTATGGTTGGTGGATCAAAAGAGGTATATGAAAAAACGGAATCTATCATGGGTGTATTAGGTGCAAACATCTTCCATGTTAGTGAGCAAATTGATAGTGGTACAACTGTTAAATTAATTAATAACCTATTAATAGGTTTTTATACAGCTGGTGTAAGTGAAGCATTAACATTAGCGAAAAAGAACAATATGGATTTGGATAAAATGTTTGATATTTTAAATGTAAGTTACGGCCAAAGTAGAATTTATGAGCGCAATTATAAAAGTTTTATTGCATCAGAAAACTACGAGCCAGGTTTTACTGTAAATTTATTAAAGAAAGATTTAGGGTTTGCAGTAGATTTAGCGAAAGAAAGTGAACTTCACTTACCAGTAAGCGAAATGCTATTAAATGTATATGAAGAAGCAAGTGAAGCTGGGTATGGTGAAAACGATATGGCTGCTTTATATAAGAAAGTTAGTGAACAATTAATTTCTAATCAAAAATAATAGATTTATAAACATCATAAAAAAAGGAGAGAATATAATGATTACAACTGAAATTAAACGAGTAAAAAATCATATTAATGGTGAGTGGGTAGAATCTACTGGTACAGAAGTAGAAGCAGTTCCAAATCCGGCGACTGGAAAAATTATCGCTTACGTTCCGCTATCTCCGAAAGAAGATGTTGAAAAAGCTGTTGAAGCCGCAAAAGCAGCATACGAAACATGGTCTAAAGTACCAGTTCCGAATCGTTCAAGACAATTGTATAAATATTTACAGCTTTTACAAGAAAATAAAGAAGAACTTGCAAAAATCATTACGCTAGAAAATGGTAAAACATTAACGGATGCAACTGGTGAAGTGCAGCGTGGTATTGAAGCGGTAGAACTTGCGACGTCAGCACCAAATTTAATGATGGGACAAGCACTTCCGAATATTGCTAGCGGCATTGATGGATCAATTTGGCGCTACCCAATCGGAGTTGTCGCTGGTATTACACCGTTTAACTTCCCGATGATGATTCCATTATGGATGTTCCCACTTGCAATTGCTTGCGGTAATACATTCGTATTAAAAACATCTGAAAGAACGCCACTTTTAGCAGAGCGACTTGTAGAGTTATTCTATGAAGCTGGCTTCCCGAAAGGCGTATTAAATTTAGTGCAAGGCGGAAAAGATGTTGTAAATAGCATTTTAGAAAATAAAGATATTCAAGCTGTTTCGTTCGTTGGATCTGAGCCGGTAGCTCGTTACGTATATGAAACAGGTACGAAACACGGAAAACGTGTACAAGCGTTAGCTGGTGCAAAAAACCATGCGATTGTTATGCCAGATTGCAATCTTGAGAAAACAGTACAAGGTGTAATTGGATCTGCATTTGCAAGTAGCGGAGAGCGCTGCATGGCATGTTCAGTAGTAGCAGTAGTTGATGAAATTGCGGATGAATTCATCGACGTACTAGTAGCAGAGACGAAGAAGTTAAAAGTAGGTGACGGTTTCCACGAAGATAATTATGTTGGACCATTAATTCGTGAATCTCATAAAGAGCGTGTATTAGGCTATATTAATAGTGGTGTAGTAGATGGAGCTACTTTATTAGTAGATGGTCGTAAAATTAAGGAAGAAGTTGGAGAAGGTTACTTTGTAGGTGCGACAATCTTTGATGGTGTAAATCAAGAAATGAAAATTTGGCAAGATGAGATTTTTGCTCCAGTATTAAGCATTGTACGTGTTAAAGATTTAGAAGAAGGTATTAAACTAACAAATCAATCTAAATTTGCAAATGGTGCGGTTATTTATACATCAAGCGGTAAACATGCACAAACGTTCCGTGATAACATCGATGCGGGCATGATCGGTGTAAACGTAAACGTTCCAGCACCAATGGCATTCTTCGCATTCGCAGGAAATAAAGCTTCATTCTTTGGTGATTTAGGTACAAATGGTACAGATGGCGTTCAATTCTATACACGTAAAAAAGTTGTAACTGAGCGCTGGTTTTAATATAAAGTAGACAGCCAAATCAGTTGTTAAAAGAAAACCACCACTATGAATAGTGGTGGTTTTCTTCTTGTTAATTGCTTTTTTCAAAAGCTAGTTTAATACCAAAACCAATTAAGACAATTCCCGTTAACCCTTGAATATAACGTTGTGTCTTCGGTTTTTTCATAAAAGCACTAATTTTATCAATTAAAAATATATAAAAAGCGAACCAAATAACTGTTAAAACTAGGTAAGTAAGGCCCATTATAAGAAGTTGGATAAACGTATTATGATTTGGATTTAAAAATTGCGGTAAAAATGTTAAAAAGAAGACCGCGATTTTAGGGTTTAATAAATTTGTAAGAAACCCTTGGCGAAAGCAAGAAGTATTCTCGTTTGCGTTATTCAAAGATATATCGTTCGTATTGATGCCTTCTTTATTTCTTACTGCTAAAAGGGCTTTAATACCAATATAAATTAAATATAGAGCTCCAACGTACTTGAAAATAGAAAATAAAAGAGCTGACTTTACAATAAGTGCGGAAAGTCCGATTACTGCTGCTAAAGTATGAATCAATAGTGCAACACATGTACCGAACACTGTTTTCACCCCACCTACCTTACCAGCAACTAATGTGTTTTTCGTAGCCATTGCAGTATCAGGACCAGGTAAAATAATAAGACAAATAGACATAATGATGAAAAGAAAATAATTTTCAATCATAGTCGCTCCTCCTTCTTTTATTTTTAGAATATTTAATTAAAAATAGTGTAGCACATAATTCGATTTAATAAAATTAAATTTTATTAAAATTTATTAAATAGGAAAAAGGCTATATAGGCTTGTAATTATACGCCTATATAGCCTCAATTTAATCCCGTATGAAAGGGCGATTGCTTCTACTAATAATAAGAGGGAGATAAACCCTACTTATTAAATTCTCACTTTACGCATTAAGTAAGTTAAAGAACCGGTTTACATCTTCTTCTGAAACATCACTTAACTGCTTATATTTATAATTTGGATTTTGGTCTTTATCAACGACAACAGATCGTACTCCTTCAAAGAAATCTTCATGTCTCATGAAGTTTTTAGCAAGTACAAGGTCAGTAGCGAAACATTCTTCAACGGACTTATTTTGTCCATCAATAAACTGTTTTAATGTTACTTTTAGTGAAATAGGAGATTTTGATAATAACGTTTCTTTCGCTTTTAAAGCAAAGGAACTTTGATCTTTCTCTAATGAATGAATAATTTCTTCAATTGTATCGAATGCAAAATGTGAATTAATTTCTTCTAATGAAGGAGCAAGCTCGCTTTCTAATGTTGGAGCAGTTGCAAATGTACGAATGACTTCTTTTAAATGAGTATGTACATCATCTTCTTTAGGCCAATTTACACTTTCCAGTTCAGTAAGGAAATTTGGTAATGAATCAGATGCAATAAAATAATCAGCAGCGTTTATAAATAATACGTCAGAAGCTTTTAAAATAGATGCTGTTAAAGCGACATAGCGGCCGGCATACCCTGGAGCTTTATTTAAGAAATAAGCAGCACCGACGTCAGGGAAGAAGCCAATATTCATCTCTGGCATTGCCCATTTCGTACGCTCAGTTACAATTCGGTATTTCGCACCATTTGTAAGACCGACACCACCACCCATTACAATTCCATCTAAACAAGCGATAATCGGTTTTTTATATTGATAAATATATGTATCAATTTCATACTCTTCTTCAAAGAAACGTTCCGCATGCTGCAATGCAGCTTCATTTGAACGTGCTTCATAAAGAGTTTTAATATCGCCACCTGCACAAAAACCTTTTGTGCCAGCTCCTTTTAATACGATAAGCGCAATTCGTTCATCATGTTCCCACTCTTTCAGTTTTTGCCCAATTGGTTGCAACATGTCATAAGATAAAGAATTAAGTGCTTTTGGGCGGTTTAAAGTAATTGATGCAACGCCGTTTTCGCTAACAGAAAATAAAACGTGTTCAGTCATAATTCATCCTCCCTTACATATCTTCTTATTCTTAATTCTTTATACGTACTGAAATGTCCTTTATAAATTTTGTCTAAAGTTGGCGGTATATGTTAATTTATCCACTGCATATTTTGACGAGTTATATTTGCAGGATTTTGGAGGTTGAAAATGAATATTACAACATTACTGTAATTGTAATTATTTGAAGTTACCATGATAAACACGCTATTATATATGTGTAAATTGTACATAATCACTTCGAAAAGAGTGATTATAATGAAAAAAAAATTGCTTTTCATTAGAAATAGAGAAAGGAGAAATCGGAATGCCAGTACCTTTACTATTGTCGGTGATTATTTTGTCTTCTTTAATGATAGGGATAACGCAGTATTTTCATCATACAGATACGACAGAGGAAGTGAAGGATAAAGTACGACTTGTATTTCCGATTTTTATCATATCTATTTCTTTTTGCATTTTATTAAATAAAGATGGGTACATTGTTGCAGTATTTTCATTTTTTGTAGCGATTGTTTTCATTACAGTTTTATATTATGTAATGAAAGAATTTATCCAAAAATAAAGATGTCATATGAGACATTTTTATTTTTGGAAAGAATAAAATTTCACATACCGTATTATATGTGAAATTAAAAAAACATATCGCAATAGAAAAGTATGTACTTTACCGTGTATTTACTTGTCAATCTTGCATAGCCAATATACTATTAATAGTGTAGAGATTAGAAAAAGGGGTTGTATCTATCATGAAATTTGAGATGCACACAAAAATTATTTCAAATGAAAAAGAAGTAAGATTACATATAGAAGAAAACATATTTCAATTAAAATTGGATGGTTATCACTTATTTACAGTTCAAGAAATATTACCTTTATATAAATCAAATGAAGAAAGAATCGGTAGTGCAATGATACAAAAGTTAGAATGGGAGAACGGAAAAACTACAATAAACTATCAACTTGTATCACTAAATTCAGTAAATTAAAAGGAGCAGGAAACCATGAAGTTATTTCATACAGCCGATTGGCATTTAGGAAAGCTTGTTCATGGCGTGTATATGACTGAAGATCAAAAGATTGTATTAGATCAGTTTGTACAAGCTGTTGAAGAAGAAAAACCAGATGCCGTAATTATTGCAGGGGATTTATATGACCGAGCAATTCCACCTACGGAAGCAGTAGACTTATTAAATGATGTGCTGCAAAAAATAGTGATTGATTTACAAACACCAGTTATTGCAGTCGCAGGAAACCATGATAGTCCAGATCGTATTCATTTTGGAAGTAGTTTAATGAAGAAACAAGGATTATTTATTGTGGGGCAATTTCAATTTCCATATGAGCCAATTATATTAAATGATGAATATGGGGAGGTTCACTTCCATCTCATTCCTTATGCGGATCCAAGCATAGTGAGACATGTATTGAAAAACGAAGACGTACGTTCTCATGATGATGCGATGCGTATTTTTATGAATGAGCTTTCTGAAACGATGGATAAAGAAGCTAGACATGTATTTGTTGGTCATGCATTTGTAACTTCTGCGGGCGAAGCGGAAGAGAATACAAGTGATGCTGAACGACCGCTTTCAATTGGTGGTGCTGAATACGTGAATAGTCATTATTTTGATAAGTTTCATTACACAGCGCTTGGACATTTACATCAAGCGCATTTCGTACGTAATGAGACAATTCGATATTCAGGTTCTCCACTTGCATATTCTATTTCTGAAGAAAAACATAAAAAAGGATATTATATTGTGGAATTGGACGAGCAAGGTGAAGTAACAATTGAAAAAAGGTTACTTACACCACGCCGTAAAATGCGAACAGTAGAAGCGAAAATAGATGAATTGTTACAACATCCAGTAAGTGAAGATTACGTGTTTGTAAAATTATTAGATGAAAATCCTGTCTTGCAGCCAATGGAAAAAATACGCTCTGTTTATCCAAATGCAATGCATGTTGAAAGAGCCATTCAAAGACGAGAGTTCACTGAGTCAAATGAAGTAACTGTTTCAAGACATAAAATGGATGATTTATCATTATTAAAGGCTTTTTATAAAGAAATGAAAGGCTTAGATTTATCAGAAGAGAAAGAACATCTATTTGTAGAAGTATTACAAACAGTGCAAGAACGGGAAGGTGAACGAGGATGAGACCGATTCAGCTTATTATGACGGCATTTGGCCCATATAAACAGAAAGAAGTAATTGATTTTGACGATTTGGGAGAGCATCGTATTTTCGCCATTTCTGGAAACACGGGCGCCGGAAAGACAACGATTTTTGATGCGATTTGTTATGTTTTATATGGTGAGGCAAGCGGAGAAGAACGAAGTGATACGAGCATGCTCCGCAGTCAATTTGCTGATGATAATGTGTATACAAGCGTAGAATTAACCTTTCAGTTAAAAGGGAAACGTTATGAAATAAAACGACAACTGGGACATAAAAAACAAGGGAACAAGACGGTTACGGGACATGCAGTAGAATTATATGAAGTAATTGATGAAGAGAAGATTCCGGCTGTTGATCGTTTCCATGTAACGGATGTAAATAAAAAAGTAGAAGATTTAATTGGTTTAAGTAAACATCAATTTAGTCAAATTGTTATGTTACCGCAAGGGGAATTCCGAAAACTATTAACATCTGAGACAGAAAACAAAGAAGAAATTTTGCGTCGTATTTTTAAAACAGATCGTTATAAGTTAATGCGTGAGTTACTTGACCAAAAACGAAAACAATGGAAAGACGTCTTACAAGAAAAACAGAAAGAGCGAGAGTTATATTTCCGTAATGTTTTTAAATTACCAATTCGTGATGGAGCATTATTAGAGACATTAGTGGAACAAGAACATGTAAATACGCATCAAGTAGTAGAGGCATTAGAACAAGAGACAGCTGCGTATAAGGCAGAGGTGGAGCAATTACAAGTAGAACAAGATATTCAAACGAAGCAATTAAAGGATGCTGAAACACGTTTTCATGCAGCGAAGTCTGTAAATGAGAAATTTATAGATTTACAACAAAAGAATGAGAAATATAATACTTTACAAGAAAAACGTTCAGTAATTGAAATGAAAGAACTATCTTTTAAGCGTGCGGAACAAGCGAAGCGCTTATTACCATTTGAACAGTGGTACGAAGAAGCAATGCAAAATGAGCAGAAAGCTGAAAGTTTGTTAAAACAAATTATCGCTAAAAAAGAAAATATAATGAATAATTTTGAACTTGCTCAGGAGAAATATGAAGCAGTAAAGAATAAAGAACCTGAGAGAGAAAATGCAAAAAAACTTGTTCAAAGATTAGAAGAGTTACAACCGATTATTGCATCATTAGCTGAGAAACAGTTGAATTTACAAAATGCAGAAATTCAACTAGGAAAATTAAAAGAAAGTATGCAAAACTTAGATCGACAATTAGAAGAGCATACAAATCAAAAACAGCTAATGTCTGGTGAATTACAGCAATTAGAGCGAGCGCTTGAACGATATGTAGATAAAGTAGAAGAACTAACGAATATGCGAGAAGATGCAAAAGTTTTAAAGCAAGCATATGACGTATGGCAAGAAAAACAAAAATTCGAGCAAGAAAAAGAAACTGCATTTATTAAGATGCAAGAGACAGTTCGTGCATATGAGAATATGGAACGTCGCTGGTTAAGTGAACAAGCTGGTATATTAGCTCTTCATCTACATGATGGTGAATCTTGTCCAGTATGTGGCAGCACGAACCATCCGAAAAAAGCTTCAGAGCAAAGTGATGCCATCAATGAAAAAGAGTTAAATGATTTAAGAGACAAGAAGAATATTGCTGAAAAATTACATGTGCAAGTAGAGGAGAAATGGAATTTCTATCATCTTCAATATGAACAAGTAATAGAAGAGGTTAAGAAGCGAGGTTATCGCTCAGAAGAATTAGCTGAAACATATAGTGCGCTTGTTCAAAAAGGAAAACAATTAGCAACTGAAGTGAATATGTTAAAAGCAAGTGAAGAAACGCGTAAGCAAACAGCTGTGAAAATAAAAAGCATAGAAGAAAAAGTAGATGCACTTCAGAAACAAAAACATGAGGTAGAAACAGAACAGCACCGTATAGAAATGGATTGTATGCAGCTTCGTACGTCATATGAACATGATAAGAAAAACATTCCTGAAAACTTACAAACAGTCCAAGCTTGGAAAGTCCAGTTTGACCAAGCTATGCATGAGCTCAAATTAATGGAGGACGAATGGAAGAAAGTGCAGGAGGCGTATCAACATTGGCAAAATGAAAATATACGTATTCAAGCAGAACAGGAAGGTGCTTCTAATCAATTTGAAAGTGCAAAATCGAAGAAAGAAGAGACTTTCACGCGCTTTATGAAAGAGCTTGAACAGAGTGGATTTACAGATCAAATTACGTATAAAGAAGCGAAATTAAGTGATGCCGAGATGGATATGTTACAAAAAGAAATTCAAAGCTATTATTCATCTCTTGAAGTACTTGCAAAACAAATTGAAGAGTTACATGCTGAATTAAAAGATAAAGAGTATATGGATATTACGGCGTTAGGTGAACACATTAAAGAACTAGAAATTAACCTTGATATCATTAAAGAAAAACGTCAACGTTCGCAAAATGCGGTAACATATATTTCTGATTTACATGAAAATATTAGACGTATTGATGAGCAAATTCATGAGGAAGAAAAAGCTTTCCAAGAACTTGTTGACTTATATGAAGTAATGAAAGGTGATAACGAAAGCCGTATATCATTTGAACGTTACATCTTAATTGAGTATTTAGAACAAATTGTTCAAATTGCAAACGAACGATTACGTAAATTATCAAATGGACAATTTTATTTAAAACGAAGTGAACGAGTTGAAAAGAGAAATCGTCAAAGTGGATTAGGGTTAGATGTATACGACGCATATACTGGCCAAACACGCGATGTAAAAACATTATCTGGCGGCGAGAAATTCAATGCCTCACTTTGCTTAGCGCTCGGCATGGCAGACGTTATTCAAGCGTATGAAGGCGGTATTTCAATCGAAACGATGTTTATCGACGAAGGATTCGGTTCATTAGATGAGGAGTCATTAACAAAAGCGGTTGACGCCTTAATTGACTTACAAAAATCAGGTCGATTTATTGGTGTAATCTCACACGTTCAAGAGCTGAAAAACGCAATGCCAGCTGTATTAGAAGTAACGAAGCAGAAGGATGGTTGTAGTCAGACACGGTTTGTGGTGAAGTAAGTTCAATTGTAATTCATATTATTTGCGATTCTTTAGTATAGAACTTTTGATAAAATAAAGGGGCTGTCTCATAAGTCTCTTTCGAAGTAAGATCACATGAAATCGAAAAGGCAGAAATGTTATAAAATAAACATTTCTGCCTTTCACTTTTTATACGATTTTGGCTAAAAAGCATCTTTTGGGACAGCCTCTTTATTTGTTATTCAAAATTAGATAATTCACCTATGAGTTATCTGTAGAAGACGGCGTATTTTCCAAACGATTATAAGCTTTAAAAGCCGAAATTGCCGAGATAACACCGCCTACTAAAAATAAAGCCGATCCACCGACCAAAATGATACGACTGACATATGTTTCGCGCGCTTCTTCAACTTCTTCTTGTAACATTGTAGGCATTTGAATTCCCCCTAAATAACATTTATTTTGTAGATAGTATATACAAACGCCTAAAATATGTTAAAATCACTGGATAGTGTTATGAGGGAGTATATAGTTAGATGTGAATTATTTGAAAAATCTTCATTATAAATTTATGCTAACTTCACATAGAGCACATATTAACATTGTATTATGTATATGTACCAAATAAATAAAGTGAATGTAAGTTCTGTTTTCAAAAATTTAAAATCCTTTTATTTCTATATGAAAGTTTTAATCGAGGGTTTTAAAAATTTTGGAAATAGATCTTATAAAAATGGAATTCATATAAAAGGGGAATGTCTTATGACAACATATACAAGTGAAATGAAAAAAACTTTAGTTTCAGAAGAAGATGTAGATATTTTAAAAATTATGGCGCATCCAATCCGACTGCAAATTGTAAATGAATTAAGTACAAGAAAAACTTGTAATGTAACACAATTAACCGAGTTACTGAACATCCCGCAATCTACTGTTTCACAACATTTATCAAAAATGAAGGGTAAAGTGTTACGAGCAGAGAGAAGAGGTTTAGAAATTTATTATCATATTAACAATTTAAAAGCGAGTAAGATTGTTAATGTTTTAGGGTATATAAACTAGTGAAATATTTTTATATAAAATAGCCCCTGCTGTTTAGCAGGGGCTATTTTGTGTTGTTTTATGTATTTGCATTTAAAACTTTATAGTTTTTATGATTTACAATTGTTCGATCAAATTCAAAAGTACCACCGCTTACATTTGTAATTTCAACTAAGACCGATTCAGTATAAAGTTTTAATACAGATCCTGTAATCTTTAAATTGTTTCGTTGAAAAAGTATAGTATCCCCTACGTTTGCTTTCATAGTACCTCCTCATTAAAGACAGAAATATTTTTTATTATATATATTAAACCACGTATAAGTATATTAGTGAATATTTAGTTTTATTTATCAAAAAAATATTTGTAGTCTATGTGTGCAGAATTAAAAGAAGTTTTAACATATTATCCGAAAGAAGTCTCCTTCCTCAGGCGTGTGAAGGACGATAGTCTAGCGGCAGGTGGGAGATGAATTTCGGTTTGGCGTAGCCAAACTTTTTTTTTCTATTTATTTCGCCTCTGATATAATCAGTCTTATAAGAGGGGAATTTTGGTATAACAATGAAAGTAGATAACAATCTTATAGTGTTCAGGTTGTGTAATCACCGTTATAGCTTATGGGAAATGAAGCAGAAAATGAGGTGAATGGATATGCAAAAGCAGAATAAGGCGTACAAGTTTCGTCTGTATCCAACAGAAGAACAAGCACATCTCATACGCAAAACGTTTGGGTGTGTGCGCTTTGTATATAATAAAATGCTGGCTGAACGAAAGGAAGTATATGAAAAACACAAAGCGAATAAGGAAGAACTGAAGAAGCAAAAATTTCCTACTCCTGCAAAATACAAATCGGAGTATGAATGGTTGAAAGAAGTTGATTCATTGGCATTAGCCAACGCGCAATTAAACTTGCAAACTGCTTATAAGAATTTTTTTAGTGGTCAAAGTGATTCTCCTACATTCAAAAGTAAAAAGAGTAGAAAATCCTATACAACGAATCGAGTAAACGGAAATATTATGTTATTTCATGGTTATATCAAATTACCAAAATTGAAAATGGTGAAACTGAAGCAACATAGAGAAATCCCGCCAAAACATATCATCAAATCGTGTACGATTTCGATGACACCTACTGGTAAGTATTACGTGTCTATTTTGACCGAATATGAAAAAGAAATCACTCCAAAAGAAGTAGAACGTGTAGTTGGATTAGACTTCTCAATGGCTGAATTGTACGTGAGTAGCGAAGATGAGAAAGCAAATTATCCTCGCTTTTATCGTCAGATGTTAGAGAAATTAGCGAAGGCACAACGAGTATTAGCAAGACGTGTGAAAGGTTCAGAGCGCTGGAATAAACAACGCATTCGTGTAGCGAAATTGCATGAAAAGGTCGCCAATCAACGTAAAAATTTTCTTCATCATAAGTCTAAAGAATTAGCTACGAGTTTTGACGTTGTAGCAATCGAAGACTTACATATGAAAGGAATGTCACGAGCATTTAGATTTGGTAAGAGTGTAGCGGACAACGGTTGGAGGATGTTCACGACATTTTTAGCATATAAGCTACAAGAACAAGGAAAACAGCTTGTAAAAATAGATAAATGGTTTCCTTCTACAAAGATGTGTAGTAATTGTGGAAATAAAAAAGAAATGCCATTACGCGAACGCACGTATGCGTGTTTGTGTGGACTCACAATTGGCCGTGATTATAATCAGCCATCAATATCAAAAAGGAAGCCATCCGCTTATTAGTGTTGGCATAAATAGTAATAAAATAACCTTTGGAACAAGGGAGTTAGCTCGGCTGTCCTAGGACAAATTCGTTAGCTATCAAAAGTAGCGATGAACCGAGAAGCCCCTACTTTGGGTAAGCTCGTAAGAGGTACTAAGTGGTGGGTAGTTCACCAAGACGTATTGAAAATGCTTTTATTATGATGGAATTTGTAGAGCCAATTATTACATTTCAAGAAACAATTATAAATGTATAAAGAAAGTCAGGCTTATGAATTAATTTAATAAAACCGTCTCTTTAATATTTATTAAAGAGACGGTTTTATTGTTTTACTATTGAAAAAAGGATTCAAAAACATATGTAAATTTAACTTATACAAAACAATATGAACAACTATTACGTATTTAAAAAACATTTTTTGTATTTCATCCTTCGTTTTCTGTAACTGATTCCATGTTTTTGACGTCCTGTCTTGTAAGTGCTTACATAACTGAAAACATCTTATACAATGAAGGTGTTAAATCAAAAGAGATGACCAAAATGAACATAAAAAACAAGACTTAGCGAAAAGCATTGAAATAGAAAGAGGAGGCAGAAAGGTATGAAAAAATCAAAGGTTAATCCATGGCTTGTTGTCCTTGGTACAGTCATAGTTCAAATGGGACTTGGAACGATATATACATGGAGTTTATTCAATCAGCCTTTAGTTAGTAAATACGGTTGGAGTCTTAACGCGGTTGCGATAACTTTCTCAATTACTAGTCTTTCCTTAGCATTTTCAACTTTATTTGCAAGTAAATTGCAAGAAAAATGGGGACTTCGTAAACTTATTATGATAGCTGGACTAGCATTAGGACTAGGATTAGTACTTAGTTCACAAGCTTCTTCGTTAATATTGCTTTATGTACTAGCAGGAGTTGTTGTAGGTTACGCAGATGGTACAGCTTATATTACTTCACTATCTAATTTAATTAAGTGGTTCCCTGAACGTAAAGGTTTAATCTCTGGTATATCTGTAGCTGCATATGGTACAGGTAGCTTAATTTTCAAATATATAAATGCAAAGTTAATCGATTCCGTTGGTGTATCGCAAGCGTTTATATATTGGGGTTTAATTGTTACAGCTATGATTGTCCTTGGAGCTTGTTTAATCCATCAAGCTGCTGATCAAGGTGCAGTTCAGGAAACAAACACTCATGAATATACAGTGAAAGAAATGTTAGGCACAAAACAAGTATACTTATTATTCATCATGTTATTTACATCATGTATGAGTGGCTTATACTTAATTGGTATGGTAAAAGACATTGGTGTTCAACTTGTAGGGCTTAGTGCAGCGACAGCAGCTAATGCGGTAGCTATGGTTGCAATATTTAACACATTAGGTCGTATTATTCTAGGACCGTTATCAGATAAAATTGGTCGTTTGAAAATCGTTACGGGTACTTTTGTGGTTATGGCGAGTTCGGTATTAGTTCTAAGTTTCGTAGATTTGAATTACGGTATCTACTTCGTATGTGTAGCAAGTGTAGCGTTTTGCTTTGGTGGAAATATTACTATTTTCCCAGCTATTGTTGGTGATTTCTTCGGTATGAAAAACCATAGTAAGAATTACGGAATTGTGTATCAAGGATTTGGATTTGGAGCGCTTGCAGGTTCCTTTATCGGTGCACTTCTAGGTGGATTCAAACCAACTTTTATGGTGATTGGCGTACTATGTGTCGTGTCATTCATTATCGCAATTTTAATTCGAGCACCTAAACAGAAAAAAGAACAAGAAGAAGAGTATCGCAGCGTAGCATAAGTATATAAATCTTCTATAACACTATAGTTACGAAAAAGCATCCTGTTAAATAGGGTGCTTTTTTGAGTTATTTTAACAAGGTTAAATTACTTTTTATTTTTTTGATATAAAAGTGAGTGAAATATCCGTTTGGATTATATTGGAATATAATAAATCGATACATCGTATTCGAAATATGTATTAAATCTTAAATAATAAAGAAAATATGAATTGATGTTTGCAAGATATATTTTCAGACAAATATTGAGAAAATAAATGCTCGATTTTTTGTTAAGGCTTTGTAACTGAAGAGACCTTCAGTTTATCATCTTCAATTTTTACAAAGAGGAGTAAGAATTAAAGTATTAATGTAAGTATTAATGTAAGTATTTATTAATACTTTTAGATGTAATTGTATTGAAAAGCACTAAAACTTTTATCTGAAAAATAAAAATAGGTTGACAAGTTTATTGAGAAAGATTATCATTTCGGTGTAAGAACGTTAAATGAAAAACATTATCAATGAATAATATTTTAATGAAAAGTACACTTGACCAATTAGTTTAGTAAGTGTATTATTTTTTACATTGATAATGATAATCATTATTATTTTTGTTTAATTAGATTGATTTTTAAATGAAAGGATAGAGGAAATGAACTTAGGGGAATTTGATGGGAAAACTGTTTTAGTAACAGGTGCAGCTCAAGGTATAGGTAGTGTTGTTACTAAAATGTTTTTAGAAAGAGGAGCTACAGTTATTGCGGTTGATCAAAATGAAGAGGGATTAAACGAACTCTTAAATGAAATACATTTGAAAACGTTTTGCTTAGATGTGAGTGATAGTACCGCAGTTGAACAGATGGTAAATGATATTGAAAATGAAATAGCGCCAATAGATATATTAGTAAATGTTGCAGGGGTTTTACGTATGGGAGCGATTCACTCGTTAAGTGATGAAGATTGGAATAAAACGTTTTCTGTAAATTCTACAGGAGTTTTCTATATGTCCCGAGCAGTAAGTAAACATATGATGCAAAGAAAGTCAGGGGCAATTGTTACAGTTGGTTCAAATGCAGCAAATACGCCGAGAATGGAGATGGCTGCATATGCTGCATCAAAAGCTGCTACGACGATGTTTATGAAATGTTTAGGATTAGAACTTGCAGCGTATAACATTCGCTGTAACGTAGTTTCTCCAGGTTCTACTGAAACTGAAATGCAAAGGCTACTATGGGCTGATGAGAATGGAGAAAAAAATATAATTGCTGGTTCTCAAAGTACATATAGACTCGGTATACCGTTACAAAAAATTGCACAGCCTTCAGAAATTGCTGAAGCAGTATTGTTTTTAGCTTCAGATAAAGCTAGTCATATTACAATGCATAATTTATGTGTTGATGGCGGAGCTACATTAGGCGTTTAATAAAAAATTCAGGGGGTTACTATACAATGAAGGAATTTACGGCTGTAAAGGAACTGTCAGAAAAATTACTAGAAGATTATAAGACTGAATCTTCATTCTTTTTCGCTTCACCAACTCGAACGATATTAGCAGAAGGAGAGTTTACTACAGTAAAGCATCATGAAATTGAAAGTTTCCCAAAACTTGTACAAGCAGTATTATGTAATGCAAAACAAGCCGGAAATCCGAATCCTATCGTTGTCGGTGCTTTGCCATTTGATCGTAGAAAAGAAGTCCAACTTATCGTACCAGAATATAGTAGGACTTCTGAGCGATTACAATTGGATACAACAAATCAGCTTGAAATAAATGAGAACTTAACATTCGAAATGACGCCTGTACCAGCGCCTGAAGTGTATATGAATGGTGTGAAGCAAGGAATTGCAAAAATAAAGGGCGGGGATTTAAAGAAAATCGTTCTATCCAGATCGTTAGATGTTAATTCTTCCGAAAAGATTGATAAGCAAAAACTTCTTCGAGAATTAGCAGCGCATAATAAGCATGGATATACATTTGCTGTGAATGTATCGAAAGATGAAAATGAGAATAGTAAGACGTTAATTGGAGCGAGCCCTGAATTACTCGTCTCACGTAATGGTATGCAAGTTATTTCTAATCCGTTAGCTGGTTCAAGGCCACGTAGTGAGGATTCAGTTGAAGATAAGAGAAGAGCAGAGGAATTACTTTCTTCTCCAAAAGATTTACATGAACATGCGGTAGTAGTAGAAGCAGTTGCTACAGCGCTTCGTCCGTACTGTCATACATTACATGTTCCGGAAAAGCCATCCGTTATTCATAGTGAAGCGATGTGGCATTTATCTACTGAAGTGAAAGGTGAACTAAAGGATCCGAATACTACTTCTTTGGAATTAGCAATTGCTCTTCATCCGACGCCAGCAGTTTGCGGCACACCGATGGAAGAAGCGAGAGAGGCGATTCAAAAAATTGAGCCATTTGACCGTGAATTCTTTACAGGAATGCTAGGGTGGAGTGATTTAAATGGAGACGGTGAATGGATTGTTACAATTCGTTGTGCTGAAGTACAAGAAAATACACTCCGTTTATATGCAGGAGCGGGCGTTGTTGCTGAGTCAAAACCAGAAGATGAATTAGCAGAAACATCAGCTAAGTTCCAAACAATGTTGAAAGCATTAGGATTAAATGATAGTTCACTTAATGAAAAGTAGGGGGCAGAAAGAATGCTAACAGGTTATACAAAATGGCCAAAAGAATTTGCTGATCGTTATCGAGAGGAAGGGTGTTGGCTTGGGGAAACATTTGGCGGGATGTTAAGAGAGCGAGCTGAAAAATATGGCGATCAAATTGCAGTTGTAAGTGGTAATACGCATATTACGTATAGTGAGTTTGATAAAAAAGTAGATCGATTAGCTTCAGGGCTACTGAATTTAGGAATAAAGCAAGAGGATCGAGTTGTAATCCAGCTACCTAACGTTATTGAGTTTTTCGAAGTATGTTTTGCGCTATTTCGAATTGGGGCACTTCCTGTTTTTGCATTACCTTCACATCGAAGTAGTGAAATTAGTTATTTTTGTGAGTTTGGTGAGGCGAGTGCTTACGTTATTTCAGATAAAGCTCTCGGTTTTGATTATCGAAAACTAGCAAGAGAAGTGAAAGAGAAAGTGCCAACTTTACAACATGTAATTGTAGTGGGAGAAGAAGAAGAATTTGTGAACATAAGTGATTTATATATAGATCCCGTTCCATTACCAGAAGTTCAGCCGAGTGATGTTGCGTTTCTCCAATTATCAGGGGGGACAACAGGACTTTCTAAATTAATTCCTCGAACGCATGATGATTATATTTATAGTTTACGTGTTAGCGCTGAAATTTGTAATTTAAGTGCAAAGAGTGTCTATATGGCCGTTCTTCCAGTAGCACATAATTACCCGATGAGCTCTCCTGGAACATTTGGAACTTTCTATGCGGGTGGAAAAGTAGTGCTGGCAACTGGAGGTAGTCCAGATGAGGCATTTGCACTTATTGAAAAAGAAAAAGTTACGATTACTGCTCTCGTACCGCCATTAGCAATGATATGGCTTGATGCTGCATCTTCACGTAATAACGATTTATCGAGTCTAGAAGTGATTCAAGTAGGTGGCGCGAAATTTAGTGCTGAAGTTGCAAAACGTATACGCCCTACATTTGGATGTACATTACAGCAAGTATTCGGTATGGCGGAAGGATTAGTGAACTATACAAGATTAGATGATCCTGAAGAAATTATTATTCATACACAAGGTAGACCAATGTCTGCACTCGATGAAGTACGAGTTGTTGATGAAAATGACAACGATGTAAAACCTGGCGAAGTAGGTAGTTTATTAACAAGAGGGCCATATACAATTCGTGGTTATTATAAAGCAGAAGAGCATAATGCACAATCGTTTACAAAGGATGGATTTTATCGCACAGGAGATCTTGTGAAAGTAAATGAACAAGGTTACATCATTGTAGAAGGAAGAGATAAAGATCAAATTAATCGTGGTGGTGAGAAAGTTGCCGCGGAAGAAGTTGAAAATCATCTATTAGCACATGATGCAGTACATGATGTAGCGATTGTATCTATGCCTGACGATTATTTAGGAGAACGTACTTGTGCATTTGTTATAGCTCGCGGACAAGCTCCGGCAGTAAGTGAATTAAAAAAATTTTTAAGAGAGCGTGGTATAGCGGCTTATAAGATTCCAGATCGAATTGAATTTATTGAATCATTCCCGCAAACAGGCGTTGGAAAGGTAAGCAAAAAAGAATTACGTAAAGTCATTGCTGAAAAACTTATTACAGTAAAACAATAATAAAAACCGGAAGGAAGTGATTGGATGGCTATCCCATCTATTTCAGTATATAAAATGCCAATTGAATCAGAACTACCAAAAAATAAAGTGGATTGGAAACCAAATCCGAAACGTGCGGTTCTTCTAATCCATGACATGCAAGAATATTTTCTTGATGCATATAGCGATAAAGAGTCACCGAAAGTAGAACTCATTTCAAATATTAAGGTGATAAGAGAAAAATGTAAGGAACTTGGTATACCAGTTGTTTATACAGCTCAACCAGGTGGACAAACGTTAGAACAACGAGGGTTATTACAAGATTTTTGGGGGGACGGTATTCCTGCTGGACCAGATAAAAAGAAAATTGTCGATGAACTTACTCCTGATGAGGATGATATATTCTTAACAAAATGGAGATATAGTGCATTTAAAAAGACAAATCTATTAGAAATTTTAAACGAACAAGGAAGAGATCAACTCATTATTTGCGGTATTTATGCGCATATTGGCTGCCTTTTAACAGCTTGTGAAGCATTTATGGATGGAATTCAGCCGTTCTTTGTAGCGGATGCAGTTGCTGATTTTTCACTAGAACATCATAAACAAGCGTTGGAGTATGCGTCAAATAGATGTGCAGTAACGACATCAACTAACAGTTTGTTAACAGAGTTACAAGGTTTAAAAGATGATGATGAAATCACTTTACAAAAAGTACATGAACTAGTTGCACAATTACTTCGTGAACCAGTAGAGAGTGTTGGGACTGATGAAGATTTATTAAATAGAGGACTTGATTCGGTCAGAATTATGAGTTTAGTAGAGAAGTGGCGTCGCGAAGGAAAGGAGATTACTTTTGCGGATTTAGCAGAGAACCCAACGGTTGTTGATTGGCATCGCTTATTATCTCTGCAAACAGAACGTGTACTTTAATATAGACTACATAATAAAGGGGTAGTGAAGAATGCCTAATAGTCAAAAGGTTCGTCATTCGTTATCATCTGCGCAGTCTGGTATGTGGTTTGCGCAAAAATTAGATCCACTTAATCCAATTTATAATACTGGGGAATATGTAGAAATAAACGGAAATATTCATCAAGACATTTTTGAATTAGCTGTACGTAAAGTTGTAATGGAAGCAGAAGCACTTCATGTTCGCTTCGAAGAGGATGAAATTGGCCCATGGCAAGTTATTGAAGAATCACAGTTTCATATGCATTTTATTGACGTTCGTAAAGAAGAAAATCCTGAAGAGGCTGCTAAAGCATGGATGAAAAATGATTTATCTATGCCAGTCGATTTGAAAAAAGATACTTTATTTATTGAAGCACTTATTCAAGTTGAAAATAACCGTTTCTTTTGGTATCAGCGCATCCATCACATTGTGATGGATGGCTATGGATTTTCACTTCTTAGCCAAAAGGTAGCGAATGAGTATACATCACTTATAGAAGAAACAAACAAGAATGAAAAGACATTTGGTTCTCTTGCAAAAGTTGTGCAAGAAGATATGGAGTATCGTGAGTCTAAACAATTTCAGGAAGATCGTGCTTTTTGGTTAGAAAAATTTGCGGATGAACCAGAAGTTGTAAGTTTGGCAGAACGAGCACCGAGAACATCGAATGGATTTTTACGTGAAACAGCTTATTTATCTAGTTCTAGTACGAAAACTTTACTAGAAAATATCAATATTTCGTTAACAAGTTGGCCGGAATTCATTGTCGCTGTAACAAGTATTTATATGCATAAATTAACAGGTGAAAATGATATTGTTTTAGGTTTACCGATGATGGGGCGTCTAGGTTCTGCATCTATTCATACACCGAGTATGGTAATGAATTTAGTACCACTTCGTCTTACTGTAACTCCAAATATAACTCTCGTAGAATTATTACAGCAAGTTTCTAAAGAAATCCAAGATGTACGTCGCCATCATAAATACCGTCATGAGGAATTAAGAAGAGACTTAAAGTTATTAGGTGAAAATCAAAGATTATTTGGACCGTTAGTGAATGTTATGCCTTTTGATTACGGGCTTAACTTTGGTGGGAATCGTGGTATTACACATAATTTATCAGCAGGACCTGTCGATGATTTATCAATAAATGTATATAAACGTTTTGATCAAAATGAGCTAATGATTCATTTTGATGCGAATCCGGAAGTATATAATGGTGTGGAGCTAGCATTGCATAAAGAAAGATTTATGCAATTATTAGAATTAATGATAAATGCTTATCAAAAAGACGAGTCGATTGGAAAAATAAATATTACTCTTCCTGAAGAAAATCATAAAGTTTTATTGGAATGGAATGAAACGAAGGAAGACGATGAGTTAATCAGTCTACCTATATCATTTGAAAAACAAGTGCAAAAAACTCCAAATAAACTAGCGATTACTTGTGACGGTGTAAACTTTACGTATAAAGAGCTAAATGAACGAGCGAATGAACTAGCACATTATTTAGTAGAAGAAGGAATACGACCAAATCAGTTTGTAGCTTTAGTATTTCCAAGATCAATAGAAATGGTAACTAGTATGCTAGCAGTTTTAAAGGCTGGTGCAGCGTATTTACCAATAGATCCAGAATACCCAGCTGAGCGAATAAATTATATAGTAAATGATGCAAAACCAGTTTGTATCATAACGCATTCATCTGTTTCATCTAAGTTAGTTATAGAAAATGATATGAAAAAAATTGTATTAGATGACGAAGAAACGAAACTAGCATTACATACATATTCTCGCATGAATATAGAATGTAAGAATGATGTATCACTTTTAAACCCAGCCTATACAATATATACTTCAGGCTCAACGGGTAACCCAAAAGGTGTAATTGTTCCTATGAAAGCTTTAAGTAACTTTTTATTGGCCATGGACGATATGTTGTCATTACATGAAAATGATCATTTATTAGCAGTTACAACATTTGCGTTTGATATTTCTGCTCTAGAAATTTATTTACCTCTTATTAGTGGTGCAAGTTTAACAATTGCGCAAAAGGAAGACATTCAAGAGCCTTCTGCATTAACGACACTTTTACAGGAAGAAAGAGTGACCATTATGCAGGCTACACCGACGCTTTGGCAGGCGTTAGTAACTGATTATCCAGAGAAGCTACAAGGGCTAAACATACTAGTTGGTGGTGAAGCTCTTCCAGCGCATTTAGCAAATAAATTAAAAGAATTAGGTTGTTCATTAACTAATTTATATGGACCAACTGAAACAACGATTTGGTCTACCTTCATGAACATTGATGAAAGTGAAAAGGGGATACCTCCTATCGGAAAGCCAATTTGCAATACAGAAGTGTATGTATTGGATGCAGGGTTACAACCAGTTCCACCTGGAGTTATTGGTGAATTATATATTGCAGGGGAAGGACTTGCAAGCGGATATTTAGGAAAACCAGAGTTAACAGCTGAACGGTTTGTTGCAAATCCTTATGGAAAACCAGGGCAGCGCATGTACCGTACAGGTGATCTAGTAAAATGGCGCAGTGATGGTGTTTTAGAGTACATGAACCGCGCAGATCATCAAATTAAAATTCGTGGTTTCCGAATTGAATTAGCTGAAATTGAAATGGTAATACAACGACATGAAAATGTTAAGCAAGCAGTGGTTATGGTACGAGAAGATCGTCCAAATGATAAACGAATCATTGCGTATATTGTTGCCGGAGAGAAGGAAACGATTCATCTTTCAGAAATTCGTTCTTATGTTTCAGAAAGTTTAGCGAATTATATGGTGCCATCAGCATTTGTATTGCTAGAAGAATTACCATTAACGCCAAATGGAAAGGTTGATAGAAAGAAATTACCTGCTCCTGATTTTAATGAAATGAACAATGAGAGGGTTGCTAGAAATCCGAAAGAAGAAATATTATGTCATTTATTTGCAGAAGTACTTGGTGTTTCTCGCATTAGCATTGATGATAATTTCTTTGAAATGGGTGGACATTCGCTTCTTGCATCGCGTTTAATGGCAAGAATTCGTGAAACGTTAAGTGTCGAATTAGGAATTGGAAAACTATTTGAATCGCCAACTGTTGCTGAATTAGCGAAACAATTGGATCGAGCAAAAACTGCAAGACCAGCGATTAAGAAAGTAAGTAGGCCAAATGAAGTTCCACTTTCATTTGCACAGCGTAGATTATGGTTCTTACATTGTTTAGAAGGTCCAAGTCCTACTTATAATATTCCGTTAGTCATTCGTTTGTCTGGAAAGTTGAACGAGGGAGCATTACAAGGTGCCTTTTATGATGTAGTCGAGAAACATGAAACACTTAGAACAATTTTCCCTAACGTATTAGGTAGTTCCTACCAGGAAATTTTACATATGGAAAACTTAAATCTTGAAATGATTATAACAAATACATGTAAAAATGAATTAGAAAGTGTACTTGCGGAGGCGGTAAGATATAGCTTTAACCTCGATGTTGAACCAGCAGTTCGTTTGCAACTATTTACAGTGAATGAAAACGAACATGTATTACTAATTCTATTGCATCATATTGTAGGGGATGGCTGGTCGTTACAACCGTTAACGAGAGATTTTACAGCGGCGTATAAAGCGCGATGTCAAGGGAACAAAGTACAGCTGGAGACACTTCCGGTTCAATACGCAGATTATGCACTTTGGCAACAGCAATTGTTAGGGGATGAAACTACACAAGAAAGTCTCATTTCAACACAATTAGATTTTTGGAAGAAAGAGTTAAAGGGATTACCAGATCAATTGGAGTTACCTACAGATTATCAGCGTCCAATGGAAACGAGTTACAGAGGAGAAACAATTCATTTTCATATAGATGCAGGTATGCATAGTAGGTTAGTAGAGCTCGCACGGAAAAACGGAGTTAGTTTGTTTATGGTATTGCAAGCAGGACTAAGTGCGCTATTTACAAGATTAGGTGCAGGCACTGATATACCAATTGGAAGTCCGATTGCTGGAAGAAATGATGATGTACTTTCAGATATTGTTGGTTTATTTGTAAATACATTAGTGTTACGTACAAATACTTCAGGAGATCCAAGTTTTAAAGAATTATTAAATAGAGTGAAGCAGGCAAATCTTGCAGCTTATGAAAATCAAGATGTTCCATTTGAACGACTCGTTGAAGTGTTAAACCCGGTGCGTACTCGAAATAGTCATCCGCTATTTCAAGTTATGTTAGCTTTCCAAAATACGCCAGAAGCAATCTTTGATGTCCCGGATATAGAAGCGAGCCTTGAAATTCAAAGTGTTGGCTCTGCGAAGTTTGATTTAACATTTGAAATTAGTGAGAGTAACGGGGTTGATGGTACTCCGAACGGTTTACATGGATTACTAGAGTTTAGTACCGATTTATATAAACATGAAACGGTTCAAAAACTAATAGAACGATTCATTTTGTTATTAGATGATGCGGCGACAAATCCAGATCAATCCATTGGCAGATTAGAAATATTAACTTTAGCAGAGAAAAATACAGTGTTAGAAAAGTGGAATGGTGGTTTTCAAATTGCACCAGAAATGACATTGCCACAATTATTTGAAAAGCAGGTTCATATTAATCCAAATGCTATTGCTGTCGTCTTTGAAAATAAGAAATTAACTTATGAAGAGTTAAATAGAAAAGCAAATAAAATAGCTCGATTCCTAATAGCAAAAGGAATTGGTCCTGATCAACTCGTTGCTTTAGCGATGCCAAGATCATTAAACATGGTTGTAAGCTTATTAGCTGTTCTTAAAGCTGGTGCTGGATACCTTCCGTTAGATCCAGATTACCCAGCAGACCGTATTTCGTTTATGCTACACGATGCGAAACCATCATGTGTTTTAACGAATTCAGAAGTGGAAATTGAATGTAATGAGGCACTAAAAGTTTTAGTTGATAATGTAAAAGTAATAGAAGAAATTGAGAAACATAGTGAAGACAATATTGATGAAATGGAGCGCGTGAAGCCATTAACTCCATCACATATTGCTTACGTTATTTATACATCAGGTTCAACAGGTAGACCGAAAGGCGTTATGATACCTCATCAAAATGTAGTAAGACTTTTAGGAGCAACTGATCATTGGTTCCAGTTTGATGGAAATGATGTGTGGACGATGTTCCATTCATATGCTTTTGATTTCTCGGTTTGGGAAATTTGGGGACCTTTATTATACGGAGGGCGTTTAGTTGTAGTTCCACATACTGTAAGTCGCTCGCCGAAAGAATTTTTACAGCTTCTTGTTAAAGAAAAGGTAACTGTTTTAAACCAAACTCCATCAGCGTTCTATCAATTGATGCAAGCAGATCGTGAAAATGAAGAGATTGGCCAACAATTATCTTTACGATATGTTGTTTTTGGAGGTGAAGCACTTGAGCTAAGTCGATTAGAAGATTGGTATAGTCGACATCCTCATAACGCACCGAAGCTTATTAATATGTACGGTATTACTGAGACGACAGTACATGTTAGTTATATTGAGCTAGATGAGAGTACCGTTTCTTTACGAGCAAATAGTTTAATTGGGTGCAGTATACCTGATCTTAAAGTATACGTATTAGATCATTATTTACAACCAGTGCCACCTGGAGTAGTTGGAGAAATGTATGTTGCAGGTGCAGGGCTTGCTCGTGGATATTTAGGAAGGGCAGGTTTAACTGCAGAACGTTTTATTGCAGATCCATTTGGCAAGCCAGGTACAAGAATGTATCGTACTGGAGACTTAGCACGTTGGCGTCAAGATGGGACGCTAGATTATATAGGACGTGCAGATCATCAAATAAAAATTCGTGGATTCCGAATTGAATTAGGAGAAATAGAAGCGGTCATAATGAAACACCCTACAGTTGAGCAAGTAGCAGTTATTGTACGGGAAGATCAACCAGGGGATAAACGATTAGTTTCTTATATCGTCGCATCAAATAATGAAGCGATTGATACGAATGAAATGCGTCAGTTTGCTAGTGGTAGTTTACCAGATTATATGGTTCCATACGCTTTTGTAGTAGTAAATGAGTTGCCTTTAACTCCGAACGGTAAGTTAGATAGAAAGGCATTGCCAGCTCCAGAATTTATCGTATCATCTTCTAGTCGTGGACCAAGAACACCGCAAGAAGAAATGTTATGTGACTTGTTTACAGAAGTGCTAAGTGTACCTCAAATTGGAATTGATGACGGATTCTTTGATTTAGGTGGTCATTCACTCCTTGCAGTGCAGCTTATGAGCCGTATTAAAGAAGCACTTGGGATCGAATTAAATATCGGAACTTTATTTGCAGCACCTACTGTTGCAGGCCTTGCTGAAAGACTTGAAGTGGGAAATGGACAAAGTGCACTCGATGTGTTGCTTCCGTTACGAGCAAGCGGAAACCAATTGCCACTATTTTGTGTACACCCAGCAGGTGGATTAAGTTGGTGCTATGCAGGACTTATGAAATCTTTAGGAACAGATTATCCAATCTACGGCGTGCAAGCACGTGGTATCGCTAAAAATGAAGAACTTCCAAGAAGTTTAGAGGAAATGGCAGCGGATTATTTAAAACACGTTCGTGAAGTACAGCCTCACGGACCATATCGTTTACTCGGTTGGTCGCTCGGAGGAAATGTTGTGCATGCAATGGCAGCGCAACTACAAAATGAAGGGGAAGAAGTAGAATTACTCGTTATGCTAGATTCTTATCCTGGTCACTTCCTACCGAATACGGAAGCGCCTACTGAAGAAGAAGCGTTAATCGCATTACTTGCTTTAGGCGGATATGACCCAGATAACATGGATGGTAAACCACTTACGATGGAAAGTGCAGTTGAAATCCTTCGTAAAGATGGAAGTGCATTAGCAAGTCTTGAAGAAGAGACTATACTGAACTTGAAAGAAACATATGTAAATTCGGTAGGATTATTAGGGAGATACGTACCGAAAGTTTATAATGGAGATATTTTATTCTTTAGATCTACTGTTATACCAGACTGGTTTGATCCTATTTCTCCAAATACATGGCTAAATTATTTAGATGGGAAAATTGTGCAGCATGATATTGACTGTAGACATAAAGATCTATGTCAGCCAGGTCCACTTACGGAAATTGGACAAGTATTAGCGAAATATTTGCAGAATAAGAAAGGGGTAAGTAGAGTATGACGAATCCATTTGAAAACGATAATTACACATATAAAGTATTAATAAATGAGGAGGGCCAGTATTCTCTCTGGCCTGTCTTTCTTGATGTACCTATTGGGTGGAATGTCGTACATGAAGAAGCTAGCAGGCACGATTGCTTACAATATGTTGAAAATACCTGGACAGATTTGAATCCAAAAAGTAATCAAGCTGGTGAAAAAATAGTAGTAGGAAAACGATAATGAAAGCAAAAATAAATCCAAAAGTAGTTGTAAGCATCGTATATATAACAGCGATGTTTATGGCTGCTATGGATGCAACGATTGTAAATGTAGCACTACAAACGATAAGTAAGGAACTGCAAGTGCCACCATCTGCGATGGGGACAGTTAATGTTGGGTATTTAGTTAGCTTAGCTGTCTTCCTTCCGATTTCTGGTTGGCTAGGAGATCGATTCGGTACGAAAAGGATATTTCTAACTGCTCTTTTCGTTTTTACAACCGCATCTGCGTTATGTGGGATAGCGAACGATATTACTTCATTGAATATTTTTCGTATTATTCAAGGTGCTGGTGGGGGGCTTTTAACACCAGTTGGGATGGCGATGTTATTCCGAACATTTTCACCAGAGGAAAGGCCGAAAATTTCTCGGTTTATTGTGTTGCCAATTGCTGTTGCACCGGCAGTAGGACCAATTATTGGGGGCTTTTTTGTAGATCAAATGTCTTGGCGCTGGGCATTTTATATTAATTTACCATTTGGAATTATGGCGTTACTATTCGGTCTTCTATTTTTAAAAGAGCATATTGAAAAATCAGCTGGTCGCTTTGATTACCTTGGTTTTGTTTTTTCAGCACCAGGGTTTGCGATGCTAATCTATGCGCTCAGTCAAGGGCCATCAAGAGACTGGATTTCTACAGAGGTTATAAGTACTGGAATAGCTGGGATTGTATTTATTACACTGTTTATCATTGTAGAACTTAAAGTAAAGCAACCGATGCTAGATTTACACTTATTAAAAGAACCAGTCTTTAGAAAAATGAGTCTTATTTCATTGTTTTCTTCAGCTGGTTTACTAGGAATGTTATTTGTTTTTCCGCTTATGTATCAAAATGTAATAGGGGTATCCGCACTGGAATCAGGCCTTACTACATTCCCAGAGGCCATTGGATTAATGATATCGTCACAGATCGTACCATGGTCATATAAGAAATTAGGAGCTCGTAAGGTAATTTCTATAGGGTTAATTTGTACGGCGATTATCTTTATTTTATTAAGTTTTGTAAATCACGATACGAACCCTTGGCAAATACGGGTATTATTGTTTGGCATAGGTATTTTCTTAGGTCAATCAGTTGGAGCAGTTCAATTTTCTGCATTTAACAATATAACGCCGCCTTCTATGGGGAGAGCAACTACTATATTTAATGTGCAAAATCGATTAGGTTCAGCGATAGGAGTTGCTGTTTTAGCTAGTATACTAGCCGGTTTTGGAAATAGCAGTGTACAACATAATACTCATTCAGATTTATTGCCATATCAAGCAGCATTAATTGGATCAGCAATATTTTTACTCGTAGCATTACTATTTTCTTTACGTATTTCTGATAAAGAGGTAATGTCAAAAAAGAAGAAAAAACCGTTACCTGTATTACAAAAAGAGAAAGAAATTGTCAATGAATAAGTTTGGTAATAGTATTTTGGAATTAATCTACATTGGGTATCTAGAAGGAGAGAGTTTACATGATAGAAAGTAAAGTTGTAGATTCTATACCAATTTTGAATGAGAATGATTGTCAAATATGGTGGGGAAGGATTTCGGATTTACAATCATGGCATTACAATTTACTAAATGATGTTGAACGAGAAAAAGCAAATTCATATCATCATTCGGCAGATCGTGCCCGTTTTATAATAGGCTGTGTAATTAGTAGATTAGTTCTAGGTAAAATGCTTTCTATGTCGCCAGTTCAAGTTCCAATTAATCGAATGTGCCCAGTATGTAAGCTACAACATGGTAGACCACAATTACCAGAGGGGATGCCGCAGTTATCGGTTTCACATTCGGGTGAGTGGGTTGTAGTTGCATTTACAAAGTCTGCACCTGTAGGCGTTGATGTTGAACAAATGAATCCAGATGTTGATGTTATGAAAATGGCAGAAGGCGTATTAACCGACATTGAAATAGCGCAAGTTATGAAGTTACCTAATGAACAAAAAATAGAAGGTTTTTTAACATATTGGACTAGAAAGGAAGCTGTGCTCAAAGCGACAGGTGAAGGTCTAATGATTCCACCAGTGGATATTACTATATCAGCTCCAAATGATCCTCCAAACTTGTTAGTTTTTCAGGATAGACAAGAGTTAGTAGAAAATACAGTGATGAGAGATTTAAGGCCAAGTATAGATTATATAGCTTCAATTGCAATATGTAGTAAAGAAGTCACCGAAATCATACAGCTGGATGCAGTAGCGCTTTTAAATTATAAATAAGTTTAATAAAATATTTTATAGAAGAGGTGTTCCTCATGCTAGTAGCGGAAAATAGAACAAATGAATCCACTTATAATGTACAAGCAATTAAAAATATTTTATTTTCTGGAGATACATCATCTATTCATGCTTTAGAAAAGTTATTGAATGATACAGTTCAGTTTGATGTTCTAGAACAAGAGGTGCTGGATAGACAGTATATCCCGAAAGAAGCAAAGAGTTTCTTTGATAAAAACGGAACATTTCTTTACCGTGTATCCAATATTAGTTATAAAGGGAAAGTATTATCTGAAAATCTCATTTTTGCGGATACCTCGTTTTTACCAAATACAATAAAGAGGGAGCTAGAGAGTGGAAACATTCCAGTTGAAAAACTTATAGAAAAGATGGAAGTAAGAAGGAACGTATTATATGAAGGATATCAGCCTTCTGGGAATATTATTGAATTATTTGATGGATGCTCTGTTTCGGCGCATGTGTATCCAACAAGAAAATATCAAATTGTAAGTAACTGCAGATGCATATTTTATATTTGCGAGGTGTATCATGCAGAAAATATAAAGCAATTACTAAATTAAAACAAGAAACCAGCCTATAAAATGGCTGGTTTCTTGTTTATTTCACAGCTTCTTTTAACTCTTTACCTGCTTTAAATGCAGGAACTTTACCAGCAGCGATTTGAATTTCTTCGCCGGTTTGTGGATTACGTCCTGTACGAGCAGATCTTTCACGCACTTCAAAAGTTCCAAAGCCGATTAATTGAACTTTATCGCCAGACTGTAATGCAGTAGCAATTGTGTCAAATACAGATTGTACAGCTGCAGAAGCATCCTTTTGAGAAATATCAGCTGATTGTGCGACATTTTTAATTAATTCTGTTTTGTTCATGTTTTCACCTCATAAAAAAATTTTTTGGAATGAATGATTTAGTATAATAGATAGTAAAGATAAAGCTATTTATATTGTTAGAAAGAATGCTATATAGTTATGTTAATTTCGTTGCAGGAAACTGAATCCCTGCTAATAATTAGGGATTAATTAAGAAATGATGCATACAAAACGCTATAATATGAGGATGAGGGGGAGTATACGGATGATTTTTCGTGAAAAGGATGAGAAAGAAAGTACATTAATTCGTCAACATGATCATGGTTTTTTAGCTGGAGAGATTGCAAAGCATATAAAAGAAGATTTTTTTGAAGATGACACATATTTAAAAGAGACAATTGATGCAATATATGAGCATGATAGAGGATGGATAGAACTTGATAAAGTACCAATTTTAAATGATGCTAAAAATATCCCATATACATTTATGGATTGTCCAAGTTCATTACGTTTTGTCTTTTATACGATTGGTTTGAATGAAATTGAAGATTCCAATCCATACGGAGCATTACTTTGTAGTAAGCATTTTTTATCATTTCCATTAAATGAGGAAGATGAAGAGATGATGTCATTTTATACAGGGGAATTGGAACGACAAAAAAGAATATTGACGACGCTAACAAAAGAACAATTTGCGATGTTCGATAAACATTATAGATTATTAAAGTTTTGCGATGAACTTTCTTTATATGTCTGTATGAATAAACCGGGTGTAGAAAAGGAAGAGGAAATTGATTTGTTTAAAGATGGTTTTGAAGGAACAGAAATGTTTAATAGTAAGGAGGAGAAACCTATACAAGCTGAATGGGTGGACAAGGAAACAATTCGGATTACACCGTTTCCATTTCAAACGGAATTTCATACGTATGTAAAATATAAAACTATAAATAAACAAGAAATTGAAGAAAAAGGAATTGCAAAAGCTGATAGAGAATCAGAAATAAAGAAACAAACTATTCGTTTCATACAATAAGGAGGCGATTTCGATTGAAAGAGTACATGTTAAAACAAGTGGATTACCATGCTTGGGCTAATCTACGATTATTCAATCGACTAAAAGAATTACCAAACTATGAGATGATTTTTACTGAACAGATGCAGAGTGTATTTCCATCAATCAAGGATACGTTTGCCCATATTTATATTACAGATCAAGTGTGGTTACACATATTGCATGGTAAAAGTATGAATGAAGCAATACAAGGCCGAGAAGATTTACGAAAACAAATGGAAAACAAATCGTTACATGAATTAGAAAAAATGTTTGAAAACATGGCAAATCAATATAAAGACTTTTTAAGTACAATACAAGATGTGAATGCTGTATTTGTTATCGAGAATCCATATGTAGGAAAATTAGAAACTTCAATTTTAGAGTTAGTACAACATGTTGTAAATCATGGTACATATCATAGAGGAAATATAACAGCGATGATCCGTCAACTTGGTCATTCGTCGACAATGATGGATTTTGTATTGTATTTACATATGGTTAAAAAGCAGAAAGAGTAATATTATTTATAAGAAGGAGAGGCTTTCATTGTAGAAGTCTCTCCTTCTATTTTATTCCGCATGAATGGTAGATCAACTGATTAAAGTTTTACTTTATTTCTTAAGAAGCTTTATTTTCTTGTAATTGCTTCGCATATTGTACAGCTTTATATGCATTGACTCTACCGTTTCTCCAGTACGTACCTGTACCAGTAATTTTATCAGAAGTTGACTCAATAATTTGGCGGATTTGTGTATTGCTATATCCTTGATTTGCTAAAAGAGCAGCAACTCCTGCGACATGAGGTGTTGCCATAGATGTACCACTTAATGATTGATACGTGCTTCCTTTATATGTGGAATATATATTTGAACCTGGTGCTGCAACATCAACCCAGCTACCATAAGTAGAAAATGAAGATTTCTTATCTGATTGATCTGTAGAAGCAACTGCAATCACTTCGCTGTAATAAGCAGGGTAATTAGCTTTTGTATTTCCAGCATTTCCAGCAGCTGCAACTATAACAGAGCCTTTATTCCATGCATATTGAACGGCTTGTTGTAATGCAGTACCACCATTTGGAGCTCCTAAACTTAAACTAATTACTTTTGCACCCGAATCAGCAGCTTCTCGAATACCTTGCGCTACAGCATCGAGAGTACCACTTCCTTGATTATCTAATACGCGAACAGCATAAATGGAAGTTTGTGGGGCAACACCAGCAATTCCGACGCTGTTATTCGTAAGTGCTCCAGTAATTCCAGCGCAATGTGTACCATGACCATTCCCATCATCAGATGTATTGTCGTTATCAACATAATCATGCCCGTAAATTACTTTCGAAGCCAAATCAGGGTGTGAGCCTTGAACTCCTGTATCAATAATGGCTACTTTTACACCAGGATCACTTCGTTGGCTATCCCAAGCTTGTGGAGCTTGAATTTTTTGTAATCCATATTGATTTTTAAAATATGGGTCGTTTGGAGTCCAAAAGGCGTGAACGTAATAATTCGGTTCTGCATATTCCACATCTGGATTATTTTTATAACTCTTTATTTTTTCTTTTACAGTACCTTTTGAAAATTGAACGACTTCAAAACCTAACTTATCATCTTTAGATAAGACATTAGCTCCGACAGATTTATGAAAAGATTGCACATTACTTAAAGATGCATTTTGCTTGAACTTAACGATTAATTGGTTAGGAACGTAATCAGTAGATGATGTTTCAGCGCTTGAAGTATTCGTGTTAAAGAAGAAACCACCAATAATAAATGACAAAACAGATAGGAAAACAATGATTTTGTTTTTCAAAAGATTTTTCCTCCCTTTTCTTGGATGAGTTTTTCAGCGACACTTTAATGTCGCATTCCTTTTCAACTATATAGTTAGACCATACGATTTATGACATTTATGTGAAAAACTTTTGGAGGAATAAAAAGGAGTAAACATTGATATAAATATATTTTTAATGATAGTAATAAAGTAAAAGAGGGGATGAAAAAAGGAATGCTCATCATGTATGAGTCATTCCTTTTTTCATAGATTAACTTGCCTGTTTTTTATTATTTTCTTTCAATTTCTCTGCTTGTAAAAAGTGATTCGTTTCAGCAACAACAATACCACTTAACCCAATAAGACCAATTAAGTTTGGAATCGCCATAAGTCCATTTGCAATATCCGCAAATGTCCATACGATGCCTAATTTTAAATTCGCACCAATAGCAATCATGACAATAAAGATTGCTTTATAATATTTAACAGCACTTTCTCCAAATAAATAAGCCACGCATTTCTCACCGTAATACGACCAGCCTAAAATAGTAGAGTAGGCGAATAAAATAATTGCGATACCAAGAATCATACTACCAGCAGTACCGAATACAGATTGAAACGCAAGTGTTGTAGCTTCAACCCCAGTTTTACCAGACTTCCATGCACCTGTAGTAATTAATACTAGCCCTGTAATTGTACATACAATAAACGTATCTAGAAAAGTACCAGTCATTGAAACTAAAGCTTGCTTTGCAGGGGAATCAGTTTTTGCAGCCGCCGCGGCAATAGGGGCACTCCCTAAACCAGCTTCGTTCGCAAATACGCCGCGCGCCATTCCAATTTGAATAGCTGATGCAACTGTTGCACCGATAAAACCACCAGCAGCTGCAGTACCATTAAACGCACCAGAAAAAATAAGTGAAAATGCTTCAGGAATTTGATCGTAGTGATAGAAAATGATAATAAGACCAGCAATGATATAAAAGAAAGCTTTAATAGGAACAACATATCCTGTTACTTTCCCGATTTTTTTTACACCGCCTAAAATAACGATAGCGATTAAAAATGACATTACTATACCAGTTAAAGCAGGAGGGAAAGAGAAATTAATTCGCATTGCCTCTGCCACTGAATTAGATTGCACCATATTCCCGATACCGAAAGAAGCAGTTGTACCGAATATAGCGAATAAAACTGCAAGCCATTTCTTACCTAAACCACGTTCTAAATAGTACATGGGTCCACCTGAATATTCGCCATTTTCATTACTAACACGGTATTTCACCGCAAGAATTGCTTCGGCATACTTTGTTGCCATACCGAACAAAGCAGTAATCCACATCCAAAAGATGGCACCGGGTCCACCAATCGTCACAGCAGTTGCAACACCAGCTATATTTCCCATACCGATCGTTGCCGCCATAGCTGTCATAAGTGCTTGGAAGTGGCTAATATCTCCAGAGGAAGATGTATCTTCTGATTTTTTAAAAGCTAGTTTGTGAGCGTATAATAGTTTACTAAACTGTAAACCTTTTAAACGCACTGTGAGAATAATACCAGTACCAACGAGTAACAACAACGTTGGTAATCCCCACACATAGTGATTGATTTGTTCTAATACTTTACTTACTGTCTCCATCTTTATTCTCCTTTTTTAGAAAAAATAAAAACCACTTCAAGTAAATGAAATGGTCTCTGGAGAAACAAGGGATAGAAAAATAAACCGATACAAATCGGCATTTTCTTTCGCTTGTCTCTGTCCTTTTACCTGAGAGATTATCCGCTATAGTAGCGGATTTGCTCCTTCGGTGCTCGTTTTCCTCCGCGCTATTTAAAGCGGGAGGGAGTCTCTCCAGAGATTCGTCCCCATGCAGTTCTACTTGTAAACAAGACCTGAGAGTTTCAAAGTCGGTTAACAACTTTTTGCCCCGTCGGTAGATCAATAGACCTTCTCCTGAATGGTTCATCCGAATTATAAAATTAATAACCTATACGCATTGAATGTGTATAGAATCAATAAAAACATTATAGATATACAATTAATGAAATGCAATCATTTTTTATTTTAAAATAGTAAAGAATTCTATTTTTTCGAAAGTCCTAATTTCTCTTCAACTTCAGTTAAAGTAGATAAAGCGATGACAATATGTTGATCTGCAAGCCCTAAAGCATGTTTCGTATTTTCAATTGTTGCACTGTTTGGAGTAGAGTTAGTGGCTCCGTCTATAATTAAATCTGCCGCGTTTTTCATAAATTTAGAAGCAGCCTTAAATTCAGTTGTGAAATAAAGAAGTTGTTCTTGTATTTGTACTTCTGATATATCTTCTTTAATTTTCAAAATGTCTATTTCATTCATAATGTTTTCATATTGTTTTGAAACAGCATTCATTGTAACTAATAGTTTATCTCTGTCTACTGAATCACCGTTCGTGTTAATCTCTTCCCAGGCAGGCAACCAATCTTTTTCGATGATATCATTATAATTAGTAGTCAATTCATTAATTTTAGGCTGTAATTTCGTTTTGAAAGTTTTTGTATCCGTTGTTTCTACAGGTGCTTTTTCTTTGTTATTTTTAACATTAGTAACGTAGAAAATTGTACCGAAAATGATGAAAATAGAAATAACAACTGTCCATTTAGTAAAAAGTAATTTTTGCAATATGTAACGCCTCCAAAATTAAAAACTTATAATTATAATATATAACAATAATATTGTTTTAAGTAGAGAAAATAGGTTAGAAAGTATAAAATATATATATATTTTATATACATAAATAATTAAAGTTAGTAAAATGATGAAAGTAATATGTAAGAAAAGAGGATTTTTAGTAGAAATGAATAGAAGAAAACTAGTTTCAAATATTTCAATGGCTATGTTATTAGTTGGTTTAATTGCATTCATATTTATGAATAAAGAATCTAAAATTAAAGATTTTCCAGTACCAATGTCAGCAATACATATTAACGATGATAAGGAAGAGGATTATAAATATATAAGTGTAATGCCTATTACAAAGGTAAGTGGATGGGAGAAATTAGGTGAAAACGGGCATACTGTTAGTTTTAAAAAAGGGGAGCGGAAGGTAACTGTATTACATTATCCGGGAGAAATTACGTATTATTTATTTGAGAAAAAGATGAATAAGGGAGATTAGCTAAAGATGTAATTCATTAAGAGTTACATCTTTTTTGCATTCTGAATTATTTGAAATTAAATTCGATAGATGTTTTGATAGATGTAGTGCTAAATATGATTAGTTCTATATATCTATAAAGAGTATTAGGGTGATTATAAAAATATTATGTGAACTAATTATTGTGAGAAGGAGATAAATTATATGCTAAAGGGGAAATTAAAAATGCTACTAAAAACAATCTATTGTAAAGTAGAAGAAGAGAAAAAAGAGTTATTTTCAATGGCACAAGAAAAATGGCGTGATATACAGCACCTAGATGGTTTTTATGGACAATTTGGTGGATGGAATGAAAATGAGGCATGTGTATTTACTTTATGGGAAGATAGAAATACATATCAATCATTTATGAATGGTGCTCACGATACCATTTATGTAAATAGTAATCAAGAGGATACGTTTCTTTCATGTGAAATCGAATTATTTCAAACATTGTATGATATAGCAGAAGTGTCTTTGAAAGACGTTGTTACAGAAGGATCCTTCGTAAGGGCGGCTGTATGTGATGTAAAGGAAGAAAAAGAAAAGCAATTTTTACATAAACAAGAAACAATTTGGAATAAAGGAATGGAAAATATAAAAGGCATGCTAGGTGGAGTAGTTGGGAAGTCTTTAAAAAATGAAAACCGTTACATCGTGTTAACTTATTGGAAAGATGAAAAAGCGCATCAGCATTATGTAGAAGAAAATTTCCCCGAGTTGTATAAACTAGCTAATATTCATGAAGATATAGAAGATATAAGAGGAAAACAAGCTGTATGTAAGGAAGAATGGCTTGTATATTAAGCACGGAAAAAGTGCATAAATGAATGTATAATAAAGATATTTTCTTATAAATAAGTAATTAATAGAAGACGTTATATGCCCTTTCATGTTAATATATTTAAGTTATAATAGGAGGCTTACCCTTTTGTATTGTACGGTAGAAGCAGTGTGAGCTTGAAATTTTTTTAGAAAAGGATGTGCCTAATTTGCGTATCAATAAATTTATTAGTGAAGCTGGAAAAGCGTCTCGACGTGGAGCAGATAAATTAATTAATGAGAGAAGAGTAATTATTAACGGTAAGGTTGCAAAAATTGGTGACCAAGTGAATCCAGGTGATGATGTACGCGTAAATGGAGAGCAACTTCGCATTGCTCGAGATCACGTATATATCGCTTTAAATAAACCAGTAGGTATTACATGTACGAGTGAAAAATCAGTAAAAGGTAATATTATCGATTTAGTGAATCACCCTTTACGAATTAGCCATATTGGACGTCTTGATAAAGACTCAGATGGTTTAATTTTGTTAACGAATGATGGTGATATTGTTAATGAAATTTTACGTGCTGAAAACAAACATGAGAAAGAATATATCGTTTCAGTAGATAAGCCAATTACACCTGATTTCTTAGAAAAAATGGCAGCGGGTGTTAAAATTCTAGGTACAAAAACACTTCCTTGTGAGATCACACAGTTATCAAAATATGAGTTCAAAATTATTTTAACGCAAGGGTTGAATCGCCAAATTCGTCGTATGTGTGAAGCTTTAGGTTATCAAGTATACACGTTAAAACGTACGAGAATTATGAATATTGAATTGAATAATTTACCTGTTGGACAGTGGAGAGATTTAACGAAGAAAGAGAAACGACGTCTATTTGCAGACTTAAATTACGAACCACAAGAGTGGTAAAATTGAGAAGGAGAAACCAAAAACATTTTTTGGTTTCTTTTTTTATTAAATAAAAAATCTTTTCCAAACACTTGCAAAAATAAAATGAATAAGATATAGTAAATAACAATTAATGGATGTATTTAAAAAAAGCAAAGAAAAGGACACGAGTTATTTTCCCCGGTTATACAGAGAAGGAAGGAAAGCTGAGAACTTCCTAACGCAGAAAAATAACTTACCACCTTAGAGCTGCACTAGGGAAACGAAGTATCTAGTGCCGTGTAAGCGACGTTATCGCAAAAGAAGCCATTATGTTTTTTGTGATGGGAATCTGGGTGGAACCACGGATATAAGCATATTCGTCCCTATTTTAGGGATGAATATGCTTTTTTGCATTCAATTTCATAATAAGCGAAGAAAAGGACACGAGTTATTTTCCCCGGTTATACAGAGAAGGAAGGAAAGCTGAGAACTTCCTAACGCAGAAAAATAACTTACCACCTTAGAGCTGCACTGGGGAAATGAAGTATCTAGTGCCGTGTAAACGACGTTACCGTAAATGAAGCCATTATGTTTTTTATGATGGGAATCTGGGTGGAACCACGGGTATAAGCACGCTCGTCCCTATTTTAGGGATGAGTGTGCTTTTTATTATGAAATGGAGAGATGAAAAATGAAAGAACAAATGATTGAAATTAAATTTCCAGATGGTAGTGTGAAAGAATTTGTAAAAGGAATTACTTTAGAAGAAATTGCGGGATCCATTAGCAATAGTTTAAAAAAGAAAGCAGTCGCTGGGAAAGTAAATGATGAGTTATATGATTTACGCCGTAATATTGAAGAAAATGCGGAAGTAGAAATCATTACTTTAGATTCAGATGAAGGTGTAGAAATTGCAAGGCACTCTGCGGCACATATTTTAGCGCAAGCTATAAAAAGAATTTATGGTAATGTAAACCTTGGTGTAGGACCGGTTATTGAAAATGGGTTTTATTATGATATGGATCTTCCAAGTAGTGTAAATGTAGAAGACTTACGAAAAATCGAAATAGAAATGAAAAATATTATAAAAGAAAATTTAAAAATAGAACGAGTTGAGGTTTCTCGAGAAGAAGCAGCAAAACTATTTCAAGAAATGAATGATCGTTTGAAATTAGAACTTTTAGAAGCAATCCCTGATGAGGAAAGTGTAACACTATATAAGCAAGGTGAATTTGTAGATTTATGTAGAGGGCCACATTTACCATCTACAGGTTATTTGAAAGCATTTCAATTAACTCACGTTTCCGGTGCATATTGGCGAGGAGATAGTAATAATCAAGTGCTTCAGCGTATATATGGTGTTGCATTCTCTTCCCAGAAAGAATTAGAAGAGTATTTACATTTCGTTGAAGAAGCAGCCAAAAGAAACCATCGTAAGTTAGGCAATGAACTGGAGTTATTTATGTTTTCTGAAGAGGCTCCGGGAATGCCGTTTTATTTACCGAAAGGCCAAATTATTCGTAATGAATTAGAAGCTTTTTTAAGAGAAATTCAAAAAGAATATAATTATCAAGAAGTACGCACTCCATTCATGATGAACCAAGAAGTATGGGAAAGATCAGGGCACTGGGGACATTATAAAGATAATATGTATTTCTCAGAAGTAGATAATAAGAGCTTTGCATTAAAGCCAATGAACTGTCCTGGCCATATGTTAATGTTCAAAAATAAATTACACTCTTATCGCGAATTGCCAATCCGTATGTGTGAGTTCGGTCAAGTGCATCGACATGAATTTAGCGGTGCATTAAATGGATTATTAAGAGTTCGTACTTTTTGCCAAGATGATGCACATTTATTTGTAACTCCAGAACAAATTGAAGATGAAATCAAATCTGTAATGGCGCAAATCGATTATGTATATAAAACTTTTGGATTTGAATATGAAGTAGAACTTTCTACTCGTCCAGAAGATTCAATGGGTGATGATAAGTTATGGGAGCAAGCAGAAGCGTCATTAGAAAACGTATTACAATCATTAAATTATAAATATAGACTAAATGAAGGTGACGGTGCATTTTACGGGCCGAAAATTGACTTCCATATTAAAGATGCTTTAAATAGAAGTCATCAGTGCGGAACAATCCAGCTAGATTTCCAAATGCCAGAGAAGTTTGATTTAAATTATATAGATGAGAAGAATGAAAAGAAAAGACCAGTTGTCATTCACAGGGCAGTATTAGGATCTTTAGATCGTTTCTTAGCGATATTAATTGAGCACTTTGGAGGCGCATTCCCGGCATGGGTAGCGCCAGTTCAAGTGAAGGTCATTCCAGTTTCGAATGCAGTCCATGTACAATACGCAGATGAGGTTGCGGATAAATTAGCACAAGCTGGTGTTCGTGTCGAACGAGATGTACGAGATGAAAAATTAGGATATAAAATTAGAGAAGCACAAATGCAAAAAATTCCTTATGTACTTGTTATTGGGGATAAGGAAATGGAGAACGGAGCTGTAAATGTACGTAAATATGGGGAAGAAAAATCAGAAGTTGTTGAACTAAATGGATTTGTGGAAAGTATGAAAGAGGAAATAAATAATCGGAAATAGAGTTTAAAGAGAAAACACACCAATTCATAATGGTGTGTTTTCTTTTTTACCTTACAAAAATGTAAGGTAAATGTAAGCGAAATCGAAGGAACGAGTTGTAGAAAGATGAGAATATGAAGTAGGAAATAGGTTCATGTTATCTGTATAACCTTTTTAGTTTGAAGAATTAAAAAATTCTTAAGAATTTACATGAGAAAAAGATAAGAAATGTGTGAGAAATTAAATTTATACAAAAGGGATGGAGTGAAAGAGATGTCAACAAATGTAGTTACTGTAGAAAGTGTAGAAAAAACGTATGGGAAAAGAAATGAGAATCAGTCAAAAGCATTAAGGGGCGTATCATTAAATATTAAAGAAGGGGAATTCGTCGGGATTATGGGTCCTTCTGGGTCTGGAAAAACGACTTTACTTAATGTGATTAGTACATTGGATCAAGCGACAGGTGGAAGTGTGACAATAGCTGGTACAAATATTACTTCTATGAAGGGGAATGCATTGTCAGATTTTCGATCTCAAAAATTAGGATTCATCTTTCAAGATTTTAACTTACTTGAAAACTTATCAATTTATGAAAATATCGCTTTACCACTTTCTCTGCAAGGCGTACCTTCAAGTGAAATTACTGGAAAGGTGGACGAAGTTGCGAAGAAATTAGGGATTACTGAAATTTTAACAAAATATCCAACTGCTGTTTCTGGTGGGCAAAAGCAAAGAACAGCGGCAGCACGAGCTTTAGTACATAATCCAGCAATCGTATTAGCAGATGAACCGACAGGAGCGCTTGATAGTAAAAATGCAAAAAGCTTATTAGAAGCGATGCAAGATTTACATGAAAATCACAATGTAAGTATTTTGATGGTGACACACGATGCATTTAGTGCCAGTTATTGTGAACGTATTTTATTTATTCAAGATGGTCTTTTATATAAAGAATTAAAGCGTCAAGGAACGCGAGAAAGTTTCTATCAAGACATTTTAGGTGTGCTCGCTCATATGGGCTCAGCTGCTGAGTCTAAGTAGGGGGCGAGACTATGTTATTCAAATTATCACGTCATAGTATGAAAAAGATGTTAAAAGATTATATGGTTTTACTTATCGGTCTCGTTATTAGCATTAGTATTTTCTACATGTTCCAAACGATGGCGATGAATAGTGAATTTACGAAAGATAATAGTCTCATTAGTAGTATTAGACTCGTATTTTGGGTAGGTGCAATACTATTATCTTTCATTACTGTATTTTATATTATATATGCCAATTCTTTCTTACTCACATTAAGAAGAAAAGAACTCGGTATGTACATGATGCTTGGTGCGAAAAAGAAAAAAGTAGCACAATTATTATTTATTGAAACATTCGGTATGGGTATTGTTAGTATTATTATCGGGATTTTAGTAGGGATGTTACTAGCAAGTGTAGCAGGAAACTTTTTAATGAATGGTATGGAAATTTCAGCAAAGGGTAGTTATTCATCTGTATATACACCAGCAATCATAGTTACAGCTATTTTCTTTTTAGTACTATTTTTTATTACTGGTTTAATGAATAGCATCCGTTTATTACGTAAAACAGAATTAGAATTAATACGTGAAGATGAAACACTAGATGAAGTGAAGAAAAGTAAAACTCGCATTATTATAATGACTGTACTTGGTGTATTACTAGTAAGTACAGGGTACTATTTTATGATTAACGTAAAAATATATGCTGAATTTGGTTTTATAATAGCGACAATCGTTACAACGCTTGGAACATATTTTATCTTTAGTTCATTGCTCCCATTTTTTGTGATGAAAATTAAAGGGAATAAAAAGCGAAATGAAACGGGCTTAAATAGTTTTACATATGCACAGCTACGCTTTCGAGTAAATAGTTTATCGAGAGTATTAGGTACTGTAGCAATGTTAATTGCATTAGGAGCAGGTGCGATGACAGCAGGTATGGCGTTCCAAAAAAATGTAGGTATTATGACAGACTTCTCACGTGTGTATGATGTCGTAATTCATGATCCAAATGAAGAAGATACAGCTGCATTAAAAGAAATGGAAATTGTGGAAGAAAGCAAGTACAAGTATAAAGTAGATGGAGAAGCGGTTTATTACTTACGTAACGATTTAACTGCGAAACCGCCACTTGTTTCAGACCACTTTGATACAAAAACTTTAAAAGAGCCTGTTCGTAAACGTGTGACTGAACCTTTAACTGAACCTGTATATTCTGCTTTAGAGGCTCCTGAATTAGCAAAATTCCCTCGTATGCCGAGAGATTGGGAAGATGCAATTGTAAGAGAAATACAAATTACACATAATCAATTTAACGGAAAACCTGTAAGAATTGCAGATGAAGCACATTATAAAGGAATTCAAGGAACAGAACACACTGTAATATTAGCAAAAGTAGATGATATGAAAAAGTATAAACCGTTGTTGATCGAAATAGATAAGAGACAAAAAGAACAAATTGAAAAAACAACAGGTGCAAAAGTAGACTTATTTACGAAAATGACAATTTATCAATTTATGAACAGTTTCATGAGCGGAACGATGTTTATGGGATTTTTCCTCGGAATTGCCTTTTTAGCAATGATGGCAAGTTCCCTTATGTTCAAAATATTAACAGGTGCTTCTCGTGATGTACGCCGTTATGAAATGTTACGAAAAATCGGTGTGAGACGTAGTATGTTAACGAAAAGTATATATAAAGAAATTTCATATTTATTTATCTTCCCAGCAATTATTGGAATTTCCCACGTGTTAGTAGGGCTAAACTTATTTAGCTTCATATTAGTTGACCCGTTTGTAAAAGTGTGGGTGCCAATTGGGATTTTCTTAGTCATTTATTTCATCTATTACTGGATAACAGTTCAATTGTATAAAGGAATGGTAATGCCGAAAGAAGAAGTAGCTAAATAGTTTATGAAAAGAGTCCTTGTTTGAAAACAAGGGCTTTTTTCTATATTTGTAATACATGTGATTAAGTTTTTCTACTACCTACTAAGGTGAAGAAACTGAAGTTACCGTTTTATTTCCTTATGGGGAAATATGACTATAATACTTCATTTCATGCGGCAAAAGCATATTTTGATACGATTGAAGCAGAGAAAAAAGAATTTATTACTTTTGAAAAATCCGCGCATTATCCGCAATTTGAAGAGAAGGAAAAGTTTTATGAGTGGATGTCCGATACATTTGTAAAATAAATAAAGTGTATCCAAACTATAGAGAATTAAAAAGTTAGCGAGATATATCATTACATGAAGCGAAGTTAAATAAAAAAGACTCTTGTATAGATAACAAGAGTTTTTTTTATTGTTCTTTATATAGAAGGAAAAGATTGGATAATGGTCGAAAAATATAATGTAACTTCCAAGAAATGACTGAAATAATACTATTTTGTCGAGAGAAAGGATACGAAGGATGAAAGAAATGCTACAGTTATTTCGCAACAAAGTGTATGCACGCTTTTTTCTAGCAAATATTTTAGAGCGACTCGGTTCTATGATTGCTGGAATTTCTTTAATGTTTTATTTGCTAGATCAATACGGAAAACAACCAGTTTACGCAACGATGACACAAATTATGATTGCATTACCTGCATTAATCTTTTTTCTATTGGTAGGAACAGTAGTGGATCGATTTGATAGACAACGTATATGTACAGTAAGTAACATATGTTGCTCGCTCTGTAATATTGGAATCCTAATTTCGCTTTATTACGGGATGATTATACTCGTCTTTATATTTTTATTTTTGGAAAATGCATGTATACAATTTTTCTCTCCATCAGAACAGTCGATGATACAGGGTGTAGTTGAATCCGACCAATACGGTGCAGCAGCAGGTGTGAATCAAATGGTGAATAGTTTGTATGCTTTGTTTGGTGTAGGAATTGCAACGATAGTGTACTGGACTTTTGGAATATACGGGAGTATTTTAGTAAATACGCTCACTTTTATTATGAGTGGTATTTTAATTCAAACAATCTCCATTCCAGAAAAAGTGCGTTTGCCAAACGGTATAACAAAATGGAAAGAAGTTAATTTGAAAATGTTAATAACAGAGTTTCAAGAAGGGATCAAGTATATATACCAAAATGAAACTTTAAAAAAATTACTTTTAGGATTTATCGTATTTGGTTTATTAAATGGTATTTTAAGCGTATCTACTACCTACATATTAAAATACAAATTGGCACCAGCAACGTATGAAAGTTTAGCAATGGTGGGTGGTGTAGTTGGGGGTATTTCATTACTAATTGGAAGCATAGTAGCAACGAGTATAGGTAAGAAATATGCACCAAAATCTATTATAGTTTTTGGTATGGCAGGCTCAGGAGTCTTCTTTGGTATGTGTTACTTTGTAAATTACGTATGGTCTTTTTATGTATGTATCGCTTTAGCGACTTTCTTTTTACCGTTTATTAATGTTGCAATATCGGGCTGGATGTATGAAATTGTAGAAGAGTCATTCATGGGGCGTGTACAAAGCTTGCTTAGTCCATTAACGACAGGATTCCAGCTTTTATCTCTCGGTGCGATAGCGATGTTATTCCCAAAATGGATTCTTGCAGATACATTGTATATTATTTTATTTGGTTTATTATTGTTTGTTACATGTTTATATCAAGCTATTCTACCAAGTGGGCAAAAGCAAGTACATGCAGTAGCTAAAGAGATGTGATATATTTAGTTTTTTATTTCTGAATATTCTACCGTATGGTAAGGGGAAATTGTTATGTTGATGCGAATGGTTAAGTGGTGTGGGATTACTTGTTTACAACTAGTAGCTGCAATCTTATGTATACTCTGCCTAGGTGCACTACCGCGTTTATTTAAGGGGTTGCAAATTGATTTAATCGGTTTTTGGAACACGATTGTATTTCTTGGAGGAAAGTTACTTCAACCGGGTGAAATTACATATGGATTTCGGGACTCAAGAAAATTATTTCCGCAAATATGGATTCATTATATTGAAACGATGATTGTATTTCTTTCAGCTTTTTTATTCTCGTTGCTTATAGCGTATATACTTGTCGTTTGGGTATTACAGCGTTCTCATATGAAACAGAAAATGTGGAACGGGATTTTTCTTACGCTTGAGAGTATACCAGATATATTACTTATTTTATTATCGCAACTTCTTGTCGTAATTATGTTTCAAAAAACAGGATTTATGCCGATCAAACTGGCTGGATTAGGGGAAGAAAGGATACGTTTGTTACCAATTATATGTCTTACAATACCAACAACATTATTGTTTATTAAACTGTTGTTATTACGGTTTAAAGAAGAATTAGAGAAAGATTATAGTTTGTTTGCCAAGAGTAAAGGGCTAAGCTTACGGTATATTTTGACACATCATATTTCAAGAAATGTTTTATTAACGACAATTTATTACGCGAAAACAAATATTTTATTTATGCTTTCCAATTTATATATTATTGAATGGATATTTAATACATATGGTATGTTTGTTTTTGTGAAAGAAAATTCAAAATTAGAAATATTTACGGTGAGTCTAGTAATATTATACGTACCGCTTTTTATACTATTTCGTATATTACATACGCTTTTACAAAATGTTATAAAGGAGCGTGTGTAACATGTGGCAAGTTGTAAAAAGAGATGTGAGATTTTGGATAGGTATTACTTTTTTGAGTGTACTAATGATTGTTAGTATTGGATATACGGTGTTTTTTGATGGGACTATTCGTGAACTTACGATGATGTATAACGAAAAAGGGGAACTAGAGGCAGCTCCATTTGCACCATCAAGTAAATTTTGGTTTGGAAGTGATGTGAAAGGTCGTGACCTTGTTCAATTAATAATAGAAGGTGCAAAATGGACAGTTGGTGCAAGTATAATTATAGCGATTTTACGAGTTATAGTTGGAGGGGGAATTGGTTTATTTCTTGGTATGTATGGTAAACGTTCTTTTCCAGTTATTTCATCCTTTTTTGATCCTTTTAGTATTGTACCGATGGTTATGATTTCTTATTTTATGTTAAATGAAGTATTAACGTTTGATAGTGGAGCAGAAGTTGTGCCGTTATATTTGCGTGTGGCATTTCAAATTATAGTTCTTGTATGTCTCGCTGTACCAACAGTGATGTTGTATGTAGCGCAAGAAGTAAAACGTATTAAGAAAGAAGAATTTATGTTGGCAGCCACTGTGCTCGGCGGTAGTAAGTGGCAGAGGTTGAAGCGCCATATATGGCCTCATATGTTACCACCATTTCTTTTATTAGTAGCACAACAATTTGTAAGTACGTTATTACTTCTTTTACATCTTGGTTTGTTACAATTATTTTTTGGCGGAACAATAACCTTCAGTGGAATGGATCCAGATAGTGTAACAAAAGAATGGACTGGCCTAATTGGTCAAAACTTCCGCCATTTAACTACACATACATGGATTGTACTTATACCGATTGCTTTTTATAGTATGACAATTCTCGCAGGAAATCTAGTTAGTAATAGTATGCAAGATGCGATTAAGTTAGGAAATACGAGAAGGCCAGAGCGGAAAGGTAGAGAAGTGCAAGCAGAGAAACAAGTACAACCAACTACGAATGACTTTTCTTTTTATAGAGAGATACAAAAATAAAAAGATAGCTGAAAGCAACTTGTTTTCAGCTATCTTTTTCTGTTTATAGTGGTGGTAAATCAATCTTACCTTCTTCAAATAATTCTTTTATCATATGCTTCGTATAACCAGCGGCTTGACCAAATGTGATTTTTGCTGGCATTGGTGCTTCGTTAGCATCTACAACTACGTCAATAATACACGGTTTATTTTGTTTTACTGCATTTTCGAAAGCGGGAAGTAGTTCATCTAAATTCTCAACACGGTATCCAATACCTCCACAAGCCTCTGCATATTTTGCAAAATCAGGGTTCGTTAAGTCTGTTTCGAATTCGATATTACCCATCACTTCTTGCTCGAATTTAATCATCGCAATTTTATTATTGTTTAATACGACGACAACGATTGGTAATTTATATTTTACAGCTGTTACGAAGTCATTCATCGTCATTCCAAATCCGCCATCACCACAAACTGCAAATACTTGTTTATCCGGGAATGCAATTTTTCCAGCAAGAGCACCAGGTAAACCGCAACCAAGTGTTGCGAGCCAGCTAGAAATGACAAATTGCTGGTTTGTCATACGGAAGTGCCTTGCGGTCCATACTGTTACATTTCCGACATCGACTGATAGAATTGCGTTATCATGTGCTACTTGCTGCAGAGCATGCATAACGCGTTGTGGTTTAATTGGAATGGAAGAGTCTTCTTCTTGATCGTGTAATTTTTCTTCCCACTTTTTCATCATGTCTTGGTGATGTTCTAAGAAGGAATGGTCTGTGTGTTCTTCAACATTTTCAATTAACCATCGTAATGTTTTATCAGCATCACCAGCTAAGCCGATATCTGTTACATACCGTTTTCCGATTTGGGCAGGATCAGTATCGATATGAATTGTTTTTGCTTTTTCAGGTAAGAAACCGGTGAAAGGATAGGAAGTACCAACCATAATTAAAGTATCTGCATGTTTCATTGCATCATAAGAAGGTTTCGTTCCAATTAATCCTAACCCACCGATACAAAGTGGATGTTCATCAGGGATAATCCCTTTAGCTGGTAATGTAAGTACGATTGGAGCACCAATGTGTTCTGCAAATGTAAGTAAAGATTCTCTTGCATGTTTCGCACCTTTTCCAGCTAAAATAACAGGCTTTTTCGCTTCATTTATTGCGAGTATGGCAGCATGTAAATCTTCTTCTTGCGGAAATAACTCAGGTAATGTAAAAGAAGTATTTGTAACACGAGCACCATTCTTTACTTCGAATTTCGGAACATCATCCGGAATTGTAAGAACAGATACACCTTTTTTCGTATAAGCCATTCGAATTGCTTGATTCACGACAGCAGGTAGCTGTTCTGCCGACATAATGCGCTGGTTATAAACCGCGACATCATCGAACAATCTTTCTAAGTTTACTTCTTGGAAAAAATCCGTACCGAGTAAATCGGTTTCTACTTGACCTGAAATTGCTAGAACAGGGGCTTTATCGAGTTTCGCATCATATAAACCATTTAATAAATGTATAGCACCGGGCCCTGCGATTGCCATGCAAACGCCGAGTTTTCCTGTTAACTTAGCATAGGCAGCTGCTGCTAGTGCGCCAGCTTCTTCATGGCGTACTTGAATAAATTTGATTTTATCTTGTTTTTTTCTTAAAGCTTCAATTATAGAATTGATAGAATCTCCAGGCATTCCGTAAATGTGTTCTACGCCCCAGTCAATTAATAGGTCAACTAGTGCTTCACCGGCTGTTTTCCCAAACATAATTTTTCCTCCTTATAATTAGGTAGATACTATTATGTTTTGAAGAAAAAGGAAAAATATACAATTGATAATATTTTTAGTTTTAATGATGACCAGTGAATAGTGTAAATACTGTTATTAGTAAAAATCCACCTGTTGCCCACGTTAGAAATGAAAAGAAAGATAGCTGTTTCTTTGCCTTCCAAAGCATTTCATGAATTGTAACATAGCCAAGTGAACCGATAGCACTTCCCATAATGAGTCCTTGCAGGTGAAGAGCTTTTCCTTCCATCAAAATACCAAAAACTGTACCAGTACCGAGAATAAGAGAAAGTAATAAAGTTGTTAATAAAAAGGAAATATATTTATGCTTTGTAAAGAGAAAGGGGATAATTAAAGCTAATCCTTCTGGAATATGGTGAATGACGATTGCCATTAAAAAGGGAATGGCAGAGTCTGCATAATTAATAAAAGCTGTACCTAAAGCAAAGCCACTTGGTAAATTATGAATAAATATAGCGAAAGAGAGGAAAAGGAAAGTTTGCCAAGCTTGTTGATCTTTTTTATGTATCATTGGATGATGACAATAGTTATCTAATAAGCTCATAACTAAAATGCCGATAGCTATACCAAGTATAGGACCAATTATTTCATAGCTTAAAAATGTTTCAGGAATAATTTCAAGGGATAAAAGCCCAAGCAAAATCCCTCCACATAATGCGTATAAACGGTGCATCTTTTCTTCAATTAGCTGGCGTGTAGCAATGCCAACAGCACCGCCTAATAGTAATCCACTAAATGAAAAAAACGTAACAATCATTGGAATCCATAATCGTTCCATCGTATCACACTCCGATTCTTCCACCTTATTTTTAGCTTACGAAAAGGAAAGTTAGATTAGTCCAAGTAATTGTGTTTGATTATAGAGAAAAAACTAACGATTCGTTATAATTTATATATTAAATTTAAGTGTAAATATGAAACGAGGAATAATTTTGCAAACAAAATGGAGTCTATCTGAATACGAAAATCCAAAACGATATGATATAGAAAATAAGAGTCTGTCAGATTTTCCGTTCTTACTATCATGGGCACAAAAACTACATATACAAAATGAATGGATTTTAGATATTGCCTGTGGAACAGGAAGGGTTACAATTCCCTTTATAGAGAAAGGATATCAAACGATTGGTGTAGATATACATGAAGGTATGCTTGCTGAAGCGAAGAAAAAAACTACGGATTGTAAGAAGGTAAAATGGTTACAACAAGACTGTTTACAATTAAGCATGAATGAAACGATTCCGTTTGCATTTATGGTGGGGCACGGATTCCAGCATTTCCTTACGAATACAGATCAAAATAAGTTATTAACATCTATTCATCATGTGTTAGCAGAGAATGGTATATTTATATTCGATACACGCTTTCCTTCAAAAGAAGAATTAATACAGCCTTCTACAGAAGAATATTGGACAACAATTAGTGATGAAAAGGGGAGGAAATGTGATCTATATACTGAAATGACATATGATTCAATTCAGCAAATACAGCACTACATAACAACAAGAAAGTTTTATGAGGGGGATACGCTAGTAGAAGAACTAAAAACACCGATTGATCTTCGCTATACGTATCCTCAGGAGTTAGAAAGATTACTAGTAGCGAATGGTTTTGAATTATTACATATATATAATGATTGGGAAGGAAATGAGTTAGGGGAAGATTGCTATTCAATGGTAGTTGTTTGCCGGAAGAAATAATAGAATGGTTTAAAAGTATGAGTGTAAAGTATTTAATATGTTAGATGAAAAAAATTTAAAAAGATAATAATTGAAGAGAGTGTTTTTAAATGGAGGGATTTGTTATGCAGCAAATTAAAAAAATAGGAAACTCATTTTGGTATATGACACCAGTTTCTGAAACAGATAGACCTATATTAGGAATGGTCATTGGAAAAGAAAAAACGTTAATGATCGATGCAGGGAATTCAGAGGAACATGCACAATTATTTTTAGAAATGTTAAAAGAAAAAAATGTATCACATCCTGATTTCGTAGCATTAACGCATTGGCATTGGGATCATATTTTTGGATTGTCTATACTACAAGATGCATTGTCCATTGCACATTCTGAAACGAAAAAAGAGATGAGTACACTTGTTTCTTATGAATGGACAGATGAAGCATTGGATGCACGTGTAAAAAAAGGTATTGAAATTGAGTTTTGTGCGGATTGTATCAAAAAAGAGTTTAATGAAAAAGCGAGAAATATTAAAATTATCCCTCCAACTTTAACATTCGAGAATCAACTTGAATTGGACCTTGGTGAAGTGACCTGCGTGTTAAAACATGTGGGCGGGGATCATGCACATGATTCAGTTGTTATGTATATAAAAGAAGAAAAGATATTGTTTTTAGGAGACTGTCTATATGCAGATATTTTTTCTTCTAAGTGGAACTATACGACGAAAAGAACGTTTAAATTAATAGAAGAATTGGAGAAATTCGATGCTGAAACTTATATTCTTTCTCATGGGGAAGCAATAGATCGAGCTGAATTTTTACAAGAAATTCATTTGCTAAAAACAGTAGGAACTTATACAGAAGCTCATAAAGGCGATGAAGAGAAGATAAAGGCAGCATATAAACAAGAGCTAGATAGAGAATTAAATGAAGATGAATTAGAAACAATAACGTATTTTGTCAATGGTTATGAAATGGTGAATCTATAAAATACAACTTTAATCAAATAATTTTAGACTACATAAAAAGAGTATTGAAAGTTAATTCAATACTCTTTTTAATATTAAGTTCCAACCAATTTCCAATTATTTTTTACTACGTACAATTTGAAGCTACACCATTTTTTTGTTGTTTATATACAGAAGCTTTTAAGTAGAGACTTTCTTTGCTAACCGAGTTATATAGTCGAAAAATTGATCGTGGTTTACATCATAAACAACATGTACCGGCCGCCCATCATCAGTTTCCACTGTACGTCCTTGGCTTGGTCCGTATGTATGGACGATACTATTGATCGTTTGTACTTTTGCTAGGTCAGCTTTCCCAACAAAGGCAGCAGTTAATACATCCCACAAATAGTAGGTAGAGTTCTTTGCAAAGTGAACGAGAGGGGGAACAATTGCATAACATTGACCAAGGAAATCAATACCGATATACTTTCGCTCTTTTGCCCATTGTTCACGTATGTCTATAGTTAGGGGAACTTGGTTTGTACTCTCTAGAGTTACTAAATCGATTTCTATATTTGCTTCCCATACGCGAGCTACTGCTTCAGGGTCCCAAAATGAATTCCACTCGGCTGTTCCATCATGTTCAGGTTCATGTACATTGCCTGCAGTACGAAATGTACCGCCCATCCAAACTAAACGTTTAATTTTATTTTCGATTATAGGTGCTTCATATAGTGCACGGGCTAAATCGGTAAGAGGACCTGTAAATAATAAAGTTGTTTTCTCTTCAGTTTGTAGAAGAGTCTCAATTAAATGATGATGCGCAGGCTTTGCTGCTACGTGCGTTGCAATTTTTCCAGACTCATTTAAAATGGGTAAAGCATCTACATAAAATGCATGCATCCGCCAATCTTTTGGAAACGGATTTTTTCCACGAGAATTAGAAGCTGCTACCTCAATAGTATTTTTGCCGAAGCGATCAATAATTTTTCGGCTTGCAGACATTGCTGGTTCTAAATAGCAATCTGCTGGGATAACTGAAACACCTGTAAGTTCTACATTATCCATTTGGAGTAATAAAAATAGTGAAACTAAATCATCTACACCACCATCATGATTGAAGTACACTTTTTTCATCATTGTAATCTCCATTCTCTAATATTTAACTAGAAATTAAATTTTCATTTTGGAAAAATCATTGATTATTTCTACTACCTCAATTTTTCCATTAATCAATAGCTCAGGTAATTCGTTTTTGCTATTTCCTTTCCAATACTCTCTAGCTTGTTCTATTTTTTGAGAGAAAGGAATCCCATCTTCTTTCGGTAAAAGGTTACCGTCACCTTCAAAAGAACTTCCAATTACTCGTAGTTTAACAATTTGTAAAACTTCTCGATTGTAAGAGTCAAATAATGCTTTCCATTTTAAAGCATCTTCATAGCTTTTAGCAGCATATAAACAAGACAATCTTGACGGATAATTAGGATATTCTTGTAGTCTAACCATTTCCACAATCGTTTCTCTAATGGCTCTAATTGTTTGATCCATGTAATTCATAACGACTGTAGCATTTTCATTCTTTATATGTAATTCTTCATTTGTATAATGTTCTTTTAAAATTTGTATAGAATCTTCACCACTAGAATTTAAATGTTTTCTTTCAAAAAAGAAGTGGAATAGCGTATTAGTTTGATTTTTATTAAATTGAATGTTTTGTCCGATCTTCATTTTTTTCCTTGTTACGATATGATATACGAAAAATCCTTGTTCATTCATGGTTCTCCTCCTAGTAGTAATGTTTCAATTTAGTAATTCAACATTGAAATATATAAAACCTTTATAAGTAAAAGTGAGAATTTGAGTTGAAAGCAAAGAAAATATATGAAAACGTTTTAAATTTGTTCACAAAATGTTCACTTACGAAGAGGTTTCCAATATCGATATAATGACAAAGACTCAAAGAGAAAGGATGATGAATTTTGCCAACAACAAGAAAGGAAAACCTCCAATTTGGTATGATGATGTGCCTTGGGATGGTTATCGTAATGACGTTTTACAATTTACTAACGAATGGATCAGGAGGGCCAATTCATATTAAGGAGATTGCATTAGAACTACTAATTGGATTTATTATTGCGCTATTAATTGAAATATGTATCGTTGGACCTTGTGCGAAAAAAATTGTATTCATGTTGCCATTTGATAAATCGAAAAAAGTAAATATTATTATTGCGATGGCGACAGCTATGGTTATTGGAATGGTTTTCTTCATGTCGTTTTATGGAATGGCAATGATGTATTTTCATAATGGATTACATGGTGAATCTTTTGTTTCAATGTATTTCTCGATTTTTATTAAAAACTTCATTATGGCGTATCCATTACAATTAATTATTATGGGGCCGCTTGTGCGTTTCTTATTTGGAAAGTTTATTTTGAAGAATAAAGCTGTAAAAGTAGCGTAAATAAATTTGTATTATCTAATTATAAAAATTATATAATGTTAAATGTGGTCTATTGAAAGATTGTAGCATGCATAATGAAGATAATCTAAATCATACGTTTAGTTAGGTGAAAACATTATGAAAATTAAGAAGGTATTATGAGTCAAAAAAATATAAGTAGAGCTATGTGTGAAAAAGAGATTTTAAAGTAAAACAGTGACATATAAAAAGAGGGGTGCAAATGCAACCCTCTTTTTACATTCTATAAGCTTTACCGTGCCAAAGAATATGGTATATGTAAGAGTCTTGATAGGTTTATTGCTTGGATTGAACCAACTTAAAAAAGGATTGTACGTTTTGTGGGCTTGAAAAATTATCAAAGACAATAAAATCGTCTCCATGGTTCATGGTTATTTTTTTGATAAAGGGAATTGCAGACATCTCTAATACAACCCCATCCGTATGACTGAAATCTTCTATTTCAGTATATTTGAATTCCCATTTTAGTCCTTTTCCAAACATAGCATCAGAACAGAACAATAATCTTTTATTTGTAGCAGCTAAAATGCCAGATCTACTGATATAACCAAAATTTATTACGCAGTAGAGTGTAGAAAGAATATCTTCTTCACTGTTTAAGTGTTCTTTTATTGTTCCTAGATTCGCCTTCATGAGCAGGCCCCCTTATTATTGTAAGTAAAGTGTTGTTAAATTTATTTTATCATATATTAACATTTTGAAATTTGTATTATTGAATTTTAGTTGAGGGATGAAAAGGGAAAGAGAATTCTTTTTAGTTTCTAGTACAATAAAGTAAGGAGAATATGAATAGAAATTAAAATATTACTAAATATACGTAACTAATGAATACAATGTCTTTTTCAGTTATTAAGTTGTAAATCATTTTATGATAAAATCTTTTACATAATTTAATAAAGGGGTAGTATTCAATGGGGTATTTCTCAAATGGTTTATTAGTTTTGTTTGTGCTTATCGTATGTAGTTGTATAATTTTTGGTTAATAATATAATGAGAGTCTTATATAAAAGAAGTTATCTCAAGTGAGATAACTTCTTTTTATTTTATGTTGAGAAGGAATTCTATTTTTCTTATTGAAGTTTGTTCTAGTTATTTTCACGTCAATCGCAATTTTCATAAGGGGCATTTTATGGAACATTAACAAACTATAGAATAAGGAGTATTTACATGAAAAATAGTATACACTACACAAGTGAACATCCTACAAAATTTAATGAATTATTAGCTTTATATGAATCTTTAGGATGGAATTCTCTTAAATTAACAGTGAATGAATTAGAACAAATGTGTAAACAAAGTTGGTATGCAATATATGCATTTAAAGAGGAACAATTAATTGGGATGGGGCGTGTTATATCCGATGGAGTAATAACAGGCGTTATTTGTGGTGTATGTGTAATGCCGGAGTATCAGTATATTGGTATTGGAAAAGACATAGTGAAACGATTAATCCATCACTGCGAACAAAACAAGGTTATTCCGCAACTTATGTGTGTGGAAAAATTGCAATCTTATTATGAATCTATAGGGTTTGAAGCATTCTCTATTGGGATGACAAAACATATTATGAGATAGCGGTGCTTTATATTTTCAGTTTACTCGTACATATTTTCAAACTTCAGTTATAAAGGAGAATTGCTGTATGGAGATTGCTAAAGGAGTAGAAATGTTACAGCTTGAGTTTCAAGAATTTATCATTCACCCAATTCTTTTATGGGATGATGAAATGGCAGTTTTAATAGATACTGGTTTCCCTGGACAATTTGAAGATATACAAGTAGAGATGGAGAGAGTTGGGGTATCTGTTGATAAGCTAAAAGTTGTGATTTTGACACACCAGGATATAGATCATATAGGTAGCCTTCCTAATGTATTGGAGAATGGTGTAAGCGATATTAAAGTATATGCGCACGAGTTAGATAAGTCATATATTGAGGGAGATTTACCTTTATTGAAAGATGTACATGTAGAGAATCCACCAAAAGGAAAAGTGAGTGACACAGTGATTGACGGGCAAGAACTTCCGTATTGCGGTGGGATACTAATTCTCCATACTCCAGGGCATACTCCGGGGCATATTAGTTTATATTTGAAACGAAGCAAAATTCTTGTCGCTGGAGACTCGATGTATAGTGTGAATGGAAAGTTAGGAGGAGTTCATGCTCCAACAACTTTAAATATTATGGAAGCACGGCAGTCTTTGAAGAAGTATTTAAATCTAGATATTGAATCTGTAGTTTGTTACCACGGGGGATTAAGTAAGGGGAATATAAAGATTCAACTTCAAAATTTGTAAAAAATGATAAAAAAGCATGTTTGAAGAAATACAAACATGCTTTTTTATTAAAGGAAACCCATGTAATTTTAACGTCCTAATCCGTTCCAATAAAAAGAAACGATTTCTTGTGCTAATTCATCTATATTTGTAAGAATAGGATTGTCATTTTCATCTTTAAAATTCCCAATTGATAATAAAGATACGAATGCATGAGCGGCAAATTTAGGGTTTCCTTTTTGGATTTCTCCAAGTTGCATCGCTTTATCGAGTGCTTTTTCTAATACTTCATACATGCTATCTTCAGCTTTTTTTAATTCTTTTAATTGTTCTTCAGATAAAGATAGTTTTGCATCTTTCATAAAATTTTTCATATCGATATCCATTGTGGCATGTAAGTAAACTTTAGCAAAGTCCAATAATCTTTCTTTTAAAGTCTTATTTGTAGAAAGGATTTGCGACATATTCTCACGTATACGTACCATCATTTGAATCATAGTAGCGGTAAATAAATCTGCTTTTGTTGAATAGTAATAGTAGACGGTTGCTTTCGTAACACCACAAACTTTTGCTACTTCCTCCATAGAAACGACTTGATAATTTTGAGTAAGAAATAACCGAGTTGCAACTTCTAAAATGGTTTCTTTTGTAGATTTTGTATTTTTATTTTGACGAGGCCTTCCAAGAGGGCGTTGTTTTTGTTCCAAATCCATTCGCTCCTGACATGTATTGTTTAGATAATTATAACATAATTTTTATTCATTCTTGATTAATTAACCGACCAGTATATATAATTAATAGTGGAGGAAAAAAGGAAGGTGGGTTTTTTATGAAAAAGCACCCGTTACATATGTTAGGGAGGCTTGTAGCAGGGAAAAATACGCAATGGATCACTTTATCGGTATGGATTCTTATTACATTATTACTTTCATTTACGTTACCACAAGTAAATAGTACGAAAGAACCGAACCCGAAAAATTTACCCGAAACAGCTATGTCGCAGCAAGCGGAAGCACTTATGAAAAAAGAGTTTCCGAATAATGCAGGGAATCCTTTATTAGTAGTATGGTATAGAGATGGTGGATTACAGTCGCAGGATTATAAACTCATACAAGACGTTTATAAAGAGTTAAAAGCTAGTCCTTTAAAGGAACAATCAACGTTACCACCATTTGATACAATCCCGGAACAAGTATTATCAAAAAGTGCATCAAAAGATGGTACATCATTTGTTACACCAGTATTCTTTAACAAGTCAGCTGGAACAGATATATTAAAAGGAAATCTTGATGATTTAAGAAAGATAGTGAATAGTAAGGTGGATGTAGATCCATTTAAACAAAAAATAAGTGATTCTGGATTACATGTTCGATTATCTGGACCAGTAGGCATTCAAACAGATGCAGTTAGTTTGTTTAGTCAAGCAGATGTGAAATTATTAATTGCAACTGTATTACTCGTATTAGTCCTATTAATTTTACTGTACCGTTCGCCAATTTTAGCAATTTTACCTTTACTTGTTGTTGGCTTTGCATACGGTATTATTAGTCCGACGCTTGGGTTTTTAGCTGATCACGGATGGATTAAAGTAGATGCACAGGCGATATCAATTATGACTGTACTATTGTTTGGTGCTGGAACGGATTATTGCTTATTTTTAATTTCGAGATATCGGGAATACTTGCTAGAAGAAGAAAGTAAATATAAGGCATTGCAACTTGCAATTAAAGCTTCTGGCGGAGCAATTATAATGAGTGCGTTAACAGTTGTACTTGGATTAGGAACATTATTACTTGCTCATTATGGTGCCTTTCATCGATTTGCAGTGCCATTTAGTGTAGCTGTATTTATAATGGGAATTGCTGCTTTAACGATTTTACCAGCATTTTTATTAATTTTCGGTAGAACTGCATTCTTCCCATTTATACCGAGAACAACTTCGATGAATGAAGAATTAGCAAGAAGGAAAAAGAAAGTAGTAAAAATTAAAAAATCAAAAGGCGCCTTTAGTAAAAAACTTGGAGATGTTGTAGTACGAAGACCGTGGACAATCATTATGCTCACTGTATTTGTATTAGGTGGATTGGCATCATTTGTACCACGTATTCAATACACATACGACTTATTAGAATCGTTTCCTAAAGATATGCCTTCACGCGAAGGGTTTACGTTAATTAGTAATCATTTCTCAGCTGGTGAACTAGCGCCAGTAAAAGTTGTTGTTGACACGAAAGGAAAAGAGCTTCCTATAAAAGAAGAACTAGAGAAATTTTCTTTTGTAAATACAGTTAAAGACCCAAAAGAGGGTAAAGAAAATAAGCAAATACAAATGTATGAGGTTTCCTTAGCTGAAAATCCATACTCAATTGAAGCGTTAGATCAAATACCTAAATTGAAAAACAGTGTAGAAAAAGTATTCAAAGATGCTGGGATTAGTAATGCAGAAGATCGACTATGGATTGGCGGAGAAACAGCTTCATTATATGATACAAAGCAAATTACAGAACGTGATGAAGCGGTTATTATTCCAGTAATGATTAGCATTATAGCTTTATTATTACTTGTTTACTTACGATCAATTGTTGCGATGATTTATTTAATTGTAACTGTTGTATTATCGTTCTTCTCGGCACTAGGAGCAGGGTGGCTACTACTTCATTATGGTATGGGAGCTCCGGCCATTCAAGGTGCGATACCGTTATACGCATTCGTATTTTTAGTTGCTTTAGGGGAAGATTATAATATCTTTATGGTCTCAGAAATATGGAAAAATAGAAAAACACAAAATCATTTGGATGCAGTAAAAAATGGTGTTATACAAACAGGTAGTGTCATTACATCTGCAGGTTTAATTTTAGCAGGAACTTTTGCAGTGTTAGGTACACTTCCAATTCAAGTGCTCGTTCAATTTGGTATTGTAACAGCAATTGGCGTATTACTAGATACGTTTATTGTAAGACCATTACTTGTACCGGCAATCACAGTTGTGTTAGGCCGCTTTGCTTTTTGGCCAGGAAAACTTTCAAGAAAGAGTGAAGAAATACAAAAAGTGGATGCATAGTTGAAAAAGCCAAGGATATTTTCCTTGGCTTTTTCAATGTAATTAATTTTTTGAAGTCAAATCATCAGTTGCGGCGTGATCAGCATCTTCAATTGTTGTTTCTGGCATTCCATATAAGCCATTCATTGCTTGTTCTTCGATAGTAAGATTTGCAGTATTATCATTTTGAATAGGTGTAGCGTTTTCGGTAACATTTTCTTTTTTATTTACATTTTTGTTATTCATGTGTGAATCCTCCAAATTTCATTTGATTTACCTATAGTATGTGGATTGATTTCCAGAAATATGTGAATTGACTCTTGCAGATGTTATATAATTAAATAAATAATTAGGGTGAAATATAAACAGTTAGGAGTGAACAATTATGGTGAAAGCAAGAAAATTAGCCTTCTAAAATAAAAAGAAAATTTTAGGAGGCTATTAAAATGAAGTTTCACGTAATTGATAGAGAAAATTGGAATAGAGAGCAGTATTTTGAACACTATTTAGAATTAAAATGTACGTTTAGTATGACAGTAAATGTTGATATTACGCTTTTGATAAAGAAAGTACATCAAAAGGGAATTAAATTTTATCCGACTTTTATTTATATAATTTCGAGAATAATAAATAAACATAAAGAATTTCGAACATGTTTTAACGATGTAGGAGTTTTAGGCTATTGGGAGGAAATGATCCCGAGTTATACAATCTTTCATAAAGATGATAAGTCTTTTTCAAGTATATGGACGGATTATTCAAGTGATTTTCGCATTTTCTATAAAAATTATGAAGAAGATATAAGATGCTATGCTAGTGTTCATGGTCTTTTCACGAAAGAAAATTTTCCGCCTAATGTATTTCCGATTTCTAGTATACCTTGGACTAGTTTTACTGGATTTAACCTTAATATTAATAATGATGCTGATTTTCTATTGCCAATTATAACTTGTGGGAAATATTTTAACGAAAGAAACAAGGTTATGCTACCAGTTTCATTGCAAGTACATCATTCGGTTTGTGATGGATATCATGCAAGTCGATTTATAGAGGATTTACAGGATTTAAGTAATAGTTGCAACGAGTGGCTGAAATAAAAACTAATTTTAAATTATATACAAGTGAAAATAAATAATAGAAGAGATCATGTTTATATTGCATGGTCTCTTTTTTATTCATCTAAAGAACAGTGGAAAATATAGGTTGATTTGTAGTTTAATAATAAGTAGAGTGATTAATTTTAATTTTCTTTATTTTATAACTGTATTGTTTACAAAAATATTATCTTGTAATAATAAAGGGGAAAACAAAAATGACAATAATATCTATAGAAAAAGCTACAATTTTAGATGCAGAAAAGTTAACAGAAATAATGACAAGAACATTTGATGAAGAAGCAGAACGATGGTTATGTGGTCAAGGTGATGTTATTGACTATAACATCCAACCACCAGGGTATTCTTCAGTAGAAATGATGAGATATTCAATCGAAGAATTGAATTGTTACAAAGTGATAATGGATGGAAAAATAATCGGGGGAATTATAGTTACGATCTCAGGTAAGTCATATGGCCGAATTGATCGTATTTTTGTAGAGCCTGTTTATCAAGGGAAAGGAATTGGATCGAATGTTATTAAATTAATAGAAGAGGAATATCCAAGCATAAGGATTTGGGATCTTGAAACATCTAGTAGACAACTTAATAATCATCATTTTTATAAAAAAATGGGCTATGAAATAATTTTTAAATCTGATGATGAGTATTGTTATGTAAAAAGAATCACTGTAGAGTCAGCTGAAGAGAACCTAATAAAAAATAAAAATATAAAAAACAGCCAATATGAAAACTGTAATTTAGCAAATACAGAGTATTATCAAGTGAATTTAAAAAACAGTGCATTTATTGGTAGTAATATAATGCATATGAATATGAGTAATTGTAATGTAAGCCAATCTAAGTTTAGAAATATAAATTTTAAAAGATCTTTATTTGCAGATTTAAATCTTTCTGGCAGTAAATTTAGTTTGGTGACTTTAGGTGGAGTTCAATTTAAAGATACAAGTCTTGGAGATGAGAAGGAACCTATTTTATTTGATAATTGTGATTTACAAGGTAGTGTAATACATAATAGTAACTTGAAGAATATTGAAATAGAAAATTGTGATATAGCCGGTATGAAAGTAAATGGTATTCCAATGGAAAAGCTGCTTGCATTATATAATAAAGTAAAAAGTTAACCTAATGTAGATAAGTTTGTTCGCAAATCTAATATTATGCCGAAATAATTATATAAAAATAACATAAAGAAATAAAGGAGAGAAGGGGTTTCATGCAGGAGGCTAGAATGAATATATGTATTGTTAAGAATATGGAGGGAAGAAAATATGACGATCAAAGTAAGAGCAGTAGAAATACAAGATGCCAGAGCGATTCACCGTATATGCATACAAGATGACGTTTTACCTTATATGGTTTTCTTACCTAGCATGCGTGTAGATGCGATGGAAAATAGAATTCGAAATTTAGCACCAAATCAATTTGAATTTGTCGCAGAGTATGATGGGGAAGTTGTAGGATTTGTTGGGTTAACCCAAAATCCTGGACGTAGATCTCATTCGGGTGATTTGTTTATAGGGGTAGATAGTGAATATCATAATAAAGGCATTGGAAAAGCACTTCTTACAAAAATGCTTGATTTGGCTGATAATTGGTTAATGTTAGAGAGAGTAGAACTAGGTGTTTTAGAAACGAATCCTAAAGCGAAAACTCTATATGAAAAATTCGGATTTGTAGAAGAGGGAGTAAAGATAGGAAATTTGAAAGCTCACGGAAGGTTTATTAATGAAATTATGATGAGTCGTTTTAGACCTGATGGTTTAATTGTACATAATGGATAGTAAAAGCATGACAGTATAATGTCATGCTTTTTTATTAGAATTTGGTTGTAATAAAAATAATGCAAGACCAATAAAAATAACTGTAATGCCTAGTCCTTGTTGTAAAGAAATAGTCTCATTTAATATAAAGTACGCTAGTATACAAGTCCCAATTGTTTCTCCTAAAATGCTCATGGAGATTACAGTAGCACTCATCCATTTTAATAACCAATTAAAAATCGTTTGCCCTAAAATCGTAGCAATAAACGCCAAACCAATAAAGCATAGCCAAGTTTGTGTAGAGTAATGGATAAAAGATTCGTGTTTCATATAAGCAAATATACCAAGAAAACAGGCGCTACTTCCATAACTAATGAGCGAATACGGTATAAGTGACAAATCTTTACGAACATATTGGCTAATGAAAAAGTATGCGGTAATAATTCCTGCCGCAATAAATGCTAAAATATCTCCGTATAAGGCTTCCCCGCTAATTTGGAAATCTTGCCAGCCAATGATGATACTTCCTGAAATAGCAATGAGACAACCGATAATCGCGCCTCTCGTAAACCTTTCCTTGAATAAAAAATAACCACCAATCATTGAGAATAAAGGTTGTAACGTTACGATAACAGTAGAGCTTGCTACAGAAGTATATTGTAACGATTCAAACCATAGTACATAATGTGCAGCTAAAAATAGCCCAGAAATGAATCCGAATCCCCATTGTCTTCTTGTTATTGTTTTTAGTTCGTTTCGATTGTTTCGATTAAAAAGTAATAATGGCAACAGAATTAATGCAGCGAAAAATAATCGATAAAAAGCAATGATAGTTGCAGGAGCATCTGCCAATTTTACAAAAATCGCTGAAGTTGATAAGGCGAATACACCGAAAAATAAGATGCAATATGAAAGAATAGGTGATTTCAAAGTTTGTCCCTCCGATAGATTGTCTATTATAATTAACTAAATACGATAAAATGTACAAAGGTAAGTATATAAGTCTCGGAGACGATAGAAAAGGATTATTTGCCTTTGTTTAGTAAGTCAACACAAAAGCGATGAAATATATATTATGATGGACGAAGGAAGGATTTACTATGATACATGATAGGCTTGGACAAACTGTATTAAGTTATCGTAAGAAAAATAAGATGACAATTCGCGAATTTGCGGATTATGCAGGAATTAGTACTTCATTAATTAGTCAAATTGAACGAGGACATGCGAATCCCTCGTTAAGTGTATTGGAATTAATAGCGAAAGCGTTAAATGTACCGCTATTTACACTATTTATTAATGAGATTGATACAGATTCACTCATTTCTAAGAAGAAAGATAGAAAGAAAGTATATCGAGAAAATAACGATCACATCGTATACGATGTATTAACACCTGATTTTATGAAAGCGCGTATTGAAATGTTAATGATGGACCTAAATAAACAAGCAAATACAACGGAAAATCACTATTCACATGAAGATAAAGAAGAAATTGCTGTTGTTATGAAAGGAGAAGTTTATGTGGAGTTAGAAGGAAAAGAGTACTTCTTAGAAGAAGGAGATGTTGTACGTATCCCGCCAAATGTGAAACATCGTTTTTTGAATAAAAGTGATGAATCCAATCATATTTTATTTGTATTGACGCCATCTTTAGGATGAGTATAAAGTGATTTTTATTACGGGGAATAAAAAGATGGAAAATAAAACTGTTTTAAAAGGTGGCTTGTCAATTGATTGGGATTTTGGACATGTCTTTAAATTCTCATATAGTTACTTTGATCATATTAAGAGGGCTCCAAAATATAAAGATATAACCTTAGAGAAATTCCGATTTGTTATGAATACGTAATGAAGCCTAATGGTCTGTATTAAGGTATAAAAATATAAATTTATTTGTTGTTAGTATATTATTTTAAAATATGTAAGATTTTACATGAGTATTTTACTTTTACTAATTATGTAAATAGGCTATACTAAAATACATACATTTTAGTATTGGAGAGAGAAGTAAAACGACATGGAATTAGTGAAATTGGAAAAAGTAATTGAAATAAAGAAAGAAGAACTTTTATATTTAGTATCAGATTACGGAATTCAACATGAAAAAGTATTGGCATTAAGTCAAGAAATAGACAAATTAATTAATTACTTTATGTTTTTAAAATAGGAAGAACTATGACATGATGTGAAAATGTTATAGTTCTTTTTTATTTGGAAATTCAGATGTATATTCTATATACTAATAATAGATGGAATATTCTGTTTTATGAGAGGGGAATATATGATATTACATGCACACATTTCAGGTGAAGGAGAACCAATTGTACTTTTACACTCTGGAGGTATGACAGGTTTAGTAGAATATGAAGAGCAGGCAGCACTTTTTGGAGAACAAAATTATCAAGTTATTCGTCCTGATTTAAGAGGGCATGGAAAATCAGGGGGGACATTGGAGAATTATTTCCTACGTTCTGCACAGGATTTATATGATACGTTAGAGCATCTACAAATTGATAGATGTCATATAGCTGGTGTTTCACTAGGAGGATTAGTCGCTTTATTATTTGCAAAAAAGTATCCAGAGAAAGTGAGAACATTAACTTTTTCAGGTATATTTCCAGTTAAGAGGGATAATTGGGAAGAGTCTCTGGAGTATGAAGCGAAGTGTCATCAGCAATTGATGAAAAATGAAGAAGTTATAACGTATATGAATCAAATTCATGAAAAAAGTGATTGGAAAGCATTGCTTGAATCGTGGCAAGTTAAAGATTGGTATCCTTTCGATGAAACTGGTGATGTAGCGAATCTTCAAATACCTACACTCTGTATTGTTGGGGGAGATTCAGAAGATGAAGTTACAGCTGCTACAACGTTCAAACAATTAAACGGAAATATTCATATTGCCGTTATTCCGTTTGCCGATCATTTAGTACATAATGATCAACCGAAAATTTATTCGGATATATTGTCTAATTTCTTACAGAATGCGCAAGTTGCTAGTCGAATATAAGGACTTTTGGGTATAATAATAAAGGAATTATTAATTGTATCGGTTAGGAGCGCAATACATATGAAAACAGTTGTTGTTATCGGTGGAGGTATAACGGGACTTTCTACTATGTTTTATTTAGAAAAATTAAAAAAGGATTATAATATAGATTTAAATTTAATCCTTGTAGAAAAAGAAGAGTACTTAGGTGGGAAAATCCATAGTGTAGAAGAAAAGGATTTTATTATGGAATCCGGAGCAGATTCTATCGTTGCTCGTAATGAACATGTCATGCCGCTTATAAAGGATTTAAATTTAGAAGAAGAAATGGTGTATAACGAAACGGGTATTTCTTACATATATTCTGATAATACTTTACATCCAATTCCTTCTGATACTATATTTGGGATACCGATGAGTGTCCAGTCGTTGTTTAGCAGTACGCTAGTATCAACGAAAGGGAAAATTGTTGCTTTAAAAGATTTCATAACGAAAAATAAAGAGTTTACGAAGGATACTTCTCTTGCTGTATTTTTAGAAAGCTTTTTAGGGAAAGAGTTAGTAGAAAGACAAATTGCTCCGGTGCTTTCAGGTGTATATTCTGGTAAATTGAATGAGCTTACTATGGCGTCTACACTACCGTATTTACTGGATTATAAAAATAAATATGGAAGTATTATTAAAGGTTTTGAAGAGAATAAAAAGCAGTTTCAATCAGCAGGAAATAAAAAGTTCGTATCATTTAAAGGTGGATTATCTACGATTATTGATCGTTTAGAAGAAGTGCTGACTGAGACGGTTGTTAAGAAGGGTGTTGTAACGACAGCTGTAAGTAAACAAGGTAATCGCTATGAAGTCTCCTTTGCAAATCAAGAATCAATCCAAGCTGATTATGTTGTTTTAGCAACTCCGCATGATATCGCAGAAACTTTATTACAGTCTAATGAGTTAAACGAGCAGTTTCATACATTTAAAAATTCATCACTTATAAGTATTTACTTAGGATTTGACATACTAGATGAACAATTACCAGCGGACGGCACAGGATTTATCGTAACAGAAAACAGTGATTTACATTGTGATGCTTGTACATGGACAAGCCGGAAGTGGAAACATACATCTGGAAACCAAAAGCTATTAGTGAGAATGTTTTATAAGAGTACTAATCCGGTATATGAAACGATTAAAAATTATAATGAAGAAGAACTAGTACGAGTCGCTTTATATGATATTGAAAAGAGTCTCGGAATTAAAGGTGAACCAGAAGTAGTTGAAGTGACAAAATGGAAAGATTTAATGCCGAAATATCATTTAGAACATAATCAAGCAGTTCAAACATTACAAGAAAAAATGACGGATCTATATCCTAATGTATACTTAGCAGGTGCCTCATATTACGGTGTCGGTATTGGTGCGTGTATTGGAAATGGAAAGAACATTGCAAATGAAATCATTGCAACATTAAATGAACCGACAAATTAATATAGCATACATATATAAATAAAATGTCCCTCCGTTATGCTGGAGGGACATTTTATTTATTTCACTTGAATTGAGATCTTTTTATTCGTTGTATGATTCTCAGTAATCATTAATGTTATGTTACCGGATTCTTTAAATGAATATGATGAGAGTTGGTAAAGCTCTTTTATACCATGTTTCTCTTTTAATTTATTGGCAGGAAGTAATGTTATGTTCGGTTTCCATGTTTCCTGTTTACCTGAAGGATAGTTTACTATTATTTCTGGATTATTTAATTGCATTGGTTTCCAAGAGGCAAAATGTAGCTTAACTTCTGTATCTTTTTTTAGTAATTCTTCTGAGAAATATCCAAGCTCTCCAACGTTACCGAAAACAGTAAAGTTTTGATTTTGTAATGTGATATCTAGATGTTTAGGTTGATATGTTGCTGCGTGATAGATTCCATATGAAAGAGAAAGAGTAGCGGCGATAAAAATGCTGATTAAAAATGTTTTAAAGCTATTGCCTTTAAAACTAGTCATCATGAATGAGTTTGGAGTGAACTTTTTTGCGAATAAAAATATGAGTAATATGAGTAAGAGGGATAAACCGATGAATATATACATAGAAAATATCACCTCCATAACAAAATTTATTTTAACTATATTTTACCATAAATGTATGGGGTAGGGTGTTGTTTTAGAAGGGAAAAGTGAGTATGGAATAAAGAGATGATCAGTGTACTATGATCATCTCTTTATTTTTCGCATCATGTAAATGCAAGAAGGGTTACTCTTAGTTCGTATTGAATTAAGAGGGTAGGCTACTCTTGAAATATTTGATTAATGGGACATTGAGGACTTTCCTAATTATAAATATGTTTTCTGCTATAATGAATAAGTAGAAAGAAAGGAGTGATCCTATGGCATTTCCTATATTAGAAACAGAACGTTTGCGTTTAGTTGAAATAGAACAATCTTATTGTCAAAAAATATATGAAATCTTTTCATTGGATGAGGTAACGTGTTATTACGGTATGAATTCTTTTACAGAGTTTGGACAAGCTTCACGTATGATTGAATCTTTTTCAAAAAATTACTTTGAGAAAAAGGCAATACGATGGGGGATTGTATTAAAAGAAACAAATACTTTAATAGGTACAATTGGATTAAATAATTTACAATTATGGAGTAAACGATCTGAAATTGGATATGACTTACATCCTCGTTATTGGGGGAATGGTTATGCGTCAGAAGCAGCCAGGGAAATTATTCGTTATGGATTTCAAGATTTAGGCTTATTTAGAATTGGTGCTATTACATACCCTGAAAATGTTACTTCTTGTAAAATGTTATGTAAAATAGGTTTTCATAAAGAAGGATTATTACGTGGATATATTCATCAAGGAAATAAGCAACATGATGCATTATTGTATTCTATAGTTCGAACGGATGTTGAAGATTTAAATTTATAATAAAAAACCCCTCTTAAATAAGAGGGGTTAAGTAAAAATTAACCTAACTTAGGTAATAAACGTTCTCCGCTTTTCATGCTACTTTTACATAAAGGGCATTTAGGCTCTTCTTCAAATGAAAAGTTCTTTCTCATCCATCCTAAACAATCCTCTGCTTCACATTCCCAAACAGGGGTTTGTTCTGGTGGTACTTCTGCTACATCGTTCTTTCGATTGCGATACATGTAACCACTCCTTTTATGTAAAAAAATTTAGTTATATATTAAAAAGGTTGTTAACCGTGCTGGTAACAACCTTTTTATTGTTTGAATTATAGCTTTACAACGTTTTTAGCTTGAGGTCCACGGTTACCGTCTTCAACTTCGAAGCTAACTTCTTGACCTTCGTCAAGAGATTTGAAGCCGTCGCCAGTGATAGCTGAGAAGTGAACGAATACGTCGTTGCCACCTTCAACTTCGATGAAACCGAAACCTTTTTCGCTGTTAAACCATTTTACTTTACCTGTTAATGTCATGGTAATGCCTCCTAAAAATTAAAAAGATTACAATATGTTCGGCCTTATTTGAATGAAAAATAAAATTTCACATATTATCAAAAACCCATAAGGAATATAAAATGTTCCTGATTGATACTTGATAATATGCAAAGAAAATATACTGTTAAATTGACCTTAATTACTATCTTACAACAAATGGTGGGAAATAGCAAGTGCTGGTAATACCAGTCTGAAATAGGATGGTAAAAGACACAAAAACATCTCTTTTATTTATATATTATTCCTAATTTTGGTTTATGCAAAATCATGTAAAAAATGGAGTGAAATATTATTAATAGGTCACTTGTGGTAAAATATGGTTGTTAACTGGTGGGAATTAAATATTAATAAAGGAAAAGGAGGAAAGAGAGTGAAAAATAATTCATTTAAAATAATTGAAGCAGCAAAAACAGGGAGAAAAAAAGTCCATCCAATCTTTGCCGTAATATTAGCCATTATATTTTTGACTTTAGGTGAACTATTTATGTTGTTTATGTTATTTTTACCGAAAGTTGAAACAACATTCATGAAAGGGATTTATGATAATATTAGAATGTTGTTAACATTTGGAGGAGCTATACTCATTTTATTTATATGGATTCGTTTTGTAGAAAAAAGGCCATTTTCATCCATTGGTTTTTGGAAAGAGAAATGGATGAGAAAGTATTTAAAAGGTGCGTTAATAGGGTTTGTATTTATTTCAATACCAGTTATTTTGCTGTTACTAATGGGAAGTGTAAAATTACAAGTACAACATATTACCTCAACAGTAATAGTAGGTATATTAGGATCCTTAGTTGCATTTTTAATACAAGGGGCAACTGAAGAAATTATTGTGCGAGGTTGGTTATTTCCGGTTCTTTCTATTAGAGGTCGTATATGGGTTGGAATAATTGTTACTTCTTTTTTATTTGGATTTCTTCATCTCCTTAATCCGGGAATTACAATATTATCTATATCGAATATAATATTAGTTGGAGTATACGCAGCTTTATACGTATTAAAAGAAGATGGTCTATGGGGAATATGTGCATGGCACTCAATTTGGAATTGGGCGCAATATAATGTATATGGTTTCGCCGTTAGTGGTACAAATGTGTATTCCACTCCGATTTTTAAGTCTATAACAAATGGACCAGAAATATTGCATGGAGGCAAATTTGGTATTGAAGGCAGTATCATTACAACAATAATGCTCTCCATCGCTTCAATTGTTTTATGGAAACAGTTATGGGGGAGAAAAGCGAAACAAAGAGATTTTAGTTAATGAAAGAGGGAGAAACTATGGGGATTATAGCGTTCGAGGGAGCAAGTGCGGTTGGTAAGAGCACAACGTGTCGTGAGTTAGAAAAGAATTATGGTGCTTATATTATACCTGAAGTGAATTTATTATTTGAAAGACCAAAAAATGAACATAGAACATGGTATTTTGAAAAACAAGTAGAGCGCTGGAAAATAGCAATGCAGAAGTCAGAGCAATATAAATTAATAATACTTGATGGAGACATTTATCAGCCGCTTAGTTATAATTGGTGTTTCCATTTTGAAATATTTGATCAGCCATTATCTTTAATAGAAAACTTTTATAAAGAAAAGCTGATACATAGGGAAATTGGTTTTCCTGATCAATATTTTTATTTATATACGAATGATGAAGAACTTAGAAAACGGAAAGAATCTGACGAGACAAAAAGAAGAAGAAACTTTGAAAAGCATTTACATATATCAAAAGCGTTTCAACGTTATTATGAAAATTTAAATACCGTTACAGACGGGTACTGTAAATTAATTGAGGCAAAAAGTGTAAAAACGAATGAACTAGAAATTGTAAATAACTTAAACAGTTTACATGTGTGTGAAGAGAGTCGTTTTGATGTTTCGAGATTAGATGCGATTACGAAGTGGTTAAAAGAAAATCGCGCATAAAAAGAACGAGTACCTTATAAGGTACTCGTTCTTTTTATGCATATTGAATATGTAAGTTCGTTTCATAAATTGTTTTTAAAATTTGTAAGTTTGCTTGTTCATTTTTATGAATAGCATTTTTATATTTAGGTAAGAAAAGTTGAGAAGGATAAACTGGGAGTTCACCGGAAATATCAATACCATAAATAGATTTATTCATAATTAGAGAATGAATAAATTGTAAAAGTCTAGATAATTTCATGTGCCCTTGATCCCAATTGGTAATAGTAACTTTTGGATCTAAAACATCTTTATCAATGCTTACATATATTGTTTCTGTATGAATATGTGAAAGTATTGTATGTATGGATACTTCATGTGATATATCAATTGGAAAAATTTCTACGTATGGACAATCATTAGAATGAATTGTAAGAGAAGAAGGCCCAATAATGATTACCTTCTTTAAATTATCATTATTTCGAAGAGAAAATGATACCCAAGATCCACAGGAAATAAGAGTCTGTTCATTCGCTCCCTGTAAGTTCATATCAGTATGATGATCAAATAGTATAAGGGTAAAAGGCTTGTTTATTTCTTCTAATAATAAATGAGATACATAATGATAATTTCCAGAACCTATAAAAGTAATTCCTTTATTCTTTCTACGATTTAATGCTCTTTTTATATGCATTAAAGAAGTGTTTTCGCAATATAGATTTGCGTGTTCTAAATGAGTAAAATCAATATCTTCATGTGAATAAGAATGTAGTTTATTTTGTAATAAATACGTATCATCAAAGTTTAAAAAAGTTAAACCGTTATGCAATAAACTCATATTTATTCATCTCCTTTATAGATAGGCTAGCACATATTTTTATAAAATTAAAATGAAATGCTTAGAGGTGAAGTTGCATTTGAAAAAGACGGTGTTTTTTGACAGAATAATCTTTCAATTTATAAAAGAAAGAAATATAATATAAGGAAATACATATGTGGTTTAGGGAATAGAAAATATGAAATGAGATATGCGGGAGGAAACAAGCAAGATGAAAACATTCTTTAAAATAATTGGAATTATAGCTGGCATGGCGGTAATCGGAGTAGGTTTAACATATGGTATGCTGTATTATTTAAATAATAGTAAACCAGCTGCGAAAAAGGCATCACCAGCTGCTCCGGCAGCAGAAGTGCTGGCTGATAGTAATGTAAAAGCTGAAGATGCAAAGGTTTTAGAAAATGGCAATCATTCATTACCAAATAGCGGCTTTAATAAAAATTTTAAATGGACAGATGAGAAAATACAGACAGCGTTACATGAAATGGCACATCAAAAAACGAAAGCTGATCAAAAGTGGGGCTATATTTTTATTACACAAGAACGTATTGAAAGTTTACTTGATATTGTAAAGAGCAATGATCTAGTACAAGGAAAAACATATGCAGATATTTTAGAAAGATGGAAACAAGGGAAATATGAAAAAATGGACGCGGATCACAACAAGATTTGGAAATTACAAAGTGGAAATTTAGGCGAAGGAAAAGGTGTAATGTCAGAAGCCGAACAAAAAGAGTTAATTAATCAACTGTTTATGCAAAAAAGTACATATTCAGGCAGTAAATTAATTGCAGGTGGGGGACAGACTAATAAATAAGAGATATGTTGAAACACCTTTGTTGTCATTATTACAAAGGTGTTTTTTATTGACACAAGAAATAAATGGGAATATGATTCATATATGAAATAAATTAGAGGGGCTTAAATATACATATGAATAACAGAGAGCTTTACGGTAATATCCGTGATGTTTATCATTTACTACAAAAAAATCTAGATAAAGCAATTGAACAGTATGATATAAGTTACGTACAATTTGGAGTGATTCAAGTACTCGCAAAATCTGGGAAAGTATCTATGTCAAAGTTAATTGAAAACATGGGATGCGTTCCAAGTAATATGACAACAATGATTCAACGGATGAAGCGTGATGGTTACGTAATGACAGAGAAGAACCCGAATGACCAACGTGAAACGCTCGTTTATTTAACTAAAAAAGGTGAAGAGACGAAAAAGCAAGTCGATGTGCAATATAGTGATTTTTTAAAAGAGAATTGTGGTTGTTTTACGAAAGAAGAAGAAGGGATTTTAGAGGATTTATTATTAAAGTGGAAGAAGCACTTGAATTAAATATAGTAAAAATGTAACACTCTGTTACATTTTTATTTATATAAATACTTCATATGTGAAATGAAAAATAGTACAGTGAAAATTAAAGAAGGGATAATAATAAATAATTATTTCATATATGAAATAAAGGGGAGTTATATATGGAGTTAAAGTCAATGATACGTATTTTGGCAATTGTAGCTTTTTTTGTTGGATTAGATTCATTATTAGTGGCACCTTTATTACCAGTAATTACAGAAACAATTAGTATCCCTGATGGGAGTGGAGGGTTATTAATTACTATTTATGCACTTTGTTATGGAATAACTGCACCCGTATTTGGAATGATGTCTGATAGAGTTGGAAGGAAACGTATGATTATAATAGGGTTTATTATTTTTTCTATTTCTACATTTTGTACGGGATTAGCGAAGAGTTTTGAAATTCTTTTATTATTTCGCGGTCTAACAGGTTTATCTGGTGCGATGATTATGCCAAGTATCTTTGCATTAGTGGGAGATAAAGTTACATATGAGTCAAGAGGAAAAGCGATGGGAACGATTATGGGAGCAATGGTAGGTTCGACAGTCATTGGAGTACCTATAGGTGCATTTTTATCTGAAGTAGGAAATTGGCAATGGACATTTTATAGTATAGGACTTTTAACTTTATTTCTGACATTACTAATTAATCACATATTAAGAAATGAAAAAGAGAGAGATGATGTGCATGTTTCTTTAACGGAAACGGTGGATGCACCATTGAAAATGACTGTAGTAAATATATCAGTTTTATTTGCATTATTAGCAACTTTTCTATGGACAATTGGATTACACGGCATGTTTTCATACATAGGTGTTTATTATGGGGATAATTTTGGCCTTTCCGTTGGTGAAATAGGTATTGTAATCTTTTTGGCGGGAGTTGGTAGTGTAGCTGGTAATATTTTAGGTGGAAAGTTAGCTGATAAAATAGGAAAGAAGAATGTTATAGTCATTGCGAGTATTGTATCTTCAATTAGTGTAATGTTATTCTCGCTTTCCACAGGAAATCTAGTAATTGCAATTATTGTACATATTATTTGGAGTTTATTTATTGGATTTGGCCAAGCATCATTAACGGCACTAATTTCAGAATTAAAACCAGCTGTGCGAGGGACTGTAATGGCATTAAATAGCTCTGCCATGTATATTGGGATGACTATTGCTTCTGGCATAGCGTCACTTGCCATAAGTAATGGATTTCCGTTTTCTTCTTTAGGAACAATCTGTGCAATTGCTAGTTTACTTGTCCTTCCAATCATATTTGTTCTAGTTAAAGAAAAAACATCACCTAATAAAAAGAAGATGACTATATAAGTAGTAGTAAAGAAAACGTGGGTTGATATTCTTTAAAGGATTTCAACTCATGTTTTCTTTCATATTATTTTATACTTTCATAACCTTTAATAGTGAAAGAAACGACTGTACTACAGGGGAAATCCATCTAGATTTATGATAGATTACATGGCTTTGAATAACTGTTGGAGTTTCAATAGGCTGAAAACAGAGTTGCTCTTTTTGACAACTTTCTTGTACAACGATGTAAGGAAGAATTGAAATTCCTAACTCACACATAACAGATTGTTTAATAACTTCAACGTTGGACGTTTCAAATGTTTTAGCTGGAATATTCCCGCTTTGACGTAAAAAACGATCTACCATTGGTCTATAACCGCAGCTTTGTTCGGTAAAAATAAACTGAGTATCCTTTAATAAATAAAATGGGTTAGAGTGTATACAGTAATGGGGAGGTAAAATCCATCCAAATGTTTCATTACTAAAAGTACGTGTAATAAAATCATTATGTTCTATACTTTCTCCAATTATGAAGACAACGTCTGTTTCTCCTTCACGTAATTTTTGTAATGCTTGTTCGTTTGTGTTTGTTTCAAGTACGATATTTACTTTCGGATTTTTCTGTTTATAAGCGCGTAATAATTGTGGTAAACGGTACACTGCTAATGATTCGTTTGATGTAATACTCAATGTACCTTCTAATTGATCGGTATTTTGAGGGATTTCTTGCGCTTTTTCATAAATTGCAAGTAATTCTAAAGCATAAGGATGAAATTGATGACCTGCTTTTGTAAGAAGTACTTTTTTTCCTAACCGATCGAAAAGAGGAATATGTAAATCGTTCTCTAATGCTTTCATATGCGCTGTAACTGTAGATTGCGCATAACCTAATGCATGAGCAGCTTTAGAAAAACCACCATACTTAACAATCGCACAAAATGTTTTAACGTGTCTCATTTCCATAAACAATCCCTCTTTTATTATCATGATTTGTGAATGATTATATCACGTATTTCAATTTTCCAAATGATTAAATTCCTTATAAAATGAAATTGTAGAAATATTTATTCATTTAACATTGGAGGAGAAAAGATGAGTGAAAAGGGCTATCATGTAGCTGTTGTTGGGGCTACGGGTGCAGTAGGTCAGAAAATTATTGAACTGTTAGAAAAAGAAACAAAGTTTAATATAGCTGAAGTTACGTTACTTTCGTCAAAAAGATCAGCTGGTAAGACAGTACAATTTAAAGGGCGAGAGATCATTATACAAGAAGCAAAAATAAATAGTTTTGAAGGGGTAGATATTGCCTTTTTTAGCGCTGGAGGAGAAGTTTCTAGACAATTTGTAAATCAAGCTGTCTCTAGCAGTGCCATCGTCATTGACAACACAAGCGAATACCGAATGGCACATGATGTACCGCTCGTTGTTCCGGAAGTGAATGCGCACACTTTAAAGGAACATAAAGGGATAATAGCAGTTCCGAATTGTTCAGCATTACAGATGGTAACTGCTCTTCAGCCAATACGAAAAGTATTCGGATTAGAACGAATTATCGTTTCCACTTATCAGGCTGTATCGGGTTCTGGTATTCATGCGATTCAAGAATTAAAAGAACAGGCTAAGTCAATACTTGCAGGTGAAGAAGTGGAGAGTACTATATTACCAGCGAAAAAAGATAAAAAACATTATCCAATTGCATTTAATGTACTTCCTCAAGTAGATATATTCACGGATAATGATTTCACCTTTGAAGAAGTAAAGATGATACAAGAAACGAAGAAAATTTTAGAAGACCCAAACTTGAAAATGGCAGCTACTTGTGTGCGTGTTCCGGTCATATCAGGTCACTCAGAATCGGTTTATATAGAGCTTGAAAAAGAAGCAACTGTTGCAGAAATTAAAGAAGTATTGTTTGATGCACCAGGTGTTATTTTGCAGGATAACCCTAGTGAACAGCTGTATCCAATGCCATTATACGCAGAAGGGAAAATAGATACATTTGTCGGTAGAATTAGAAAAGATCCTGATACACCAAACGGATTCCATCTTTGGATCGTTTCCGATAATTTATTAAAAGGTGCGGCGTGGAACTCGGTGCAAATTGCAGAAACGATGGTGGAAGAGGGAATCATTTAGTATGAAGGAAACTAGGGAACTGTTAAAGATTACAGTTTCCTAGTTTTTATTTTATAACTGTTCGCTTTATTCCAGCCGTATTTAATTTGAGAGACAGTAAAAAACATCAAGAATGAATACAGTTTATTTGGTACGATATGGATAAATTCAATAAGGGGGAATTAGATGTATCAAGTAAAGGGTTATTTTTCATCGCTAAAAGGAAGTCATTATGAAATCGGTAAGCAACAAGGAGAATTTGTAAAACAACATCCTTACCTTATTCCGCAATTTATACAGAAAGAAAATTTAATATCGCAGCAGCATTGGACAGAATCTAGGAACATATTACATAATTATTGTCCAGGAATTAATGAAGAGATTGAAGGGTTTTGTGAAGTATTAAAAATTCCATCTGAAAATATGATGTATTATTATCAAACACTATTAAAAGCAGGTTGTAGCCATTGTGCTGTTTTACCTAAAAAGACAGATTTAAAGCATACTTATGTATTAAGAAACTATGATTTGTCACCAGTAATAGATGATATGCGTTTTTGTTCGACTCATGTTGAAGGTGCATATGCACATAGTGGCTTTTCTACTCAATATTTTGGCCGAACGGAAGGAGTTAACGAGCATGGATTAGCTGTTACATTTTCAGCATGTGGTCAACCGGTTGGAAATATGGCGGGTTTAAGAAAGCCAGCGGTAAGTGGTTTACAATGTTTTGCGGTCATTCGACTGTTATTGGAGAAATGCAAAAATGTGCAGGAGGCTAAGTCACTAATAGAAGAAATACCAATTGCTAGTAATATGAATCTAATAGTAGCCGACCCTTTAGATGCAGTATGTATTGAAATATTTGATGGATATAAATCAATAATCACAATTGTTGAGAAAAGCCAAGATTTTATCGTATCAACAAACCATGCAATTAGTTTACCTATTCAAAAACTGAATAGTAGAAGATTAGAACAATCTACAAACCGATATCACACATTGTATGAACATTTAAATCGAAATGAACAAGTGAGTATAGAGTCTTTAAAAGGATTAGTACAAAAAGAATATCCTGCCGGGCTGACGGTGCATAATTATGAAGAATGGTTTGGAACTTTACATTCCGTATTGTTTGATTTGCATGAATGCACAATGAATATTTGTTTCGGGTCTCCACTTTTAAATGACTGGTACTCGTTGGAGGTTGGAGAGAGTCTTCCTTTTTCTGAGGTGAATGTGAACTTTGAAAATAAAACTTATACTGATTTTTGGAGAGAAGAGAATAATAAATTGATTCCAAAAGGGTAAATGGGGTAATATGGTAGCACCGAAGGAGGTTATTTATACTGGAGGGATTACCGATGCTAAACATTTTATTAATGATTGTTTTTATCATTTTTTTAGCCGTTTCCATGTATATTGCGTATCAAAAAAGAAAAAAAGCAGAAATAAAAGGATTGAAGAGTGCATTAACTTCAATTTGTTTCTTTTCACTTGCAATTTTTAATTTGTTCGCATATTGGTTTCAGTTCGGTGGTATGTTGACAGTGCTATTTTCAATCGTATTATTGTTAGTTGGGGCTTATTTTACAAAATATATTCCAATTTCCAAAAAGGTACACTGAAACTTATAGTTAATACTTTATTTCATTATGAAAAGAGATTATTCTACTAGGTCGTTATGAAATGACTTCATAGGATAATCTCTTTTGTTCGTTTAATTTTGTAAAGAATGTACGGTTAGTTTCAATTGTTTAATAAATTCTCGAGTTGCAGCACACATATATTTATCTTTTCTATAAATAAGCCCTATTTCTATTGTTGGAGTAGGATTTTCTATTTTAATAGCTTGAATGTTTGTATTTTGTAAAAAGTCTATATACGGTTTTGGTAAAACTGTAATTCCCATGCCTTTTGAAACCATTTGGATTAAAGATTCCATTGTACTAATTTCTAAAATTGGTTTTGGTTTAAAGTTGAATTTTTGACAATGAGATGTAATTAGTTCGGTTAAAAAGAAATTTTTAGGTAAAAGAATTAAAGGGTAGTTCTGTAATTCAGCAATAGATACATGATTATGTTCAGCTAATTGATGACCAGTTGGTACGACTATTATAAGATCACTTTTGTAGAGAGGGATAGAAATAATTTCTTTATCTTGCACCGGTAGAAATGTAATGCCAATATTTAGTTCGTTTTGTAATAATTTTTCACGAATATCTCCTGTGCGAAGTCCTAATACAGAAAGTTCTATATTGGGATATAAATTATTAAAATTTAAAATAGCTGGTGGTAGTAAGTAATTTACGACGGTTAATAATGATCCAATTGTTAAGGAACCTTGTTGTAATCCGTTTAAATCTTGAATAGCAGAACGGGCTTGTTCAACTTCATGAAAAATTGTTTTACTATGTAATAATAAAATCCTCCCAGCTTCGGTTAAAGATATTTTTTTACCAATTCGATCGAAAAGGGGCATTCCTACTTCATGCTCTAATGCACGTATTTGTTGACTTAGTGAAGGCTGTGAAATATTTAATTTCTCAGCTGCTTTTGTGAAATGTAATTCTTTTGAAACAGCTAAAAAGTATTCAAGTTGTCGTAATTCGATTGGAATCACCTCAAGTATAATAATAGGTTATACCTATCATTATTATATAAATAATTGAATTGAACAATGATTTTAGAGGTTTTATAATCATCTTTATATAACAGAGAGGGTTGTAAAAATTAACCGAGAGAAAATACATGTAACACCTTTAAAGGAGGAAATAGAATGGCTAATGAATATCAATTATTATCTTTAAATATAGGATTACCAAAAGAGGTTACATACGGCGGAAAAGTAATTCATACAGGCATAAATAAGAAACAAGTAAAGGAACCGGTATATTTATCTTTTGTAAAATTTAATGGGGATGGACAAGCTGACTTAGTTCATCATGGAGGAGTAGATAAAGCAGTTTGTGTTTATACTGGTGATCACTATCCATATTGGGAAAAAGAGTTGAATCAAGATCTTGTATATGGGGCTTTCGGAGAAAATATAACAGTTAGTGGTATGCGCGAAGAGGATGTTTGTATTGGTGATAAGTTTAAGCTCGGACAGGCAATCGTACAGGTAACACAACCAAGGCAACCTTGTTTTAAATTAGCAAAAAAATATAATATTCCAAAGTTACCACTATATTTTCAAGAAACAGGATATACAGGATTTTATTTTCGTGTATTAAAAGAAGGGTGGGTATCATCAGTCGATACTTTAAAAAGACTACAGTCTGATCCAAAAGGTGTTTCAGTAGCGTTTGCTAACCGTATCATGCACAAGGAAAAGCAAAATATTGAAGGGGTAAAAAGGATATTAGAAGTAAATGCACTTTCAAGTAGTTGGAGAAAGTCTTTTGAAAAGCGTATAAGTGGAGAAGAAATTAATACGAAGGAAAGACTTGAAGGGATAAAAGAATAAAAATCTTTTATTATAAATAGTGTATTTCTATTAGTAAAAACGAATTAGAAAGCGCTATTTTTATATAATAAACTCATTAATATTCAAAAATCCTAATATTGTTTTATTCGACTTATTTTAGAATAGTCGAAACATAAAATTAATTAGACTTTTTTTTTATATTTTATGATAGTATATTGATTGGTAAGACCTATTACTTTAAGAGCAGGTTCTACAACTATATCTAATTTGATGGAATTAACATATGGAGGGACAACATGGGGAATGTTGAAAGTTTTGAAAAACTTCTTTTAGAAGAACCGAAAAGAGAGCAGTTATTTCCTTTATTTGAAGAAGTGTTTGGGATTCCAAGTCAAACATTGCATGATTTTTCAGAGAGAGGTTATTGGGATGATACATATAAAGCTTTATCATTTTTACAAGAAGATAAAGCGATTGCAAACGTTGCGGTATTCTCGTTACCATTGCTAGTGAATGGTGAAAGAATAAATGCAGCAGGCATTCAATCGGTAATGACACACCCTAATTTTCGAAGACAAGGACTCATGACACAATTAATGAGTAAAATGATAGAAGAAATCGATAAGAAATGTGAATGCACATTATTGTTTACGGAAAAACCTGAACTATATACATCATATGGTTTTAAAGTTGTGCAGGAGTATTTGATGACTATTCCATATGATAAAAAGAATAATAATGATTCCTTACTTAGAGAGCTAGATTATTATATGGAAGAGGATAGAAAATTAATACATGAAACTATAGATAGTAGCCAAAGACTTTCAAATAATTTTTCAACATTAAACTTCCGTCCTTCGTTTTATTTGAATATGTATGATTCGGAATGGAATGGAAAATTGTATTATTCAGAGAAGCTAGATGCTCTAATTGTGTATGAAGTAGATAATGAAAAGTTGAAATTATATGGAGTGTTTGCACCAGTAATTCCAGTTTTAGATGAAATATGCGGGGAAATTGCTGAAAGATTTACAGAAATCGAATTTTACTTCTCTCCAGATCAATTAGGAGTTGAGGATGTACAGTTTACAGAATTACAGTCAAGTAAGTATTTAATGGTTCGAAGTAATAGAGAGTTGGATTTGAAAGGTTATAAATTCCCAGTATTAGTAGAATTTTAAATGTGTATATAGATGCTTTATTAGGGAGGAACTATGAAAATATCACATATACCAGAACATATTGAGCAACTTACTATAATGAATGTACCTGAGTATTATAAGCTTAATAACAATCATGCGCTTATTGTCCGCTCGAAAGCCGAAACAGATTTTTGGCTTAAAACACATTATGGATTCGAAGTAATGAATGGTCATGTGTTTTATACAGAGACGATGACAGACTTTCAAGCTGAAGTTCAATTGCGTATGAATCCAAATTCAAAATTCGATCAAGCTGGTCTTTTTGTTATGGTTTCGGAAAAGTGTTGGCTGAAAACTTCATTAGAATATATTCCAGATGGTCCATCTCATTTAGGAGCAGTCGTAACGAATAATGGATATTCCGATTGGTCCACGCAAGACTTTCCGACAGAATTAGCTAACGAGCAACTTCGTTTTCGAATTGTTCGTAAACGTGGTGATTATACAATATATGTGAAGAAGATCCACCAATGGGAACAAATAAGAATCGCTCATTTGATGGAGGATATAGGAAATAAGCCTATTAAAATAGGTTTTTACACGTGTAGTCCGTCTAAAAATAATGGATTTGAGACTGAGTTTTTAGAGTTTACAACTGAAAAAATATAGATGAAAAACCGTATTCTTTTCATTAGGAATGCGGTTTTTATATGTATATAATAAAAAGCACATTTATTGACCGTAAAGTCATTAATGCTTATCATTTAATAATGTTAAATATTAATTTACATAATATAATAGGAATAAGAAAGAAATTACAAACTACAGCGCTTAAATAAGGAGGGATATGAGTTATTCGGGGGTAATTTCATGGGAAAAGGAGATTATGTATGAAATCATTTCGTAAATTATTACAGTATTTAAAACCATACATGTTCTTCGCTATTATTGGACCACTATTTATGGTACTTGAGGTTGCGATGGACTTAATTCAACCGACTATTATGCAACATATTATTGATGTTGGGATAGCAAATCGGGATATGAATTATGTAATAAAAATGGGACTTCTTATGATAGGAGCTGCAGCACTCGGTTTAGTTGGAGGGCTTGGGTGTATGATGTATTCTACAAAAGCAGCTGTTAATTTCGCTACTGACATACGAAAAAATGTGTTTGCGAAAATAGAAACATTTTCTAGTGAAAATCGTGATTCGTTTGGAACTGGAAAGTTATTAACGATAGTGACAAATGATATTACATCTATTCAATCGGCGATGACGATGACATTACGTGTTCTTGTTCGTGGTCCTTTGTTATTTATCGGAAGTATCATAATTGTTTTTGTAACAGCAAGCGAGTTATTTCCTATATTACTCGTAGTCGTTCCAATTTTATTACTTGCGATTATATTCATTGCGAGTAAAGCGAGCGGGACGTTCAAAAAGGTGCAAGAAGCATTAGATAAAGTGAATACAAAGTTACAAGAAAATTTATCTGGAGTACGTGTTATTAAAGCGTATGTAAGACAAAAATATGAAATTAATCAGTTTGGAAATGTTAATACAAATTTAACGAAGATAAATATTCGAGCGGTGCAGCTTATTTCCTTAATGATGCCAATCATAATGTTAGTTGTAAGCGGAGGGATTGTCGCAACATTATGGATTGGTGGAGAAAAAGTATTTAACGGGACTCTTCAAGTAGGAGCTATATTAGCGTTTATAAATTATTTGAATATCATTTTAATGTCACTTATGTCTATCAGTATGGTATTTATGCAAATCGCGCGAGCATTTCCGTCTGCGGATCGAGTACAGCAAGTTTTAAATACTGAGGTTGATATTACGAGCGAAACAAATGCGCTTGTACCTAAGGAAATTGAGGGGAATATTGATTTTAAAAATGTTAGTTATAGTTATACGAAAAATAATGAATATGTTTTAAAAGATATTTCATTTCGCATATGTAAAGGTGAAAAAGTAGGGGTTATCGGTTCTACAGGAAGTGGTAAATCTACTTTAGCAAAATTGTTACCACGCTTATACGATGTTGATCAAGGTGAAATATGTATTGATGGAATAAATGTTAAGGCATACGATTTACAAAAACTTCGTGGTTCAATCGGGTTCGTACCTCAAAAGGCATTGTTGTTTTCAGGTAGTATAGAAGAGAACTTACGTTATGGAAAAGAAGATGCAACGAAGGAAGAGCTGGAAGTGGCGGCTTCATCAGCTTGTGCGACTGAGTTTATTAACAAACTGGAAGATTCTTATCAATATCATGTAACACAAGGTGCGACGAATTTATCAGGTGGACAAAAACAACGTGTATCCATTGCAAGGGCGCTTGTGAGAAAGCCATCTATTCTTGTATTAGATGATTCTACATCAGCAGTTGATGCTAAATCAGAATCTAACATTCAATCAGCATTAAGGAGAGAATATAAAGGAACAACAACATTATTAATTGCCTCTAAAATCTCATCAATAATAGATGCTGATAAAATTCTCGTTTTAGATAATGGTGAATTAGTTGGTGATGGTACACATAAAGAACTGTTAGAACAATGCGAGGTTTATCAAGAAATCTATCTTTCCCAAGGTGGCAATTTGTATAAGGAAGGTGGGAAAGAACATGCGTAATTTTCAAGGGCAATTTGCTAATAAAGGTGGACGTAACGCGCCTAAGTTAGGGAAAGCTAAAAATACGACAGGAACTATAATGCGAGTATGGAACTATATGGGGTATCAAAAAGTTGCTCTTACGTTCGTTATATTTTTAGTATTTGTTACAACGTTACTTGGATTATTAGGTCCTTATTTAATGGGAGTAATTATAGATCAATATATTGTACCGAAAGATTTAAATGGCACAGCAAGAATGTGCATGTTACTTATCGCAATTTATGGTATTACAGTGTTTTTAACTTGGTTACAAACATTTGTCATGGTTAACGTTGCATTAAAAACGATACAAAAAATAAGACAAGATATTTTTGAGAAAATCCAAACGCTTTCTTTACGGTTCTTTGATGTACGTTCTCAAGGGGATTTAATGAGTCGTGTAACAAATGATATAGATAATTTGAATCAAGCGTTGACACAAAGTGTTGTACAAATTATTTCATCAGCGCTAACTTTTATAGGTGTGACGATTGCGATGTTCGCATTAGATTGGATTTTAGCGATTGTTACTTTAATTACAGTACCTATTATGTTTTTCGTTACAAAAAAACTAGTTGCTTATAGTGGTAAAAACTTTGCAAAGCGTCAAAAAGATTTAGGCGAATTAAATGGATTTATTGAGGAAGCTATAACAGGTGCGGATGTTACAACGTTATATGGGAAAGAAAAAGAAACCGTACAAAATTTCAATAAAATTAATGAACAGCTAAGAGTTTCTGCAACGAAGGCGGATACATTTTCAGCTTTTATTTTTCCGAGTATGAACTTTATTAACAACTTAGGTATGGGACTTGTAATTGGGACTGGGTCAGTAATGGTTTTAAATGGAATGACAACAGTAGGTGTCATTGCAGCTTTTATTAATTATTCTCGTCAATTCTCAAGACCACTCAGTCAATTCGCAACTTTAATGAATACGATTCAAGCGGCAGTGGCTGGTGGGGAACGTGTCTTTGAAATTATGGATGAAGTACCGGAAATCAAAAATAAAAAAGATGCATTCGTTGTACAAAATTTACAAGGACATGTTGCACTCGAGAATGTTTCATTTGGGTATGAGGAAAATAAAACGATTTTAAAAGAAGTGAGTCTTAAAGCGCGGCCAGGGGAGACAATTGCTTTAGTAGGTCCAACTGGATCGGGCAAAACAACAATCATTAATTTGCTAACGCGCTTTTACGATATACAGCAAGGGCAAATTCATATTGATGGAAAAAACATAAAAGAATATGATATGAATTCGTTGCGAAGTAAAATAGGAGTAGTTTTACAAGATACGTATTTATTTGCTGGGACGATTATGGATAATATACGTTATGGTCGATTAGATGCTAGTGATGAAGAGGTAATCAATGCAGCTAAGGCAGCATCTGCACATTCTTTTATAAAACATTTACCGAATCAATATGAAACGAAAATTGCTTCAGAAGGATCGAATTTAAGTCAAGGACAAAAACAACTTCTTGCGATTGCACGGGCAATTTTAGCAGATGCAGATATATTAATTCTCGACGAAGCAACATCTAATATTGATACGAGAACAGAATTACAAATACAAGAAGGACTAAACAATTTAATGAGAGGTCGAACAAGTTTCGTAATCGCTCATCGACTGAAAACGATTGAAAAAGCAGATCAAATCCTTGTTATAAAAGATGGAAGTATTTTGGAAAAAGGGAACCATGAATCTCTCATGGAAGATAGAGGATTTTACTTTGATCTGTATACGAGTCAGTTTAAATTTTAAGAAGAATTTTTGATAGGGTGCGGTTTCTCTAGAAAGGAGAAACCGCATTTTTATATTTATAAAGATAATTAGAAATATAGACTTGAATTTTTTTAGATACACGAATTGTTAGCAAATACTAGCAACTTCAGTGCCAGACGGGAACAATAATTTACGAGGTATTGTAATAATCTCAAGAGCTATCTGGGCTGAATGGAGAAGTATTGGAGTTAACTCTAAAGCGTGTGTTAATAATAATATAAAGCTTGTTAGGATTGCAAAGCTTCCCCAAAAGAAACTTTTTGAAGTGTTACGGAAATCTTTTATTAAGGAAAAGAAAGGAAAAAATGCTGTAACAACAAGAATTAAAAATTTATACTTATCAGCCATTAAACCCCTCCTAAAGAACAATAACTTATATTATAGCGTATTTTTCTGTATTATTATAAAGAGATTTTAAAATGAATGATAAAAAGTAGAGGCCGCAACTTAAAGGAATGACGGATTACCTTGAGCGTAGAGGCTGGTCGTATGAAATTAAGTAAAGATTTTATTTTAGTGAAACAGAAAAATCACTCGGCCTCAAAAAGAGGATACTTTTATTGAGTAATCCTCTTTTTTTATAAAGGAAATTTAATTGGTTATAATGGAAAGCGCACTGAAAACTAATAAAACGGCCATAATGATGTTAAATGATTTAGTATGCTTCAACAAAAGTTTTTGAAACATGGAACCGAATAATGTCCAACTAAATGTGCTCATTAATCCAACTACACCTAGAAATAATGAAAAAAGTAGATAACTTGAATATGAATTGTAGTAAGGAAGAATAAAAGTTGATACTACAGTTAGTCCGAATAGTATTCCTTTAGGGTTAATAAACTGAAGGAAAATCCCAACTGTAAATAAATTTTTATTATATTTTTCATCGGGATTTATGCTAGTTTTACTTGTGAGTATTTTAAGAGCTAAATATAGCATATATGCTACACCTAAGATTTTTAAAGGGAATTCGATTATAGGTAGGATTTTAATTAGTACAATATTAAAGAAACTACATAAGGAAGTTAGGATGAAAAAACCGAAAGCTACTCCGAAGCAAAATTGCATACTCCTTTTTAAACCATGTTGATTAGCGTATGTCATCGCTAAAAAATTGTTAGGTCCGGGTGTGAAGCTACTTATAAAAACAAATAACAAAAAAGAAAATATAGGCATTTCAAAACCCCCTAATTATTTTGTATGTTATAATGACCGAAAAGAACAATATAACGTGTGCTTTTTATTATACATAACGGTCGTTATATTGTATATAGTATAGGGGTGTTTCTTATGGAAGAAATTCAACTTATTTTGGCGAAAAATTTAAAGACAATACGAGAGAAGGAAAAGTTAAGTTTAGAAAAGGTTTCCCAATTAACAGGTGTGAGTAAAACGATGATTGGACAAATTGAACGTGGAGAGTCAAGTCCAACATTAACAACGATATGGAAAATTGCGAATGGTTTGAAAGTGTCTTTTACTTCTTTAATCAATAATCCGCAACCGGATACGAAAGTTGTTTTACGAAATGATGTTCAAGTATTATCAGAAGACAATGGAAGATATAAAGTGTATCCTTCTTTTCCTTTCCAAGATGAAAGGAACTTTGAAATCTATACGGTTGAAATTGAAACAGAAGGAAAGTTAAATTCGGAAGGTCATAAAGAAGGGACTGAAGAATTTATAACGGTGTTTGAAGGGGAATTGACAATTGAAATAAATGATTGTCAGTATAAATTAAATAGCGGGGATTCAATTCGCTTTAAGGCGGATAGACCGCATGCCTATCGTAATTTTGGAAGAACGCAAACCCGGTTAAATATGACTATTTATTATTCAACTTCATAAATTTACAGCTACCTTGAAAAACAAAGAAAGACGTAATGATAAAACCATCTATAAGAGGTGGTTTTATTTTTTATAATCCACAAAAAAAGACACTCATTTGAGTGTCAACATAGTATTGCTCTCGCGTATAGGATTGGAGTATGTTTCTCAAATATGTTTTGAGATGGTTCGCATTTGAGAAACTATCTTCATATTCAATGTAACATTAGCTGTGAGGAGTGTAAATTGATAATGTATATACGGAAAATTTAGTATAGATACTTTGTACTATGAATATAGTGCAAAGTATTTCTTATTGCATAATCACTTACGTGAAGTTATTAAAATATAAACTAAAGGAATGACCTAGTAGTTACTATTTTAGCATTTAAGAATGATTATTATAAAAAGAATGAATCATTTTTTAATCGATTCGTATAATTGTTAAAGAGGCACCTGTTGAACCACCTCCAACTAAATTAACTATGGATAATACGCCGAATAGTTGAAGTGAAATTGTATTACCAGCAGTTAAATTAATTATTAAATTATTATTATAATTTGAAGTTGATAATGCGGGAGAAAAAATAGATCTGGAAAGTGGAGTCGAAGAGTTTAATAGTAGCCTTGTACCAGCAAGTAGTGCAGTTGTCGTATTAACTTGATAAGTTAAATAATATCTCCCAGTAACAGGAATTGTAAATATATCATTTGAAGCGTTCACTGTAAAATTCCCGAGACTTTGGTTATTAGAAAGTGGAATATTAGTTCCGCCTAATATAACTGAAATGGGACCACCTGACGTATTATTAGCGAACATGGAGTTTGTTGTAATATTAGGTCCGGTGATGCCTGTAGGCCCAGTAGGACCAGTAGGACCTGTAAGCCTGTATGGAAGTATAATTTCAAGAGCTATTGATAATAGTCCTTTTTTCATTTTTTCATTCTTATCTTGAATATAAATCACCTCATTTTTAAATTAAAATGTAACCGATTTAGTATTTTGGAATGGAACTATCATTTTATTATATTAATACTACTAGTTATAGTAACGGTAAAAAGTTTACTTTATGTAAAATCATTTGAGTATGAAAAAGTAGTTATGGAATTTTTCTAAAATGATAGAGGTTTTATTTTGTTAATTAGTAAACAAAATGTGAAATGAGGTAGTAAATTGAACAGCGATGAAAAATTATCTTTGAATAAAGGTATGGTAAGACCAGAAAATATTGGACCTACTTTTCCGGTTCTTCCGCCAATTTATATTCCAACGGGAGCAACAGGAGCAACAGGATCAACAGGAGCAACGGGAGCAACGGGAGTAACAGGAACAACAGGAGCAACGGGATCAACAGGAGTAACGGGATCAACAGGAGCAACGGGATCAACAGGAGTAACGG